>NZ_JBFTGV010000010.1:0-232870 GCF_056393925.1 Agrobacterium sp. 10T429
CGCTGGTAACGCGGGGTGGAGCAGCCCGGTAGCTCGTCAGGCTCATAACCTGAAGGCCGCAGGTTCAAATCCTGCCCCCGCAACCAATATCTTCAAGACTATCAACAACAAAGCCCTCCCATCCCGGAGGGCACTTTGCATTTAGGGCCTTGGATACCGCAAATGACTTGCTCGCGGCATAGCCCCGTGGGGCTTTGATAGCGTGCACCTAGGCCTTCGTAAAACACGAGCCGGAACAAGCACTTCAAGCGCTCAGAGCGGCATTCACTTTGTGATCAGGGTTTCCGCGTCACCGACGTGGCGTTGTTTCGGCAGATTGGGGCAAGGTCGCAGGCAGGCGTTTTCTATCTAACGCCTCCGTAGCTGCCTCGAGCCGAGCCACGCGCTTTTCCAAGGAGAAGAGATAGTCCCCCTGCAAATCATCGATACCGAGGAATGCTTCTTCCCATAGACGCCATTTTTCTAAGAAGTGCTTCAGCATGTGCTGTTTCCTCTCGATCGATTTCACTGGAATTTTCTATGTCGCCCTGTCTTGGGCCGGGAGGTAGCAGACACGCAGGCATTCTCAAGTCTGCAAGGACATGCTCGCTCGAGGGTGCAAAGGAGCAGGCTCACCCCGTGCGCTCCGCAAGAAAGATCACCTCTGCCGGTTGCCGCAATCCGCTCGCGACAACGGACACTTTCAGTCGACCCGCAAGCGCATCGTCGAACGTCGCGCCGATCACGACATCGGCGTTAGCGTCGACCTCTTCGCGCACGCGCGTGGCTGCTTCGTCCACATCGAACAGCGTCATGTCCGGTCCACCGGAAATCGAGACGAGGAGCCCTTTGGCACCTTTGACCGATGTGTCGTCAAAAAGCGGATTAGCAATCGCTGCTTCGGCGGCAGCTCTTGCACGGCCTTCGCCTGCCGCTTCTCCCGTGCCCATCACAGCTCGGCCCATACCGCGCATCACTGACCTTAGGTCGGCGAAATCGAGATTGATAAGCCCTTCCCTGACAATCAGATCGACGACGGAGCTGACGCCTGCATAAAGAACCCGATCCGCCATTTCGAAAGCCTCAGCAAACGTCGTTGCGGCATCTGCCACCCGGAAGAGGTTCTGATTTGGGATCACGATCACGGTATCCGCGCTTTCGGCTAGACACTCTACCCCGTGTCGGGCCATTCGCATTCGATGTATGCCCTCAAATGCGAATGGCATGGTTACCACGCCGACCGTCAGGATTCCGGCCTTCCGCGCAGCTCGAGCTATAACAGGCGCGGCGCCCGTTCCAGTGCCGCCCCCCATGCCTGCGGTCACGAAACACATATGCATCCCGGTCAGATGTCCCATGATTTCGTCGATCGTTTCTTCGGCCGCCGCTTGTCCGATCTCGGCGAGTGATCCGGCCCCAAGCCCGCCAGTCGCGATCAGGCCGAGTTGAACAACTCGTGGGGCTTTAGACATGGAGAGAGCTTGTGCATCGGTGTTTGCTGCAATGAATTCTACCCCTTGCAGCTTCTGCGCCATCATGTTGTTGACCGCATTACCACCACCGCCGCCGACGCCTATAATGGCAATCCTCGGTTAGAGGTGCAGTATGTCCGGTGTCGTGCCCAAGGTTTGGTTCATTGACGTTCAACTCCCAAGCGAAACAGTTTCAGAGTGTGGTGGCGCGACGGTGATCCTCAGCCAGCGCCGTTTGCCTTCGGCCACCGCCGGAACACTGCGCTCGCATTGACACCGCCAAAACCGAAACCATTGGATATTGCGAATTCAGCGTCTAATTGGCGCGCGTGGTTCGCCACAAAATCGATGCCTTCGGCTTCCGGATCAGGAACATTCAGGTTGAGAGTTGGCGGCGCAATCTGGTGCTGGAGTGCTAGAATGGTGAAGATTGCTTCCAATCCTCCAGCCGCGCCAAGTAGGTGTCCTGTTGCTGACTTCGTCCCGCTGACAGCGACAGTCTTCTCGGAACCAAAGATACTTTTGATGGCCCTGATTTCGCCGAGGTCTCCGACCGGGGTCGAGGTGGCGTGGGCATTCAGATGACCTATTTCGCGCGGGGAAATTCCTGCCTGCGCAATGGCGATCTCCATGGCTCTTTTGGCACCATTCCCGTCTTCTGGTCCTGACGTGATGTGATGAGCGTCGGCTGTCGTGCCGTAGCCGACAAGTTCGGCAATTGGTGTAGCGCCGCGAGCAAGTGCATGGCTCAGGGATTCAATGACAAGCATGCCCGCTCCTTCGCCCATGACGAAGCCATCGCGTGATGTGTCGAAGGGGCGCGATGCCTTGTCTGGTGTTTCGTTGAAAGCAGTCGACAGAGATCTGGCGGCTGCAAAACCTCCGAGGCTGACGATGTTCATGCAGGCTTCTGTTCCGCCGCATATCGCAATTTCGGCTTCATTTGACCGAATAAGCCTCGCAGCATCGCCAATTGCCTGAACGCCGGCGGCGCACGCGGTTACCGGTGCACCGAGAGGGCCTTTGAAGCCATGACGGATTGAGACATGCCCGGCTGCGAGATTGACCAGAAACGACGGTATGGTGAAGGGCGAAAGGCGACGGACACCGCGTTGATCGACGGTGCGGACCGCTTCGGTTATCGCAGGAAAGCCGCCGATACCGGACGCGATAATCGTCGCGGTCCTCAGCCGTTCCTCATTCGAGGTCGGCTTCCAGTTTGCTTGTGCAAGCGCTTCTTCCGCGGCTGCCAGTGCAAATATGATAAAACGGTCGACCTTGCGTTGGTCCTTCGGAGCCACAATGGTGTCGGGATCGAAGCCGCCCTCGGGATCTTCCATCAATGAGGGGACAACGCCCCCGATTTTCGATGGCAGGTCCGCCACCACGTCGTCACCCAGCCGTCGAATACCACTTCGACCCGCGAGCAGGCGCGACCAGGAGATACCGACATTCGCTCCAAGGGGACTGACAGCTCCCATTCCTGTGACAACGATACGACGCATGTTTTACACCTGTTCTTCGTTTAAATTGGCATGCCTTCGGCATCCCGACCGACGGTGCGGTCAGGGCCTGTTCTCCGGATATGCAGTTTCTTCAGTGCCTAAATCGCATCCGCCCGAACCCGACGCGGCGACTGCGTTTGGCTTTTGTTTTCCCTAGCTACCGAGCGCGATCCTCAGGCCGCATGATCAGCGCCTGCGATGCGCCTGATTTCCTCCGCCGCTGCGTCGAGGATTCCTTGAGACGTATTCTCGTCTTCCATGATCCGAGACAGGGTAACGGCGCCGACCATGAGAGACAGGATCGCCATCGCCTTGCCGCTGGGATTGGAGCTTCTGGTGTCATCAAGCAGTTCATTGAGCACCTCGAAGTGAGCGCGTATCCCATCCTCGAATGGACGCCTGACTTCTTCACTCTGCCGAGTAGCGTCCGACCCCAGTGCCACCAGGGGGCAACCTTCTGCCTTTTCTCCACGGTGGTCCTTGGACAGATAGAACGCCATCACTGCTTCGAGAGGATCGGAACTGTCCGCAGCCGCTTCAGACCATCTGCGTGTAGCGCTTTCCATCGCGCGCCTCGAAGCCTGGGCTGCAAGATCGTCCTTCGATGCAAACTGCTTGTAGAACCCGCCTTGAGTGAGTCCTGCACCCTTCATCAAATCTTTCAGGCCAATGCCATCGAATCCGTGCTCGCGAAACAGACGGCTGGCAACGTTGATCACCGTCTCCCGATTTTCCTCGGCTTGTGCCCGGCTCACTCTCATATCGACCTCCGGTTAGATTTCGTTTGACATTTATAACGCATATAGATTTAGATCGCAATCTAAATCATTTGCACCGCTGGTCAAGAAGAGAACTTACAATGAAAAGCAAACATGTCCTGACTGTCGTGGGTCTTGTCGCAGCGGCTGGGGCCGCCGCCTTTTTCCTCGTTTCTGAAACCCCAAAACGGGAAGCCGAGGCCGCAGACCCAAGGACGGCTTCACCACTGGTAAGGATTGCGGAGGCGAAAAGGACCGGCAGGGCCGACCGGTCATTCACCGGGACGGTCGCATCGCGCGTTCAAAGCAATCTCGGATTTCGCGTTCCCGGTAAAATCGTGGAGCGGCTGGTCGATGTCGGTCAGCAGGTCAAACAGGGCCAACCGCTGATGCGCATTGATGAGACCGATCTTCAGCTTGCACTGACAGCAAAGCGGAATTCGGTCATATCAGCGCGTGCTATTCTGCTTCAGGCGCAAGCCGATGAGAAGCGCTATGCGGCACTGGTCAAGAATGGCCTGGCGGCCACGCCCCAGCGTTATGAACAGGCAAAGGCGGCTCTCGATACAGCGACAGCACAGCTTGCGGCGGCCGAGGCCGAAGCGGAGGTTGCCGAGAATGCGGCAACCTACACCACTCTTGTTGCTGACTCGGATGGAACGGTCGTCGAAACTCTCGGTGATCCGGGACAAGTGGTCGCCGCCGGCCAGACGGTTGTTCAACTCGCAAAGGCGGGCCCTCGCGAGGCGGTCGTCTGGCTGCCTGAGACACTGCGACCTAAGGTGGGATCGGAAGCACAGGCCAGTGTTTATGGAAGCGACGGGCTTAGTGGAAACGCCAGACTGCGACAAATCTCCGATTCGGCTGATCCTCAAACGAGAACCTATGAAGCGCGTTACATTCTTGAGGGTGATGCGGCCTCAGCACCGCTTGGCGCCACTGTAACAATCAGAACACCGGATGCCGAACGCCAGTCGGAAGTCACCGTGCCCGTCGGCGCCATTCTGGACGACGGTAATCGCACAGGTGTGTGGATCGTCGACGGCGCAACGTCAAAGGTGAAGTTCACCCCGATTAAAGTTCAGCAGATTGGCGAGGAGACGGCATTTGTCACGGGGATCGGCACCGGGGAGCAGGTCGTTGCCCTCGGCGCGCATCTTCTCGACGATGGCGCGACCGTCAGGATTGCCTCGAGCCAAGAGGTGAAAAACTAATGCGCTTCAACCTGTCAGCCATCGCGGTTCGCGAACGCGCCATCACCCTGTTCTTTATCGTGCTGCTGGCCGCAGCCGGCGTCTACGCTTTCGTCAAGCTGGGGCGCGCCGAGGATCCGTCCTTCACCATCAAGACATTGACGGTCACGTCAGTCTGGCCGGGTGCAACAGCGCGAGAAATGCAGGACCTCGTCGCCGAGCCGCTTGAGAAACGTATTCAGGAACTGACCTGGTACGACCGCGTCGAGACCACAACGAGGCCAGGTTACGCTTTCCTGACCGTCACCCTCAAGGATAACACGCCGGCAAGTGCGGTTGCAGAAGAGTTCTATCAGGCGCGCAAGAAGCTTGGCGACGAAGCCCGCAATCTCCCCCCGGGCGTCATGGGCCCATTCGTCAACGACGAATATTCTGACGTGAGTTTCGGCCTCTATGCCCTGAAGGCAAAGGGAATGCCGATGCGCGATCTCGTTCGGCAAGCGGAAGTCATCCGCCAGGACCTCCTGCACGTGCCTGGCGTCAAGAAAATCAATATCGTCGGCGAGCGCCCCGAGCAGATTTTCGTCGAGTTCTCCTATGCGAAGCTCGCGACACTCGGCATATCCGCGCAGGATATCGCTTCTGCGTTGCAGCGACAGAACACGGTCACGCCTGCGGGTTCAATCGACACACGAGGTCCACAGGTCTTTATCCGCTTCGACGGAGCTTACAACAGTGTGCAGGCGATTGCCGACACGCCGATCGTTGCTGCTGGACGAACGCTGAAGCTCTCCGATCTTGCAGAGGTGCGACGCGGTTATCAGGATCCCGCCACGTATATCATCCGCCACGAGGGTGAACCGACAATCATGCTGGGTGCGGTGATGCAGGCGGGATGGAACGGTCTTGATCTCGGCAAGGCGCTTGAGGCTCGCTCTGCCGCCATTGCGCAAACATTGCCGCTGGGGATGACGCTTACCAAAGTCAGCGACCAGGCCGTCAACATCGATGAAGCCGTCGGCGAGTTCATGTTCAAGTTCGCGATGGCGCTCGGCGTGGTTCTGTTTGTCAGTCTGGTGGCACTTGGCTGGCGCGTTGGTATTGTTGTCGCACTTGCTGTGCCACTCACCCTTGCGGTCGTCTTCCTCATCATGCTGGAGACCGGGCGCTTCTTCGACCGCATCACGCTTGGCGCTTTGATTCTCGCGCTTGGCCTTCTAGTTGACGATGCCATCATTGCCATCGAAGTGATGGTGGTGAAGATGGAAGAGGGCATGGACCGCATCAAGGCGGCGGCCTATGCCTGGAGCCATACGGCAGCGCCGATGCTGTCCGGCACGCTGGTCACGATCATCGGCCTGATGCCCGTGGGTTTTGCCAAGTCGACCGCAGGCGAATATGCCGGCAACATCTTCTGGGTCGTGGGGTTTGCGCTCATCGTATCCTGGATCGTCGCCGTCACCTTCACGCCCTATCTCGGTGTGAAGATGTTGCCCAACATCAAGCCGGTCGAGGGCGGTCATCACGCCATCTATGACACGCCGAATTACCGCCGTCTGCGTTCCGTCATAGAGTTCGCTGTCCGCCATAAGTTCATGGTCTGCGCCGTGGTCGGCATTTCCATGGCCGTTTCGGTCGTTGGAATGGGCGGCGTGAAACAACAGTTTTTCCCGACGTCGGATCGGCCTGAGGTGCTGGTCGAGGTGCGCATGCCCGAGGGCACGAGCATTGAGGCGACGACATCTGCGGTGAAGAAAGTCGAGGACTGGCTGCAAACTCAGCCTGAGACCAATATCGTCACGTCCTACGTAGGGCAGGGCGCACCCCGGTTCTTCTTTGCCATGGCACCGGAACTACCTGACCCTGCCTTCGCCAAGGTCGTCGTGCTCACACCCGATGCCCACGCTCGTGAAGAACTGAAGCATCGCCTTCGTGCAGCTATTTCGGACGGTCTTGTTCCTGAAGCGTCCGTCCGCGTCACCCAGCTTGTGTTTGGTCCTTACACGCCGTTCCCGGTCGAGTTCCGGATCATGGGTCCCGATCAGGATGAACTCTACAGGATTTCTGAGCAGGCTCTGGCGATCATGAAGACTATCCCCGATGTTCGCCAAGCCAACCGTGACTGGGGCAACCGAACACCCGTTCTGCGATTTGTGCCCGACCAGGAGCGGCTCAATCTGATTGGTCTTTCTCCATCGGAGGCGGCCCAGCAATTGCAGATGCTGCTCTCCGGCATCCCCGTTACGCAGGTGCGCGACAATATCCGCAACGTGCCCGTCGTCGCTCGCAGTGCTGGCGAAAACCGCCTCGATCCGTCACGTCTTGCCGATTTCTCTCTAATGAGCAGGGATGGCCGTCAGGTTCCGCTGGATCAACTCGGGCACTCCGAAATCCGGTTTGAAGAACCTATCCTGAAGCGTCGCGACCGCACGCCTGTCATCACGATCAGGTCTGATATCAACGAGGCGACGCAGCCTCCGGAGGTTTCCCAGCAGGTTATGAAAGCTCTGCGGCCACTCATCGCGTCGCTTCCCGTTGGATATCGTATCGAGATGGGCGGCAACATCGAGGAGTCTCTCAAGGCCAATACGGCACTCGCTCAGGTTTTCCCGGTGATGATTGCTGCCATGCTGATCGTCATCATCCTGCAGGTTCGCAGTCTCTCGACAATGACAATGGTGATGCTGACAGCGCCGCTTGGTCTTGCCGGGGTGGTTCCGACCCTGCTCCTGTTCAATCAGCCTTTCGGCTTCAACGCCATTCTCGGCTTGATCGGACTGGCGGGTATCCTGATGCGCAACACGCTTATCCTGACAGAGCAAATCAAGGAGAACAAGGCGGCAGGGCTCGATGATTATCATGCCGTTATCGAAGCGACAGTGCAGCGGACACGACCCGTGATCCTGACGGCTCTCGCGGCGATCCTGGCGTTCATACCTCTGACCCACTCAGTATTTTGGGGGTCGATGGCCTATACCCTGATCGGTGGAACGGCAGCAGGCACGGTAATGATCCTGCTCTTCCTGCCGGCCCTCTATGCTGTCTGGTTCCGGATCAAGCCACCCAAGGCAGGTGCCGAAAAAGAGACGGTCGAGCACGTAGGGCAGCCGCTGGCGCTCGCGGCAGAGTAGGGGCGTCCATGCGTGCCGGCTCACACCTGAAGAGTGGTGTGACGGCGGCGTTCAAGGGCAGCAGGAGCCGCAACAATGCGGGGCCGCACACCATCTGGCCGGGCACGGTTGAAAGGCTGGGGGTTTCCATCTCATCCACATCCGGACCGATCTTCCGGCCGGACTTATCACGCGGATACCAGACCCCGGCAGGCCATGCCGGGATCATCACTGCGCCCGGCTCCGATGCTGCGGGAGATCAAAGCTTCGCTTTGCTACCGATTGCCCACACCGCGCCAACTGGAATGTTGAAAAACGCAGAGCCTCCAATCGCATTTGGATGAAGGTTACGTGGGAGGGTCATGCCGGTCCGCGTCGTCGTTTTTTGCGGACTAACTGATGCTGTTATCGATCCATGCGTGCGTCTGTTCCAGAATCTCGTCCGATAGTTCCGGATCGTCGATTGCCCGGGCGAGTATGACCGCCCCAACCATGGCCGCCCAGCTTCCTATCGCTGTGCGCCGGCGATCTGCCGGGTCCAGTTGCGGGAGTGCCTTTTCGATCCGGCTAATTTGCGCACGAAGGCCTTCTGTCATGGCGGAGCGCGCCGGCGGCGTCTGGTGGCGAATTGCTGCAGCGAGACCGGCGGTTGGGCAGCCACCGGCAGCGTTGTCGCGATGGCGAGGCGCAAGATAGGATTTGACGAAATCGCTAAAGTTGCCTCCTCCGACGCTATCTGAAGCAAGGGCATGGGCAAGGGTCTCCGCGACCAGATCGTCTTTTGAACTGAAATGTCCATAAAAGCCGCCGTGAGTAAGACCGGCTGCCCTCATCACCTCCGCAACGCTGACGGCATCGAACCCCTTGTCGCGAAACAGCCGGCTGGCGACATCCAGAATCCGGCGACGGTTTTCCGCCATCTGTTCTCGGCTGACCTTCATTTTCACAATTCTCCCAACATGGTCGTTGACATTTACATGATGGCTATCATATTTAAATCCAATCATGATGATTGTCATGAATATAGGTTCCATCACAGAAAAGAGCAATCCTATGAGCACAAATCCTGCAGTCCTCATCACCGGCGCCTCCACCGGTATTGGTGCAACCTATGCCGATCGGTTTGCGCGGCGCGGCCACGATCTCGTGCTGGTCGCCCGTGACGTGGCGCGAATGGAGGCCGTTGCAAGCCGTCTGCGACAGGAAACCGGCGTGGCCATAGACATCGTCCAGGCGGATCTCACGCAACTCGCCGATCTTGCGAAAGTAGAGACGAGACTGCGCGACGATGACAGCATCGGCATCCTCGTCAACAATGCCGGAACGGCCATCGGTGGAACGTTCATCGAGCAGAGCACCGACGACATGGCCCGGCTTGTTGCACTCAATTCGACTGCACTCGTTCGCCTTGCCAGCGCAATTGCCCCTCGACTCGTCAAGAAAGGTGAGGGTGCAATCGTCAACATCGGCTCCGTGGTTGGTCTGGCGCCGGAGTTCGGCATGACGGTCTACGGCGCAACCAAGGCCTTTGTCCTCTTCCTGTCTCAGGGGCTAAGCCTCGAGCTTGGACCGAAGGGCGTCTACGTTCAGGCTGTTCTTCCCGCCACGACACGAACCGAAATCTGGGACCATGTCGGCGCCGACGTTAACGCACTGAACAACGTCATGGAGGTGGGCGATCTTGTGGATGCGGCTCTGGTCGGCTTCGACCGTCGCGAGCCGGTGACCATCCCGCCGCTTCCCGATGCCGGTCAGTGGGAAGCCTTTGAAGCTGCGCGCAAGACCATGCTGGCCAACTTCGGCAATGCGCTGCCAGCCGAACGGTACCGCGCCGTCGCTTGAGCAGACCGCGCAACCCATACCGCTGCGGCGGCAACACATAGGCAAATCATGACTAAAAAGACGCTTTTCGAACCCTATACGCTCGGCTCATTGACGCTTTCCAACCGGATCGTCATGGCGCCCCTGACGCGCAATCGCGCCGGTTCGGGCTTTGTCGCAGGTGACCTGACGGCTGAATATTACGGCCAGCGTGCTTCGGCCGGGCTCATCATTTCCGAAGCCACGCAAATATCGCGGCAGGGGCAGGGATACCAGGACACGCCCGGTATCTATACCCAGGCGCAGATCGAAGGCTGGCGCAAGGTCACCAGTGCGGTGCACGAGAAGGGTGGCCATATATTCCTCCAGCTCTGGCACGTCGGTCGCATCAGCCATGTTGATCTCCAGCCGAACGGCGCAGCGCCGGTTGCCCCTTCAGCCATCCGCGCCGAGACAAAGACGTTCGTCAACAATGCCTTCGTGGACGTTTCGCAACCCCGTGCCCTTGAACTGGAAGAGCTTCCTGGGATCGTCAACGATTTCCGTCAGGCAGCAGCCAACGCCATCAAGGCTGGTTTCGATGGTGTCGAGATCCACGGGGCCAACGGCTATCTGCTTGATCAGTTCGCCAAGGACGGTGCCAATGTTCGCACAGACGCCTATGGCGGCTCTGTCGAAAACCGTGCGCGCCTCATGCTGGAAGTCACGGCCGCGGTTGTCCAGGAAATCGGCGCTGCACGCACCGGCATCCGCATCTCGCCGGTCTCGCCCGCCAATGGCATTTCGAGTACTGATCCGCAGGCGCAGTTCGATTACATCGTCGATCAGCTCGAAGCCCTTGGCATCGTGTACATTCATGTCGTCGAGGGTGCCACAGGTGGGCCGCGCGATGTCGCGCCATTCGACTTCGGATCATTGCGCCGTCGCTTCAGCAAGACCTATATCGCCAACAACGGCTATGACTTCGAGCTGGCGAGTTCGCATCTTGCCGAGGGTCGGGCGGATCTGATCGCCTTCGGCCGGCCGTTCATTGCCAATCCCGATTTGGTTGAGCGATTGAAAAGCGATGCGCCGTTGGCAGAGATAAACCCGGCTACGCTCTATGGTGGCGGTGCCGCGGGTTATATCGATTACCCCTCGTTGGCGGCAGCTGCCGGGCGTTGACTACTTTTGGGGTCGCTCGCTGGTGCGGCCCCATCAAATCAGTTTGCTGTGCCTGATCCTTTGCGGATTGGTGCCGGGTCCCGACACTGAAGGGTTACCCTTTCCCTCACCACATGAAAGTCACGCTTGACTTTAATGATGATATATATCATTAAAAATCATCAATGATGATAATGATCATCATTAAATTAGTGTCGTAAAACCATATGCCTTGGCGGCAATCCATGGTGATACCGAAAAGAGAGAAAGACGCTATGGCGACGTTTGCAACCAAGAGACAGAAGACTGCCTTTGTGACCGGGGCTTCCAGTGGGATTGGCAAGGCGGCCGCCACGGCTCTGGCCCGGGCAGGCTACCGGGTGATTGGCACGAGTCGTAAGGCCGCACCTGGCGAGATACGTGATGGCATTCGGATGATTGCTTGTGACGTGACTTCCGATTTGTCTGTCTCGGATGCCGTGGCGCTGGCGCATCAGGAACTTGGCCGTATCGACCTTCTGGTCAACAATGCCGGTTACGCCCTGTCCGGGGCGGCCGAAGAAAGCTCGGTGGATCAGGTTCGTTCGCTGTTCGAAACCAATTTTCTGGGTGTCGTTCGGGTGACCAATGCCGTGTTGCCGATGATGCGCCAACAGGGCTATGGCAGGATATTGAACATCGGCTCTGTCCTGGGCTTAATACCCGGTCCTTTTGGAGCCTATTACTCGGCCAGCAAGCACGCCATTGAGGGCTATTCGGAATCGCTGGACCATGAGGTTCGCCAGTTCGGCATCCGTGTCGCCGTGATCGAGCCTTGGGCAACGAAAACCTCGATCGAGGCTAATTCTCCGCAAGGCGACCGTCCGGTTGCAGCCTATGGCCAGACACTGGCCAGATACCGCACGGCGTTTGACTTGGCCATGGCGACCGGCGACACGGCGGATGATGTTGCGGCCACCATCCTGATGGCGGCACAGGACAAGGCGCCGCGGTTGCGCTACCCCTCCGGCAAGGCGGCACGGCAGACATCGTTTGCCCGGCGTTTCCTGCCGCGCGCGCTGTTTGATCGAACCTTGCGCAAGCAATTCAACATCGCGTGAGCGAGAATGAGGGCCACGGCAGGGCCTTCCAACAACATGCTCAGTTCGCGCTGAAAGCCTTGGCTTTTCTAGCCATCTGAGCCGATAATATTTTTACACTGGAGAACGTCCGTGAAAGCCTTCGTTGTCGACAAATACAAAAAGAAGGGCGCCTTGCGTCTGGCAGACATGCCCGAGCCCCGGATGGGCGCGAATGATGTTCTGGTTCGCATTCAGGCCACGGCGATCAACCTTCTGGATTCCAAGGTGAGGGACGGCGAGTTCAAGCTGTTCCTGCCCTATCGCCCGCCCTTTATTCTGGGTCACGATCTAGCCGGAACGGTTGTAAGCGTGGGCGCGAATGTGCGGCAATTCAAGGCTGGGGACGAGGTTTACGCCCGTCCGAGGGATCACCGGGCCGGTACCTTTGCAGAGTTCATCGCAATTGACGCCGCCGATGTCGCGCTGAAGCCCGCGAGCCTTTCGATGGAGCAGGCTGCATCCATACCGCTGGTTGGACTGACCGCCTGGCAGGCGCTGGTGGAGGTCGGCAAGGTCAAGCCCGGCCAGAAAGTGTTCATTCAGGCTGGTTCCGGAGGGGTTGGGACCTTTGCCATCCAGCTTGCCAAGCATCTCGGCGCCACGGTGGCCACCACGACCAGTGCCGCGAATATTGACCTGGTCAAAAGCCTCGGCGCCGATGTGGTGATCGACTACAGGACGCAGGATTTCGAACAGGTGCTATCCGGTTATGATCTGGTGCTGAACAGTCAGGATGCCAAGACGCTGGCCAAGTCGCTGAATGTTCTGAAACCGGGTGGTCGGTTGATATCGATCTCGGGGCCGCCGGATGTTCCCTTTGCCAGATCTCTGGGGCTGAACATGTTCCTGCGCTTGGTGGTACGGATGCTGAGCCGGGGCGTGCTGAAGAAGGCGAAAAGCCGGGGCGTCTTGTATTCCTTCCTGTTTATGCGCGCGGAAGGGCAACAACTTGCCCAGATCGCCAAGCTGATCGACGCTGGCGTGATCCGTCCGGTCGTGGACAAGGTATTTCCCTTTGCTCAGACGGCGGAGGCCTTGGCCCATGTAGAGACCGGGCGCGCCAGGGGCAAGGTGGTTGTGAAGGTCGCAGACTGAGTTCGTATTTTGCAGGAGATGGGGCCGCATGGCTGCGGCCCTATTGCTCCCGCCCGCCATTTTCGACAGAGGCCCGGCAATCGGCGCGGCAAATATCAAGAATTTCGTCCGCCAGGGCCGATGCGTCCGGGCAGGCCCGCGATAGCACGATGGCCCCGACAGCTTGCGCCATAATGCTGATGGCTTGCGTGCGGGCATTTGAGCCGGCGGGCTGGTTCGCCGCAAGATTGCTCTCCAGTGCGTCAACAAGGCGCTCGATGCCTTCGCCGAAAACAGCTCTGGTTTCGTTTGGCAGCCGCGCTGCTTCCCCGCTCAGTGCGGCGGCCGTGCAGCCTTGGCCACG
The DNA here is from genome assembly GCF_056393925.1 of Agrobacterium sp. 10T429. Lineage (NCBI taxonomy): Bacteria > Pseudomonadati > Pseudomonadota > Alphaproteobacteria > Hyphomicrobiales > Rhizobiaceae > Agrobacterium > Agrobacterium sp. 10T429. The sequence goes on from NZ_JBFTGV010000010.1 coordinate 13,541, forward strand.
CGCATCACGATGCGTGCGCGAGATGTAGGCGTCGATCATCTCGCCCAAATCATACCCGGCATAGCGTGCCAACGTTTCGGAAAGCCCTTTGGCGGAGGCTTCTGCTATGAGCGCCTCCTTCGAGACGAAGTGGTTGTAAAATCCACCATGGGTCAGGCCCGCACCCTCCATCAGGTCAGCCACGCCAACGCCATCGAACCCTCGTTCGCGAAACATCCCGGATGCAATCGCAACAATCCGTTCATGATTTTCCTGCTTCTTTTCCTTGGTGATCCGCATGTCCGAACCCTTTCGACGGCGCCGTCTCCATGATGTTGGATATCATCATGGATTGAGAGTATTGCTGACGCTTATCATTAATAATGCGCTCAACACAAGGAACACGTCGTATGGGCTACCTAATTTTCCGTCCTTCGCCGCCGACATCTTGTCGCTTGCTGCAACGAAGACTTCTGTTTCTGGGAAGCTGGCCCGGATTGTTAGTAAAATAAAGCTCGGTTACGTGGATCGGCGTATCCTCACTGGAACGCCCTTATATGCTGGGGTGCCGGATTTCCTGTCGTAGTCTGCGAGCGCAATGACCTGGTTCATTTCGGGGTAATAACCTGCTACCGAGCCGGGCGGAATATTGTAGGCAACGGCGGTAAATCCGGTAGCGGTTTTGGCGCCACTCCCGCAAATTGCTTCGACATCGATGAGGTCTCCGTCTCTTAGTCCCCGCGTTTCAAGGTCCCGCTGGTTCATGAAGATGACGTCGCGGCGGCCGTAGACACCACGGTAGCGGTCGTCGAGGCTGTATATGGTGGTGTTGTACTGGTCATGACTGCGCAAGGTGGTCAGCACAAGGGCTTCGGGGTCGTGCAAGCGTGTGTCCTCATCAAGGCCCGGTGCGACGAGAAATTCGGCCTTGCCGGACGGCGTATTCCACACACGATCAGAAGCTGCGACCGTGAGCCGGAAGCCTCCGGGCGTTTTCACGCGCGTATTGAAATCATGAAAATCGGGAAATACGATTTCGATCTTGTCGCGGATCTGCTCATAGTCGCCGGCCATGCCGTCCCAGTCGATGTCGTGTCGGTTACCAAGCGTCGCCTTGGCCATGCCGGCAATGATCCAGGGTTCCGAGCGCAACTCATCGCTTGGCGGTTTGAGGAAACCGCGCGACGCGTGCACCATCGACATGGAATCCTCTACCGTGACGGATTGGCGCCCTGTCGCCTGAATATCCAGATCCGTTCGGCCCAGAACCGGCAGGAGGATCGATGTCTTTGCCAGCAGCAGATGCGAGCGATTGAGCTTTGTCGCAAGATGAACGGCCAGATCGAGTTTCCGCATGCCCGCGAACGTCGCTTCAGGATCGGACATGGCGACAGCAAGATTGCCACCAAGGCACACCAACGCTTTCGACCTGCCCTCAATGATGGCCTCGATTGCCTCTACGGCGTTATGGCCCTTTTCACCAGACGGGCGGAAACCGAAGGCTTTTTCCATGCCAGCAAGAAGAGCCTCATTGGGAATTTCAGTGATGCCGACGGTCCGGTCGCCCTGAACGTTGGAATGGCCGCGCAGGGGACAGATACCGGCGCCCGGCCGGCCTATATTGCCGCGCAGCATCAGGAAATTGGCGAGTTGCTGCACATTGGCCGTGCCGTGGGCATGCTGTGTGATGCCCATGCCATAACAGAGAATGACGTTTTTCGCCTTGAGGTAGACATCCACGGCGCTATCGAGCGCTTCCAGTGACAGGCCGGATTTCTCGATAATTTCCGGCCATTGCGTCTGGTCGATATCGGCTTGGAGGGCTTCGAGGCCAATCGTATGCGCCGCGATGAAATCGCGGTCGATGACGCCGGGTCCGCCAGCTTCGATATCGGCCGCGTCCCGCTCGAAGATGCGCTTCATCATACCCTTGAGTGCGGCAAGATCGCCGCCGGTACGAACCTGATGATAGGCAGACGCGATCGGCGTGGATGACATCGTCGCCATTTCGATCGGATCCTGCGGGGCTGCAAACCGCTCCAGCGCCCGCTCCTTGAGTGGATTGAAGACGACGATCGGCACACCCCTGCGGGAGGCCTCATGTAATGTCGTCATCATGCGCGGATGGTTGGTGCCGGGATTGTGCCCGAACGAAAAGATCGCGTCGGCATGATCGAAATCCTCCAGCGTTACAGTGCCCTTGCCGACACCGATCGACAGGGGCAGACCGACGCTGGTGGCTTCGTGGCACATGTTGGAACAGTCGGGGAAATTGTTGGTGCCATAGGCGCGAACGAAGAGCTGAAAGAGAAACGCCGCTTCGTTGGAGGCACGACCGGACGTGTAGAACTCGGCCATATGAGGGCTGGGAAGGGCGTTCAACTCCGAGGCAATACGCGCGAATGCGGCATCCCATTCGATCGGCACGTAGCGGTCACTGGCATGATCATAGATCAGCGGATGCGTCAGGCGCCCCTGATCTTCAAGCTTGTGGTCGCTCCATTGCCAGAGATCAGTCACCGAATGAGCGGTAAAGAAATCGGGGCCAACGCGCTTGGCCGTCGATTCCCAGGTGATCGCTTTTGCTCCGTTCTCGCAAAACTCAAACGAACTTGTGTGCTTCGGATCGGGCCAGGCGCAGCCGGGACAATCGAAGCCTTCGGGCTGGTTTGCCTTTAACAATGTCGCCGCGCCCTCGGCGATGATCTGCTGGTGAGCAAGGGTTTTGGCGACGGCTTTTAGTGCGCCCCAGCCACCTGCTGGCGCTTTGTAATGCTCTATCCCTTCCGGCCGCTTCTCGCTCATCACAGTCTCCCTTCAGCGTGTTTGAATAAATCTAGCATCGAACGCATCAGTACGAACCTAGACCGATGTATAGGTCCAGGTAGACGTCTATCGAATGTGCGGCCAACGAGATTGAGCATATTTTGCCCAGATCAAGATTGGCGGTGGAACAGTATCATGGAAAAGACAGGACAGATGCAAGCCGGGGCGGCAAGCGCCACCCACAATGATGCGATCGGACAAGTGGCGCTTCTGGCCATGGCCGTCGCGGGCGGTATTGCCGTCGCAAACATCTACTACAATCAGCCGATGCTCGGGCTTATCGAGGCGGATTTCAGTCGGCAGCCAGTTACCGGCATGGTGCCCACCGCAACGCAACTCGGTTACGCACTGGGGTTATTTCTTTTACTGCCGCTCGGCGACCTCGTTAATCGCCGCCGGATGATCATCGGGCAATTCGTGGTGCTTGCCGCCGCGCTCGCGCTGGCTGCACTGGCGCCGACGGCCTGGATGCTGGTTGCAGCATCGGTCATGGTTGGAGCATGCTCGACAGTCGCCCAGCAAATCGTGCCCTTTGCGGCATCGCTGGCCGCGCCGGAAAAGCGCGGCGCCACAATCGGCACCGTCATGGCAGGCGTATTGTCGGGCATATTGTTCAGCCGTACCCTGTCGGGCTTCGTGGGCGAACACGCCGGCTGGCGGGAAATGTTCTGGATCGGCGTACCGCTCGCCCTGCTCGCCGCGGGCCTCATGTTTGCGGTCCTGCCGCATCATCGGCCAACCTCGACTTTGCGATATCATCAGGCGCTCCGGTCGCTCGGCCAGCTATGGAAACGCCACCCGGCCTTGAGGGCCGCGACGATCATCCAGGCGTTTCTGTTCGCGTCGTTCACGGCCTTCTGGACCATCCTCGCTCTCTATCTGGCGGGGCCAGAATTTCAGCTCGGTGCGGATGTCGCGGGTCTGTTTGGGATCGTCGGTGCGGTCGGCATATTTGCAGCGCCTCTGGCAGGAGTTGTTGCCGACAGACGGGGACCGCATTTCGTGGTCTGGATGGGCGCCGGATTGACGGTCGCCGCCTGGCTTATCTTCGGCCTCTGGGCATCGATCGCTTCCTTGGTTGTAGGCGTCATCGTACTTGATTTCGGCATACAGAGCGCGCTGATTTCTAACCAGCACATCATTTATGCCCTGGATGCCGATGCGCGTAGCCGTCTCAACACGGTCTTCATGACTGGCATGTTTCTGGGTGGTGCCACAGGTTCGGCGATGGCGACACTGGCCTGGGGGCAGGGCGGCTGGCTCGTCGTCAGCCTTCTCGGCGCTGCGTTTGGCCTCGCAGCCTTCGCGGTGAAAATATTTCATCATCGCCGGCATTCGCTGACGGTTGTCGGAAACTGAGGGCGGAACGATGGAAAAGCTACGTATAGGAATCGTCGGCGGTTCGCTTGCCGGCCTCTTCGCTGGCATCATGTTACAACAGGCTGGCCACGATGTCCGCATCTACGAGCGATCGAAGAGCGGTCTTGCAGGTCGGGGAGCGGGCCTCGTCGGTCAGAGGGACCTGCTGCACATTCTCCGGCTGATTGGCTGCGAGCATGTCGCCCGTATCGGCGTGGTGGCTAAGGAACGCATCTATCTCGATCAGGACGGACGTATCGCCCAGACCGTTAAGGCGCCCCAGACCCAGATCTCCTGGGATTACCTATTCGAAACTGTCGCTTCCCGCATCGCTTCAGGAAGCTATGTGTTGGGTCGGGATGTCGTCAAAGTGCTGGATGGCGAGAGTGGCGCGGAGCTGATTTTTGGTGACGGCACGCGGGTGAATGCCGATCTGGTTATCGGTGCCGATGGCCTTGGTTCGGTGGTGCGCGCAGCGGTCAATCCCGGAGACACTCAAAACCGCTATTCCGGCTATGTCGCATGGCGTGGATTGATACCGGAAACGAGGCTTCCAACGGCAGCTAATCTGCTTCTCGACCGGTTTGCCTTTCATGTCAGGCCGGGCGTACATGCGCTCGGTTATCTTGTCCCGGGCTCAAAGGGCGAAATGGACATCGGCAATCGCCGATATAACTGGGTCTGGTATCGCAAAGTGCCAGCAAGCGAACTTGCCCACACGTTCACCGATCTGGATGGGCGAACGCATGCATTTTCGCTGCCGCGTGGTGGCTTGTCGAGCGACCGTCTGGAGGCGTTGCGCGTCGATGCGCTGCAGATGCTTCCGCCGCAATTCGCCCAGGCGGTCGAGGCGGAGCCAAGCCCCTCTATCCAGGGCATTTTCGACTACGAGTCGCCCCGCATGACGGGCCGTTCGGTCGTCCTCATCGGCGACGCCGCCTTTGTCGCGCGTCCGCACACCGCGATGGGCGTGTCGAAAGCAGCGGGCGATGTCATGGCGTTGAGCAACTGCCTGGAGTCCGAGGTTGACCTTCCCAATGCCCTGCAGCGGTTCGAGGATGATCGCATCGCGGTTGGCCGGGAAATCGTTGCTTATGGCCGGCAACTCGGTGCGTCGGCTATCTGAGTATCGACCGGCTGTCTGTCACGGTACTCAAGAACGATATTTTTAACCCGCTGGCTTCTGCCAGCGGGTTTTTGATTTTGAGAAAGGTCGGATGCTTCAGTTTGGGGGCTTCATCAGGCTTAGTGCGGCGTGGATTTGCGAGACGACGGCGGCACCTTCCCCAACTGCTGCCGCGACCCGCTTGGTCGATCCGGCACGGACATCCCCGATGGCAAAGACATTCGGCAGGCTGGTTTCGAGAGGCAATGGCTTTCGGGAAAAACGACAATGCTCATCGAAGGATTGCCCAGTGACGATGAAGCCCTTGTCGTCGGTTTGCACCCGGCTGCTGATCCAGCCAGCGTTCGGATCCGCGCCGATAAAAAGGAAGAGATGATGAAGCGGCAAGGTGTTCACGCTTCCATCCAGGCGGTTGCGCAGTCTTGCGGAGGAGATGCCAGTGGCGTTATCGCCATTGATCGCGTCCACTTCGCAATGCATGTGCAGTTGGACATTCGGCAGGGCCTTGATACGGTCGATCAGATATTGCGACATCGTATCTTCGAGTGCGCGCCGCACGACCAGATGAAGTGTCTTGACCTGAGGCGCCAGAAAAACGATGGCCTGGCCTGCCGAATTGCCGCCGCCAACCAGGACGATCTCTTCGCCGGCGCAAAGTTTTGCCTCGATCGGCGAGGCCCAATAGGAAACGCCGTTGCCCTCGAAACCGTCGATGTTGGTGATGTCCGGCCGCCTGTAGCGAGCGCCGGATGCGATGACGACACTGCGGGCCGTCACCGATTTTCCACCGTCGAGTTCGAGCGCCAGCACACCTGCGTCATCTTTCGGAGGGATCAGATTTTTGACAGCGACGGGAAGAACCATTTCCGCCCCGAACTTGAGTGCCTGATTGTAGGCACGTCCCGCCAGCGCCTGTCCGGATATGCCCGTCGGGAAGCCGAGATAGTTTTCGATCCGAGACGAAGCGCCGGCCTGCCCCCCAATCGAGTGTTCGTCGATGACAAGGACGTCGAGCCCTTCCGAAGCGGCATAGACGGCGGTGGCAAGGCCCGCCGGTCCAGCGCCGACAACAGCGACGTCATAGAGCTTTCCGGGCTTGAGGTCCGGCGTCATGCCGAGACATGCTGCGGCCTCCGCATCGGTCGGTTTCTTGAGCACGGTGCCGTTGGGGCAGACCATTAGCGGAAGGTCGGAGGCGAGAATACCCAGACGTTCGATCAGCGCCTTACCTTCACCCTCCATGGCAGCATCAAGCACGATGTGGGGAAAGGCATTGCGGGCTAGAAATCCTTGCAGGCGCGAGAGCGCGGCATTGCCAGCGGTTCCAATCAAAACAGAACCTGCGCCTGCATCGATCAGACCGACGCGGCGCAGGATGAAGGCGCGCATGATGATTTCGCCGACATCGGCCGATCCGATCACCAAGGCCCGCAAATGGGCGGCATCAAAGGGAATGGCCGTGCAGCCCTCGGACCCGGCGCGGGCCCCGGCAAGTGTCGGTCGACCCGACAGCTGGTTGACTTCGCCAGACAACTGGCCTGCTCCATGCGTCGTGATCGGCGCCTCGCCGGAAAGACCTTCGTGGCGAAACACGTCCATCGATCCCTTCAGCACCAGCCAGGCGGGCGCTGCGTGGTCTCCTACCTTGTAGACGAAGTCACCACGGGCGAAATCTTTTGGCTCGCCGCTGGCAAAACGCTTGGCCGTCTCGACCTGATGGGGGGTGAGCACCGGAAACATCTGGTCCAGGCGCGCGCTGAGATCTGCCATCTGTTACCTCCAGCTGGAAATGTCGTCCGCAGGTCACCGCCGATCTTTCGGCGAAGTTCAGTAATATCGCGGTATCGGCCCGCGTTGCGGTGTCTGATCAGGCAGGTCCACCATGGTTTCGTCCACATAACACCAGCCCCAGCCTTCCGGCGGGTCATAGCCCTCGATGATGGGGTGGCGGGTGGTGTGGAAATGCGCGGTCGCGTGGCGGCCGGGGGACTGATCGCAGCAGCCGACATGACCACATTCGCGGCAGAGCCTCAAATGAAGCCATATCTGGCCAGTTTCGAGACATTCCTCGCAGCCAAGCGTCATGGGCTTGACCGATCGGATCGTCGGCAGGTGCGAGCATTGATCAGACATGGTTCCACTCCTGAACGTGTTGGAAATTTCAGTGCTTCAGTGCTTCTTCAAGACACAGTATAAGCTGGTTGAAATCGACTGGTTTCCCAAGGAATGCGAATGCACCGCCATCCATTGCCGCTGCTCTCGTTCGCTCGTCGCAATAGGATGTCATGAAAATCATCGGCGGCTTTTGATCACCACGCGAGTTTAACACGTCCTGCATCTGGATGCCGCTCAAGCCTGGCATTTTAACGTCGACCAGCATGCAGTCGATCGCGACGCGATCACCGCAGGCCAGAAAGTCTTCCGCAGACGAAAACAGCCGGCTCTCGTAACCGCAGGACAAAACGAGATCGTCAAGGGCTTCGCGGATCGACCGATCGTCGTCAACGATGGCTATGACAGGTGTTCTGGACAATTTGATTGGGCCTTGCCTCTTAAAATCAACTGGCTTCTATATGCGCCATCGAGACACAACATTGCACCATACAAGGGTCTAGGTTTTGGCCTCAAAGGCCCAGCAGTTCCGCCTTGCGCACCAGTTCGGCCACGGAGCGCGCCTCCATTTTGCGCATGACATTGCCGCGATGCAGCTTGACCGTGATCTCGCTGATCCCGAGGTTGAACGCAATCTGCTTGTTCATCAGGCCTTGCACGACAGCCGTCATGACCTCATGCTCGCGGCGGGTCAATGTCTTGGCCAGCTCCACGACGGCGCCATTTGCAGCAGATTGCTGGCGCATTTCCCGATCTTTCTGAAAAGCGACCGAGACGGCGTCGAGGATGTCCTGGTCCCGAAAAGGTTTGGTCAGGAAGTCGATGGCGCCTGCTTTCATGGCACGGACTGTCATTGGTATATCACCGTGACCCGTCATGAAGATGATAGGCATTCGGTTGCCCAGTTTTTCCAGGTGGAGCTGAAAATCAAGGCCGTTCGCACCGGGCAGGCGAACGTCGAGAAGAATGCAGCCAGGTCGGTCCAGATCGGCATTTTCGAGCAGGTCCTGGGCGCTTTCAAAGGATTTTGCTTCTGTTCGAATTGACAGGAACAGATCGACCAAAGCCTCGCGTATCGCAGTATCGTCATCGACGACGTAGACAACCGGCGTATCGCCGTTCGGCGGTTTGGCGGACTTTCTCGCATCATTCATGGGTTGCCTCCATCGGGACGATCATTTCGAACAATGCGCCACCATCGGTGTGATTGCCGGCAGACAGCGTGCCGCCGCGGGCTTCGAGCATGCTGCGGCAGATGGCAAGGCCCATGCCAAGCCCGGTTGGTTTGGTCGTGCAGAATGGTTTGAACAGGTTTTTGAGAACGTCCGGACTGAGCCCGGGACCTGTGTCGAGAACCTTGATGATCACGCTTTGATCATCCCCAGGCTCGATCGTTACCGATATCCGCCGCATCGCTTCCGGGGTTTCGGCCATGGCGTGAAGCGAATTGGTGATCAGGTTGATCAAGACTTGCTGCAGCTCTATCCGCACAGCGTTGACGGTGGGCACATCGCTTGCTTCAGCTATTTCAACAATGACCCCGTTTCTGACAAGCTCGCTCTCCATCAGCGCGCGTGTCTCCGTGACGAGATCGGCCAGCGAAACCGGCTCGATATCGGGCGGGCGGTTACCAAGCATTGATCGTGCGCTCTGAATGATGTCGCTGGCACGCTGGCTGTCACGAGCGATGCGCTCAGCTGAGCGGGAAACGGCTGCCAGATCCGGCGGGTCGCGATCCAGCCAGCGCTGCAGGGTCTGGGCGTTGACCACCAAGGCGCCGAGCGGCTGATTGAGTTCGTGCGCGAGCGAGGCAGATAACGCGCCGACGGTTGCCGCGCGCGACGCCAATGCCAATTCCGCCTGGGCCTCGAACAGTGCTTTCTGGGCGAGTTCCCGCTCCGTAATGTCGAACATACCGACAATGACACGGTTGAAATTGGCAGGATCTTCAGGAAAGCCAACGGTCAGCAGCACAAATTTGCTGGTGCCATCGCTGGTGAGGATGCTGCCCTTGCCTTCGAAATGCGTCTCGTTGTTGAAAATTGCCGCGATGAGATCGAGAAAGGTGGCGTCGTCCTGGGCAATATAGCGGCGCATGGAGCCGGGATTGCTGTTGCCCACATGGCCCAGCAATTCAAGTGCCGCCGCGTTGGCGGCAACGGTAGGGACGCTGACAATGCATCGCTCCAGAAAATCCGGGTTCTCCCGAGCGTGAGCACCAAGGTCTTTGACACCATTTGCTTTCAACGCCATCAGCATTGCGCGGACCTGCGAATAGTCGCGCTCCCAAAGTGCAACGCGGCTTTGCTCGAAAATCGTACGGTAGCGCTCTTCGCTGCTCTGCAGGGCGGCATTGAATTTCACAAGATTGAGGCGCGCGCGCTGATTGCGGATGATCAAGGCGCAGGTGATCAACATTGCAGCAACCGCGACCGCCAGGCGTAGGGTTGCGGCGAGGTCGGTTTGCAGCCCATGAGCTGCAAGATACGAGACTGCCGCCAGACTGATACAGATACCGGTCACCAGCATCGTCCCTTTTTCTGTCAGGGTTTCTGCCGACAGAAGCAAGGTGATGACATAGAGCGTGGCAAGCGCGCTGTGAATGTCGGTATAGGTATCGAGATAGAAGATCAGCGCTGCGAGCAAAAATGCGCAGACGAGCACGCCAAGTTCAAAGCGCGCCGGCAGCCGTCTTTCCGGGTTTACCAGGACCAGCGAATGCAAGGAGATTTCCCACGTTGAGATCGACCGCATTATCAAGCCATCCCTGCTGCCGAAACGCAATTGGCAATTCCAATATTCCTATGCAAACTCAATCTCATAACCGCGCAAAAAAGAAAGGCCATTCCAGGACTGAGATGGCCTCAGATGGATCGCGACATCCGTGTGAAAGGGCGCGCTTGAACATTCAGGGTGCATTGGCATCCAGCATCTCTTCAGTGGAGGGCCTGAATTTGTAGCCTCGGTTCGGCAGGCGAGCCACTATACTTAGGTGTCAGTCCGACTAACCAAGCATTGGATACCGCACAACCAGATCCTCGCCTACAACCATCTCGTCAAACAAACGATGTGGGCAGGAGTTGAAGATGCAGATTTCAAAACATGTTCTTTCTCTCAAGGACCGGCCTGCAGCCTTCGAAAGCCCGGCGGGATCGATCATGTGCCTTGGTCGCAATCAACTGCCAATCCTCAAAGGCCTTTCAATACGCAGGCTGGTGCTCACGGCACACGCGATCAGGGAGCCTCACTGGCATGCGAATGCCAATGAACTGGGCTACTGTGTCCGCGGCCAGGCACTGGTGACTGTCGTCGGCAATCATGGCAGCCGCGACGTCTTTCTTATCGGCATTGGCGAAATGTTCTTCGTTCCGTCAGGCACGGTTCACGCAATTGAAAATACCGGTGAGACGGAGGCGGAGTTCATCCTTGCCTTTTCGAACGAGGATCCGGAAGATTTCGGCCTGTCTGGCGCCTTCGACGTGATGTCCGACGCCGTGCTGCTGAGCACATTCGAGTGGCAACCGCAAACGCCGCCGAGTTTTGGCAGGCTGAACGCAAACACAGAGATATTCGACCTGCAGGCCCAGCCAGCCGTTGAAAAGCAGGCGCTTCATCCAAACAGGCTCAAATTCCGTGTCGAGGAGTCAGCGCCGCACGTATCGTCGCCGGCGGGCTCTGCAAGGACCGCGCAGGCTCCGGCTTGGTCTGTTCTAAATGGTCTTTCGATGTTTTCTGTCCGCATCAGCGAGATTGGCCTGCGCGAACCGCACTGGCACCCCGAGACCGCCGAAATGGGCTATGTGCTCGAAGGGACCGGTCAGATGACAGTCCTTGATCCCGATGGAAGCGCTGACACCTATTCGATCCATCCGGGCGACGCCTATTTCGTGCCGCCGGCTTACCCGCATCACATCGAAAACGCCGGCAGTGGCACACTGCATATCCTGATTTTCTTCAGTCACAGCGCGCCACAAGATATCGGTTACCGAGCAGCGGCGGCCGGTTATTCACGCAATGTGATCGCTAGCCAGTTGGGCCTTTCCGAGCAAGCCCTCCTGCCTCTTCCTGTCGATATCGACGATCCGCTGATCGTTGCACGGCTCTGAAGCCCTGAATCCCTGAAACCCAAACCCAAACCCAAACCCAATGGAGATTACCATGAACCGCACCCTCGCTGAAAAACATCGCAAGTCGCCTCTTGCAACACCGACTGCCCTTGGCACGAACGCAACCGCCGATATTTCCGGCGCGTTGACGGCGCTGCTGGCCGATGTCTTCGCGCTTTATCTCAAGACGAAGAATTTTCACTGGCATATGAGCGGTCCGCATTTCCGTGATTACCACCTGATGCTGGACGAGCAGGGCGAGCAGATCTTCGCCATGACGGACGACATTGCCGAGCGAGCTCGCAAGATCGGCGGCACCACACTTCGTTCGATCAGCCATATTTCCAGGTTGCAGCGGCTTCTCGACAACGACGCCGATTTCGTGACCCCGGCGGATATGCTGGCCGAGCTTCGCGACGATAACCTCACACTCGTCTCGCTGATGAAGGCGACACACAATCTTTGTGAAGACCATGGCGACATCGCAACCGCCAGCCTGATCGAAAACTGGGTGGATGAGGCAGAGCGCCGTGCCTGGTTCCTGTTCGAAAGCACCCGCGGCGCCGAATGAGCGCGCGAAATTTCGGAGAGGCCCATGATCAACGAACTTTCACTGTCCCGTCGGCAGGTCCTGTTGGCCGGCACCACGGTTTCTCTTGCCTTGGCCATGCCGGCGATGGCTTCCGAAAAGAAAATTTCCCGTAACCCAGAAGGAATTGCATCGATGACCACGAATTTCGTCACCACCAAAGACGGCGTAGAGATCTTCTTCAAGGACTGGGGTCCGAAGGATGCACAGCCGATCGTCTTCCACCATGGCTGGCCGCTGTCGTCAGACGACTGGGATGCCCAGATGCTGTTCTTCCTCAGCAAGGGATATCGTGTCGTGGCCCACGACCGCCGCGGCCATGGACGCTCCAGCCAGGTGAGCAATGGTCACGACATGGATCATTACGCTGCCGATGCCTCCGCCGTCGCCGAATATCTTGACCTGCGCAATGCCGTTCATATCGGCCACTCCACAGGCGGCGGCGAAGTCGCTCGGTACGTCGCACGGCATGGTCAGCCACAGGGCCGCGTGGCAAAGGCTATCCTCGTCAGCGCCGTTCCGCCGCTGATGCTGAAAACCGCAGCCAATCCTGATGGCACGCCGATGGAAGTCTTCGATGGGTTCCGTAGCGCCCTGGCAGCCAATCGCGCGCAGTTCTTCCTCGATGTTGCGTCGGGCCCATTTTATGGTTTCAACCGGCCGGATGCGAAAGTTTCGCAGGGTGTGATCGACAATTGGTGGCGCCAGGGGATGATGGGCAGCGCCGTGGCGCACTATGAAGGTATCAAGGCGTTTTCGGAGACAGATCAGACCGAAGACTTGAAGGCGATTACCGTTCCCACGCTGGTGACCCAGGGTGATGACGACCAAGTCGTTCCCTACAAGGCCGCCGTAGAGCTTCAGGCCAAGCTGATCAAGAACAGCACGATGAAGATCTACAAGGGCTTCCCGCACGGGATGCTGACCACGCATGCCGACGTGATCAATCCAGACCTGTTGGCTTTCATCAAGGCTTGATTGTTTCCCTATCCCAAGACATGTGTGGCGGCTCCCCAAAGGGCCGCCACTACAAATGCGGGGTCAGCGGGTCAGTCAGCCGCTCGTCGCGAAAGCTCGCGGGCCAGATCAAGAAACGCTTTCACTCCAGCCGACAGATTTCGGCGCCCGGGATAATACAGGCAGAGCCCCGGATACGGTGGTGTCCAGTCCTCCAGAACCCGGACAAGGCGCCCGGCCCTGATCTCGGAAAGCACTTCCTCTTCCATGGTATAGCCCAGGCCGGTACCTTCCAGCACCGAAGTCCTCACAAGGCCCGCTTCATCGAGTGTGATCGGGCCTCGCACATCGATTTGCACCGGCTCGTCGTCTTTTTCAAACCGCCATCGAAACAGTGAGCCGTCCGGCAAGCGAACGCGAATGCATCTGTGATTGAGAAGATCGGGAGGAACCACGGGTTTGGGATGTTGTGCGAAATAGTCCGGAGAACCGACAACAGCGTGTCGCTGTGGCCGGCCGAGCGAAACGGCAATCATGTCGCTGGGAACGAGACCTGCCACCCTTACGCCCAGATCAAAACCGTCATTGACGATATCAACCATTTTTCCTTCCGTGACCAGATCGACATTCATCTCGGGATAGCGACGCAGGAACTCAAGCACGAGCGGTGAGATGATGGCGCGTGCTGCAAACGGTGCCGCATTGATGCGTATCGTTCCAGACGGTGTCTCGCGTTGAGAGCGCACCGTTTCCAGAGCGGCATGAAGGTCCTGAAGTGAAGGCGCAACCTGCTGTACAAAGAGCCTGCCGGCATCTGTCAGCGAGACGCTGCGCGTAGTGCGATTGAACAATCGTACGCCGAGCCCCGCCTCAAGCCTGCCGATGGTGTGGCTGAGCGCAGTTGTGGACATACCGAGATCGATAGCCGCTGCGCGAAACGTCCCGCGCCTGGCGATCGCGATGACTGCTTCGAGTTCCCTAAGGTTTAACTGTTTCATTATCCCGATCTGTTCAACATCGCGTGCATGTTTATCCCACTTATCCATGCAATGGTAGAGCACTAACTTAGGGGCACCTCACAAGGAGAAATAAGATGGATATGCCCCAAGTTGTGAATATGTATTTTGACGCCGACACCCGCAACGATGCCGACGGGCTGTTGCAAACGCTTGATGTCGATGCGGTGGTCGAGGACGAGAATGCCCGCTATCAGGGCACTGCCGCCATCCGTCAATGGTGGGTGGCCGCCAAGAGGTCGGCTCAATACGTTGCCGAACCTGTGGAAACCACGGTTGACGGTGACAAGGCACTCGTGCGGGCGAGGGTGAGTGGCAAGTTTCCCGGTAGTCCGGTGATGCTAATCCATGCCTTCACGATCAAGGACGACAGGATCGTCAGGCTGGAGATCCGGTCATGATCGACTTTCTCAATCTGAAAGGCAAACGCGCACTCATTACGGCTGGAACCAAGGGTGCTGGCGCTGCGACCGTCAGCCTGTTTCGCGAACTCGGCGCAAAGGTGCTGACGACAGCGCGTGCCCGTCCGGAAAACATGCCGGAAGAATTGTTCGTCGATGCGGACCTGAGCACCGAAGAGGGATGTGAAATCGTCGCAGAGGCCACGCGGCGGCGCCTTGGCGGCGTCGATGTCATCGTCCATATGCTGGGTGGCTCCTCAGCATCGGGGGGCGGCTTTTCTGCCCTGTCGGAGGATGACTGGCACAAGGAAATGTCGCTTAACCTTTATCCGGCTGTCCGACTGGATCGGCAACTGGTCCCGGATATGGTCGCCCGGGAAAGCGGCGTCGTCGTGCATGTGACATCCATCCAGAGAGTCCTGCCACTTCCGGAATCGACAACAGCCTATGCCGCAGCAAAAGCGGCACTTTCGACCTATAGTAAGGCGATGTCGAAGGAAGTGTCGCCCAAAGGCGTGCGCGTCGTTCGGGTTTCGCCGGGCTGGATCGAAACGGAAGCCTCCGTCCACCTTGCAGAGCGCCTGGCGAAGCAGGCCGGAACTGACCTTGAGGGTGGCAAGAAGATCATCATGGATGGACTGGGCGGCATTCCGCTCGGCCGCCCGGCAAAACCGGAAGAGGTCGCAAACCTGATCGCCTTCCTCGCTTCCGACCGCGCGGCTTCGATTACTGGTACCGAATACACAATTGATGGGGGGACGGTGCCGACAGCGTAGGTTCCGAGATGCGCCTGCAGATCAGGCGGGCGCGTCCCACCCGCCGATCTGTGAATAGATCGCGTCGCGGAGATGGCGGACGTCGTGGTTCAGATCGGCCAGCTCCTTTGGAGTTTGCATTGAAGCTGCAAGCAAGGTGTCGCTGAGGCAGCCCGCCCTGTGCTGCAATGCGCGGCCTTCCTCGGTCAACGCGATCACCACCTGCCGCTCATTGCTGAGGTTTCTGGTCCTGCGCAACAAGCCGGCTGTCTCAAGGCGCTTCAAGAGCGGCGTCAGTGTGCTCGATTCCAATGCGAGGGCGTTTGCAATGGCGCCAACGGTTTGCTCATCTCCGCTCCAAAGCACGTTTAGCACGAGATATTGCGGGTACGTCAGCCCCAGCTCATCCAGAAGGGGCTTGTAAGCGCGCTGGATGGCAATGCCGGCAGTATAAATTGCGTAGCACAGCTGGTCGTGCAAGGGCGGTGGATTGTTGTGACGTATGGTCATTCTAGGCTCCTTCACACATACATATAGCCAATCATACGGCAAAAATAAATATCGCGATAATAATTATCTTGACGGAAGGATCGGCATCTGTCAGCTTATGTATATCGCGATAACAGTTATCGCAAAACAAAAAGGAAGAAGCCATGACACGCAAGTCCGCAACCGCCCTTTCTGCAATTGCCGCCGCCGCATTGTCTGCCGCACTGCCGGCAAACGCTGCCGACACCATTTCCCAGAACCAGTCCGTAAAAAACGTCGTGCTCGTCCATGGCGCTTTTGCTGACGGCTCTGGCTGGAAGGGTGTCTACGACAATCTCACAAAGCGTGGTTACCGCGTGACCATCGTCCAGAATCCCCTGACCTCTCTGGCAGACGACGTTGCCGCCACAAAGCGTGCTCTCGAGCGGCAGAATGGTCCGGTCATTCTGGTCGGACATTCCTGGGGCGGCACCGTCATTACAGAAGCGGGCGTTGATGAAAAGGTTGCTGGCCTCGTCTATGTCTCTGCGCTCTCACCAGATGCCGGCGAAACGACAGCCCAGCAATATCAGGGGTTTGCTCCCGCATCGGAATTCGTCATCGAAACCACGAAGGATGGTTTTGGATATGTCAGCCCGGCAAAGTTCAAGGCTGGTTTTGCTCATGACGTTAGCGATGCCGATGTTGCGTTCATGAGGGACGCTCAGGTCCCGATCAACATGTCGGCGTTCGGCACGAAGCTCGAACATGCTGCCTGGCGTACCAAGCCCAGCTGGGCTGTGATCGCTACTGAGGACAAGGCATTCGACCAGGCAATGCTGATCCATATGGCCGAACGCATCAAAGCCAAGATCACCAAGGTCTCAGCAAGCCACGCCCTGTTCATGACGCAGCCGACGGTCGTCGCTGATACCATCGATGCAGCCGCAAAGGCCGTCTCGGCAAAGCAGAAATGATAGATTCCGCGTTATCGGGACAATCCGCACTGTCCCGATAACGACCGGAACGTATTATTTCGAATTTCACAACAAACTATGAATTATTAGTTCAATTGTTGTGCCCGCGACTTGGTAGCAATATCCACGCATCAGACGAGCAACGGCGTCGCCTGAAACACGAAACCATACATTTACAGGACGTGAAATGACCCAGAACGACTTTTCCATAACGCGCCGTGGCGCACTGCTTTCAGTTGGTGCAGCCGCAGCGGCGATGGCCATTTCACCCGTATTCACCTTCGCAGCAAACGCTGCCCCCACCAACACATCAATCGAAGGAAACAAGACCATGGGTACTATCACCACCAAGGACGGTGTCGAAATATTCTACAAGGATTGGGGCTCCAAGGATGCTCAGCCCATCGTATTTCATCACGGCTGGCCGTTATCGTCTGACGACTGGGATGCCCAGATGCTGTTCTTCCTCGCCAACGGTTACCGGGTCGTTGCCCATGATCGCCGTGGCCACGGACGCTCTGCCCAGGTTTCCGAAGGGCATGATATGGACCACTATGCCGCCGACGCTTTCGCTGTCGTCGAAGCGCTGGATCTGAAAAATGCCGTGCATATCGGCCATTCCACCGGCGGTGGCGAAGTGGCACGCTATGTGGCGAAGTTTGGTCAGCCGGCCGGTCGTGTCGCCAAGGCCGTTCTGGTATCGGCAGTCCCGCCGCTGATGCTGAAGACCGCAGCCAATCCCGAAGGCCTGCCGATCGAAGTGTTCGACGGCTTCCGTTCGGCGCTGGCGGCCAATCGGGCGCAATTCTTCCGCGATGTCCCGGCCGGCCCGTTCTACGGTTTTAACCGCGATGGCGCCAAGGTTCAGGAAGGCGTAATCCAGAATTGGTGGCGCCAGGGCATGATGGGCGGTGCAAAGGCGCACTATGATGGCATCAAGGCCTTCTCCGAAACCGACCAGACGGAAGATCTGAAGGCAATCACGGTGCCGACGCTCGTTCTCCACGGCGAAGACGATCAGATCGTTCCAATCGCGGATTCTGCACTGAAGTCCGCCAAGCTGCTGAGGAATGGTTCGCTGAAGACCTATCCCGGCTTCTCGCATGGCATGCTGACCGTGAATGCCGATGTGCTGAACGCCGATCTTCTGGCATTCATTCGATCCTGACGATAAGAGGTGGCCGTGGCGGAACCTGCCACGGCCACTGATGCAATCCTTGCCGCACTACCGATCGAGACGACGATGCAGTTGACGCCCGAGCTTGTAGCCCTGACCATCAGAGACGTCCGTGACGACGGCCCGGAGCCGGGCTGGACGCCGTTATCTGAAACAGAACTTGACGCTCTGGTTGCCGCTATCGAGCGTGAAGCCGATAGCGATCCGATCTGGGTGTTTGCATACGGTTCCCTGATCTGGAATCCTGAGTTCAAGCCAGCCGGCAGGCGACGCGCCACCGCCCATGGCTGGCATCGTTCGTTTTCCCTGAAAATCGAGCGCTGGCGGGCAACGAGCGCACAGCCAGGTCTGATGATGGCGCTTGAGCGTGGTGGACAGTGCGACGGTGTCATCCTGCAACTCTCGTCCGAGCGGCGGCGTGTCGACCTTCGAGCTCTCGTCGCCCGCGAAATCAGGTATCGGGAAGTCATCGACATGGTGCGCTGGGTAAAGGTCAAAACGCCTGACGGCATCCAGAAGGCTCTGACATTCTGGGCGAGCACAAAGCGCGCGGGTCTGACGGCGCCGCTACCGGTGGAAACGACCGCAAAACTGATCGCCAGCGCCTGCGGAGAGGGCGGTTCCTGCGCCCAGTATCTGCACAACACGATCGTCGATCTTCAGGCAGAGGGCATTCGCGATCGAAACCTCTGGCAGTTACAGGCGCGGGTCGCGGCCGAGATCTCCGCACAGCAAGGACGCTGTGGCGGGACAGTCCGGGATATCAATCAAGCATGACCATCTGCGCCGCAACCTGCTCCTCGAAGAATTTGGAGAAGGATGCAATGCGGGGAGGCAGAGCCTGATAGGGCGGGTAGTAGAGGGTCAACCACAGATCGGGTGGGGCCCAGCCCTTGAAGACATGCACGAGGCGCCCACTCTTGAGGTGTTCCGAGACATGAAAGTTCGGCAGCATGGCAACGCCTGCTCCATCTGCGGCCATGTCGGCCAGAACCTCACCATTATTGGCGCTGAAGGCGCGCCCTGCCGATATCGTCATGCTCGTGCCGCCGTCCGAGAGCACCCAGTTCTCTCGCCGGCTTTCGCCGCTATAGGCGAGGCAATCGTCTGGCGTCAGCTCGTTCGGATGCTGCATCTCGACAAACCGGCTTCCCGGTGCCGCAACCAGAATGCGCGGCACGACGCGGATTTTCCTCCATATCGTGAACTTGTCCGATGGCTGAGACGAGATGCGGATCGCCAGATCGTAGTCATCATCAACGATATTCACCAGTCCGTCGGACAGTGATATCTCGAAGCCCATCTTCGGGTACCGCTCTTTGAAGCCGGAGAGGATCGGTGGGAGCACCGCCTTGCCAAACCACGTCGGCGCACTGATCCTGAGACGCCCTTCGTCGGCTTTGTGAGCGTTCATCACGTCGCGGCGCGCTTCTTCAAGCGTCTTCACCGCCGGCTGAATCTGGGCGGCGAAGATCGCACCGTCTGTTGTCAGCGACACTTGCCGGGTCGTACGGACAAACAGCTGAACGCCGAGTTCGGCTTCAAGTGCCGCAATAGCCCTTGTGACTGCAGCCGGCGTCATGTCGAGTTCGCGGGCAACCTGGGCGAAATTTCGCTTTTCGGCCGCAAGGAGGAAGGTTCGCAGAGCTTTGTAATCGTTCATTGGGATTGTTTCAAAAAGAGCAACGCAGTCGAAATGAATATTGCAATTCTCTGACGTGATCAATCGGCCTAGATATTCGTCAACAGCCAAACACTAACGGCGACATTGAAAGGCAATGACATGATCAAGGATATCAAGGGACTGCATCACGTAACCTCAATGGCTTCGGATGCGCGTCAGAACAATCGCTTCTTCACCGACACACTGGGCCTGCGTCGCGTCAAGCAGACCGTTAACTTCGATGACCCAAACGTCTACCACCTTTATTATGGTGACGAGAACGGCTCCGCAGGCACCGTCATGACCTACTTCCCGTTCCCGAACATGATGCTGGGTCGTCCCGGTGTTGGTGAGGTCGGGGAAACCCAGTTCTCCGTGCCAAAGGGCGCATTGAAATTCTGGCAGGATCGGTTTACCGCGCACGGTGTCGATGGCTTGAAAACTGACACCGTCTTTGGCGCCAACAGACTTCAATTCATGGGTCCGGACGGTGACAGTCTGGCGCTGATTGAATCTGCCGATGACAACCGCGCGCCGTGGCTGGCGGACGGCGTTCCGGGCGATGCAGCTATCCGCGGTTTTGCCGGCGCCCGGTTCAGCCTGCACGATACTGCCGCGACAGAAGAGCTTCTGGGTTTCATGGGGTATCAACGCGCCGAGAAGGAAGGTGACGTGACCCGCTTTATCATTCCCAATGGAAACGGCGCCGATACGATTGATGTCGCAGCACTGCCGAAAACGTCGTTTGCCCGTCAGGGCGCCGGTTCGGTTCACCATATCGCCTTTGCCGTCGAAAACCGCGAAAAGCAACTCGAAGTTCGCAAGGCACTGATGGACACCGGTTATCAGGTTACGCCCGTCATTGACCGCGATTATTTCTGGGCAATCTACTTCCGCACACCAGGCGGCGTGTTGTTCGAGATTGCCACGAACGAGCCGGGGTTTGACCGGGATGAGGACACGGCACATCTGGGCGAGGCGCTTAAGTTGCCGAGCCGGTATGAAGCGTTCCGTGACCAGATCCAGGCAAATCTCGAGCCGCTGACTGCCTAACAACCCCCGCTCACTGGTGTCTGTGGCAACTGATCGGGCTTCTATGGAGAAATGCCAATGGATCAATTGGGAGCAATCAGAGCCTTTGTTCGCGTCGTCGAGGCCGGATCCTTTGCAAAGGCTGCCAGCACGATGGGTGCGCCACGGTCCACCGTGAGCAAGCTTGTTCAGGATCTTGAGGCCAGCTTGAGCCTCAAATTGCTGGAACGAACGACACGTTCACTCACGGTGACACCCGAGGGCGTTGCTTATTACGAGCGCGCCCTCCGGCTGATCGCCGATTTCGATGAAATGAACAACGAGGCGACCCGCGGGCGCCTTGCCACGAGGGGAAAACTTCGTGTTGACGTAGGAGGGACCTTCGCCAATACGATTCTGATCCCTCGGTTGCCAGAGTTTTACGCGCTCTATCCAGAGATCGAGTTGCACCTTGGTGTGACAGAACGTCAGGCCGACATCGTTGAAGAGGGAATAGATTGCGTCATTCGTGCCGGAGATCTGCCCAGCGCATCTCTTGTTGCGAAGAAACTATGCAGCGTCGAGATAGTAACCTGCGCCACCCCGGCGTACCTCGAAAAATACGGCGTGCCAGCTTCGCCATCGGATCTGCAGCGTGATCATGTTTTCGTTCAGTACTTTTTCGCGCGCAGCCTGAAGGCCGCACCAGTGCGATTGATGAATGGTGACGAGAAAATAGAAATCTACAGCCCGATCAAGCTCTCCACCAGTGATGCGACTGCGCATTTGCATGGTATATTAGCGGGGCTGGGTATTGGACAGACATTTGAATTTTTGGCACGCGCCCATATCGCTCGCGGCGCACTGGTCCCCATCCTGCAAGATTGGGCGCCACCACGTTATCCTGTTCACATAGTTAGGCCAGCGGGCCGGTTTCCGAGCGTGAAGTATCGGGTATTTGCAGACTGGGTTGCGGGCGTGTTTTCTGCCTACGACGAGGGTACCGCCACGTCCTGATAGCTTTATCCATATCCATGGATAGTTACTCCACAACGGCGGGCTTCTCCACGTTCTTCTTTGACGATATCCCACGGCTGATGTGAGCCCGTGGCTCTATCCCGAATGGGAGTATGCTGTGACAGGCTTGGCTCCTTGGTCGCACGAACCCACCTGCAATTTGGAATAACGGTTGTTCAGATCAAGTATAAGGCGACGTGATCGCGATATGGGGCGTCAATGCCAACCGTGACCCGCCATCTTGTCGCGTCAATACTCAACGGCAGACTGCCAAGGGTTACGCGGCTCACACACCGCGCAACGGTTGTTCAGTGGCAGTGCCGCGCAGGGCAAATTCAACCAAATCGCTTCCCACCGAGCAGCGAAATCAAGGACGCTGCAGAGGTCTTCAACGCCGACTCTGCGCATCAAATTTCCTTCAGAAGTTTTCGGAACGAGTGGCCGCGTATCGCAGCCCCGTGCGAAGTCCGCAGCTCAGCCGGATCGAGAGATTATTGTTGCGATAAAAGCAATTCATTCGCAATTAATATTGCAATTCTACGGGGTCGCAACTCGCGCTACCTTTTCTTTCAGCAGCCGAGGCAGCAAGCGAAAGAAAGCATCGGTTTCAACTTCCCGACGGTCTTGGAAGCTGTGTCCCTGGGCACGGCATCCGACCGAAAGGTCCTGCTCATTTCATAACCGGCCGCATTCGCGGTCCAAAACAACCGAAGAGGAATTGACATGTCCAAGCTTGAAGTTCTTACCCCCGCCAACAGCCAGCTCATTTTCATCGATCAGCAGCCGCAGATGGCATTCGGCGTTCAGTCTATCGACCGCCAGACCCTGAAGAACAACGTTGTTGGCTTGGCCAAGGCTGCCAAGATTTTCAACGTGCCAACCACGATTACCACGGTTGAGACCGAGAGCTTCTCCGGCAACACCTTCCCCGAACTTTTGGCCGTCTATCCGCAGAATGACATCCTTGAACGCACCTCGATGAACTCCTGGGATGATCAGAACGTACGCGATGCGCTGGCAAAGAATGCTGCCAACGGCCGCAAGAAGATTGTCGTCTCCGGTCTGTGGACCGAAGTCTGCAACACGACCTTTGCACTCTCTGCTTTGCATGACGTTCCGGAGTACGAAATCTACATGGTCGCCGACGCTTCCGGCGGCACCTCTTCCGATGCGCACAAATATGCAATGGACCGCATGGTGCAGGCTGGCGTCATACCCGTCACCTGGCAGCAGGTCTTGCTCGAATGGCAGCGCGACTGGGCTCGCAAG
This sequence comes from Agrobacterium sp. 10T429, assembly GCF_056393925.1. Taxonomy (NCBI): domain Bacteria; kingdom Pseudomonadati; phylum Pseudomonadota; class Alphaproteobacteria; order Hyphomicrobiales; family Rhizobiaceae; genus Agrobacterium; species Agrobacterium sp. 10T429. The sequence continues at coordinate 36,349 of NZ_JBFTGV010000010.1, forward strand.
GAAACCTACGATGCGGTCACCACACTGGTGAAGGAGCATTCCGGCGCTTACGGCATGGGCATCGATTACGCAGTCACCCACGTCCACGGCGGTGCCGAACGCGTCAGCCATGGCAAGCGCATCGGGCCGAACCCCGCGAAGTAAGCCAGATCAACCGCTCCGGTGACGCATCGGAGCGGTTGTCCGTTTTAACGAGGATGACTCTCATGAAAATCTATCTTCTGTCTCTTGGCGCGGGTCTGCTGGTCGGCATCGTCTACAGCCTGCTCAACGTGCGTTCGCCTGCTCCGCCCGTTATCGCGCTTGTCGGCCTGCTCGGCATTCTCGTCGGTGAGCAGATCATCCCGCTCGCCAAATCGCTCTGGAGTAAGGAGCCGGCAGCGGTTTCCTGGCTCCAGCAGGTGAAGCCGCACATGTTCGGTCACATGCCGAAGGGCGGAAATTCTCCGGAGATTGCCCATCGTTCGCAAACCAATTTGGAGGAGCGGAGCTGATGACGACGCGCCGAACCTTCCTTGGAGCGGCCTCGAGCCTGGCGTTTTCGAACCTCTTCTCAAAGGCCAATGCCGCCGATCCCAACCAGACCGGAATAGATACCATGCACCCAGACCTGATCCTCCATAACGGTCGCTTCACGACCCTTGACCGCACCAATCCAAACGCGACCGCGGTCGCCATCAAGAATGGACTGTTTCTTGAAGTCGGTTCGGACAGCGAGGTCATGTCCCTTGCTGGTTCCAACACCAGGATCGTCGATCTCAAGGGCAAGCGCGTCCTGCCCGGCCTCATCGATAACCACACCCACGTTGTGCGTGGCGGGCTAAACTACAATATGGAATTGCGCTGGGACGGCGTGCGCTCGCTGGCAGATGCAATGGACATGCTCAAGCGCCAGGTGGCGATAACGCCAGCCCCGCAATGGGTGCGTGTTGTCGGCGGGTTCACCGAACACCAGTTTGCGGAGAAGCGTCTGCCGACGATTGAGGAGATCAACGCGGTCGCGCCAGATACCCCAGTATTTCTGCTGCACCTCTATGACCGCGCGCTCTTGAACGGTGCTGCACTGCGCGCTGTCGGTTACACCCGCGATACGCCCAATCCACCCGGTGGCGAAATCACCCGTGATGCCAACGGCAATCCGACTGGTCTGTTGCTGGCCAAGCCTAATGCCGGCATTCTCTACTCCACCCTTGCCAAGGGACCCAAACTGCCTCTCGACTATCAGGTCAACTCCACCCGCCATTTCATGCGTGAGCTCAATCGTCTTGGCGTAACGGGTGTGATTGATGCAGGCGGTGGCTTCCAGAACTACCCTGATGACTACGAGGTCATTCAAAAACTCTCTGACGAGAACCAGATGACGGTGCGTCTGGCCTACAATCTCTTCACCCAGAAGCCCAAGGAAGAAAAGCAAGACTTTCTCAACTGGACGTCTTCGGTCAAATACAAGCAGGGCAACGACTATTTCCGTCACAACGGTGCCGGCGAAATGCTGGTCTTCTCCGCGGCGGACTTCGAGGACTTTCGCCAGCCACGTCCGGAAATGGCGCCGGAAATGGAAGGCGAACTCGAAGAAGTGGTGCGCGTTCTGGCCGAGAACCGTTGGCCATGGCGCATGCACGCCACGTATGACGAGACAATCTCCCGTTCGCTTGATGTCTTCGAGAAGGTCAACAAGGACATTCCGCTTGAAGGTTTGAACTGGTTCTTCGACCATGCCGAAACCATCTCGGACCGGTCCATCGACCGCATTGCGGCCCTTGGTGGCGGCATCGCAACCCAGCATCGCATGGCCTATCAGGGCGAATATTTCGTCGAGCGATATGGCCAAGGCGTTGCCGAAGCGACCCCACCGATCCGAAAGATGCTCGACAAGGGCGTCAACGTTTCCGCCGGCACGGATGCGACCCGCGTCGCCTCCTACAACCCCTGGGTCTCGTTGTCCTGGATGGTGACCGGCAAGACGGTTGGTGGCATGCAACTCTATCCGCGTGCCAACTGCCTCGATCGCGAGACGGCTCTGCGGATGTGGACTGAAAAAGTCACATGGTTTTCGAATGAAGAAGGCAAGAAAGGCCGTATCGAGAAAGGCCAGTTCGCCGACCTTGTCGTTCCCGACAAGGACTTCTTCTCCTGCGCCGAAGACGAGATCTCGTTCCTGGTATCGGAGCTGACCATGGTTGGCGGCAAAATCGTCTATGGAGCGGGTGACTTCAAAACGCTCGACGAGAACGACGTGCCGCCTGCAATGCCCGACTGGTCTCCAGTCCGCAAGTTCGGCGGATATGCTGCATGGGGCGAGCCGGAAGGTGCTGGCGCGCGGTCTCTAAGGCGCACGGCTATCTCGACCTGTGGCTGCGCCAGCGATTGCGGCGTGCATGGTCACGACCATGCGGGAGCCTGGACCTCGAAACTGCCGATCGCCGACCTCAAGGGTTTCTTCGGCGCTCTTGGCTGCTCTTGCTGGGCAGTCTGATCGTGTCCTCGCTTGGGCGACTTCTGTTCGCCCAAGCGATCCGACCCTATAATTGCAATATTGGCAATTAAATCGAAACTATTGCTGCAATTGTTGGCAGAGCGATCACCGGCCAATATCGCTCCATCAAACGCGGCCGCTCGATCACGTCAGCGACCAAAAAGGAGCAGGATATGACCTACCAATCCCCTATATCGAATTCGGCCTTGAGCGGACTTGCACGCGTCGTCGGCTCTCCCATTACGAGAACTGTATCGCTGCTTGCTCTCTGCGCTGCCTACATCCAGGGTCCACTCACCAAGATTTTCGATTTCAATGGCGCGCTTGCTGAGATGAATCATTTCGGTCTGCAGCCTGCCGCTCTCTTTGCCGTCGTCGTCATCGTGTTCGAGCTTACGGCCTCCGCGATGGTGGTCTCGGGCTTCCTGCGCTGGGCAGGCGCACTCGCACTTGCAGGCTTTACGCTTCTCGCAACGTTCATTGCTCTTCGCTTCTGGGAAATGGCGCCCGGCATGGACCGCATGATGGCAACGAACGCCTTCTTCGAACACATCGGTCTGGCCGGTGCATTCATCTTCGTTGCAGCGGCCGACCTTGCAAAGGGAGCGGGTAAATGAGCGCCGCGAAAACATCCGGGGGCACTTTTGCTCCTCTCGCACAGCCCGTCTTCGCGGTCCTTTGGATTGCAACGGTTCTCGGCAATACCGGAAGCTTCATGCGCGATGTCGCAAGCTCATGGCTGATGACGGACCTCTCGGCATCGCCTGCTGCAGTCGCCATGGTTCAGGCGGCCGGAACATTGCCGATCTTCCTGCTTGCCATTCCGGCAGGCGTTCTCACCGACATTCTGGATCGCCGCAAGTTCCTGATTGCGGTCCAGCTCCTGCTGGCCTTCGTAAGTATCTCGCTGATGGTCCTCTCGCAGACAGGCATGCTTTCCGTGAGCGCACTGATCGGCCTGACGTTCCTCGGCGGCATTGGTGCCGCATTGATGGGCCCGACCTGGCAGGCGATTGTTCCTGAACTGGTGAAACGCGAGGACGTGAAGAGCGCTGTCGCTCTCAACTCCCTCGGCATCAATATCGCTCGTTCCATCGGCCCAGCTGCTGGCGGTTTGCTTTTGGCAGCGTTCGGGGCGGGGATCACCTATGGCGCAGACGTTGCAAGCTACATCTTCGTTATCGCGGCTCTGGTGTGGTGGCCACGTGCCAAAAACGCCAACGACGCTCTACAAGAGAACTTCTTCGGCGCGTTCAGGGCTGGCCTACGTTACACTCGCTCAAGCCGCCCCCTGCATGTCGTCCTTCTTCGTGCCGCCATCTTCTTCGCATTCGCCAGTGCCGTCTGGGCACTTCTTCCGCTGGTTGCCCGTCAACTGCTGGGTGGTGATGCCAGCTTCTACGGTATTCTGCTTGGTGCGGTCGGCGCCGGTGCGATCGGTGGAGCATTGGTCATGCCGAGGCTACGCGAACGCCTGAGCTCGGATGGTTTGCTTCTTGGCGCAGCGGTGATCACCGCAGTCGTCATGGGTGTTCTTTCGCTCGCCCCGCCGAAGATCGTCGCCATTATCGCTCTTCTGTTCCTTGGTGGTGCTTGGATCACCGCCCTGACGACCCTGAACGGCGCAGCCCAGGCTGTTCTGCCCAACTGGGTGCGTGGGCGTGGCCTCGCTGTCTATCTGACCGTATTCAACGGAGCCATGACGGCGGGCAGCCTCGGCTGGGGTGCTGTGGGCGAAGCCGTTGGAATTCAGACGACATTGCTTATCGGTGCAGCTGGCTTGCTCGTTGCAGGGTTCATCATGCACCGCGTAAAGCTCCCGGCTGGTGACGCCGACATGGTGCCGTCCAACCACTGGCCGGAACCGCTGGTCGCCGAGCCTGTTGCTCATGACCGTGGTCCTGTCCTGATCCTCATCGAGTACAAGGTCGAGAAACAGCATCGTTCAGCCTTCCTGCGTGCTCTCGACCACCTCTCTCAAGAACGCCGCCGCGATGGTGCCTATGGGTGGGGTGTGACGGAAGATTCCGCCGATCCGGAAAAGATCGTCGAGTGGTTCATGGTGGAATCCTGGGCTGAGCACCTCCGCCAGCACAAGCGGGTTTCCAACGCCGATGCAGACGTGCAGGGAAAGGTTCTGACCTACCATGTTGGTCCGGACAAACCCGTCGTTCGTCACTTCCTGACGATCAACCGGCCAGGGGCGGCGTAAACATTCCATAAAACGGGCGGCTCTGGCCGCCCTTTTTTATGCCATTTGACGCAGGAAACCTGGAGCCGACTAAACTTTTCTCATTCATCCGTTGTCGTGAAAGGTACCAGATGGATGTCGGCCATCATGCAAGCGACATCTCAAAACACGAGCGCTATCGCGCCAATCGTTTTGGTTTTCTCGCCCATCCTCCCCGCCAGAAAAGCCTGACCAAACGGCGCATATACGGATCGATTAACCGGCTCCTGCTGCATTCGAAGCGAAAAAGCCGCAATCCAGCTTTACAACTGTCTGAAAGACGTGGAGGAGCGTGGCACCGTGAAACATCCTATCCCAGCGCTGTTTGTATGTATGGCGTCGCTCGTCGCCTCAACCGCCCCCGTTTTCGCAAATTGCGTTTCTCTGGTTGGGCGGCCTGAATGGCCGCTCATTGCAGGGGCAGTTTCCTCAGCACAGGTTTGTGAGCAGCTCCCAGCCGGACCCAACCAAACTCGCAGTTTCCGCGTGCAATCCGCAGAATTTTGCCGTGGCGTGGATCAAAACTCCACTCTTAGAGCTACGGCCATAGTTACTTGCGAAAGCCCTCCCGACGCGCTTTTCGAGATGCCACCGATGCAGTCGGAGATTGCGGTGATCGTTTCAGTCAACGAAAGAGCATGCAAAATCACCGATGCTCAAATTCAGATCGGCGGTGAGCTGGGAAGCCTCCTGCCCGGCACGGTGGATGCCAGCGAACTCGCGAGGCGCTGGACGGGGTCGCAATTGTCGCAACTCTGCCAGATGCGTTAGTTTTATGAGCGCGTGGTCTACTCCATCTCTAGAAAGACAGCCTGGGTGACAGTGGGCGGCTGACGGTGGCTGCCCCATGGATCGCGTATGCCGATTTATGAGCCTCGCTAATAAGTGTTAGCGAAAAGGCGCATCTAATCATCTTCTTTTGCTTCCCTATGTTGGGATATGGCGTTTCTCCGAGTGCGCCAGACCATCAACAACGAATGGAGCTGGAGATGAGAGATCACTCACATTTGGAACTTTCGCGGCGGGACTTACTTGTTTCCTCGGCGGCGGCAATTGCTGTCACGGGAGTTGCGGCAAAAGGAGCCGCAGCACAGTCCTCGGGGGAAGAAATGAATTTCAAGACGAGTGTTTCCTTCAAAGTGAACGGCGAGATGCATGATCTCGAACTCGACAATCGCACGAGCTTGCTCGACGCCTTGCGCGAGCACCTTCATCTAACCGGCACAAAGAAAGGCTGCGATCACGGACAGTGCGGCGCTTGTACCGTGATGGTGGATGGACGCCGGATCAATTCGTGCCTGACGTTGGCTGTGATGCACGACGGTGACGAGGTCACCACCATCGAGGGCCTCGGACAACCTGGAAACCTGCATCCCATGCAAGCCGCATTCATCAAACACGACGGTTTTCAGTGTGGTTACTGTACTCCCGGACAAATCTGTTCCTCCGTGGCGGTCTTGGAGGAAATCAAGTCGAACATCCCAAGCCATGCCACTGCAGACATTTCCGCAAAGGTTGAAGTCACCGCGGCAGAAGTTCGGGAACGAATGAGCGGCAACATCTGTCGATGCGGCGCCTACTCGAACATTCTCGATGCAATTGCCGAAGTCGGGGGGATCGAAGCATGAGAGCCTTCACATACGAGCGAGCCACAACGGCTCAGGCGGCAGCGAAAGCGGCAGCAGCCAATCCGGAAGCCAAATTCATCGCCGGCGGGACAAATATCCTGGACTTGATGAAGCTGGAGATCGAGCACCCGGCGCATCTCATCGACATCAACGGAGTTGGTCTCGACAAGATCGAAACCACCTCTGATGGCGGTCTGCGCATAGGGGCTCTGGTCCGCAATACCGATCTGGCAAGCGACGAGACTGTCCGTCGCGACTATGGTTTGCTTACCCGCGCCCTGGTCGCCGGGGCGTCTGGTCAACTGCGAAACAAGGCCACCACCGCGGGCAATCTCCTCCAGCGTACGCGCTGTCCGTATTTCTATGACACCAACCAACCGTGCAACAAGCGGCAGCCGGGAAGCGGATGTTCGGCCCTTGGCGGTTTTTCGCGACAGCATGCAGTCGTCGGAAGCAGCGAATCCTGTATCGCCACTCATCCCAGCGACATGGCTGTTGCGATGAGGGCGCTCGACGCAACCGTCGAAACGGTCAATGGCGACGGTCGTAGCCGCGCAATCCCGATCGCAGACTTTCACAGGCTTCCCGGCGATACCCCACACATCGAGACGGTCCTGGAGCCGGGCGAGTTCATAACTGCGGTCACGCTGCCGAAGCCAATTGGGGGCAAGCATATCTATCGCAAGGTGCGCGATCGGGCCTCCTACGCGTTTGCGCTCATATCCGTTGCTGCGGTGATCCAGCCGGATGGCACCGGCCGCGTGGCTGTCGGTGGCGTCGCTCACAAGCCCTGGCGAACAGGCTCAGGTGACCAGGAGCTAAAGAGTGGTGCAAAAGCCGCAAGTGCGGCACTTCTCGGCGACGCTCGCCCGACGGAGCAAAATCGCTTCAAGATAACCCTCGTGGAACGAACGATCGGTGCGGTGATCGCAGAGGCAAGGGGATAACGACATGAAATTCGACACACCTGCAATCAACAATCCCATCGACCGGATGAAAGTCGTCGGTCAGCCTATCCCCCGCATTGACGGCCAAGAGAAAACGACGGGCCGAGCAATGTATGCCTATGAATGGCATGATCCGAATATTCCTTACACCTACGGGTATCCGGTCGGTGCCGCGATTGCGAAGGGCCGTATCCGGTCGATATCGACCGACGCCGCAAAGCGGTCCCCCGGCGTTTTGACTGTTGTCACCACCTTGGACGTGGGCAAGCGCGAGAAGGGTAAATTCAACACAGCCAATCTTTTTGGTGGCGATGAAGTCCAGCACTATCACCAGGCGGTGGCAGTGGTCGTCGCAGAAACCTTCGAGCAGGCGCGCGCCGCAGCTTCGCTTGTGACAGTAGAATATGAAACTGCGCCCGGGAGCTTCGATCTCAAGAAGGCCAAGGACAGTGCGGTCAAGCCTGACGAGAAGCAGCAGCCCGACACGGCAGTCGGTGACTTCGAGGGAGCCTTCAAGAGCGCACCGGTCACTCTCGACGAAAGTTATACCACTCCAGATCAGTCACATTCCATGATGGAGCCCCATGCGTCCATCGCTGCGTGGCATGGCGATAAACTGACCGTTTGGACGTCCAGCCAGATGATTGATTGGTGGCGATCCGATCTGGCGACTACACTTGGTATCGACAAGGACAATATCCATTTGATGTCGCCATTCATAGGCGGGGGTTTCGGGGGTAAGCTTTTCTTGCGAGCCGACGCGGTGCTCGCTGCCTTTGCAGCAAAGGCTACTGGACGTCCGGTCAAGGTCGCGCTTCCCCGTCCGTTCATAGCCAACAACACGACGCATCGGCCGGCGACGATCCAGCGTATTCGCATTGGAGCGACACAGGACGGCAAAATCACCGCGATTGCTCACGAAAGCTGGTCGGGTGACCAGCCTGGGGGCCAGCTGGAAACGGCTGTCAATCAGACACGACTGCTCTACGCGGGTGAGAACCGGATGACTGCCATGAGACTGGCCACGCTTCACTTGCCAGAAGGCAATGCGATGCGGGCGCCCGGCGAAGCGCCGGGGTTGATGGCCCTCGAGATCGCCATAGACGAGATAGCCGAAAAGGTGGGCGTCGATCCGGTCGAGTTTCGGATACTCAACGACACTCAGGTCGACCCTGAGAAGCCCGAGCGCGCTTTTACCCAAAGGAACCTGGTCGGCTGTCTCAAGCTCGGGGCGGAACGGTTTGGCTGGAACCAGCGCGGCAAGCCGGGGTCCCGACGAGAAGGAAACTGGCTTATCGGATCGGGTGTTGCAGCCGCTTTGCGCAACAATCTTCTCCTCCCATCCGCAGCAAGGGTTCGGCTCGGCGCTGACGGCATTGCGACGGTTGAAACCGATATGACCGATATCGGGACCGGCAGCTATACCATCATCGCACAAACAGCAGCTGAGATGCTGGGCCTGCCGGTCGATCGAGTAGCCGTCCAGCTGGGCGATTCCCGCTTTCCGGTTTCGGCGGGGTCGGGCGGGCAGTTCGGCGCGAACTGTTCTACCTCCGGCGTCTACGCAGCCTGCGTGAAGCTTCGTGAGGCGGTGGCGCAGAAACTCGGCTTTAACACTGATGACGTCGTGTTCGAGAACGGACAGGTTCGATCAGGAAACCGTTCGGTAGCGCTTACGGAGGCGGCTGCGCCAAACGGCCTTGTTGGCGAGGATGGAATGGAATGGGGCGATCTTTCCGAAGCCCATCAACAGTCAACGTTCGGTGCCCACTTCGTGGAAGTCGGCGTTGACGTGGCCACGGGTGAAACGCGCATTCGACGCATGCTGGCCGTTTGTGCGGCCGGACGGATCCTGAACCCGATAACAGCGCGCAGCCAGGTTATTGGTGCCATGACAATGGGTGTGGGTGGAGCCCTGTCCGAGGAGTTGGCGGTCGATACGAAGCAAGGCTTCTTCGTCAACCACGATCTGGCTGGCTACGAAGTTCCGGTGCATGCAGACATTCCTCATCAGGAAGTGATTTTCATGGACGAAGCAGACCCCATGTCGTCGCCGATGAAGGCCAAGGGCGTTGGCGAGCTTGGTCTCTGCGGGGTTTCTGCAGCTGTCGCCAACGCAATCTACAATGCCACCGGGGTGAGGGTGCGTCACTATCCTGTGACGCTCGACAAGATCATAGGCGGGCTGCCGGATGTTGCATGACGACATCGCCGCCCTCACGGATATCTGTCCTCAGGAGGATATCCAAGCTGCGACAAAGCCGACGCCGGTCAGGTCGTTGCTCACCGATGATACGGAAGAAATATTTGGCTTTGCGATAAGGGAGCTTGCAAAGGGCAGGGTGGCACTTGCCACCCTTGTCGAAATTCGCGGGGGAGCGGCGCGCGCGCTTGGCTCCCATGTCGCCGTTGCGGCCGATGGTCGTTTTTGTGGTTATGTGTCTGGGGGCTGCATTGAGGCGGCTGTCGCTTCCGAGGCGCTCGACGCAATGGGCGAGAACAGAGATAGGGAGGTGAAGTTCGGATTAGGCTCCCCCTTTTTCGACATTTCCCTGCCGTGCGGTGGTGGGATTACAGTGTCGATCCACGTGCTGCAAAATACCGAGATGTTGAGCGGCGTTCTTGAACAGCTTTATCAGCGCCGGACCACGGGCCTGTGCTACACGAGGCAGACCCAACAGCTCGAGATCGTCGAACCGCCATCGCGGGCCGGTTACGCCGACGACCGCTTTTTCACGGTCTATCGGCCGCGTACGCGTGTCGTGATTTCCGGTCAAAGTATAGAGGCCGAGAGGGCCGCTGATATAGCCCAATCCTCCGGCTACGAGGTGGTTGCCTGCACAGCAAACGAAAAAGTTGTGCCCGATATCGATCAGTACACCGCTGTTGTTCTTCTCCATCACGACCTTGATGCGGAGCAGGCCGTTCTGCAAGCCGCGTTACGGTCACCCGCATTCTACATCGGCGCCTTGGGGAGCACCCGTACACACCGTAGACGGGTCGATTTCCTTGTCAGCTCCGGTTTCTCCCGGGCAGATACTGATCGGATAAGGGCACCGATCGGGCTTTTCGGGCCAACCCGCGATGCGAACTCTCTTGCCCTGTCCATCCTTGCCGACATCGCGGCGAGCCGCTTGTCCCTCTATGCGTGAGGTTCGGTTTGGAAGCGGAAGGAGCTAGACGAGTTTCAGTTGCCGTGGTTGTCCTGGCCGCTGGACGATCGAGCAGGATGGCGGGTGCCGGGCACAAGCTTCTTGCGCGTTTTCGGGAAACCAGCCTCGTTCGTCGGGCCGCATTGGCAGCGCTTGGGGCCGGCAGTCATTCTGTGTTTGTTGTGACCGGATACCGAAGCTCGGACGTCGAGGCCGAAATTGCAGGGCTCGACGTGATCATCGCGAGAAACTCCAACTTCAGTGACGGAATGGCAAGCTCGATCGTGCTCGGCGTCCAGCGCGCCGCGTTGCAAGCCCCCGATGGGATTATGATCATGCTTGCGGATATGCCGCTGCTTGAACCTGCGGATATTGACGTACTCATCGGCGCTTTTGCGGAGAGAAACGGAAAGGCGATTATTCGCGCGGTGTGCGAAGGAAATCCGGGAAACCCGGTGGTCTTTCCTCGCGCCGCATTCCCGCAGCTCATGGCGCTTATAGGCGACAGCGGCGCGCGCAAGATAATCACCCAATCTGGTCTCGACGTCATCGACATAGAGATCGGCGAAAGCGCCAAGGTGGACATAGACAACACAGAGCAGCTCGTTGCTTTAGGTGGCCATCCAGAAATCGACTGATCATCGAAACCTCATGTGTGCAGAGGCGGGGATCGCTTTTTTTTACATCGACACCCCTTTTTATTGTCCATCACCGAACATTTGTCGTGCTTAACGCGTTCCTTCAGTTGCGGCACAATGATGTGCCCATGGAGGTGGTCATGACCAAATTCGCGCTTTACGTTCCGCTCGAGGCAATGCCCGGCAAGGAACAGGAGGTCGCCGAGTTTCTGCGATCAGCCTTACCGCTGGTCAATGCAGAGCCCGGCACGATTTCCTGGTATGCGATACAGGGAGGCCCAAGTTCGTTTGCAATCTTCGATACGTTCGACGATGAGGACGGTAGGGATGCGCACCTAAATGGCCAAGTCGCTGCAGCCTTGATGGCGAAGGCAGAGGCAGGGGACCTGTTCGCCAAGCCGCCGCAGATACACATGCTGTCTATCCTCGCCGAAAAGCGTTCATAGCCCAGACTATTCGACCCTCACAATGTCGAACAGATGGGCTCAGATCGGCAACAAAATGAGATAATATCTCGTTCACCAATGGCGGGCGGCTGGGGTTGCGGTAGCAATCATAAAAACATCCGTTAGTGGTCGGCAGTTCGAACAAAGTCAGCGCGTGCAGAGTTCTTCCGCCGCTTCGAGCTAATACCTTTGACTTTGACGGACCTTCAGCATTGTGCAACCGTCGCCACATAGACCGGCGTCGGCGCTTAGATCCTCGTCGAGAGCTTTGAGTCCTTTGTGCAGGGAAAGATACTCTCATGCGGATCGTGATCTTCGTTCCAAAGGACGTGCATTCTCTGGAGCTTGCAGGGCTAATGGACGTGTTTGCCGAAGCAAATGCCCGTGTTGAAAAGTTGTTCTACGAAGTTGCTGTCTTGGCAGGGCACGAGGGCACGATTCGCTGTGCATCGGGGCTAAAAATCCTGACCGACTGCGCTTACGACGCGTACCTTGGTAGCCCGGATACATTGCTTGTAGCCGGCAGCGTCGGAGTTCCGCAAAGTCCGGGCGGGCGTGTTGTCGACTGGATTGTTAAAATCGCGGCTCAGGCGCGGCGCTATGGCTCCGTCTGCACAGGGGCATTCGTGCTTGGCGAGGCAGGTCTACTGAAAGACCGGCGTGTTACGACGCACTGGCAGTTCGCGTCACTGTTGGCCGAGCGCTTCCCCGAGACGCGGGTGGAAAGCGACCGGGTTTTTGTCCGTGATGGCGCGATGATCACGTCGGCCGGTTCCAGCGCGGCTATAGATCTCGGCCTTTCCCTCGTCGAGGAGGACTTGGGCCGGGAGATTGCGCTCTACGTTGCTCGCCGACTCGTCGTGTTTCTGAAGCGACCAGGCGATCAGTCGCAGTTCAGCGTGCATCTGGCGGCACAGGCTATCGACCGCAGCCGTCTACACAACGTCCAGCAATATGTTCTGAACCATCCGGCGGCGGACCTCTCTGTCAGCGCCTTGGCGAAGATCGCGGCCATGAGTGTGCGGAACTTTACGCGTGTTTTTTCGCAGGAGGTCGGTATATCGCCATCAGACTATGTCGACCGGACCCGTATCGACGTTGCGCGCTTCCTTTTGGAAGGGAGCCGCCTGCCAATCGCATTGGTGGCAGCGAGAAGTGGTTTTGGATCGACACGCGCGATGCGCCGTGCCTTTGTTTCGCACGCTGGAGTGACGCCGTCCGACTACCGTGATCGCTTTCGGACGTCTGGCGATGGCGCGAGAATCAGTTTGTCCGAAAACGGCTGACGCTTGTCCTGGAACCGCCTCGGCTGCGGGTTGCCCCGTCTGTGTTCGCCGTCCATGGTTCTTGTCATGGAAGAATTCGAAAAACGCATGCAGTCGCACCTCATGCAGCCCGCGCCGGTCATGTCGGACAATGCGCTTCTCAGCTCCGACGCTATCAGGCCAATTCTTGCGACGCTGGTCGAAGAACTAACCGATGGGATCGCGATCGCACAGCGTTTGGGCGCCAATTCGCCTTTGCTCTATGTCAATAAGGCCTTCGAGCATCTGACTGGCTACGCTCGGAACGAGGTCGTCGGGAAAGATTGCCGCTATTTGCAGGGCAACGAGCGCGACCAACAAGAGGTCGTCCACATTCGCGCTGCGATCGAGGCGGCGGAGCCTCTGGACTCAACGCTGCGTAACTATCGAAAGGACGGGTCGGCGTTCTGGAACAGTCTCAGTCTCCGGCCTGCCTGGGTGGGCGAAGAACTATTTTACGTCGGCATACTGCGCGACGTCTCGGCGATTCGCCAGGCGCACACCGCGCTGGATCGTGTCGCGAACCTCGACGCGACCACGGGTTGCCTGAACCGTCAAGCATTTATCCTGGCTACCGAGGAACGTTTCGCAACCAATGCCAAAGCGACGCCCTTGGTCGTGAAGCTGGATGTGATCGGTTTTCACGATTTCAACACGGGATACGGTTTCGAAGTCGGGGATGCCCTGCTTTATGAAACCGGGCGGCGGCTGCGGGACGTGGGAGCTGCCCAGGTGGGACGCATGGGCGCCAATGAGTTCGCTTTGGCTTTTGAGCTCGCGGATGGATCAAGTGCGGATACTATCGTGGCAGCGGTATCCGCTTCGCTTGCCGCTGACTTCGTCGTGCCAGGTGCGAGTGTCTCACTGCGTTTCGCCATCGGCTATGCGGTGGGGCAGCCTCGGGCGAGACCCATTTCGCTGATCCGCAATGCCGGCATCGCCCTGTGGGCCGCCAAGTCCGCCCCTCTGGGTGGTCCGCGACGGTTTCGAGACTCGGATCACGAACAGGCAAGCCGACGCGTGCGAATGACTCGCGAATTGAAGGTCGCGGTCGCGAATGACGAATTTGTGTATCACTTCCAACCCCAGGTAGACCTTGCAACCGGCGAGTGGGTGGGTGCGGAAGCTCTGATACGCTGGAATCATCCTCTGTTTGGCAGCCAGCTCCCCGGAAGTTTCGTCGAGACTGCCGAGCGATCAGGTCTGCTGCTTGATCTGACCGAACGAAGTCTGACGACCGTCGCGGCTTATGCACGGCGCATTAACGCGCATCGCGACAAGGCTTTGCGCTTTGCGGTGAATGTATCCGCCGGGGAGTTCCTGCAGCATCACATGGCCGAAATGCTGGATCGGGTCCTGTGCCTGACCAAGGCCGACCCGGCATGGTTGACGCTTGAGATCACCGAAAGCATGTTCCTCAGCGATACACCCGGCGTGATGGACGCATTTCAGCGGCTGCGACAGAGCGGCGTCGGCCTTTCCGTCGATGACTTCGGCACAGGCTATTCGAACCTGCGCTCGCTCGAAACCTTTCCGGTTACCGAGATCAAGATAGACCGCACCTTTATCAGCGAACTCGCAACGAGGCCGTCCAGAAGGGTGATCGTCCAGGCCGTTATCGATCTTGGACGCGCCCTTGGGTTAACTGTGGTTGCAGAAGGCGTGGAGACCGAGGCCCAGCGCAAAATGCTTCGCGAAATGGGCTGTCCGGTCGGCCAAGGCTACCTTTTCGGCCGCCCCATCGACGCCGAAGTTTTTGCAGCCGGCTTGGCACGGATTGGGAGCGACGGGATGGAAACAGCCTAAGGTCAGCGGGAGTAAGGACCGATTTGGCCCCGCGAGTAATCGCGGAGCCAAGAGACGCTGATCAGATGAGGCTGACGTTCTCGGCCTTGGACTTTCCAGTCTTGCGGTCCTGTCCAACATCGTAGCTGACCTTCTGGCCATCCTGAAGAGAACCACCAAACCCTACGGCGGAGATGTGGACGAAGACGTCCGGGCCGCCGTTGTCCGGTGTGATGAAGCCGAAGCCCTTGTCCTGTGCGAAAAATTTGACGGTACCTGTTGCCATGTTATCCTCGTTAATTGAATACGACGCGGTAATACTATTGTTCGATGGCGGTGGCCACAAGGCTTTATGGCCTTCTCGAGACAAGTCGCCGTGGATGAGTGGTTTTCAAAAACGCCTGTTTTGCGGTCTCAGTCACGATCAGCGCGCGATCTTTTGAATTTCAGCACGAATTAATTCGTATTTCCATTCTGCTCCCGCGCACAAAAATCGAAGCAACGAGTTGCTTATGAACAAATTTGTCGCGTTGAGCGGGCCTGATCTTGATCGGAAAAGCAGCGCAGTTTGAAGGCGTAGAGAGTTGCGGCCGCTGAGACCGCTTGCTCTATGTGCATACAGCGTCTCTATAGCGGTCAAAATGCTTAAAGTTTAGTCATTTTTAGGGTTGCGGATATTTTCATCGATCTATCTTGCGGATACGCTATTTGCGTGCTTGTATAKACAACCTAGGCAGTCATCACAGTTGCCGAGCCTGAAGGCGCAGACAGAGCGCAGGAGAGATTTGCATGATCGTCTTCGACAACGTCACCAAGCAATATGCGGGCGCGGCTACTGCCGTAAACGGTTTGTCCCTGACGGCGCCAAACGGCAAGCTGACCGTGTTCGTCGGCCCTTCGGGTTGCGGCAAAACCACATCCTTGCGGATGATCAACAGGTTGATCGTACAATCGTCCGGGTCGATCCTTCTTGACGGCGAACCGACAGATGGCATGGACGTGGCACTGCTGCGCCGTCGTATCGGTTATGTCATCCAGCATGCCGGGCTTTTCCCCCATCGCACCGTTGTTCAGAACATTGCGACCACTGCGCGGCTAAACGGAGCGCCGAAGGAAAAAGCACTGCGCACGGCGCATGAGTTGCTTGAGCGTGTAGGGCTGACCGCCGCCTTTGCCGATCGTTATCCGTGGCAGCTTTCGGGTGGCCAGCAGCAACGCGTCGGCGTTGCACGTGCACTCGCTTCAGATCCCAAATTCATGCTGATGGACGAACCCTTCAGTGCTGTCGATCCCGTCGTTCGCACACAGTTGCAGGACGAATTTCTTCGCTTGCAGCGTGAGATTGGCAAGACCATCATCATGGTGACCCATGATATTGACGAAGCGTTGAAGCTTGGCGATCAGGTTGCTGTTTTGCGTGCCGGCGGAACGCTTGCGCAGATCGCCACTCCAGAGGAATTGCTGGCGCGCCCGGCAGATGCCTTCGTGGCGGACTTTATCGGCCGGGACAGAGGGTATCGCTTCCTGAGTTTTGCAGAATTTGACGGAGCAGTCCCTCTCGGTGCGGAGCCGACAGCCTTGCTCGGCGCAACACCGGACAGCCTTCGTGGCGTTGCAACGGATCGCTGGGTTCTGGTGACTGACGCCGAACATCGTCCCATTGGATGGGCCGATGCGCAGGGTCTCAGGCAGCCACTGCGCGAGGGAGATCTCAATCTCAGCGGTACGCTGGCGCCGGAAGGTAGCAGTTTGCGCCATGTGCTCGATGCAGCGTTGAGTTCGCCCTCCGGCCGCGGGGTCATCGTAGGGTCAACGGGCCAGCTTGTCGGCACCGTCACACTCTCTGATGTCGCCAAAGCCATCGAAGCCGCGCGGGTCGGTCGCTTCGGAGGTCAACCATGAGGTTTGATTGGCTCTACCGGGAATCCGGGCGGATTTTCGAGCTTTTTATCTGGCATCTCGGCCTTTCGGTCATCCCGGTGGTGATCGGCCTGCTTCTTGCCCTGCCGCTCGGTTGGATTGCGCAGCGGGCCGGTTTATTCCGGTCGACCCTGCTGGGGGTTGCCGGACTTCTTTACACAATTCCGTCGCTTGCGCTGTTCGTACTGCTGCCGCTGGTGCTCGGCACCCGTATACTCGATCCGCTAAACGTCGTCGTCGCGCTGACGATCTACGCGTTGGCGCTTCTGGTGCGAACAGTGAACGATGGTTTGGAATCGGTTTCGCCAGACGTCCTCCAGGCGGCGAATGCCATGGGCTACAGACAGGTTGCGCGTCTGGTGATGGTGGAGCTACCTCTCGCGGTCCCTGTGATTGCCGCCGGATTGCGTGTGGCCGTGGTTTCCAATGTCAGCATCGTTTCCGTAGCGGCACTGGTCGGAACGCCGCAACTTGGTCTGCTCTTCACGCAGGGGCTTCAACTGCGGTTCCTGACGCCGATCATAGCAGGCATCGTACTCTGCGTGCTGCTCGCAGCTTTGCTGGACGGGCTTGTTCTGTTCATTTCACGCCGCCTGACGCCGTGGCAGCCTGGGAGTGCGGCGCGATGATCGAATGGTTTAGCGATCCAGCTCACTGGACAGGGAGTGATGGTGTCATCGTTCTTGTCGGTCAGCATCTGGCTTATAGCTTTGCGGCCCTTTTTCTCGCCTGTCTGATTGGCTTGCCGGTTGGGCTTTATGTGGGACACACGGGACGCGGTGTCGTCTTCATCGCGGGTCTTGCAAATGCGCTGCGCTCCCTTCCAAGCCTCGGCCTGATCGCACTTCTTGTGATTGTTTTTGGCCCCGTTTTCGCATCCGATATGGCTTTTATCGTACCCAGCCTTATCGTGCTCGTGCTTCTGGCCGTGCCGCCGATCATGACTGGCAGTTACGCCGGTATCGCGGCGGTGGATCCCGCTGCGGTGGACGCTGCAAGAGGCATGGGGAAACGTCCGCTCGATATTCTGTTCGATGTGGAACTGCCATGCGCTCTGCCATTGATCTTTTCCGGTCTGCGCAGCGCCACGCTTCAGATCATCTCGACCGCAACCATCGCCGCTTATGTTTCTCTTGGTGGTCTCGGTCGCCTGATTATCGATGGGCGGGCGCAGAACGATTATTATCAGATGGCCGCAGGTGCCGTTCTCGTCGGTGCGTTGGCCCTGACCGTGGATCTGATCATCGGCGTCATATCGAGGGTCACCGTATCACCAGGGCTGACGCGTCGAGCGAAGCGTTAGAGGTTCTAAAATAACCGGGTTTTCTATTCCACGACTGTTTCAACATAAAGGAGAAGCTCGCATGGCATTCAGGATCATCACTGCCGCCAGCGCATTTGCGCTCATGGCACTTTCCGCTGCTTCGGCATTGGCGCAAAGCAATCCGCTGGCCGCGCCAGCCACTCCGCGAACCGATACGACGACAATCATCGTCGGTTCCGCCGACTTCCCCGAAAGCCAGCTTCTGGCGACGATCTACGCCAAGGCCCTTGCCGCCAAGGGTGTTGCCGTCGAAACGAAGTTGAGCATCGGTAGCCGCGAAGTCTATATCCCTGCGTTGCTCGACGGATCAATCGATCTGTTGCCGGAGTATGCTGGTGCGACGCTGAGCTATCTCGACAAGAACGCGACGGCCCATTCGCCAAGCGATGTGGCCGCAGCGCTCAAGGCGGCTCTGCCGAAAGGCGTCTCGATGCTGACACCCTCCGCAGCACAGGATTCCGATAGCGTGGCTGTGACGCGCGCGACCGCTGACAAATACAAGCTGAAGACGATTGCCGATCTCGCACCCGTAGCCTCGCAGCTCGTACTTGGAGGTCCACCGGAATGGAAAACGCGCAAGGAAGGCATTATCGGTCTGAAGGAACTTTATGGCCTCGAGTTCCAGTCGTTCAAATCGCTTGACGTCGGTGGCCCGCTGACCCTTTCGGCACTCATCAACGGTCAGGTCCATGCTGCAAACCTGTTCTCGACCGATCCGGCCATCGCTGCAAACGATCTCATCGTGCTTGAAGACGTCAAGAACCTCTTTCCCGCCCAGAACATCGTACCAGTTATTGCCACACCGAAAGTTAGCGACGTTGTGACAAGCACTCTCGATGCTGTTTCTGCCGCCCTGACGACGAAAGATCTCGTCGTTATGAACGGTCGTCTGGCCAATCACGACAGTTTCGATGTCGTGGCTGGCGACTGGCTGGCCGAACACAAATTGAACTGAATCCATCGGCAAAGGGCGTGGCATTGCCCCGCCCTTTGCCGACAACCCTGCGTATTGGTGACGTCATAGCTATGGATCACGACAGAAAGATTTTCCGGGAAGTGATGCCGCCGATATCTGAGGACGCTCGTGACGCGCAGGGCACCGAAGACCAGAGTTCACCGCTCTATGTAAAGCTGAAAGACTATGTCCGCAGTCGCGTCGAGGCGGGTGAGTGGAAGATCGGTCAACGTGTTCCCTCGGAAAACGAACTGGTCGATATTCTCGGTGTCAGCCGTATGACGGCCAACCGCGCTTTGCGTGAGCTGGCCGACGAAGGGCTTGTGGTGCGTGTACGCGGCAAAGGTTCGTTCGTTGCGTCCAAAAAGCGTACATCGCAGTTCCAGAGCGTACCCAACATTGCCGAAGAAATAACACGAAACGGCGGTGTTCACAGCGCGCGGGTCATACTTCTTCAAATCGAAACCTGCGATCCAGATCTTGCCGAAGCTCTCGCTGTTCCGGCTGGCAGCCTTGCTGCGCACTCGATCATTGTGCATGCGGAAGACGGCGTGCCGATGCAAATCGAGGATCGTTTCGTCAATTCGGACTGCGCGCCCGATTACATCAAACAGGATTTCAACCTCGTAACACCCAACGGTTATCTCACGCGAGTGGCACCGATCGTGAAGGCCGAGCAGCATATCGAGGCGGTCAGCGCACAGCCCTGGGAGTGCAAGCTGCTGGCGATTTCCAAGACGGAACCATGCCTGCTCGTGCGTCGTCGCACATGGTCGACAAAGGGGATCGTGTCTTCCGTCCGCCTCCTTTATCCCGGCAGCCGCTATCGTCTTTACAGCAGTAATTGAGACACGGGCCAACGCCGGCAGTATTCAAGATGGAAAATTCCCGCTCCTCGCAGCCGTTTCTGCATCATAGGAAAACGTCATGACTGTTCTACTGGATGATGGATTGAGTTGGCGCGATGTGGCCCATATCGGCAAGGGCGAGGCACTGCGTGTGTCAGACGCGGCCTATCTGCGGATTGACCGGGCGAGCCAGATCGTTGACAGCATCGTCGAAAGCGGTGTGCGTGCCTATGGCATCAATACCGGGGTCGGTGCACTGTCGGACACTGTGGTGGATCGCACCGCGCAGGGTCGGCTGTCGCGCTCCATTATTCTCAGCCATGCCTGCGGTGTCGGCCGGTTGTTGGATCCTCGCGAAGTTCGGGCAATCATGGCGGCGCAGATCGCCAATTTCGCCCATGGGCACTCCGGTGTCCGACGCGAGATCGTCTCGCATCTGTCGACGTTTCTGGAACAGGATTGTATTCCCGACGTGCCGTCCCGCGGATCGGCGGGCTATCTGGTGCACAACGCGCATGTTGCGCTTGTTCTGATCGGAGAGGGCCAGGCCCGGCTCGGCGGGCGCGTTATGAGTGGACGAGATGCCCTGGCGGCAATGGGACTTCAACCCATCGTGCTGGGTGCCAAGGAAGGGCTGAGCCTCGTCAATGGTACAGCCTGTGCGACCGGTCTTTCCTGCATGGCACTCGCGCGAGCCAATCACCTGCTAGATTGGGCCGATGCCATAGCGGCGCTGACGCTTGAAGCAGCAGGCTGCCAGATCGACGCTTTTGACAAGACGGTTCTCGCGCTGCGTCCCTCGAAGGGAATCGCGGCCGTCGGGGCCGCTCTGCGATCCCGGCTTGAAGGCAGTGGGCTGGTTGCCGCCGCTCATGGCCGGCGGACACAGGACGCGCTAAGCCTGCGTGCCGTGCCGCATGCGCATGGTGCTGCACGCGACATCTTCGATGCCTGCGCCTCCATCGTTGACCGAGAGCTCGCCTCCGTCACCGACAATCCCGCGATCCTTGGCACGCCCGAGCAGCCCATCGTCTCGTCGGAGGCCCATGCCGTTGCCCCGGCATTGGGGCAGGCGGCAGACAGTCTCGCCATCGCCATTGCACAGATTGCGTCCATGAGCGAGCGCCGTATCGACAGGCTGGTCAATCCTCTGGTGAGTGGTCTGCCGCCATTTCTGGCGACCGATGCCGGAAGCCATTCAGGTTTCATGATCGCGCAATATACGGCCGCAGCCCTTGTCGGCGATAGCAGACGTCTTTCCGCGCCTGCCTCCACAGATGGAGGGCTGACATCGGGATTACAGGAGGATTTCCTCTCTCATCCCACGGCTGCCGCCAACAAGCTGCTCGCGGTTCTCGACAATGCCGAATATATTCTGGCCATCGAATGGATGGCCGGGGTGCAGGCCCATGATTCCCTAGAAAGTGTTGCCGGGCGGGCAGCCGGAACAAATGTGGTCTACAATCTGCTTCGCGAGCACCTCCAGCCCTATTCGGATGACCGGCCTCTGTCTGCGGACATGGAAAAGGCAAGGCTGCTCCTGCGTGATCTCTCGCCACCGGATATGTGATTGAAGGCCGTGAGGCTCGTGCCTTACATGGTGAAAGGCAGGTCGATACCCTTGGCGCGGATGAAGGGCAGGCCTTTGCGCCGTGCAGTCCAGCCGATAACGTGAAGGCTCCGGGCGGCCGGTTCATGCTGTTGCGCAAGCATCCAGGATTTGCAGTCGATCGCGGCAATGTCCGCCCGGCCCTCGGCCACTGCGATGACGGAAGCGCGGTGCGCACCGGTTTCGAGACAATTTTCAAACAGATCGAGGCCCGCGCCTTCTGCTTCCAGATCGCGTTTCAAGCTGAGATAGCCGGATAATGACTTGTGCTCGTTGAATGCCAGTATTTTCCCGCTAAGAAATCCTTTCGGCAAAGCGGCCTCACCGGTTTTCGAAGGTTCTGCACCCTCTCCACCGTCGGCTATGCGGGCAATGATGGCGCTGGAATAGAACTCGCCTGCACCACCCTTGATGCCATTATAATCGCTCTGTCCAATCACCTGCACATGATCCTGCAGGCCAAACTCCATTGGCCCCCAGCAGGTGCCGGAGATCAGCAGAGCCGGATGCCGCCAGAGCACCGCAAGATCCAATGCATCGGGATCGAGCGTGGCAGGGTCTGCGGCAATGATGGCGCCGTCCTTTCCACGAATACCTCCCGGAACCGCCGGCATATCGCCGTTGCGTCTGGTGAGGCCTTTGGGAGCGTCGATACCCTCTGCTAAAAAACGGGTGCGCATATCGGCCCACAGCTTGTCCGTCTCATTGCGCAGTTCGGGCCAGTCATACATTGGCAGTGCCGCGATCCATGTCACGACGGAATTTCCAGTCTCACGTCTTGTTCCTGCATCGCATGGTCAGAAAAAATCAGAGCGGCAGGCACGACGGGTGACGCGATTAAAACTTGCTCGTCCCGTCTCAAGACAGGATGCGCTACCGGTTCCTTGGCCTTGAAGGCGAAAGCGCGGAACACCTCGAAATAATTGCTGAACACATATCCGTCATTCATCTTCTGCCACTCCGCCCGCCTCTCGCTGTAGAGGGAGGGCAATTTATACCAGGCGGCTGTCGGCATTTTGTGATGCACGAAATGCAGGTTGTTATAGAGAAACAGTGGAGCCAGGATGGAGTTTTCAACAATGATCGTTCTCCCATCCGGCTGTTCGGACCATTGATGTTCGCAATAGGAGCGAATGGCAATGATGGATATGCCCAGATAGGCCGCCACACTGACATAGAGCCAGATTGGAACGCCGAAAATCAGGGATATGACCAGCAGTGTCGGAACAAGTCCGGCCAGATGCAGGGTCCAGGCATATATCACCCGCCGATCACCCTGCGCGATCTTGCGCCATTCGGATATCGTGAAACCAATAACCATCAGCGGAGGGCCGATGACCAGACGCCCGATGAACGTATTGTTCCATCCCAGCAGGACCTTGAGGAACGACGGCATCTTTTGCCAGTCGCCCATAGCCCGGTAATAGCTTTCCGGATCGTCGAATGGGTCGGTCAGACGCTCGTCTGCATGGTGTTGCAGATGCGTGCGCTTGTAACTGCGATAGGGGTAGAAAATCCCGAGCGGCAGAAAGACCAAAGCTTCGTTCAGTCGTGCATTGCGCGTAGGGTGCCCATGCAGAACCTCGTGCTGGAGCGAGGAGTGCAGGGCAACTGCAATGCCCATGAGCACCAGAGAAACGATTGGAAACAACGGATACAGAAAATATCCTGCGAAAATCCAGAGACCGTAACAGACCGCCAACAGCGAGACTGTTGGCCATTCAATTCGGTCACGCGTTCTTCTGCGGCGCACGCCAGTCAGCCGCGCCGTCTTCTTTGCCAATATGTCTGTCATTTCATACTCTTGATGCCCCTGTCACCGTAGGGTCGCATCAGTCTCAGCCAGCCACAACGGGTTTATGGTGACCAACTGTTGATTTTGATAACAGTTTAAGCATTATGGTGATAATTATAAACAAACGGGTGAATTATGGACAAACGTGCGCTCGCAGAATTGTTTCGTGCCCGCCTGATCCAGCTGGTGAACAGGTCAGAAGACAGCCAGGCGTCTTTTGCCGCCGCCATTGGCATTGATCGATCAGCACTTTCGCAATTGCTTTCCGGTGATTCGGCGCGGCTTCCGCGTGTGGAGACGCTGCTGAATATCGCCGAGCGACATTCCGTCTCGCTCGACTGGCTACTCGGTCTTTCCCATGATCAGGGGTTGATGGGGGAATTGCGGCCAAGTTTCGAGATCGAGGAGGGCGGTGCTGATTATACGGATACGCTGTTGATGAAGTGGCATGCGGAAGCTGCAGGCACCAAAATCCGTTATGTTCCGGCACGCATTCCCGATCTGCTTCGCACACCCGAGATCATCGCTTTCGAGGCCATGGGCGCGCATCAGAGTGTGATGGCGCAGGCCAGCGAAACGGCGTTTCGACTCGATTATAATCGCCAGCCTGGTACCGATATGGAAGTTTGCATGCCGCTCGAAACGCTGGAAGCTTTTGCGCAGGGGCGCGGTATGTGGAGCGGTTTGGACCGCGAGACACGTGCCGAACAACTCAAACATATGTCGGGACTTATCAGCGAGCTATACCCATCATTCCGGCTGTTTCTGTTCAATGAAAAAGAACGCTTTTCCGTGCCCTATACGATCTTCGGTTCGCAACGGGCAGCACTTTTCGTCGGCGCCATGTATCTTGTACTCAACAACGCTGAAGCCATCCGTAAGATGCAACGTCACTTCGACGAGCTGATACGTTTTACCCGCATTCATGCCCATGAAACCGCGGATTTTGTGATGAATTTGGACGTCGCTTAGTCCTGTGACGGGTACCAGCTTTCGCACATCATCGAACCGGTTTGCTACGTGGCGATATGGTCGGGATTGAAGAGGAGAGTAAGGCCGCCATGGCCGCGAAATAACGACCTCCTCCACAAACCGGATCTTTTGTAACGGCGCCAGAAAAAGCCCGGCAGTGCCGGGCTGTAATCTATGATGTTACTTCGGCCGAAAACGCGGATTTGATCAGTGTTTTGGTATATTCAGCCGCCGGCCGCTCGAATATCGCGTCCGTTTCTCCCTCTTCGACAATCTTCCCGTTTCTCATCACGATGACATAATCCGAAATGGCCTTTATGACTGAGAGGTCGTGGCTGATGAAGATGTAGGAAAGGTTGTGCGTTTTCTGCAAATTACGCAAGAGATCGATAACTTGGCCCTGAATGGATCGGTCCAGCGCCGATGTAGGTTCATCGAGAATGACGACATCTGGTTTGAGGATGATCGCGCGGGCAATTGCGATACGCTGACGTTGCCCGCCTGAAAACTCGTGCGGGTAGCGGTTGCGGGCGGCGGGATCGAGGCCGACTTCTTTCAGCGCTTCTATTGCTCGCTCGTCGCGCTGCGCGCGGCTGAGCTGTGGGTCGTGCACAAACAGACCCTCAGTGATGATCTCTCCAACAGTCTGCCTTGGCGAAAGAGATCCATACGGATCCTGGAACACGAGCTGCAGCTGCCGCCGCAATGGCCTCATTGCCGTTCGGCCAAGTCCGGTGATTTCCGTCTTGCCGAAGAAAATGCGGCCTTCTGCAGTGACAAGGCGCAGAAGCGCGCGACCGAGCGTGGACTTGCCTGATCCGGATTCACCGACTATGCCGATGGTCTGCCCTTGATGAAGGCTGACATTAACGCTGTCCACGGCCCTGAAAGCCCGTGACTTCGACAGGAAGCCGCCCGGGATCACATAATCGATCGTGACGTTCTGGCCAGAGAGAACGACCGGCGCTTCTTTGCCGACCGGCGGCTTGTGGCCGCGGGGTTCGGCATCGAGAAGCATCCTCGTATAGTCCGCCTGCGGGCGCTCGAAGATCTCTTCCGTCGGACCGGTTTCAACGATCTCGCCTCGGCGCATAACCGCAACACGATCGGCAAAATGTCTGACGACACCGAGATCGTGCGTTATCAGCACCACTGCCATGCCGAAGCGCTGCTGCAACGACTTCAGAAGATCGAGAATCTGCGCCTGGATTGTCACGTCGAGCGCGGTGGTTGGCTCATCCGCGATCAGAATATCCGGCTCGTTTGCCAGCGCCATGGCGATCATGACGCGTTGGCGCTGGCCGCCTGAAAGCTCATGCGGGTAGCTGTCGATGCGCCGCTCCGGGTCCGGAATACCGACAAGTTTCAGAAGTTCGAGAACGCGTGCCCTCGCTTCCTTCTTGCTGCCGCCCCGGTGATGCACGATTGGCTCGGCGATCTGCGCGCCGATCCTGTAAAGCGGATCGAGCGAAGTCATCGGCTCCTGGAAAATCATGGTGATTTTCGCCCCACGGATTTTGTTCAGCTCGTTGACCGGCAAGCCTACCAACTCGCGTCCACGATATTGCGCCGAGCCTTGAATGACGCCGTTGGAAGCCAAGAGGCCCATGATGCCCATCATGGTCTGGCTTTTGCCGGAGCCGGATTCCCCGACGACAGCGAGCGTTTCACCCTGCTTTACGTGGAGATCGACACCTTTGACGGCGTTGACGGTGCCGTCTGGCGTGGCAAAATCGACCTTGAGATTGCGGACGGTGAGAATGTTTTCAGATGTCGTATTCATGTCAACGATCCTTGGGATCGAGTGCATCACGCAATCCGTCGCCTACGAAGTTCAGCGAAAAAAGCGTCAGCACGAAGAAGATTGCCGGGAATATCAGCAGCCACGGGGCCGACTGAATATTGTTGGCGCCTTCGGAAATGAGCGCACCCCAGCTCGTGAGTGGTGCCTGAACGCCAAGCCCCAGGAAGGAGAGAAAGCTTTCAAGAAGTATGACCTTCGGGACAACGACCGTCACGAACACGACCACGGGACCGATGGTGTTGGGGATGATGTGACGGCGGATGATCTGCCAGTCACTCAAACCCAAGGCCTGAGCTGCCGCCACAAATTCCCGCCGTTTCAAGGCAAGCGTCTGGCCACGCACGATACGCGCCATATCCAGCCACTCCACTGCGCCAATGACAAGGAAGATCAGGATGAAGCTACGCCCGAAGAAAACCACGAGAACCACGACCAGGAAGACGAAGGGCAGCGAATAGAGGATCTCGACGAAACGCATCATTACATTGTCGACGCGCCCGCCGATGTAACCCGCCGTAGCGCCGTAAAGCACGCCGATGCCGAGCGAAACGAGGCTGGCGAGAACGCCGACTGCAATGGAGATCTGGCCGCCCAGCATTACGCGAGCCAGCATGTCGCGACCGTTTGAATCTGTACCGAAGAAGAAGTATTCGCGATTGACATCGCCTTCCAACTTCAGCGTTCGACCATCATCTTCCGTAGCAACGACTTTCGTGTTTTCGAATTCGTTGGCGCGGTCGAAATAACGTGTCGTGCGCGGGTCAATCGGGCTGCTGGAGGTAACCGTTGCCGTGAAGGTCTGCCCTCCGACGGCAAACTCCTTCAGTTCGACGCGCGCACGGCCTGCCACACCTTCCATGACGCTCTGGAGGTTGTTCACGTCCGGGCGCGGCTCGAGGCTTGGCGCGACGGAGACGTAGGACGAAAACACCTGATCATAGGTGTGTGAAAGGAAATGCGGGCCGATAAATGAGAAAAGTGTGATCAGCACAAGCATGATGGAGCCAGCCATGGCGGCCTTGTTTCGTCTGAAACGCAGGGCTGCAAGCTGGAACAGGCTTCGGCTTTTCACCGATGGCTGAGGGGCGATATTGCCGGAGATATCAGTCATGTCTGACCCTCGGATCGAGCAGGCCGTAGAGAATATCGACCACGAGATTGAACAGGATGACGAAAATGGCGATGAGAACGACCGTTCCCATGACCAGCGTGTAGTCACGATTGATGGCGCCAAGAACGAAGTAGCGGCCGACACCGGGAATGGTGAAGATCGTCTCGATGACCGCCGAGCCCGTCAGCAGCGCTGCAGCGCAAGGCGCAAGATATGAAACGACCGGCAGCATCGCCGCGCGCATGGCGTGAATCACCACGACGCTGCGAGCCGGGAGGCCATAGGCCCTGGCGGTGCGGATATGGTCCATGCGCAGAGCCTCGATCATTGCACCGCGCGTCAGACGCGCGATGACCGCAAGCTGCGGCAAGGCGAGCGCGATCATCGGAAGAATGAGATAGCGTAGCGACCCATCACCCCAGCTACCTGCGGGCAGAAGCCCCAGCAAGACGGCGAAGATAAGCGTGAGGACAGGTGCGACGACGAAGTTCGGCACGGTGATACCGATGGTCGAGATGGACATGATGGAGAAATCGAAGGTGCTATTCTGCCTGAGTGCGGCAAAGGTGCCGGCAAGAATGCCGCCGACCAACGCCAGCAAAAGAGCATAGCAACCGAGCTCCAGCGAATAGGGCAGGCCTTTGCCGATCAACTGGGCGACGGTGTTGTCCTTGTAGATGTAGCTCGGACCGAAATCGCCGGTGGCGGCGTTGCCGAGATAGATGAGATACTGGCGCCACAATGGCTCATCCAGATGATAGGTTCTCATCAGGTTTTCCATGGTTTGCGGGGGCAGGGGCCGCTCGAGGTTGAACGGACCGCCCGGTGCGAAACGCATCAGGAAAAACGAAATCGTGACGACGATGAACAATGTCGGCACGGCGCTCGCCAAACGGCGCAGGATAAATGAAATCATGATTTTCAGGCTCCGACATGGCACGGTGGTTTCGGCCACCGTGCCAGCACTGCTTATTCGGAAACGCTCAGGAAGCGGCTGAGGTGTTCGTTAGCAGCATTGTCTTCCCAACCCTTCACGCGGTTGGAAACCAGCCACAGGTCCGCCTGTGTGAGAAGCGGAGCAACCGGCTGTTCCTTCATGAGGATGGTTTCTGCCTCGTGCAACAGTTTGGAGCGCGCAGCAGGATCCTTTTCGTCATAGGACTTCTGCATCAGCGCATCATATTCGGCATTATTGAACTTCGAGTAGTTGAAGGTCTTGTTGGAGGATACCGAAAGGGCGAGGAAGTTTTCCGCATCCGCATAGTCGGCAACCCAGCCTGCACGCGCAACGTTGTACTTGCCGCCTTCCTGCAGGTAGCCGTAATGCGAGGCGACGTCGAGGTTCACCAGTGACACTTTGGCGCCAAAGGTATTTTTCCACATGTCCGCAATAGCGGTGGCAACGCGCTCATGGTTCGGGTTGGTGTTGTAGCGAATTTCGACGGAAAGCGGCTTGCCGCCCTCGCCGTAACCGGCTTCCTTCATGAGTTTAACGGCTTCGTCTTCACGATCGAGTTGCGACAGCGTCGCAAACTCTGCTTTCGCAGGCTCACCGTAGGAGTCCATGCCCGGAGGAACCATGGAGTAGGCGGGAACCTGTGAACCGCTGTAGATTTCCTTGGCGAGAAAATCGCGGTCGACTGCCATGGACAGGGCTTGACGGACGCGGACATCATTATACGGCGCTTCACGCGTGTCGAAGGTATAGTAATAGGTCGCAAGCGTCGGCGAAACGTGAACCTGTTCGCCATAGGCCTTGCGCAGACGGTCGATCTGGTCCGCGGAAAAGTTGTAGGCGAGGTCCATTTCCTTGGCTTCGAAACGACGAACGGATGCGGCCTGGTCGTCGATCGGGTAGAAGATGACCTTGTCGATCTTGGTGTTCGATGCGTCCCAGAAGTTGGTGTTCTTGACCACCGTCAAGCTGTCATTGGGAACATGCGCTTCAAGCTTGTAAGCACCGTTCGAGACCATGACGCCCGGCTTTACGAAGTTGGTTCCGTTCTTGTCAAAGCTTGCCTTCGAGATCGGCAGAGCTGTCTGGTGGGCAAGGAGTTCAAGGAAGAACGGTGTTGAGCGCTCGAGTGTGATCTCAAGGGTCTTGTCATCCACGGCCTTGACGCCAAGCTGGTCAACCGAAGTTTCGCCCTTGTTTATCTTCTCCGCGTTCTTGATCGGATAAAGAATATTCGCATATTTTGCTGCGGTCTTCGGGTCTTCGACGCGCTGATAGGAGAAAACAAAATCTCCAGCCGTTACCGGAGTGCCATCCGACCACTTCGCATCTGCACGCAGTTTGAACGTGTAGACGGTACCATCCTCAGACAGCGTCCAGCTTTCCGCCGTACCGGGAACGATCTTGCCGGCAGCATCGTAAATGGTGAGACCTTCATAAAGGTCTTTGAGGATAAAGGCTTCGATATTGATCGAGGTCTGTGCCTGATCGAGCGTCTGAGGCTCCCCGGAATTGCCGCGGTGAAGAACTGTTTCTGCAAGTGCGGAACTTGCGCCAATCAGAAGCGATCCTACCAACAGCGTGGCGCGAGTTGTTGTTTTTATCGACATAATTTCCCTCCCGTGAAGAGTGTGAGTCTACAAACAAGGCCAAATTGCTCCGAAGGGCAACCACAATAAATTGTGAGTTTATGCATACACCGTGACTGCTGATCGAACAGAATAAGGGCAAAGCCATGGCCCGCACGCTGGACATTGCCTCGCGTGACGCGACCTCCGGGACGGTTAAATCGATGGGGGAAGCCGTCGGCCCCATCGATATCCTCGTGAAAATACCGATGCCGCCAGCATCAAGCAGGTGCTGAAACGGCGAGGATATCTTCTCTTTCGAGTCCGGCTCGCGAAAGCGCACAGGCCGTCAAAAATCAACGCCCGAGTAAGTTTACGGCATCACACATGTCATCGTTTGCATATGCCGGGTAACACTTCATTTAGTAATTTTGTGAAATCTAAAATACGCAGGTTCCAAAGTTTCATCGGCGGGGCTGGTAGAACGAGTGGATCCAACGCGCCCAGCCTTTGGCGGCCCGGAGCGGATATCCGCTTGTCGCCCTATGAGGAGGGGCACAGCTACCCGCGATGTTCCATTGTTTGTTTCTCTGGCTTCCTGCGCGGACAGCTGGAGGAGCGCTTGCCCTGAGGCTATTCATGTCTTTCCTGAAGAATACCAAAATAAAAACAAAGGTCTTATTCGTCATATCAGTGATGAGTTTGATGTCGCTTTCCGGAATCAGCTACGTCAGCTTGCAGTATAAAAATACCGACAATGTTTACAGCGATTTCATCGCCAATGAGGCGCTTGCTGCGGTGCTGAACGCCCGAACCAGCGGCAATCTCAATGCACTCGGCATGCAGATGCTTCGCGCCAGCCTCAATGACTCGACCAGCAGTGATTTCGAGGCCGCTGTCAAAACATTCAAGGCCGACCGGAAGCAACTGGAAGAACGGCAGAATAAAATCATGCAGCTGGTGCCGGCCCGGACGGATGCCGCTCGTGATATCCTCAAGGGCGTTGCCGAGGTTGAGGAAATCGGCAATCAGGTCATCGCTCTCATGCAGGCGGAAAAAAGTGCTGAAGCTCAGCAGATGGCGCTTAACGTCCTTCGAAAAATAACTGAAGTCTCACCGAAAATCAGTGCGGGCAACGAGCAACTGATCCAGGTGATGAACGATGGGAGAGAGCGCCTCACGGCCAGCACCAACACGACAATCTGGACAGCTCTGGTCAGCATAGCACTTGTTTCCCTGGCATTGATCGCGCTCGGACTGCTTATTTCCTCGCGTGGCATTACCACTCCGATTGCGCGGCTTCGCGAGCGGATGGGGTCGTTGGCGGCAGGCGATACAGCCAGCGAAATCGAAGGTATGGACCGCAAGGATGAAGTCGGCCAGATGGCCGCTGCTGTTCAGGCATTTCGCGAGAACGCCATCGAGCGCCTCCGGCTTGAGAATGAAACGGAAAACCATCGGTCGTCTTCAGAGCAGGACCRGATAGAGCGCGAGAAACAGAAGGCGAAAGAAGCTGCCGACGTGCAATTCGCCGTCGACAACCTTGCTGCTGCCCTTTCGAAGATCGCTCAGGGCGACGTTACTTACCGGATCGCTCAGCCGTTCGTGTCCAGCCTTGACGGTATTCGCGGCGACTTCAACAGGGCAGCGGAACAGCTGCAATCGACTCTGAACCAGGTGGCGCAGAACGCGCGCGGCATCGACTCCGGCGCGAACGAGATCAGGGCCGCAGCCGACGATCTGGCCAAGCGTACGGAACAGCAGGCAGCGGCCGTCGAGGAGACAGCTGCTGCACTGGAAGAGATCACCACGACGGTGAAAGACTCGACCAAACGGGCGCAAGAAGCGGGCCACTTTGTCAGTCGTGCAAAAGTTGGCGCGGAACAGTCGGGAGAAGTGGTGCAGAAAGCTGTCACGGCTATGGAGCAAATTGCTGCATCCGCTGATGAGATTTCCAACATTATCGGCGTGATCGACGAGATTGCTTTCCAGACCAACCTTCTGGCGCTGAATGCAGGCGTGGAAGCTGCCCGTGCCGGTGAGGCGGGCAAGGGATTTGCGGTTGTTGCCCAAGAGGTTCGCGAACTGGCACAGCGTTCCGCAGGTGCCGCCAAGGAGATCAAGAATCTCATTACGACATCGAACAGTCAGGTTCAGCAGGGTGTGCAACTGGTTGGCGAAACGGGCAAGGCACTCGAACTCATCGTCACGGAAGTACAGGAAATCAACCGTCACGTGATGGCGATCGCGGAATCGGCACAGGAGCAATCTTCTGGTCTCCAGCAGATCAATACGGCTGTGAACCAGATGGACCAGGACACTCAGAAGAACGCTGCCATGGTGGAAGAAAGCACGGCGGCAAGCCACGGGCTTGCACGCGAGGCTTCGTCGCTCAACCAACTGCTCGCTCGGTTCAAGTTGTCAGAAGGTGGTTATAGCGACATCTCCGCACCGGTTCGCGCAGCCTCGTCCGCCGACAGGCCTGCTGTTTCTCCTGCGCGTGCACTCGGCGGAAAGATTAAAGCTGCGTTCTCCGGCAATGCTGCCCTGAGCACATCGCCGGACAACTGGGAAGAGTTTTGATAAATGCGCGTCTTTCACGCCTGACGTCTGATGAGAGACTGAAAGCATTGTTTTAAACACTTGCACCGGCGATTGGACTCTGATCGCCGGTGTCTTGCCGATCGCACATCGAATCCGTGACGATTTTTGATCATATCTCCCCAAAAGCGTCCGCTTTCGTGGAGAAGTGCCAGTTGATCATTCCAGTACTATTGGCGATTGCCCGCATCACCGACAACTTGCAACCGCATTGGTGGTTATAGCGGTTGTTCTGCGAAGGCGGATCGATATATCTAGGGCCTGGTTCGTCAATTTAATCTGCGGGTACATGGAAACTTCGCTTTATCTGCCCGTCAAAAGTTTCCTCGAGGAAGCGGGCTACACTGTCAAAGGCGAGGTTGGCAGTTGCGACCTCGTGGGCTTGAGCGATAACGATCCGCCTGTTGTCGTCATCTGCGAGCTGAAACTGAGCTTCAATCTGGAGCTTATTTTGCAGGCGGTTGATCGCGCGGCTATGGCAGACGAGGTCTGGATTGCGGCACGGGTCTCAGCCAAGGGCAAGGGCCGCGAGGCTGACAAACGTTACCGCGACCTCTGCCGCAGGCTCGGGATCGGCATGCTCGGCATTTCCGATGTTGGCGACGTCAGCGTCATCGTCAGTTCCATATCACCGATGCCGCGAACCAATCCGAAACGACGTTCGCGATTGATACGCGAACACAAGAGGCGACGCGGAGATCCGGCGGTGGGTGGAAGCACTCGCGCACCAATCATGACCGCGTACCGCCAACAGGCACTCGACTGCGCTTTGGCGTTGGCATCAGGGCCGCTGCGCGTGCGTCAGGTCAGATCCGGCATACCGGATGCCGGGAAGATCTTGCTTGCAAACGTCTATGGTTGGTTTGAACGTCTGGATAGAGGCGTCTATGGCTTGACCCCTGCCGGACAGGAGGCGCTGCAGCGATGGCCGCAACAAGAAACGCCGGCAACGATCGTCGTACCCAGCTGATTTCTATTCAGCAATAGAGCTTATTTGCCGCAGATTATGTAAAAACATGACCGCACACCTTGGAGTTGATTTCATTTCCTCTTGATTTACCTTGTGTATTTCCGATGATGTAATACGGACTTGATAAATAACCGACTCTGTACTCGATGAGTCGTGCAAATGAACATACTTAGCGCCAAACAGAAATTGCTGTATTTTATGTCTGTCCGGTCCGACAATCCGGACCTGCTGAAAGCGCAATATCGCGCTTTCACGCGGCAGATGCCGATGATGTATTTCATACTGATTTCAAGTACATGGGCGCTGGCCACTACACATCTGCAACTGGCGCCGTTTTGGCTCACCATTGGAATTCCCGCTTTTTTCACACTCGGCTGCACCGTCAGGGTTGCATTCTGGTGGAGAACCCGCGGTATCGATCCCCCGCCGAAGGTGGCCCATGCAGCGCTTCAGCGCACAAATCGCC
Organism: Agrobacterium sp. 10T429; assembly: GCF_056393925.1. Lineage (NCBI taxonomy): Bacteria > Pseudomonadati > Pseudomonadota > Alphaproteobacteria > Hyphomicrobiales > Rhizobiaceae > Agrobacterium > Agrobacterium sp. 10T429. Next base: position 69,853 of record NZ_JBFTGV010000010.1, read on the forward strand.
TGGCAGCCGGTATCGCCATTATATTCACGCTCTGGTCTTTTTTGCTGGTGCCCTATGGGGACGCCTATACGCAGTCCCATGTCGCCTTCTACATGGCGATTACCGTTATCTCCTGCATCTTCTGTCTGATGTATGTGCGTTCGGCCGCCTTCATGGTCACGGCCATCGTCAACGGCGCCTTCATCATCTTCTTTTTGGCCTCAAGGCAACCGACATTCATCGCCATTGCCATCAATGTCCTGCTGGTCTGCGCTGGCATGATGTCCATCCTGTTGACCAACTACCGCAATTTCGAGCGCATGATTGTTTCGCAGCAGCGCACGGAAGCGCTGAACAATGAGAACCTGCTGCTTGCCAATATCGACAGCCTGACGGAACTGCCCAACCGCCGCGCCTTTTTCGCCCATCTCGAAGCCGAAATCGAAAAAGCAAGGGTGGCGGGAACGCGACTGGCGCTTGGCGTTATCGATCTTGATGGGTTCAAGCCCGTCAACGACCTTTACGGCCATTCCGTGGGCGACCGGCTGCTCGTCAACGTCAGCAAACGTCTCACCGAAACTCTGACGACCAGCAAGGCATTCCGCCTTGGGGGAGATGAGTTTGCGATCGTTGCCCCAATCATACCCGATGATGCGCAACTCGTCGTAAATGCGAACGTGATCTCGGAACGGTTGAGGGCGCCCTATCATCTGCCCGAGGGAACGGTGCATGTCGCTGCTTCCATGGGGATAGCCGTATTTCCGTGCCTCGCTTTGACGCTTGAGCAACTTTTCGACCGTGCGGACTATGCGCTCTATCACGCCAAGAAAACCCGGCGCGGCGATGCCGTCCTCTTCGATGCGGAGCACGAAAAGCAGATCAATATCGAAGCCCGTATCGAACATCTGCTCAAGCAGAAAGAGATAGAAAACGAGCTTTCAGTCGTGTTCCAACCGATCGTCGACATACGCGATGGAAGAGCTGCGGGCTTTGAAGCACTGGCGCGCTGGCACAGCCCGGTCCTTGGGCATGTCCCGCCTGCCCAGTTCTTCGCCATTGCCGAGCGGGCCGGTATCGTCAGCTCGCTGACACGGCCTCTTCTTCGAGCCGCTCTCGTTTCCGCATCGGCATGGGAGCCATCCCTTAGACTGTCCTTCAACCTCTCGGCCCATGACCTCAATTCCTGCGAAGGCGTGCTGCCATTGATCGGCATCATCGAAAACAGCGGCTTCGACGCAACACGTATTGACCTTGAAATTACCGAAACGGCCTTTGCGCATGATTTTGAACAGGTCAGGCAGTCGGTCGAAATGCTGCGGCGGCTCGGCTGCGGCATTTCGCTTGATGATTTCGGCACCGGTTATTCCAGCCTGACACGGCTGCACGCTCTGCCCCTCACCAAGATCAAGATTGACCGCAGCTTCGTCACGGATCTGCACGAAAAGCCAGCCAGCTACAAAATCGTGAAATCGCTGCTCACGCTCAGCCGCGACATGGGGCTGGAATGCGTGGTGGAAGGGGTCGAAACACGGGAGGAACTCGCGGCCCTTGAAGGTCTCGGTGCTGCGCTGGTGCAGGGTTATATCTATGCGGCGCCACTACGAGAACAGGATGTCCGTGAGTTTCTTTCCGGACAGGAAAAAAAGCGCATGATCCTGTCAGCCTGAAGTGGTCTGGGTTTTTCGGGCCCGATTTTCCGGCTGCGATGCCTGCCTGCTGATGTTGATCCGGGGAAGGACAGGAAAACAGGGCTCGGCTACCTCTATCATGGCGTAGAAATACGTGCTTTGAATAGACGTGTTTGCTTTGTCTGCCCGGCAGGTTTTAGCGTCCGCCTTGTTTTCCGCGCAATCCAGGCGCAGTATAAGCTTCGTTGTGCTGGCAGCACGGCTCCCCGGTGTCAGAGAGGCACCGCCTCTTCTTCGTTGTCATTTAGTGAATGCTTGCGCTGACGGTGCCGTATTTCTTTGCGGTAATCACCGAGATGTCACCTGTTGCGTCACGAGCATGCAGGTTGACGGGCGATTACGCTGCCACCAGTTGCACAACGCAGACCATCTGCATTTCTCCAGTGCCATTTCATGGCATCTGGTCGTTTCGCTCCTGGATTTTCTTGGTACCACCCGGACACGACACCGCATTTAGTCCTTAGGGATGTCTGGCTCAAGCACCACTCCGATCGATAGGGACTTTCGACCGAGAGCCAGGAACGCAGCAGTTGCAATGTAGAATAAAACCAGCTCCACGCGGATCAAAGCCGCGCTGAAGCCTCGGATGAAAGGCAAGACCATGAATAGTTATAACGACCAAAGACGTCAGGCGCTCAGGATCGAAGTTTGGGAGAACGAAGGCGGGACTTCCGTCGCCGATACGGTTGACTCCCAATATGGAAGAAGAATCGAGAGGGACCAAACCTGGACCATATATCATGTATTCACCGGTGTGCCGGTACGGGTGGGTGGCCGCAGGCTGACTGAACTCAGCATATCGGAAGCAACCGATGGCATGCTTTCACTCAATCGTCGCAACGTTTTGCGAAGGGAAGAACGCAGCAGGTGTGAAGCATGACACTGGCTTTCCCCAACTCGGCCCGCAGTTTTGACGATGTGCGTAAAGCTGTGCGGTTTTTCGGCCATGACGGCATGTTCGAAATCCGGTTTTTTGTCGAAGCCGCTGCACTCGCCAAGGGCGGCGTGCATGCAACAGGCATGTCGGAAGCCCAATGCCTTTCGTCTTTTGACGCAATGCGCACGCCGATCTACGAGGCTGCCAAGAAGGTGTATGCCAAGTACCGGCGCAATTTGAACGTCCTGACGACTTCCGACTTCGGCTAGAGCACATCCTGTTTAGACAAAATTGTATGACGTGCTCTCGCTATTTGTTTTTACGCACTTTCCGGGCGTAAAGCTGCTACGCACTTTAGGAAATGCGCGACCATTGCGGGATCATGGAATGGCGCGCGGGCCGACGTCTACGGTTGCGACGTCGCGAGCCAATGCATCATCGATTTCAGTTGGTGACACCTGAAGGAACTGGCGGCGGTTCATAGCAACAGCGATCGCGGGAATCTCTAGATGGGTTCCCACGCGGCGATACGCCGTGAAGCTGAGGCCCTCTATCAATTCCTCGTCTATGACCAGGCGATAAGTGCCCGCTCCCAAGGGTTCCGAAAGGGCCTCCAGACGGAACGGATGCGTGAATGTGATTTCGGTCTCTGTGGTTCTTTCGATCATGTCCAACACCGCTTTCCGTTGCGTTAAAACCTGCGCAGTTACAGCCGGTTATCGCAACTATGCGCCGATCAGGATGTAAACGATCAGCGCCACACTTGCCGCAGACAAGACGTAGCCAGCAAGCGTTGCGAGATTCTGTTTTGTCGGTTGGTGGAATATGGAAGACATGGCGTCCTCCTTTGTCGGGGCCAGGGTATTCAACCCTTAAACAGCAGCGCCCGTACTATAGCTGCTGGAACAAACACATTGGACCCGTTTCACTCGTTTAGCAATGAAACAATCCTGATAATCAGAGGTGCTGATCGAAGACACCTCTATGTGACGGCGAGGAGCGCCGTCACTCGTCTCGCGATTGCCCTTCTCCGTCGGAAGGCCGCAAAAGTCTCGGATATGCCAAAATTCGAATGCCTCATCAAATGATCTTGACAGGGGGCAAGTTTTGGATTTCCTTGTAAACCGGTTTAGTAAATCGCTTTACAAGCCTATCAAGAGGCCAAAGGCCCACGGGAACAGGAACGGGAAGAATGATGGCGCCGAATCGTGCGACCAGTCTGAAGGATGTTGCCCGCACGGCGGGTGTTTCCGTCGCCACGGTGTCGCGGCTGCTCAACGGCTCGCTGGAATTGCCTGCGGACACGAAGGCCCGCATCGAAGACGCCATTCGCCAGCTCAACTATGTTCCAAACCCGCATGCCCGGCGTCTGAGCCGTGGGCGCTCCGATACGATCGGTCTCGTCGTTCCCGATATCGGCAACCCGTTCTTCGGCATGCTGGTTGCAGCAGTGGAAGAGGAGGCAGACAGGCGCGGTCTTGCCGTATCGCTTTTTGCAACGTTGAACCGGCCGGGACGCGAACTGTCCTATCTGCGGCTTCTTGCCCGCAACCATGTCGACGGGCTGGTCTTCGTTACCAACCACCCCGATACGGACGAGCTTGCCGAGCTTATCAGCGCCACCGGCAAAGTCGTTGTGGTCGATGAAGACGTCAGTGGGGCATCCGTGCCGAAGCTGTTCTGTGATAATGAACAGGGCGGCCGCCTGGCTGGCGAACACCTTGCCGGATATGGCCACGAACGTGTGCTTTATGTCGGCGGCCCGGCAGAGATGCTCAGCACGCAGCGGCGTTTCCTTGGGTTGGAGACAGCGTTGCGGACACATTGCGGCTCCGAGCCGTCGATCATGCGTTATTGCGGCGACTATACCGCGGAGTTCGGTCGCGAGGCGGCCTTGCGTTTTCTTTCCGAAGGCCGTCCCGCCACGGCAATTTTCGCCAGCTCCGACGAAATCGCCATCGGGATGATTGAAGTCTTGCGGGCGCAGGGTGTGCGCATTCCGCAGGACGTATCGATGATCGGCTTCGACGATGTCGGCCCGCTGCATCTGTTCGATCCGCCGCTTACCGCCATTCGCCAGCCGGTCAGGGCCATTGGCCAGCGCGCCCTGTCGTTGCTCGCCGAAACCAATTGGGAACAGGAAACTCCGGCCCATCCGGAAGAGCTGCTTCCCGTAGAAATCGTCGTGCGGAGCTCCGTTGCGCCGCCGTCGAAACAATAATTGCGACGGACAAAACCAACAGAGGAAGAACGCAAATGACAATAATCAAACGCAGATATTTCTCCGCAGCCCTTGCCGCCACCGTTCTGGCCGGGGCGACGCTTTCCGCCGGCATTGCCGGTGCCGCGGAAAAGACGATAGCCCTGGTGCAGATCAACCAGCAGGCCATCTTTTTCAACGACATGAACAAGGGTGCGGAAAAGGCGGCAAAGGAAGCGGGCGTCAAGCTCGTCATCTTCAATGCCAATAACGATCCGGCAGCGCAAAACAGCGCCATCGAGACCTATATCCAGCAGAAGGTCGATGGGATCGCGGTCGTCGCCATCGATGTCAACGGAATCATGCCTGCGGTAAAGCAGGCCGCCGAAGCGAACATCCCAGTGGTCGCTATCGACGCAATATTGCCCGAAGGGCCTCAGAAGGCACAGATTGGCGTCGACAATGCCAAGGCTGGTGCCGACATGGGCAAGTTCTTCGTCGACTATGTGAAGTCAGACATGGGCGGCAAGGCCAAGATCGGCGTCGTCGGGGCCCTMAACTCTTTCATCCAGAATATCCGCCAGAAGGGCTTTGAGGACACGCTCAAGGATCAGTCCGGCATCACGGCGGCTGGCGTCGTTGACGGACAGAACGTGCAGGATACGGCTCTTTCCGCAGCGGAAAACCTCATAACTGGCAATCCGGATATGACCGCAATCTACGCAACGGGTGAACCGGCCCTTCTCGGCGCCGTCGCGGCCGTCGAAAGCCAGAGCAAGCAGAAGGACATCAAGGTCTTCGGCTGGGATCTGACCAAGCAGGCGATCGCTGGCATCGACGCTGGTTATGTCGCGGGTGTCATCCAGCAGGACCCGGCGGCCATGGGTGCTGCGGCCGTCAAGGCGCTGAAGACCGTTTCTGATGGCGGCAGTGTCGAAAAGACGATTGCCGTGCCGGTGACCATCGTCACCAAGGCCAATGTCGAGCCCTACCGGGCGGTCTTCAAATGATCGCCGGCGGACAGCACCCAACCGCTGTCACCGGCGCTGGGGGAGATATTCTCCCCCAGCATCTCTCCGGTGCGGCGCAAGAACCGCGCGTCTCGCTTCGCGGTATCGTAAAAACCTTCGGTTCACATCAGGCGCTGCGCGGCGTCGATCTCGACATCTATCCCGGTGAATGCCTGGGCCTTGTCGGTGACAACGCGGCTGGAAAATCGACGCTGACGAAGGTTATTTCCGGAACCTACATTCCGGATGAAGGATCCATTACGCTCGAGGGGGAAGAGGTCCGTTTCTCCGGTCCCGCCGATGCGCGCAATCGCAATATCGAGATGGTCTTTCAGGATTTGAGCCTCTGTGACCATATAGACGTGATCGGCAACCTGTTTCTTGGGCGCGAGATCACCAAGGGTCCGTTCCTCGACCGGCAGACGATGTTGGCCGAGGCCCGCAAGATGCTGGACGCGCTGGAAATCCGTATTCCAAGGTTGACGGCCAAGGTGGAAAAACTCTCCGGCGGACAGCGGCAGGCAATCGCAATCGCCCGTGCGGCGTCCTTCAATCCCAAGGTCCTGATCATGGACGAACCCACTTCGGCGCTTGCCGTGGCAGAGGTGGAGGCCGTTCTGGCGTTGATCAACCGGGTCAAGGCCAAGGGCGTCTCCGTCATCCTCATCACTCATCGTCTTCAGGATCTGTTCCGCGTGTGTGATCGCATCGCCGTCATGTACGAGGGAACGAAGGTCGCCGAACGGCAGATCAACGAAACCAGCCTCGAAGACCTCGTCAAACTGATCGTGGGAGGTCGCCATTGACCGTCTACACTGAACGCGCCAAGGGCTCACCCGTCGCCGATTTCATTGCCGAAAACGCGCAGGTCTTGTCCATAACGGCCTTTTTCATCGCCTGCATGCTGCTCTTTGCCGTAAGCACGGATACGTTCCTGACGGCAGGCAACCTGCTGAACGTCGTGCGTCAGGCCGCTCCCATCCTCATCGTTTCCGTCGCCATGACGCTTGTCATCATCACCGGCGGCATCGACCTGTCGGTCGGCTCCATGGTTGCGCTGATCAACGCCGTCGGTGCCATCCTCATGGCGGCGGGCTATCCGTGGCCTCTGGTGCTGGTCGCCATGCTCATGCTCGGAGCCGTGCTTGGTCTCTTGCAGGGCTGGTTCATTGCCTATCAGGGCATTCCGGCCTTCATCGTTACGCTCGCAGGCTTGTCCATCCTTCGAGGGGTCGCACTCTATATCACCCAAGGGTATTCGGTGCCTATTCCGGATGCGCCCGGCTTCTTTTTTCTCGGTCGCGGAGACCTGTTCGGTTTCCCGGTGCCGGCGCTGATCGGTATCCTCATCACTGTCGTGGCCTATGTGGTCATTTCGTCCACCCGCTACGGACGCCGGGTCGTGGCGGTAGGCTCCAATCTGGAGGCTGCCCGTCGTGTGGGTATGCCGGCAAAATGGATCCTTGCATCGGTCTATCTGGTGGCAGGCGTGGCATCCGCAATCGCTGGGCTGCTGATCGCGTCACGCCTCGGCTCGGGTTCCTCCAATGCTGCTGTCGGCTTTGAGCTGCAAGTCGTGGCAGCGGTTGTGCTTGGCGGTACATCGTTGATGGGCGGACGCGGAACCATTCTCGGCTCCGTGCTTGGCACCATGACCATTGCCGTGATCGGCAACGGGCTGATCCTGATGCATATTTCGCCCTTTTTCACACAGATTGTCACGGGCGCGATCATTCTTGCCGCTATCTGGCTCAACACACGCATCTTCACCACCAACTTCCGCTTGGGTTCCAGAAAAAAGGGTTGAGGCCATGGTGGATGAACTCTCGAAAGGCCATATTCGCTCCGGTAATTTCATGACGGTTGCCGGCCCCGTCCCGGTGGAAAAGCTCGGCGTGACGTTGATGCACGAGCATATTCTCAACGATTGCCGCTGCTGGTGGCACGCCCCGAAAACGCCGGAGCGGCAATATCTGGCAGAGGGCTTGGTCTGCCAGGAAATCCTCGGCGAACTTCGCCAGGATCCCTTCGTCAACAAGCACAACATCACGCTGGATGATGAGCCGCTTGCGATTAAAGAACTGCATGAATTCGCCGCTCAGGGCGGCCATACAGTGGTGGAGCCGACCTGCCAGGGTATCGGCAGAAATCCGCTTGCCCTCAGGCGGATATCCGAGGCGACCGGGCTCAACATCGTGATGGGGGCGGGTTATTATCTGGCCTCCTCCCATCCTGAGAAAGTGGCAGCGCTCAGCATCGACGACATCGCCAATGAAATCGTTCACGAGGCGCTTCAGGGCGTCGACGGAACCGGCGTGAAAATCGGTCTGATCGGAGAGATCGGTGTGTCCTCGGACTTCACCCCCGAGGAGCAAAAATCGCTGCGGGGTGCGGCGAGGGCGCAGGCCCGTACAGGTTTGCCCCTCATGGTGCATCTTCCGGGCTGGTTAAGGCTGGGTCACAGGGTTCTCGATGTAGTCGAGCAGGAAGGCGCGGATGTCAGTCACACCGTTCTGTGTCACATGAACCCGTCGCATGATGACCTTGGCTATCAGGGAGAACTTGCCGGCCGCGGTGCCTTCATCGAATACGACATGATCGGCATGGATTTCTTCTATGCCGATCAGCAGGTCCAATGCCCGAGTGACGACGAAGCGGCCAAAGCCATCGTCCAGCTGGTGGAGCGCGGATATCTGGACCGCATCCTGCTTTCCCACGATGTTTTCCTGAAGATGATGCTGACGCGGTATGGCGGCAATGGTTACGCCTATATCCTCAAGCATTTCCTGCCGCGATTGAAGCGGCATGGTCTGGATGACCTCACCTTGCAAATCCTCATGCGGGATAACCCGCGCTCGGTCTTCCAGGCGAAGACGTGACGAACCCATAGAAATGGAACGAAAAATGACAAAGAAAATACTTCTCGTGGGCGAAAGCTGGGTCAGCTCCGCCACTCACTACAAGGGCTTCGACCAGTTCGGCAGCGTCACCTTTCACTTGGGCGCGGAACCTCTGGTAAAGGCGCTCGAAGGTAGTGAATACGAGCTGACCTACCTGACGGCGCATGATGCTGTCGAGAAACTTCCCTTCGATATGGCGGGGCTGGATGCGTATGACGCGATCATCCTCTCTGACATCGGTGCCAATTCGCTGCTTTTGCCGCCTGCGGTTTGGCTGCACTCGAAAACCGTTCCAAACCGTCTGAAGCTTCTCAAGGCATGGGTCGAAAAGGGTGGCGGCCTGCTGATGGTTGGCGGATATTTCTCGTTCCAGGGTATCGATGGCAAGGCCCGGTGGCGTCGCACCCCCGTGGAAGATACGCTTCCCGTGACCTGCCTGCCATGGGATGACCGCGTTGAAATTCCGGAAGGATCGACGGCCGACATTCTGATGCCGGATCATCCCACCGTTGCAGGTCTTTCCGGCGAATGGCCGCTTCTCCTCGGTGTCAATGAGGTAGAGGTGCGCGAGCGCGCGGATGTGGACGTGGTCGCCCGCCTGCCTGCGGAGCAGGGCGGTCATCCGCTTCTGGTCACCGGCGTTTTTGGCCAGGGTCGGACAGCGGCGTGGACATCCGACATTGGTCCGCACTGGCTCTCTCCCGCCTTCTGCGAATGGCAGGGCTACGGCCGTTTGTGGAAAAACATTCTGGGCTGGCTGACAGAAGCTCGCTAAGCGCGGCGGCATGTATCGGTGGAGAGGATCGTCAGTTGGACAAAATATCCGCGAGCTCAAGGATATCGGGAAAGGCTGAAAGCGTGCCCCGACGACTGACGGTCAACGCAGATGCCTTTGCGCCATGCCTCAACGCCCGTTCATCCACACTGACGTTTCTCAACGCGGCGGAGGCCAGCGTGACGGCCATGAAGCAATCGCCAGCACCCGTCGTGTCGACAACGCCAGTTTTTTCGGCGGGCACGGTCAGGCATTGGTTTGTCGTGCCAAGCATCGAACCCTCGCCGCCAAGGGTGAGGATGACCTGGCGGACACCGGCTGAAATGAGCAATTTTATCGCTGTCGAGCCGGTATCCCCGGTCAGGGCGGCGGCTTCGCCGCGGTTGAGGAAAGCGATGTCCGTGAGCGGCCAGAGACTTTCAAACCAGGGTTGGAGAGGTGACGGATTGAATGCGGTGATCATTCCAGTTGCCTTTGCCTGCGACAGTGCGAGACGGGTGGTTGTTTCGCCCAGATTGCCTTGCACGACGAGAAGGTCGCCGGGGCTGGCTGTACCAAGGGTTCCGGCCACGTCTTCCGGGGTCAGGGATTGTGCGCAGGCCGTGGTCGTGACGATGCTGTTTTCACCATCGGGCGTATTGAAGATTATGGAGAGATCGCTGGTCTGCCCATCCATGCCAATGAGGTCGGCGGTCAGAGGTTCGGTTGCAAGGCGGGCGCGGATGGTCGCAGACCTGTCATCTGTACCTACAGCAGCAGTCAATGTGGTATCGAGCCCGCATCGGGCCATGACAATGGCTTGATTGCAGCCTTTTCCGCCAAGATCGCGGAAGGCCTGCCGGCCGAAAATCGAAGCCCCGGCTTCCGGCAGGGCGGAAACGGAATAGGTTTCGTCGAGCGCGATATTGCCGATGACGAAGGCACGCATGAAAAACTTTCGAGAGGACAAGGCATGCAGATCATATCCGACAATAGGGCGAACGCCATCCAGGAAATCTTTGGTCGTGACAAGGCCTTGATCGGCATGGTGCATTGCCCGCCGTTTCCCGGAGCACCAAGGTATCGTGGCGCGGCCATGGATGCCATCTACGACGTCTGCATGCGCGATGCCGAGGCTTTGATCGAAGGCGGTATGCATGGTCTTCTCATTGAAAACCATGGCGATATTCCCTTTTCCAAGCCGGAGGATATCGGTCATGAGACAGCTGCCTTCATGAGCGTGGTGACTGACCGGGTCGCGCGGGCGACTGGCGTTCCGCTCGGTATCAACGTGCTTGCCAATGCGCCGATCCCGGCTTTCGCCATTGCCATGGCGGGCGGAGCGAAATTCATCCGCGTCAACCAGTGGGCCAATGCCTATGTCGCCAACGAGGGTTTCATGGAAGGGCGTGCGGCGGAAGCGATGCGTTATCGATCCCTGCTCAGGGCCGAGCACATAAAGGTTTTCGCCGACAGCCACGTCAAGCACGGCGCGCATGCGATCACGGGTGATCGTAGCATCGATGAGCTGACCCGCGACCTTGCCTTTTTTGATGCGGATGCGGTGATCGCTACTGGCCAGCGAACCGGCAACAGCGCAACGATGGCGGAAATCGAAGAGATCGGGCAGGCCACACATCTTCCGCTTCTGGTCGGTTCTGGCGTTGGGGAAGCCAATATCGTTGAAATCCTGAAGCGCACCAGCGGTGTCATCGTCGCTTCGTCGCTAAAACAGGGCGGTGTCTGGTGGAACCCTGTCGAGCCTGCCCGTGTGCGATCGTTTGTTGAGGCGGCGCAGCCAGGGCTTTCGGGTTGAGGGCAAACGGGAAATGATGATGACGCAAACTCTTTCGATCAACGGGCAGCGACTTATCGATCGACTCGACCGGTTTGCGCAAATAGGCGCGACGGCAAAGGGTGGCGTCAACCGCCAGGCCTTGACCGGCCTCGACCGGCAGGCGCGGCAATTGCTGACGGAGCTAGCGCTGCAGCGGGGCTTCAAGGTCTTTCAGGACCCGATTGCCAATCTGTTCATTCGCCGCGAGGGGCGCAACCCGGATCTGTCGCCGCTGCTTATCGGCAGTCATCTCGACAGTCAGCCTGCAGGCGGTCGTTTTGACGGTGCGCTCGGCACGCTCGCAGCTTTTGAGGTTCTGGAAACACTCGAAGATTGCGGGGTGGAAACCGAGCGGCCGGTGGAGGTCGTGTCGTTCACGAATGAAGAGGGCTGCCGCTTCGCGCCGGGCTGCATGGGCTCCATGGCTTTTGCCGCCGGTTCAATTCCAAGCGCTTGGGAGACCATGCGCGCGACTGACGGTGCGCTTTTCGTAGATGAACTCTCCGCCACGCTGGAAAGTCTCCCGGTTGCAGCGATGCGGCCTCTGGGCACGCCGGTTTTCGCTTATCTCGAGGTCCATATCGAGCAAGGCCCTTCATTGGAAAAAGAGGGCTTACCGATCGGCATCGTCACCGGCATACAGGGAACGCGCTGGCTGGAGGTGCTTATCGAAGGGCAGACCGCCCACGCTGGAACAACGGCGCTGCAATATCGGCATGACCCCATGCAAGCCACGGTCAACGCGCTTGCTGAACTCTATCGCGACATCATGCCGGCCGATCCGGCCGCGCGTTTCACGATTGGCCGAATGGCCCTTGAACCCGGCGCGGTGAACGCGATCCCGGCAACGGTGCGCTTCACGATCGATTTTAGACACCCTTCGCTGACAACAATCGGCGTCATGGAGCAGACAATCCGCATGGCTATCCAGCAGGCAGCGGCGGACACAGGCTGCTCGGCGACTATTTCGCAGATTTTCGACATGCCGCCGGCAAGTTTTCCGGATGAATTGCTCGCCGTATTGGATCAGGCCGCACAAGAGCGGGACTTTGCAACAAAGAGAATGCTCTCCGGCGCATTCCACGATGCGCTTTTTATGAACCGCGTCGCGCCATCGGCCATGATTTTCGTACCCTGCCGGGATGGTCTCAGTCACAATGAGGCTGAATATGTGGAGCAGGAGCATAGTATTGCGGGTGGCAACATGCTCTTGGCTTCGCTTCTCCAGCTGCTGGCGCCGACGGCAGCGTTGTAAATCGAATGTTTGCGGGGCGCTTTCGCCCCTTCGTAGGGTTGCTCCGTTTGCAGATCACTGCGCGCTGGCCGATCGCGAGTGTAATTCGGTTGAGAAAAAGCCGAAATGAATCAGCGCTGTAGCAAGTGGTGGTATGAAACTGCCTTTTGCTTGAAACTTTCCTCCTGTCGCTCTCGTCACTTGTGCTGTTCCCCGAGACGGGAACGATAGGCCTTCAGAGGCGCGCTTCCGCGCCGAGGCGATTAGGGAAGAGGAATATTCAATGTTCAAGTCCGCAATCCGTACGCTCGCCCTTGCGACGGCAATCTCGACTCTTGCTTCGGGTGCCTTTGCTGAAAATCCAAAGGTCGGCGGTGCAGCAATGTACGAAAACAAGAACATCATCGAGAATGCCGTCAACTCGAAGGATCACACCACGCTGGTCGCCGCCGTCAAGGCTGCCGGTCTCGTAGAAACCCTTCAGGGCAAGGGACCGTTCACGGTCTTTGCTCCGACCAATGAGGCCTTTGCCAAATTGCCGAAAGGTACAGTCGAAACTCTGCTGAAGCCTGAAAACAAGGCGCAGCTGACCAAGATCCTGACCTGTCATGTCGTGGCGGCCGATGCCATGTCCAGCGCCATCGAGAAGATGATCAAGGATGACAACGGCACCCATGATGTGAAGACGGTCGGCGGCTGCATCCTCAAGGCGAAGGAAAGCATGGGCAAAATTACCCTGACCGACGAAGCGGGTGGTGTTGCGCATGTGACGATCGCCGACGTCAAGCAGTCGAACGGCATCATTCATGTCATCGACAAGGTTCTGCTTCCGAAGATGTGATTGCTCTTATCTTCTGCATGCCTGATCCGGCCACCTCCTCGGTGGCCGGATTTTTTTGTGCTCGACGTTGCTTCTATCGGTGAGGCAATGGTTTGCCGGCATCGCGTACGGCAGGCCGCGGGGAGGAATGCCGGGCGCATCCCTGAGGGCACGACGGCAGACGGCATGCCTGCCCGCATGTTCTCCTGTTCCGTTATCGAAAACAGAAACAGAGTGCGCTATCTTGCCTTCCGGCCCTGGTTGACGTACTCGAAATCGATAGGACCCTGGGCCGATTAACAATAGTGTTTCGTGGCGCTGCGTTTCGGCGCCATACACCTCATGACGTTGGGATTGCGATGAACCTTTACTTGGATTACCTGGCTGAGATCGAAAGCAGAAAAACTCAAGGGCTCGCTCCCAAGCCGATCGACGATGGCGGATTAACCGGCGAAATCATTGCCTTGATAAGGGATACCGGTAGCGAATATCGCGCGGATGCCCTCAAATTCTTCATTTACAACACCTTGCCAGGCACCACGAGCGCTGCCGGCGTCAAGGCCGCCTTTCTGAAGCAGATCATTCTGGGCGAAACTGTCGTTCCCGAGATCACGCCCACTTTCGCCCTCGAACTGCTGTCGCATATGAAGGGTGGCCCCTCCATTGAAGCGCTGCTCGACATCGCCCTTGGTGATGATGCCGGGCTTGCCCAGCAGGCAGGCGAAGTGCTGAAGACGCAGGTCTTCCTCTATGACGCTGACATGTTCCGGCTACGTGATGCCTTCAAGGCGGGCAATACCGTCGCGAAGGGCGTTCTTGAGAGCTATGCCAAGGCTGAGTTCTTCACCAAGCTTCCCGATGTAGAGGATGAGATCAAGGTCGTGACCTTCATCGCCGCCGAAGGCGATATTTCGACCGATCTTCTGTCCCCTGGCAACCAGGCGCATTCGCGCTCCGACCGGCAGCTGCACGGCCAGTGTATGATCACGCCGGAAGCGCAGGCGGAAATCGTCGCGCTGCAGAAGCAGCATCCCGACAAGCGGGTGATGATGATCGCCGAAAAGGGCACGATGGGCGTCGGCTCGTCGCGCATGTCGGGCGTCAACAACGTCGCGCTGTGGACCGGCAAGCAGGCCAGCCCCTATGTGCCCTTCGTCAACTTCGCCCCGATCGTTGCTGGCACCAACGGCATTTCGCCGATCTTCGCCACCACTGTCGACGTCACGGGCGGTATCGGCATCAACCTGAAGAACTGGGTGAAGAAGCTCGGCGAAGACGGCAAGCCCATCCTCAACAATGACGGCAATCCGGTTCTGGAGCAGAAATATTCGGTTGAGACCGGCACCGTTTTGAAGATCGACGCCAAGAACTACAAGCTTCGTGACGAGAACGGCACGGAACTGGTCGATCTCTCCTCCTCATTCACACCCCAGAAGATGGAATTCATGAAGGCGGGCAGCTCCTATGCCATCGTCTTCGGCAAGAAGCTCCAGACGTTTGCGGCTGAAACGCTTGGCGTCGAGGCCACCCCGGTCTTTGCGCCCAACAAGGAAATTTCCATCGAAGGCCAGGGCCTCACGGCCGTCGAGAAAATCTTCAACCGCAATGCCGTTGGCGTCACGCCCGGCAAGGTGCTGCATGCCGGCTCCGACGTGCGCGTGAAGGTCAACATCGTCGGCTCGCAGGACACGACCGGTCTGATGACGGCGCAGGAACTTGAGGCGATGGCGGCAACCGTCATTTCGCCGCTGGTGGATGGTGCGTACCAGTCGGGTTGCCACACGGCCTCCGTCTGGGACAAGAAGGCGCAGGCGAACATCCCGAAGCTCATGTCTTTCATGAACAACTTCGGCGTCATCACTGCCCGCGACCCCAAGGGCGTCTATCATTCGATGACGGACGTGATCCACAAGGTGCTGAACGACATCACTGTGGACGACTGGGCGATCATCATCGGCGGTGACAGCCACACCCGCATGTCCAAGGGCGTGGCCTTCGGTGCCGACTCGGGCACTGTGGCGCTGGCACTGGCGACGGGCGAGGCGACCATGCCGATCCCGCAATCCGTCAAGGTCACCTTCAAGGGCAAGATGCAGCCGCATATGGACTTCCGCGATGTTGTCCATGCGACGCAGGCGCAGATGCTGAAGCAGCATGGCGACAACGTTTTCCAGGGCCGCATCATTGAAGTCCATATCGGCACGCTGCTCGCTGACCAGGCCTTCACCTTTACCGACTGGACGGCCGAGATGAAGGCCAAGGCGTCGATCTGTATCTCTGAAGACGAGACGCTGATCGAGTCGCTGGAAATCGCCAAGTCGCGTATCCAGATCATGATCGACAAGGGCATGGATAATGCCGCCCAGACACTGAAGGGCCTGATCGCCAAGGCAGATCAGCGTATTGCCGAAATCCGCTCGGGCGAAAAGCCCGCTCTGGCCCCTGACGACAATGCGAAATATTTCGCTGAAGTCGTCGTGGATCTGGACGTGATCGACGAACCGATGATCGCCGACCCCGACGTCAACAACACCGATGTCTCCCGGCGCTACACCCATGACACGATCCGTCCGGTGTCCTATTACGGCGGCATCAAGAAGGTCGATCTGGGCTTCGTCGGTTCGTGCATGGTGCATAAGGGCGACATAAAGATCGTCGCCCAGATGCTGAAGAACATCGAGAAGGCCGAAGGCAAGGTCGAGTTCAAGGCGCCGCTCGTGGTCGCGGCACCGACCTATAACATCATCGACGAGCTGAAGGCGGAAGGGGATTGGGAAATCCTGCAGAAGTATTCTGGCTTCGAGTTCGATGATCTCAAGCCGAAGACTGCCAACCGGACAGAATACGAGAACATCCTCTATCTGGAGCGCCCGGGCTGCAACCTTTGCATGGGCAACCAGGAGAAGGCGGAGAAGGGTGATACTGTTCTGGCAACCTCGACCCGTCTCTTCCAGGGCCGCGTTGTTGAGGACACTGCCGAGAAGAAGGGTGAATCGCTGCTGGCCTCGACCCCTGTCGTGGTACTGTCGGCAATCCTTGGCCGCACACCGAGCGCTGAGGAATACAAGGCCGCCGTGGTAGGTATCGATCTGACCAAGTTCGCACCGCCGAAAGCCGCGCCAATCGATTCCCTGTCTGTCCAATACTAAAGTATTTCCGGGCGTAGGACTTTTACGTCCGGAAAAACGTTTGAAACCAAAGATATAGAGCGCGTCCACCGAATTCAGTTGAAACCGGACGCGCTCTAGGGTTGAAATTACCCGTCAAATTCTTTGCAAAACGCCACAATCACGCGAAAAAACGCCGGCACATAACTTCTGATTAATACGCCTGCGGCAGAATAGGAATGATAATTACTTTCGATTAAATATCTATCCGGCAAGAAGCGGCGAGTATGTCTGAAATACGCTCATTTATTGCGGACGATCTCGTGTCCGTGGCTGACATGTTTCACCGTTTTTTGCGGAAGAAGGATGGGGCCGCGACAGATGATCTGACCTCATATTTGCGCGCCGTCTTTCTCGAAAATTCAAACATAAATCCGGATATTCACTCCAAGGTCTATGTGCGCGACGATGGCCGCGTGTCTGGATTTCTGGGTGTTTTGCCCGTGGCAATGGAACTTGATGGCCAGAACATACAGGCCGCTGTCTGCTCTTCCTTTGTCGCTGAAGACCGTGAGACCGATCCCTTTGCCGGAGCGCGTTTGCTGCGCGAAGTTTTGGGTGGACCTCAGGAACTGACATTTGGGGAGACGATCAACGACGTTTCCGCCGATATGTGGAAGACGATGCGCGGCCAGCTGCTCGCCTCCTACAGTCTCGATTGGCTGCGGATTTTGCGCCCGGCTTCATTCGGGCTGGAAATAGCCGCTGATCGTTTCTCCAGCACTTTCCGCGCGCTGACGCCGTTCAGCAAGATCATCGATCGCACCATTTCGGCGCGTGGCCATGGGCGAGCATTATCCTATTACGCATCACATCCGGACAAGGTGGACAGCTTTACCGACGACGACGCGAGCGATACCGAATTCGCGCGTCTGGCACGGGAACTCGTCGGCCACTTTCCGCTCCATCCCGTTTGGACCGAGGAAAGCCTGTTGCACATGCTCCAACACGCCAAACGCAAACGTCTGCACGGCGAACCAGTCCAGCGGATTGTGAGGGCCCGCGGCGGTAGAGCGGTGGGGCTTTTTCTTTACCACGGCAATCCAACGGGCATCGGCCGGACGCTGCAGATCATGGCCGTGCCCGGGCAGGAGCAGATCGTGATCGACCGGCTGATCCGCAATGCCTATGATCGTGGTCTCGCGGCCATCAGAGGTCGCACCCAGCCGGCACTGCTGCGGGCGATGCTCGGTAAGAAATGCACGTTTCTGCATGCGTCATCCACCATCGTGCATTCGCGCAATGCGGACCTCCTCAAGGCAGCGACGGATGGAACGGCATTTTTTAACGGCTTTTGCGGTGAAAGCTGGACGCGCCTCATCGGTGACAGCTTTGGTCAGGCGGTCGAGTAATGTGCGGAATTGCCGGATTTTATCGATACGACATGCCGGCCGAGCGCGCAAACGAGCGCCTTGCGCTGATGGCGTCGCGTCTTAAGCATCGTGGTCCAGATGCGCATGGAGCCCTGCTGCGCGGCGATGTCGGCCTTGCCCACGCACGGCTGGCCATTGTGGGCATTGCCGATGGCGCGCAGCCGATGCGCACCGTCGAAGACGATCTTGCCATTTCCTTCAACGGCGAAATCTTCAATCACGTCGAACTGCGCGAAACGCTGTCCGCGCGCGGCCACCATTTCCGCACCCACTCCGACACCGAAGTCATCCTGCATGACTATCGCGACAAGGGGCTGGATTGCCTCAACGAATTCAACGGCGATTTTGCCTTCGCCCTGCACGACGCCCGCAACGACACGCTGGTGCTTGCGCGTGACCGGATGGGTGTCCGGCCGCTTTATTATACGTGGCATGAAGGTACGTTTTATTTCGCATCCGAGATCGGGGCGCTTCTGGCGTTGCCGGGAATGACGGCCGAGATCGATCCGGTGGCGCTGGATCAGATATTCACCTTCTGGTTCCCGTTGCCGCCGCGCACCGCCTTTCGCGGCATTCACGAATTGCCGCCCGGTCATCTGATGATCCTGCGCGATGGCGCGTCCACGGTACGGCGCTGGTGGCAACTTTCCTATCCTGACGGCAAGGACGCAGCACCGCCGGCAAGCCTTGGCGCGCAGGTGGAAGAGCTGACGGCGCTTCTGGCCGACGCAACGCGGATCAGGCTTCGCGCCGATGTGCCTGTCGGCTCCTATCTGTCCGGCGGGCTCGATTCCTCCCTCGTTTCTGCCCTGGCTGCGCAAAGCGTTAGCCGAGGCCTGCGCACATTTTCGCTGGCCTTCGAAAGTGCGGAGCACGACGAAAGTATCTGGCAGAAAACAATGAGCCAGCATCTTGGCGTCGCATCCGAAACCACGGAGTGCTCAACTGCGGACATAGCGCAATACATGCCTGAGGTCATGGAGCACGTGCAGACGCCCATTCTTCGCACAGCACCGGTGCCGCTTTACCTGCTTTCCCGGCATGTGCGCGAACGGGGAATGAAGGTGGTGCTGACCGGTGAAGGTGCTGATGAGCTGTTCGCTGGCTACGATATTTTCCGCGAAGCGCGGGTACGGCGCTTTTGCAGCCGCCAGCCGCAATCTGCTCGCCGGCCGAAACTGTTCCAGCGGCTTTATCCCTACCTTCCGGGGCTGAAACAGCAGACGCCGGATTATCTGGCACGCTTCTTCTCCTTCGGCGCAGAAGCCACCGACGAACCGCTGTTTTCCCATCGGCCGCGCTTGCGCTCTACGGCGGCGGCGAAAATCTTCTTTTCAGCGGAATTGAAAGCGCAGCTTGGCGACTACGACGCTGCGGCCGATCTTGCCGCGCAGTTGCCGGAGGATTTCCGCCGCTGGCATCCGCTTCATCAGGCGCAGTACCTCGAGACAGCATTTCTCTTGCCCGGCTATATTCTGTCCAGTCAGGGAGACCGGGTCATGATGGCAAATGGAGTGGAAGGCCGGTTTCCGTTCCTCGATCCCCGTGTGGTGGACTTTGCCGCAGCGCTCCATCCCGAGGCGAAACTGCGCGGTCTGAAGGAAAAATATATCCTTAAACAGGCTGCAGCCGAGCTGGTGCCCGATGCGATCTTAAACCGACCCAAGCAGCCCTATCGCGCGCCCGACGCAGAAGCCTTCGCGGATGCCGGCTATCTCGACACCGTACTTTCTACCGGTCGAGTGAGGACCACCGGCCTGTTCAATGCCCAGGCGGTGGAAAAGCTGACAACCAAGGTGCGGCAAAAACAGGCGACCGGCTTTCGCGACAACGCCGCCTTCGTCGGCATACTCTCGACCCAGCTTCTGCACGCTGCCACGACCCAGAATTCCACAATGTCATCGCAAAAAATCGAAGGAAGCTCCAAATGACCAATGAAAGCACCGGCATGAAAGCCGAAATTCGCGGTTTCATCATCGAAAACTTTCTGTTCGGTGACGAAAGCCGGCCTTTTGGCGACGATCTTTCGTTGATCGACAATGACATGGTCGATTCCACGGGAATCCTCGAATTGGTGAGCTTCATCGAGGAACGCTACGGCGTCCGCGTTGCCGACGGCGATATCGTACCGGCCAACCTCGATACGATCGACAACATCGCCGCCTTCATCGGTCGCAAGCAGACCGCCTGAAATTTCGGGAAGCGCCAATTGCGTATCGACCACTACCTGCATCGAAGTGCGGAGCGCCATGCCGGCAAGACGGCGCTGGTGGCCGGTGAGACGCGCCTGAGTTACGGCGAACTCAAGACGATGAGCGAGGCTTTCGCCACTGCTCTGATAGCGCGAGGCGCAAACCCGGGAGACCGTGTCGTCCTTGTGCTGGACAATGGCTGGCGCATGGCGGTTGCGGTTTTCGGTTGCTGGATGGCGGGCGCTGTTGCCTGCCCCATCAACCCATCGTCCAAGGCCGCACGCCTTTCGCAAATTCTGGACAGTTGTACGCCCTTTGCGGTGGTTGCCGAGGCCCGGCTGGAAAAGGTCGTTTCGGATGCGGCCGGTTCTTCTCCGTTGTTGCGCATCGTTTCCGGCGCGCCGAACCCAACGGCCGATGGTGTCGATTTTGACGCGATGCTCGAGGAACCGATAGGCGCGCTGCCGCAAAACCTGCTCGATACCGATCTGGCAGTAATCATCTATACATCTGGCTCCACCGGCGAGCCAAAGGGCGTGATGCTGGCGCATGATAACATGGATGCGGCCGTCCCTTCGATTACCTCGTATCTCGGCAATAGGCCGGAAGATATTCTGCTCGGCGTATTGCCGCTTTCGTTCGGATATGGCCTGAACCAGCTGCTTTCCAGCGTTTTCGTCGGCGGTACGCTGGTGATCGAGAAATCCTTCGCCTATCCGCATCTGATTTTCGAGCGTATCCGGGACGAGCGGATCACGGGCTTCGCGCTGGTGCCGACCATGCTGTCCATCATGATGGAGACGCGCGATCTGTCGCCGGCGCTGTTTGAAAGCCTGCGCTACGTCACCGCCGCCGCTGCACCCCTTTCGCCCACCCATAGCGACTGGCTGCGGACTTTTCTGCCGCATGTGCACCTGTTTTGCATGTATGGCCAGACGGAGTGTACCCGTATCAGCTTTCTGCCGCCGGAAGACCTCGACAGGAAACGCGGTTCTGTCGGCATCGCCATTCCGGGCACTGCCATCGCGGTGGTGAACGAGGACGGAGACAGCCTGTTGCCCGCAGAGGTCGGCGAACTCGTGGTCAGCGGGCCGCACGTCATGCGTGGTTATTGGCGCAACGAGGCTGCCACAGCGCGCGCGCTGCGCGTTGATGCCGCAACGGGCCGGACGCGTCTTCACACCGGCGACCTGTTTACCTGCGATGCCGAGGGTTATCTCACCTTCGTTGCCCGCAAGGACGATATCATCAAGTCGCGTGGCGAAAAGGTTGCGCCGCAGGCTGTCGAAGCCGTTCTGCAAGCCATGCCGGGCGTCTCGGACGCATTGGTCGTCGGCGTTGCGCATGAGGTTTTCGGTCAGGCGGTGAAGGCGATCGTGATCGCATCCGACGAGGCGATCACCGCAAAAGACGTCATGCGCTACTGCGCTCTGCACCTCGAAACCCACATGGTGCCAACACTGGTTGAATTTCGCGATTTCCTGCCGACGACGGATACCGGCAAGGTCAGTCGCCGCCTCGCTGCTCAAGATACGGAGAACAATCGATGACGAACAATGCAAAGAGCCTGCCTTTCTCGCCGCTTGAACTTGATGCGGCGGCGGAGGTAGAGCGTATCGCCGAAAAAATCCGCCAGTCGCTTCGTTTCAACCTGCGCAAGCGCGGGCTGGTGCTCGGCATTTCCGGCGGTATCGATTCCAGCGTCTGCGCCGCACTTGCCGTTCACGCGCTCGGGGCAGCAAATGTTATTGGCCTGTTCATGCCGGAAAACGATTCCGACCCGGAAAGCCTGCGCTTGGGGCAGGCTTTGGCGACGAAGCTGGGTATGGACTGCGTGCTGGAAGATATCGGCCCTTCGCTCGCCGCCATGGGTTGTTATGAAAGGCGCGATGGCTTCATCCGCGAGGTTGTCCCTGAATACGGGCCGGGCTGGGCCTCCAAGATCGTCTTCGACAACGCCATGAGCACCGGCGCCTATAATATTTCCTCGCTGGTCGTCCGTTCGCCATCGGGCGAAACGCGCAAGGTTCGCCTCTCCGCAAAAGCCTATCTCGGCATCGTTGCGGCGACGAATATGAAGCAGCGCACGCGCAAGCAGTTCGAATATTATCACGCCGACCGCCTGAACTTCGCGGTGCTCGGAACCCCGAACCGGCTGGAGTACGACCAGGGCTTCTTTGTCAAGAACGGCGACGGCGCTGCCGACATCAAGCCGATCGCCCATCTTTACAAATCACAGGTCTATCAACTCGCGGCCCATCTCGGCGTCCCGCAGGAAATCCGCTCCCGCCCGCCGACAACGGATACCTATTCCATGCCGCAGACGCAGGAAGAGTTCTATTTCGCGCTTCCTTACGACAAGATGGATATCTGCCTCTACGGTCTGGAACACGGCATGCCTGCAACGGAGATCGCCACGGCGACCGGGTTGACGGAGGACAATGTCCGGTTCGTCTGGACCGATATCGCCGCCAAGCGAAAGGTTGCGCACTATCTGCACCACGCCCCTATCCATTTCCATGAGGGCGCTCAGGCGAAATCCTGAGATTGTTCCAAGCGGCGCCGGCCTGGGCGATCAGGCCGGCGTATGAAACAAACCTCGATATGAATATGTAGCCGCGCCCGCCAGCAGAAGAGCTGTGAAAGTGATATGCGGGCGGCAATTACATTTGTTAGTCAAGGCGTTAGGATTGGCAGTGCTTCGCCACCATTCAGTCCGCTGCGAATTCGCACGCCAACAGGGTCTTGTCGCCAAGTGCCGCACCTTCGCGCGCCACAATGGAGACTTTTCCCGGTCCAGCCAGACCTTCAGGCGGCTGCTGGTCCTGCGGAAGCTGCCGGGCATAACCCTTGCTCAAAGTACCCATCAGGTCTGAGGTTTCCGGTTTCAAATCATATTTCGCTGCCAGAGCATCGGCACGCTGGCCCTTGATCAAAACACCGACTGCACCATTGGCGAAGAAGACTTCGTCACTCTCAAACCCATCGCGGCCGATCTGGTTCGGAAGCTTATAGATAGCCGCACCCAAAGACGATGTGTCGGCCTTTGCAAGTTTTTCGGCGGCATCATAAATTTCGGTCGCCGATGTCATCGAATAGGGCGGATTGCACAAGGCCGCATCATAGAATGCGGGATCGATTTCGGCAGCCAAAGCGCTACCGGCATGAAGCGCAGTAATGGCTACTGACATTACGACGGTGCCGCGAAGGAAAGGTGTGAATGCAAACATTGGCGTCCCTTGGAATTTGCCTGTCGTCCGTTTGAAGAGATTGCGTCAGGCTTTGCCATTCCTTGGAGCACCATAATTCACGCCCTGTCGATATACGCGAAGCGTTTTCCCCAGCTCGCCAGAACAAAACTCGTCATCCGACCGCAAGGAAAGCGTGGCGAAAGACGGCATTTCCATAGTGGGGATGAAAATGCTCTGTTGTTGCTAGCCCGGCCGATTCAATACAGTTTGGCCGGCTTCGTGTTTGACAATCCGCAGCATGGGCTGCCCGCCCATCTCGGCGGATTCAAACCGGGCAAGAAGGTCGAATGAGGTTACGGCTTCGCCCGCCTTGAAGCATTTTCCGTGGACGGCGAGATGTCCAAGCCCAAATACGGCAAGAAGAGCCTCCGTCGGGTTATCCGACGACGTGTCGAAGAGCAAATTCGTTTGGCCGAAATGCTCGAGACCCGTAGTCCAGGCTCTGGTCGCGCCGTTCTCCCGGATCACGAAGGCGCCATAGGCAAGCATTGTTGCTGTCTGTTGCGGCTGATCCAGGTGACTATTGGCGTAGCTCAGACAGTCGTCGAGATCGGTGCGGCCGACGATGAGGTCTAGATAATGCAACACAACGGCGCGCATCGGTGCAAGCTGGTGGATGCCGAGCAGGGTCATGGCGATCTCGTTATGTGCCACTGTGGGGTCGTCGTCATCCGCCACGATCATCAGTTTGAATTTCGCCTGATGGGTCGCACGGCACAGGTCATCATGCGCAGCTTTTGCATTGATGCAGAACGTGTTCGTCCAGTCGACTTCGGCCCTCGCTGCCGCAGGATAGTGAGCAGGAACTGCCAGCGTTCCCACCGCCTCGGGAATGCCAACGAAGACGCGGGTTCCGCCGCGAAAGCCGTCAAAGACGCCTTCGCTCTCCAGTTGCTCACATTCGTACCCTTCAAGGCCCCAGGCTTCGATCAGCGCCTCAGCCGACAGGGTGGGCAAATCGTCAAAATAGAGTGTTGCCGAAAAATATTGAACATTGTCGCTTGTCACTACGATAACCTCATATTTCCGCTGCACTAGTCCGGCCGTTTTCACAGGCGGCGATAGCTCATCTAGTCGATTTTTGCGACAATATGATTTGCGCTGTCGTCAGAGCGATTATTCACTGATGGCTCAGAACGGTAACCGTTCGAGATGATCCCGATGCGCCCATGTCAACACGACACAGTTCGCCCGTACAGGTCAACGATTGGCAAAAAACGGTCTGGTGGCTTTGCAGTCCGGCTTTATGGGGCAGCGCCAAGAAGTTCCGCCTGACGACGGATCGCAGTCTCGATCACATGCCACAGTGTTTCCGCAGCGGAGCGCATGCCGAGGATGGCAAGGCGGTCCGGCGCGCGCCGGATGACGAAAACGCTCATATGTTCCATGCTTGTGCGCGTGGCGGCCCCTTGCCCGAATGCCGAGGGATCGAGGTTCACCAGCTTCTGCATGAGCGCGACAATCGGCGCCTCGCCTGTGTCGCTCTCGATTTCGAAGGCGACGAAGCCATCGGTCTGTTCCGTTACGGAACAGGAAGGGCAAAGGCTCGCGAGTTCTGCGGCGAAATCCGTTTCGGCCCGGTCTGCGGCCTCAATGAGCCATTGGCCCGGCCCCGTCCAAAAAGCTGAAACCGGGCCTTGCTGGACCCATTTTCCGGGACCCGGCAAGGTGAGGTCAAAAGGCACCGGTTCTTTGACGTTGCGGCGCAGGCTGAGCGATGCGAGGGCAAGCCCCGAATTTTCCTCAAGTCGCAACGTGCCATGGCGGGCGCGCCGCGAAGTTTGCGCGCCGAGTGCGGTTGTCGGCTTCAAATCAGGCACGGAGTCTCTCTCCCTCAGGGTCGATGAAATGGGGCGAGACCACACGCAATTCGACCGACTGTCCCTGCAAGGGGTTGGCCGCGACGACGATCTCTCCGATACGGTTTGCACCATCGGCAAGGAAACCAAGACCGATGCTGAAACCGAGGTTGGGCGAATAGCAGGCGGATGTGATCCAGCCCTGATCGGTCTCGGTATTCTGGCTGGCGCCGCGGGTAAACAGATGTGAACCTGACACCACAGGGTCCGTTGCCGCAAGCGGCTGCAGGCCGACGAGCACCCGGCTTTCGCCGACAAGCCCTTCGCGGCGAGTCATGACGGTGCCAATCGCGTCTTTCTTGGCCGAAACCATCCTGCCCATGCCCAGCATCTGCGCCGTCGTCTGGCCGTTCAACTCGTTTCCGGCAGCATGGCCTTTTTCGATACGCATGACACCAAGCGCTTCCGTCCCGTAGGCGGTGGCTCCAAGATCCGCACCGATCTCCATCAGCCGGGACATCAGGGCATTACCGTAGCGGGCGGGGACTGCAATCTCGTAAGCAAGTTCCCCTGAAAACGAGATCCGGAACAGCCGTGCTCGCAATCCCCCGCAAACCGTCAGTTCGGCGCAGGCCATGAAGGGAAAGGCTGCGTTGGAAAGGTCGAAACCATCGACAATGCGTTCGATAAGGCGGCGGGCGTTCGGACCGGCGACTGCGAGCTGTGCCCAGGCATCCGTTGCCGAGATCAATTGCACATCCAATTCCGGCCACAGGCATTGGCGGGCGAATTCCATGTGACGATAGACCGGGCCGGCCTGGGCCGTGGTCGTGGTGACGATATAATGATCCTCACCCAGACGGGCACAGGTGCCGTCATCATAGGCGTGGCCGTCTTCCCGCAGCATCAGGCCGTAACGGACCATGCCGACCTTGAGGCTCTTCATTGCATTGCAGTAGAGACGGTCGAGAAATTCAGCCGCATCGGCGCCCTGAACATCCACCTTGCCAAGCGTCGTCACATCGCAGATGCCGACGCCCTTTCGGGTGGCCAGAACCTCGCGGTCGACGGATTGCCGCCAATGGGTCTCCCCGGCTTGAGGGAAATATTGGGCACGCATCCATTGACCGACTTCGACGAAAACGGCGCCATGCGCTTCAGCCCAGGCATGGCTGGGTGTCAGGCGGCGCGGACGGAAATGTGCGCCGGTGTCGCCGCCGCCGAGTACCGCCATCGAAACCGGCGTATAGGGAGGGCGAAAAATCGTCGTACCCGTATCCGGTATCGATTTGCCCGTCAGTTCGGACATGATTGCCAATGCGGTGGCATTCGATGTCTTGCCCTGGTCAGTTGCCATACCAAGCGTGGTCCAGCGCTTGAGATGCTCGATGGGCCGCATGTTTTCCTGATGGGCGAGCTTGATATCCTTGACCGTGACGTCGTTCTGAAAATCGACCCAGGCGCGCCCTTTCCCCGGCACATGCCACAGGGGCTTGATGCCGATTTGCGTATCCTCGGCCTCCGGCAGGGCTGGCCTGGATGTGGCAATCCCCATTTGCTCCAGAGCCGTTATGGCAGCGGATGCACCGGAGATCAGCGCCGCCCCTGTGCTGCCTTTGCCGGCCGCCGCCCCTGCAACGAGCATATGCGAGGGTACGTCGCCGGGCAGGAATGCCTGTAGCCCGTCATCCCATAACGGGCGACCGCGCTGGTGCGATGTAAGATGAACATTGGGGTTCCAGCCCCCGGAGATACCAAGCGCACCGCAATCGATGGTTTCGTCATAGCCATCCTTGCGGACATCGATGGAAACCAACCCCAGCCTGCCTTTGCTGCCGGTAACTGTCGCCCCCGCAATCAGGCGGTATTCCGCAAGCGCCCGCGCATCCGGGCGCGGATCGATGACTGCGGCGATCTCGACACCTTTCGCAGCCAGGTCGACAGCGGTCCGATGGCCGTCATCGTTATTGGTGAAGATTGCGACCCTGCCTGCCGGACTGACTGCCCAGCGATTGGCATAGGCACGCAGCGAACCGGCGAGCGTGATCCCCGGCCGGTCGTTATTTTTAAAGGGGATATGCCTCTCTGTCGCCCCGGCGGCAAGCACCGTGCGCTTTGCAGTGATGCGCCAGAGGGACTGGCGTACGCCCTTAGGTGCGGCAAGATGGTCGGAAACCCGCTCGACCGCACCGAATATGCCATGGTCGAATGAGCCGAAAACCGTGGTGCGGCGCATGACGCGCAGGTTCGGCAGGGTTGAAAACTCCGCCTCGAGCGTTCCGATCCAGTCGGTTGCAGGGGCGCCGTCGAGCAGGTGGCTCTCTGCAAGCAGGCGACCTCCGAGGCGATTGTCCTCGTCCGCCAGAATAACCTTGGCACCGGCACGCGCCGCAGTCAGGGCAGCAGCCAGACCGGCCGCTCCGGCGCCGATGACCAGCAGATCGCAGTGAAGGAACCCCTTGTCGTAACTGTCGGGGTCCGGTTTCATCGACAGGCTTCCAAGTCCCGCAGCTTTGCGAATGGCGGGCTCATAGAGCTTTTCCCAGAACGCCTTCGGCCACATGAACGTTTTGTAGTAAAAGCCTGCGGTCAGGAAATCGGCAAACAGATCATTGATCGCAAGGGCATCGAAAGACAGGGACGGCCAGCGGTTCTGGCTTTTCGCCTCCAACCCGTCGAACAGTTCGACCGTCGTGGCGCGGGTATTAGGCTCCAGCCGCGATCCCGTGCGCAATTCGACCAGCGCATTCGGCTCTTCTGAGCCGGCAGAGATCACGCCTCTGGGGCGATGATATTTGAAGCTGCGCCCCATCAGGCGGACATCGTTTGCCAGAAGTGCCGAGGCGAGCGTGTCGCCGGGATGCCCCTGATAATTCTTTCCATCGAAGGTGAAATGCAGCACCTTGCTGCGGTCGATCAAGCCGTCCTTCAGTCTCATGCTTCATCTGCCTTCTGACGGAGCGCTACCTCGTTTGCGAGTTCCGCTCCGAGGATTTCATGGGTGACGGTGTTTCGCGTGACCACGAGCCAGCTGCGATCACCCTGTTCGTGAAACCACAGTTCCCGATGCAGGCCGGCGGGATTGTCACGCAGATAGACATAATCGTTGAAGTCTTTCGCAGCGCTCTCGGCCATTCCGTCCGGGCGACGCAACAGGGCGGCATCGCCGAGATAGGTGAATTCCTGAGCGTCGCGCGGCCCGAGCAGTGGGTGAGGGATCAGCATTGTTCAAGCCTCAGTGAAGGTTCGGTTGGGCGCCGGCGCCCTTTTCGTCGATGACATAGCCCTTTTCGAACCGGTCGAGCCGGTAGGCCTTGGCCGTATCATGCGGGGTATCCGTGGCCAGCAGATGCGCGAATGCATAGCCGCTGGCCGGCGTCGCCTTGAAGCCGCCGTAACACCAGCCGGCATTGAGATAGAGGCCCTTCACAGGCGTGTGGTCGATGATCGGTGAACCGTCCATCGACATGTCCATGATGCCACCCCATATGCGCAGCAGGCGCGCCCGGCCGATCATCGGCATCAGCGCCATGCCGCCCTCGGCGACATCTTCGATGACGGGCAGATTGCCGCGCTGGGCATAGGAATTATAGCCGTCGATATCGCCACCGAAGACCAGGCCACCCTTGTCGGACTGGCTGACGTAGAAATGGCCTGCTCCGAAGGTTATGACGCCGGGTATGGTCGGCTTCAGCCCTTCCGAAACGAAGGCTTGCAGCACATGGCTTTCAATCGGCAGACGCATGCCCGCCATGGCCATGACGCGGCCGGTCGATCCCGCCACGGCGACGCCGACCTTTCCGGCACCGATGTAGCCACGGCTGGTTTCCACGCCCTTGATCGTTCCATCCTCGATGCGAAATCCCTGGACTTCGCAGTTCTGGATAAGATCGACCCCTGCCAGATCGGCGCCACGCGCGTAACCCCACGCAACGCCATCGTGGCGGGCAGTTCCAGCGCGGCGCTGGTAAAGGCCGCCCTTGATCGGAAAGCGTGCATTGTCGAAATTGAGAAACGGGATCATTGCGCGGAGATCGTCTTGCGCTAGCAGTTGCGCGTCCGCACCGGCCAGCAGCATGGCGTTTCCGCGACGGCGGTAGGCATCGCGCTGCGCGTCGGTGTGGAACAGGTTCACAATGCCGCGCTGGCTTACCATCGCATTGAAATTGAATTCCTGTTCAAGCCCTTCCCAGAGTTTCATCGAAAACTCATAGAATGGCTCGTTTCCGGGCAGCAGATAGTTTGAGCGGATGATCGTGGTGTTGCGCCCGATGTTTCCTGATCCCAGCCAGCCTTTTTCCAGAACGGCGATCCGGGACTTGGAGAAGGTTTTGGCTAGATAATAGGCCGTTGCAAGTCCATGACCGCCACCGCCAACAATGATGAAATCGTAATGAGGTTGCGGATCGGGGTTCCGCCACAGTGGGCGCCAGCCCTTGTGGCCGGTCAGGGCCTGTTTGAAAACCTGGAGAGCCGAATAGCGCAAATCTGTGTTCCTCGAAAACAGGGCGGTTGTCCAAGTTTATAGCGCGATACCGCACGATTTTTTTATCCGTGACGGACGCATTATTGTCCAGTTTGGCCAAGTCGGCTAAGCTTGCCCTGGGGATTGTCTTGGAGCAGGTCATGCACGCCGAAGGGTCGATGTCGATCGGGTTCATACTCATTGAGGGTTATGCGCTGATGTCGTTGGCTGCGGCGGTTGAGCCGCTGCGCGCGGCCAATCACCTTGCCGGCAAAACGCTCTACCATTGCCGGTTTTACTCGGCGAATGGCGGGTTTGGCGCATCCACGTCAGGCGGAGGTTTCGATACCGCGCCCGTTTCGCGGGCTTTGTCTGAGAAGCTGGATCTGGTCTTCATCGTCGCGGGCGGAAATCCCATGCTCTATGAAGATCCGGCACTTGTGCGCAACCTGCGCGCGCTCAACCAGCGGGGTGTCAAGCTTGGAGGCATTTCCGGCGGCGCGGCGATCCTTGCCAAATCCGGTCTGATGACGGGCAGACGTTTTACCGTTCACTGGACCCACATCGATCCGCTTAGTGAATATGCCAGCGATCTCCTGATCGAGCGTGCGCTCTACGTCATCGATCGCGATCGCTACACTTGCGCGGGCGGCGTTGCCGCCATTGACATGATGGGGGCTTTTATTGCGAAAGACCATGGTTCTGCCTTCGCGCGCGATGTCAGCGAATGGTTCATACATCCGCGTTTGAGAACGGCCGATGAGCCTCAGTTGGGCCGCGCCGGCCAACGTTTCAACGTCCACCACCCGGTACTCGAAGCTGCCATTGAACTCATGACGACCCATGTTGCGGATCCCCTGTCGCCGGAGCAACTGGGCCAATTGTGCGGCAGCAGTATTCGCCAGCTCCACCGCCTGTTTTCCAGCCATTTCGACCAGTCCATGATGTCTTTTTACCGTGGTCTTCGGCTGGCAAAGGCGGATGAGCTGCTGCAGCAGACCTCGCTTTCGATCGTTGACGTGGCCTTGCTGACGGGGTTCTCGACCGCTGCCCATTTCACCCGTTGCTACACCCAGAAATACGCCGCTCCGCCCAGCAGAAGGCGTCGTGCCGGGAGAGATTTCGAGCAGCCGTCCGATGGTACCTGACGCCCTACCGGAACAGCGTGCGGTTTTTGCGGTGACACTTCGGCAAGGCCGTGCGTCATGCCTGACGTGAAAGGGCCGTTTCGCGCTCCGCATCATGGATCAAGCCCATGATACCCTCGCTCATATCGGCATAGACGCCATTGTTTTCGACCACGCCTTTAACCCGATAGCGGTCCATGACAACAATGCGGTCGGCCAGTGCCACCATCTCCGGCATGTCACTGGTAATGACGAGAATGGCGGTGCCGCCGTCTGCAAGCTCGCGCAGCAGATCGTGCAGATAGGCCTTGGTCTTGATGTCGATGCCAACAGAAGGTTCGTCTACGATCAGCAGCTTCACGTCGGCGGCAAGCCACTTGGCGACGCTGATCTTCTGCTGGTTGCCGCCGGAAAGATTGCCCACGGTCTGGCTCAGGCTCGGCGTCTTCACCTCAAGTTTCTGCAGGAAAGGGGTGACCGCCGCACGGATGCGGCTGTCGGAAAGCACGCCGAATGCGTTTGAGAGCTTGCGCCAGATGGGAACGCCCGCATTGGCAAGAACGGAATGCTGGAGAATGAGGCCGTCACCCTTGCGGTCCTCGCTGACATAACCGACGCCGTATTCGTGGATGGCTTCGGCAACGGAGCGGATGCGGGCCGGGCGATCTTCGATCCGGACTTCGCCTTCCGTGACGGCGAATTTGCCCATGATCGATTTTGCCAATTCGGTGCGCCCAGCGCCCACCAGCCCGTAAAGGCCGACGATTTCACCCTTGCGCACGGAAAGACTGACATCGCGATGACCGATTGCGGTAGAAACACCTTTGAGCTCAAGCACCAGCGGATTGTGCTCGACCGCGCGTTTGCGACAGCCACCGCCGCCTTCGGCACGGCCAATCATCAGGCGCACCAGATCCTGGCGTCCGAGACCTTCCATCGACCGGCTTTCGCAGGCGTTTTCGCCATCCCGCAGCACCGTCACCCGGTCGCAAATGTCGAGAACCTCCTCCAGCTTGTGGCTGACGAAGACAAGGCTTGCGCCATCATCGCGCAGGCGGCGCAGAATGCGGAAGAGGTTGTCCGTTTCGCTCGGGGTCAGCGATGTCGTGGGTTCGTCGAGCAAAAGAACCCGGCTTTGCAGGGAAAGCGCCTTTGCAATTTCCACGAGCTGCATTTGCGCAACGGAAAGCTCGGATACCGGCATCGCCGGATCGACTTCCAGATTGAGAGCTTGCAGCCAGCGGCGTGCGTCGCGATTCAGCGCGGCGTAGTCGATGGGTTTGAGATAATGCGCCCCAAGCTTTTCCATGTGGATATTCTCGGCAATCGAGAAGCGCGGGATGAGGTTGCGTTCCTGATGGACGACACCGATGCCGCGGGCAATGGCCTCGCGCGGGTTGCCGAAGCGCACTTCCTGCCCATCGACAAGGATCTGGCCGCTGCTCTGATGGTGGACGCCGGTAATGACCTTGATCAACGTCGATTTGCCGGCGCCGTTCTCACCCAGCAACGCGTGGATCGATCCCGGCTCCAGCGAAAGATTGACGCCCTTGAGCGCCCGAACGCCGGGAAACACTTTTTCGATGTTGCGCGCCTGAAAAACAGGTTGCTTGTCCATGATGTCAGGCCTTTCCTGTCTTTTTGCCGAGATGCGTTTCGCGCAGGCGGTTGATGCCGACGGCGGCGAGGATCATTGCGCCAAGCACCACCTGCACGAGGAACGGATCGATGGAGAACAGCACGAGTGCCTGCGTGATGATGGCAACGATGACGACGCCGAGCAGGGTCGCCCCGACGCTGACATGCCCGCCAGCCAGTACGGCACCGCCGATAACGGGTGCGGCAAAGGACAGGATGAGCCAGTCGTCACCAATGGAAGGCTGGCCGATCTGCAGGCGGGATACGAGCAGAATGCCGGCGACCGACGCCAGAAGGCCGGAAATGCCGTGCGCCACGATCATTGTCGTGCGGATCGAAATGCCGGAAAGCTCTGCCGCATGGCTGTTGCCGCCAATGGCAAGGATGAAGCGGCCTATCGGCTGGCGGCGCAGCATGAACCACAGCGCGAATGCGATGATGATGGTGGGTGCTGCGAGCCACGGAACCGGGCCGACGAGCAGCGCCGAGCCGAAGGCTTTCACCGATTCCGGCACGCCGTAGAACGGCTCCGCCCGGGTGATGCCGAGGTTGATACCCTTGTAGATCGACAGGGTCGCCAGTGTGATGACGAAGGCGGAAATGCCGGTGATGGCAATCAGCAGACCGTTGAGCATGCCGCAGACAACACCGATCAGTACCGCAGCAATGGCGGCCACCGGTGCCGGAAGCCCCCAGACCTGCATCAGTCCCGCAAAAGAGATTGCCGCCAGTCCGCCGATTGCGCCCACGGACAGGTTCATCTGGCCAATGGCAATGATGATCATCTGGGAAAAGGCGATGAGCGCGTTGACCGCGATTGCAAGAAGGAGAATCTGGATGTTGAAGGAAGAGAGGAAGTTGGGGCTGAAGCCGCGGATAAGCGCGATTGCCAGCACCGTGACCAATAGGGGGCCGAACCAGTCGGTTCTGGCAAGGCGTAGAAGGGTGTTGTCGGTCTTCATCGTCCAGTCCTTAAGCCAGGTTGCGTCGGGCGAGATAGCTTCGCCGCGCCTTGTCCATCAAAACCGCGAGCAACAGCAGCAGGCCGAGAAATGTCTGGACCCAGAATTCACCGAGCTGAAGCAGCAGCAGACCGCTGGTGAGCATGGTGACCAAAAGTGCGCCAAGACAGGTGCCGAGCACCGAAACCTTGCCGCCCTGCAAAAGCGTGCCACCGAGAACCGGGCCGAGAAAAGCTGGCAGAAGCCAGTCCTGCCCAAGCTGGCCTGCCATGGAAGGAATGGCGGCCCCCGTGCGTGTCACCAGCATCAGGGCAGCCAGTGCCGCAAGCAGGCCCGACAGCATGTGACAGGCAATGAAGATACGGTCGACCCGAATGCCGGAAAGTTCCGCCGCTTCCGGGCGTGCGCCTGCCGCCAGCATTTCGCGGCCAAGAACGGTGCGTCGGTAGAGAAAGGACAGGGCAAGCGCCGTTGCGAGCGTGACGAGAAGCAGCGGCGAGAAATAGGTCGCAAGCTTCATTTTTCCGAAGGCTGCGAAGATCGGCGGTAGGCCACGGTAGGCCTCGGCGCGCGTCAGGAAGATCATCACGCCGAAAAAGATGCTCATGGTGGCAAGCGTGATGATGAAGCTGTGCAGCCCCGTGCGGATGACGGTCCAGCCATTGACGAAACCGAGCGCCGCGCCGGTGGCGAGACCGCCAATGAGGGCGAGCGGCCACGGCACGCCAAGCACCTCGATCAGATAACCACAGGCCATGGCCGCTGAGACGCCGATCGCTCCAACGGCAAGATTGAGGCCGCCGGTCACGATCACCGCCATCATCGACAGGCCGATCATGATGTTGATCGCGGCACTGCGACCAAGCGTGAACAGATTGAAAGGCGAAAGGAAGCCGCTGGCCGCGACGCCAAAAATGACGGCGAAGACGACGATCAGCAGAATGAGGCCAAATTCATTGGTCAGAAAAAAGCGGCCTTGCGAAAGGCTGGACCCCATTCGTCTGTCGCCCTCCTGCGAGCCCTTTGTGAGCAAAGTATCGTTCACGGTCATGAAACTGTCCCGGTATTGGTTCGCCCGAAGCGCCTGCGCGGGTCGCCTGGTCATTGCGCTGCCGCCTGAAAGAATATTTTCTGGCGGGGCAGATTGCCGGGCGCGGTCGTTTGCCGCCCGGCAATTGCTCAAGGCATGATTAGTTGCAGCTCAGATAGGTCGTATCGAAGTTGGTGAGCAGCTTTTTGGTTTCGGCGCGCATGGCATCGATGTAGTTGTCCACCTTGGCGGCATCGACATAGGCGGTGCCGGAATCGATGAACTTGGTCGTCAGCGCATTGGATTTGAACGGCGCATCTTCCTTCACCTTGCAGCCGGCCTGAAGTTTGCTCAGTGCAAACGCGCCGATATAACCCTGGCCATAGGGGTTCTGAAGCATCGTGCCGTCGACGAAACCGTCCTTGATCGCTTTCAGCACGACTTCGTCGTGGTCGATGCCGACCATGTGGATGCGCTTGTCGCCGATCTTACGCAGTGCGTTGGAGGCAACGACCGCAGGAACCCAGGCTGTGGTCACGATGCCGTCCACTTCGGAAGCGTGGGCGGCCAGGTAGGCGCTGATCTTTTCTTCCGCCGGTTCCGGTGCGTCGATATCGGCGATGACCTGAACGACCTCGGCGCCGGCTTCGTCAGCTGCCTTTTTCACGGCATCGATACGAAGCTGGGTGTTGGGGTCAACAAGGAAGCCGGTGAAATGGGCGATGCGTTTTTTGCCCGTTCCCATCGCCTTGATCAGCTCCTTGGTGCCGAGATAAGCGGAATTACCGGTGTCGGTACCAAGGCAGAAGGCGGCGGGCGAGGGGTCCTTGAAGCAGCCGGCGCCGGCAATCACATTCGCGCCGTTGCCGGTCAGTTCCTCTGCTGTCGAGACCGCGCCGACGGGATCGCCTGGGAAAATCAGGAAGCCGTTATAACCCTGGCTCAGAAGGCTTTCGAGAAGCTGGTTCTGCTGTGCCAGTTCCCACTTTTGCGGCACCTTATAGTCGGCGCCAGCCAGGCCGAAATCCTTGGCCGCGTCCTTGCCGGCCTGTTGCCAGGCGGCGAAATAAGGGTGCGGACCGCCCGGAACGAGGGCGATCTTGCTGGCGTCCGCCGCCTGCGCGACACCGCACGCTCCCGCGCCGATGATTGCGGCAGCGACGAGGCTGCGCATGAAATACGTCATGTTTTTCTCCTCCATGAAACGGCCTGCTCCTAAAAAAGCGACTGGAACCTCCCTTAATCGCTCTTTCTCCCAACAGCCGACTTGCGTAAGCACCATGGACACTAGTATACTTGTATCCAAGTAGCAACGAGATTTTCACGACCGCCTTTTGAAGGAGAGCGTTCATGACGAAAAACACCACTGCCGGTTTCACTGGGCGCGGCTCTCATCAAGAGGCCCCCGGCTCCGGAATCGAAAGCGTGGAGCTTGTGGTCAATCGTTATGGCTCGGTTGCCGATCAGGTTCATGCGGCGTTGCGTCAGGCGATCGTCGAGGTCCGCCTCGCGCCCGGGGCGCCGATCAGTGAAAACTCGATCTGCCGTCAGTTTTCGGTGTCGCGCACCCCGGTGCGTGCGGCGATCCAGCGCCTGTCGGAAGAGGGTCTTGTGGACGTCTATCCGCAACTCGGCAGCTTTGTTGCGCCGATCAGGCTTGGCGAAATTCAGGACAGCCATTTTATCCGCCGTTCACTCGAAGTGGCTTTGCTGCGCGAAGTCGCGCCGAAGTGGACGAAAGAAATGAGCCGTACGATGCGCGACGTCATTGCCGAGCAGGAAAGAGTGATTGCCGCCAACGACGCATCCGGTTTCTTTCATGCCGACGAGGCGTTTCACCGCCTGCTCGGCACGTTTTCCGGTCGCGAAGGTGTCTGGCAGGCAATCCTTGCCGCCAAGGTGACCCTGTCGCGGTTCCATCGTTATTGGGCAAAGCCGGAACGATTGCCCGCCGTCATCGAAGAGCATCTGGCAGTCGTGGATGCTCTCGATCGTGGCGATGCCGAAGGTGCGGAAAAGGCGCTGGTGACGCATCTGGATATGGTTTTCGTGATCTACGAACAGTTGCCTGAAGAAGAGCGGAAGCATTTGTCCATTTGATAGTGGACGTGGAGGAGACAGAATGGAACTGAAACACAAGACGGCGCTCGTGACAGGCGCTTGTGGCGGCATCGGCCGTGCCGTGGTTGCGGCGCTGGTCGCGCAAGGGGCGAGGGTAATCGCCTTCGATCGCGACATCGAAGCTGTTGCGGCGCTTGCGGAGGGGTTTGGCGGTGCTTGTGATCCCGTCGCCGTCGATCTCGGCGATGCGACGGCGCTGCAGGTCGTCATGAAAGATGTCGCCAACCGTTTCGAGGTCATAGACATTCTCGTCAACAATGCCGGTGTGCTGTCGCCGCACAAGCTGGGAGCGACCACGCTTGATGACTGGCACAGGCTGATGGCCGTCAATCTCGATGCCGCCCTGCTGCTGACGCAGGCCGTCGTTCCCGCCATGAAGGAAAACCGCTGGGGGCGGCTGATCAACATCTCGTCCTATGCCTGGAAGTCCGGTGGCCTGACGGCGGGCACGGCCTATTCGGTCTCGAAATCGGCGCTGGTGGGCCTCACTTACTCGTCCGCTCGCGAACTTGCCCCTTTTGGCGTCACCGCCAATGCAGTCGCGCCGGCCTATGTGGTTTCGCCGATGATCATGGAGCAACTGTCAGAGGAAGACCGCCAGCGCCAGCTTGCGGCCATTCCCGTCGGGCGGTTCTGCCAGCCGGAAGAGGTGGCCCATACCGTAGGTTTCCTCGCCTCGCCGCTGTCCGGCTTCATGACCGGCACTGTCGTTGACATGAACGGCGGCCTGCAATTCGGCTGAGATACGGAGATAAATGACCATGACAGAACGCCTCTCGTCCCTTGCGTTGCCGCATCTGCCAAACGACGTCCTTTTGCCCGCCTATGACCGCAAAGCGGTGACACCGGGCATCGTGCATCTCGGCGTTGGCGCTTTTCACCGCGCCCATCAGGCGGTCTTCATCGATGATTGCCTGGCGCGTGGCGAAACCGGCTGGGGCATTGTCGCTGCCTCGCTGCGCAGCCCCGATACTCGCGATGCCATCGCGCCGCAGGACAATCTCTATACATTCTGCCTGCGTGACGGTGAAAACGAAACGCTGCGGATTGTCGGTTCAATCCTCGAGACCATCGTCGCTCCTGAGGATCCGGAGCGGCTGCTGCAAGCCATGACTGATCCGCGGGTCAGAATCGTCACTTTGACGGTCACGGAAAAGGGTTACCTCGCCGATTTGTCGGCGGGCACGCTTCTTCGTGACCATCCCGATGTCGTTCATGATCTGGCGCATCCGCAAAAGCCGCGCTCCGCGCTCGGTTTTCTGCTGGAAGCGACAAGACGCCGGCGGGCCGCCGGGGCTGTGCCGCTGACTTTGCTCTCCTGCGACAATCTTCCGTCCAACGGTCGCATCCTGCACCGTCTTCTGGTGGAGATGGCTGGTCTCACCGATAATGATCTCGCTGCCTTCATCGCGGAAAATCTCTCCTGCCCCTGCGTCATGGTGGACCGCATCGTGCCCGCCACCACCGCAACCGACCGCGAGCGCGTGACCGCGCGTCTCGGCTGCGAGGATGCCTGGCCGGTAATTGCGGAACCCTACTTCCGCTGGGTAATCGAGGATCGCTTTCCGCACGGTCGCCCCGGCATCGAGCTGTCAGGTGCCGAAATCGTTGATGAGGTCGAGCCGTATGAGCATATGAAGCTCAGGATGCTGAATGGCGCTCACACCGCCATGGCCGCAATCGGCCAATGCAGCGGGCTTGAGACGATCGCCGATATCTATGCCGATGCGCGTGTACGCGGTTACGTCGACCGTTACTGGCGGGAGGTTGGTTCGACATTGAGCCCGGCCGTCAGCGGACCGGACTATGTTGCCGGTCTGCGCCAGCGTTTCGCCAACCCCGCCCTTCGTCATCGCGCCGCCCAGATCGCCTCTGACGCTTCACAGAAAGTGCCGCAACGCATTCTCGCGCCGCTTGCGGAGCTACGTGCCGCAGGCGCGCCGAATACGGCCGCTCTTTTTGCTGTTGCCATGTGGATACGGTCCTGCGCAGCGCTGAACGAGCGGGGAGAGGCAATTGTCATGGCCGATCCGGCATTTTCCGAATGGAGTGCACCCACCGGCAACGGCGAAGAGCAGGACGCTTTCATCGACCGGTTTTTAACATTCCGTCGCGTCTTCGGGCCTGAATGGCAGGCGGATGAGGCATTCGTAACGGCGCTTCGGGCGGCCTATCGCGACATCGTCCAATACGGCGCGCTCGGCGCCATCGAACGGCATTTTTCGGAGGAGTAGAATATGAAGGAAACCTGGCGCTGGTTCGGTGAATCGGACCCCATCACCTTGCAGCATGTGCGGCAGACCGGCGCCAGCGGCGTTGTAACGGCGCTGCACCAGATCCCCGATGGGACGGCGTGGCCGGCCGAAGAGATCGCCAAACGCAAGGCGATGATCGAGGCAGCCGGCCTGGAATGGAGTGTCTGCGAATCCATTCCGATGGAACAGTCCATCAAGCGCGGCGATGCCGATGCGCCGAAGGCGATTGCGCGCTGGAAAGATACACTCTCCCGTCTCGGTCACGCGGGCGTTCCCGTCGTCTGCTACAATTTCATGCCGGTGGTGGACTGGACACGCACGAACCTGCGCTGGCAGGCACGCAATACCGGATTGGCGCTGCGCTTCGAAATGGCGGATTTCGTCGCCTATGACGTCTTCATCCTGAAGCGTGTTCGTGCTGCTGAAAATTACGATCCTGCGCTCGTGGCGCGAGCCGAACAGCGTTTTGCGCAAATGAGCGAAGATGACCAGTCGCTTCTCGAGCGTAACATCATCGCCGGCCTGCCGGGCGGCGCCCTGGTGCAGACGCGCGAATCCATCGCCGCTCTGATTGCTTCGTTCGATGGCATCGACAGCGCGACCATGCAGGGCAATCTTCTGGCCTTTCTGAGAGAGGTCGTGCCGGTGGCGGAAGAGGTGGGCGTGTATCTCGGCATCCACCCTGATGATCCACCGTTCTCCCTGTTCGGCCTGCCGCGCGTTGTCTCGACACCTGCAGATATTCGCGCCATCCTCTCGGCCGTTGAAAGCCCGAACAATGGCATCACCCTTTGTACCGGCTCCTACGGCGCCCGCAGCGACAATGATCTTGTGGCGATGGCACGGGAGTTCGCGTCTCGCGTCAATTTCGCCCATCTTCGGAACGTGACCGTTGAAGCGGATGGTTCCTTCTTTGAGGACGATCATCTGGATGGCGGAACGGACATGATTGGAGTCATCGAGGCATTGTTGCGCGAGGAGCTGGCCGCCGCCAAGGCTGGCCGCCGCACCAATATTCCAATGCGGCCTGACCACGGCCATCTGCTGGGTGATGACATCACCAAAAAGACCAATCCCGGATATTCCTACATTGGCCGCATGAAGGGGCTCGGCGAACTCCGCGGCGTCATCCGCACCATTGAGCGCCAGCTTCGCCGCGAGGAGGGTACCGCATGAAAACCCGCAAACTTGGTCGCACGGCGCTGTCGCTGAGCGAACTTTCCTTCGGCGCGGCCGGTATCGGTAATCTCTATCGCAGCGTCAGCCGCGAAGATGCGATGGAGACGCTACAAGCCGCCTGGGACGCCGGCATCCGCTACTTCGATACCGCACCCTATTACGGGCAGGGCCTTTCCGAACGCCGCCTCGGGGATTTTCTTCAGGGGAAACCACGCGACGAATTCGTGCTGTCCACCAAGGTCGGGCGGATCCTGAAACCGGCTGAAGCGGGCGTGACACCGGATTACGGTTTTGTCGATGCACTGCCTTTCGTGGTGGAATACGACTACAGCTATGATGGCATCATGCGCTCGCATGAACTGAGCCTCGCCCGGCTTGGTCTCGGTTCAGTGGATATTCTCTATGTTCACGATCTGGAGGAGACCACGCTTGGGGAAGAGGCCTATCGCCATCATTTCAGGATATTCACCGAAAGCGGCATCGAGGCCCTGCACGAGTTGAAGGCGACAGGCCGGATCGGCGCGTTCGGTCTTGGCGTGAATGAGGTTCCGGCTTGTCTAAACCTCATGGAGATAGACGAGATCGACTGCATTCTTCTGGCGGGTCGTTACACGCTGCTCGACCGGTCGGCTGCAGCAAAGCTGCTGGGGCGTTGTGCGGAAACCGGCACCTCGCTCGTCATCGGCGGCGTCTTCAACTCTGGCATTCTTGCGACGGGCGCAAGGCCGGGTGCGACTTTCAACTATAGTGAAGCAGCAGCAGATGTCATGGAGCGGGTGCGCGCCATGGAGCTCCACGCTGCCGGGCACGGGGTTGCACTTGCGGCCGCTGCCCTGCATTTTCCGCTACAAAATGCCGATGTCGCAAGTGTCCTGATCGGCACCGCAAAACCGGACAGCCTTTTGCGCAACCTGTCTATTTTCGAAACGGCCGTGCCGGACGCCGCCTGGGCGGGTTTCGACGCGCTCGCCCTCGAAAACTGACCGCAACGACAGGGAGGAGGACGCCATGGATCTGATCGATACTCACCAGCATCTGATCTTGCGAGGCAAGCTCGGTTATGCCTGGACACGAGGGGAACCCAGCCTTGCGGGAAGCTTCACCCGGGCTGATTACGCAGCGCTTGTCGAGGGATGTGGCGTAGTGGGTACGATCTTCATGGAAAGCGGGGTGGATGACGGCGACTATCAGGCTGAGGCTCGCCTCATCGCCAGCATGATCGGCGAGGGTGCCTTGCCGATGTTCGGCCAGATCGCCAGTTGCCGACCGGAAACGGATAATGGTTTCGAAGCCTGGCTGGAGGAGTGCCGCCACCTCAACGTGGTCGGTTTCCGGCGCATTCTCCACGTCATGCCCGACGACCTCAGCCGCGAGGAAAATTACCGACGAAACGTGCGCACGATTGGAAAGGCCGGATGGCCGGTCGATCTGTGTTTTCATTCCCGCCAGCTTGCTATTGCCGCCGAATTTGTCGGGGCCTGCCCCGATGTGCGCTTCATGCTCGACCATTGCGGCACGCCGGACATTGCCGGAAACGATTTTCGGGAGTGGAGCGGGCGTATGGCCGACTTGGCGACGCTGCCCAATCTCTTTGTCAAACTCTCCGGCATCACTGCCTATTGTGCACCGGGATGCGCGACGCTGGAAAGCGTGACACCCTATGTGGAAACCGTGCTCAACCTGTTCGGACCTGAGAGAATGGTCTGGGGCGGCGACTGGCCGGTGGTCGATCTCGGCTCGGGTCTACCGGAATGGATCGGTATGACGAGTGAGCTTCTTTCGACGCTCTCGCCCGACGAGCAGGCATCGATCGGCCACCGCAATGCCAGACTGTTTTATTTGGCGACATAGCGTGCAGCTTTTCATGCCGATTGTGCATTGCGTCGGCCGGATATGCCAAGAAGCGCGCCGGCGCGCGCTTCATACGTCTGTGCTTTACTCGGCTGGCTGCGCTGCCGTTGTCGTCGCAGAGCGGTTGGTCTCTCCAGAAAGGCTGCGCTGACCGAGGCTGATAATGGTGACTGTCGACAGGGTGGCGGCAATCGATACCCAGAAGCCGTTGCTCGGGCCGAAATTATCGATCACCCAGCCGGAAATGAAGGCGCCGAGCGCCATGCCGATACCGATGCCGGTCATCACCCAGGTCACGCCTTCCGTCAGCATCGATTCCGGCACGCGGCGCTCGATCAGGCCAAATGCGGTGATGAAGATGGGAGAGATTGCAACGCCGCTGAGGAATACGGCGAAGGCAAGTAGGGAAACTGTCGTGCTTGCAAAGAGGAGCGGCAGCGCGGTGAGCGCAAGGACGCTGACGGCGATCAGCAATTGCCGTTGCAGCGGCATTTTGGGGTTGATCGCGCCCAGAAGCAGGCCGACGACAAACGAACCGATGGCATAGACGCCGATGACGAGGCTGGCAGCTTCCGGTTGACCGAGTTCTTTGGTGATGGCAACGGCACTTACCTCGGCTGTGGCGAAAGTCGAGCCTACGAAGATCAGGGCGACCGTGATGATCTGGACCGAACGCAGCCGGATAGCCGAATGTTGCCTGCTGCCACTTTCAACCGCGCGTACCTTGGGTTCGGTCGATCGTTGCAGCAGAAAGGCAAAGGTACCGAGTGCCAGCGAGGCGGTGCTGATCATCATACCTGCTTCCGGAAAGAGTGAGACCGCGAGACCGACGGAGAGCGAGGCGCCGGCGATGTAGACAAGTTCGTCGGCGGCGGATTCAAATGCAAAAGCAGTGTTCAGCTCAGGCCGGTCACGGAAGATTTCCGTCCAGCGGGCGCGCATCATCGCGGGAATACTCGGCATGGCCGCGGCGAGGAAGGCCGAAAGAAAGAGCGTCCAGGCAGGCCATCTCTGGTTGGTCGCGATAATCAGGATAGCAAAGGCGATGACCGATATGATGGTGGCCGGGACAAGGACGCTGCTCTGGCCCTTGCGGTCCACCAATCGGGAAATCTGCGGAGCGACCGCGGCATTGGTCAGCGCGAAGGTTGCCGAGACCGCACCGGCAAGCCAATATTC
The DNA here is from genome assembly GCF_056393925.1 of Agrobacterium sp. 10T429. Lineage (NCBI taxonomy): Bacteria > Pseudomonadati > Pseudomonadota > Alphaproteobacteria > Hyphomicrobiales > Rhizobiaceae > Agrobacterium > Agrobacterium sp. 10T429. Next base: position 112,741 of record NZ_JBFTGV010000010.1, read on the forward strand.
ACCATGGGTCTGGGAAAGCATGGCGACGATGCCGATCGGTGCCATCGCAATCGGAAGACGGGCAAAGAAGCCTGCGGCGGAAAAGCCTTTGGCGCCCGGAGCCCGGAAAATTTCTCTATATGGATTAGACATCGGGATGCACCTTGTTTAGGGAGTACCCACCACAAACATACGTGGCGTATGCAAATGAAATAATTGCATACGTCGCGTATGTCAACTAGTATACGCGACGTATGTAGAATTCGGAGAAAAAATGCGCAAACCTCGCAGTGAAATGATTGCCGAGACGCGGGCGAAGCTTCTGGTCGCTGGCCGCAAGGCATTTGGCAGCATCGGCTATGCCGAAGCTTCGATGGACGACTTCACTGCCGAAGCAGGGCTGACCCGCGGCGCGCTCTATCACCATTTTGGCGACAAGAAAGGCCTGCTGCTGGCGGTTGTGGGTGAGATCGACGCCGAGATGACGAAAAGGCTCTGTGACATCTCGTCTAGGGCCGCGACGCGTTGGGAGGGTTTTGTCGAGGAAAATGTCGGTTACATTCTCATGGCTCTGGAGCCGGAAATCCAGCGGATCATGTTCCGTGATGGACCGGCCGTTCTCGGCGACCCTTCACGTTGGCCAAATGCCAACGGCTGTATCTCGGCCGTTGCGCGAAGTCTCGATGCGCTGAAGCAGGAAGGGACGATCGTCGACATTGATCCGGAGGCCTGTGCGCGTTTCATCAATGCGGCGAGCAGCAGTGCAGCCCAGTGGATCGCGAATTCCGACGACCCCGAAACGACCTCGAAACGCGCCGTCGACAGTTTCCGCACCTTTCTGGAAGGGCTGAGGATCACACGCTGATCCGCTTGTCGCCGGTTCTGCGTACACATCAGGGTCAATCTCGTTCCGGCTAAGTGAGTAACCCTGAGCCGGCGATATTCCCTGAAGCGCGCTGAGCGAATCGTGCTGTCTCTCTCCCCCGTAGACTCGTTAACGCGCCAGGGATGATAAGAAATTGCCGGCTCATCGATACAGTTTTTCCTCCTTGAAGAAAAACCGGCCGATCCGGCTGATTTCTGTTTACTTTTGTCGAAATTGCATCGCATCACGCTGTTTGAATTCGCTGTAAGGCCTTTCGCAAACTACGGAGGATGAGATGAAAGCACTGGTGCTGGAAGAAAAAGGAAAGCTCTCGCTCAGGGAGTTCGACATTCCCGGCAAGCTCGGACCCAAGGATGTGCGCATCCGTACCCATACCGTCGGGATTTGCGGCTCGGACGTCCATTATTACACCCATGGCAAAATCGGCCATTTCGTTGTGCATGCGCCGATGGTGCTGGGCCATGAAGCTTCCGGGACGGTAATCGAGACCGGTGCCGAGGTTGCGCATCTGAAGGCGGGTGATCGCGTCTGCATGGAGCCGGGCATTCCCGATCCAACCTCGCGCGCCTCCAAACTTGGCATTTACAATGTTGATCCGGCCGTCAGCTTCTGGGCAACGCCACCCGTTCACGGTTGCCTGACACCGGAAGTCATTCATCCCGCCGCCTTTACATACAAGTTGCCCGACAACGTTTCCTTTGCCGAAGGCGCCATGGTGGAACCCTTCGCCATCGGGATGCAGGCAGCGCTCAGGGCGCGTATTCAGCCCGGCGATGTTGCCATCGTGACGGGCGCCGGTCCGATCGGCATGATGGTTGCGCTGGCGGCGCTAGCCGGCGGTTGCGCAAAGGTGATCGTTGCCGATCTTGCCCAGCCGAAGCTGGATATCATCGCAGCCTATGACGGCATCGAGACCGTCAACATCCGCGAACGTGACCTGTCGCAGGCCGTGGCTGATGCGACGGATGGCTGGGGTTGCGATGTCGTTTTCGAATGCTCTGGCGCTGCACCCGCCGTGCTCGGTATGGCGAAACTCGCACGTCCCGGCGGCGCCATCGTCCTCGTCGGTATGCCGGTCGATCCGGTGCCGGTCGATATCGTCGGCTTGCAGGCAAAAGAGCTGCGGGTGGAGACGGTTTTCCGCTACGCCAATGTGTATGACCGTGCGGTCGCTCTCATCGCGTCCGGCAAGGTCGATCTGAAGCCGCTGATCTCCGCGACCATTCCCTTCGAAGACAGCATTGCCGGTTTTGACCGTGCGGTGGAGGCAAGGGAAACGGACGTGAAGCTGCAAATTCTGATGCCGCAATAATCGCTTCCGGCAAGCCGCCTGCCGATGCAGGGGCGTCAAAAACCCTTCGGAAAAGTATAAGCTCGACCTGCCGGTGATCGGCGGGTCGAGCTTTAAAAAATCATCACATCGATCTTTAAGATGCGCATTTTCTGGGCGTATGGCGTGCAACTGCGCGAAAAAATGGGCGCAACCGCTGGCTTAGTTGTCGGCGGATGCACGGCACTCTTCAATTTCTGACAAAAAACAGTCAAAAAAGTATCGGTAATTTCCCCGGTATGATGTGGAAGTAAATGTGCCGCAGGCCATATGCTCCCCATCAACGCCTGGGACGAGCCATAAAGAGGAATGGCTTTGCTCCGCGAATACGGCGGACGTGACCGATGGGAGGAAACATCGATGCAGCCCGATCTGGAACTGGTACATATCCGCAAGGGCGAATCCTTCGCCGCCTGGCGGCATGGCTATCCGTTCCGCACCGTGCGCTGGCATTACCATCCCGAATATGAAATTCATCTGGTCGTGGCGACGTCAGGCACGTTCTACATCGGCGATTTCGTCGGTCGCTTCGGCCCGGGCCAGCTAATCATGACTGGCCCAAATCTCCCTCAAAACTGGATCAGCGAGATCGAGCCGGACGAGATCGTTCCCACGCGCTCTCTCGTCATCCAGTTTCCGGAAGCTTTTATCGAGGATGCCTGCGCTTCCATGTCCGAGATGGAGGTAGTTCGCGCCCTTCTGGACCGCAGCCGCCGCGGCATTCTGTTCGACGATGAGACCAGCGATCGCGTTCGCCCGCTGATACTGCGTTTGATCGAGGCGCAGGGGTTGAAGCGTCTTGCGATTTTTTGGGAAATTCTCGATCTGCTGGTCAATGCGCCGGCGCCCGAGGTGCTGGCGAGCCTGAGTTACGAGCTGGACCTGACGGGCATCGGCGATAGCGGCATCAACCGCGCCTTGTCGCATCTGCGCCAGCACCTGACCGAACAGGTCGAGGAAATCGATCTGGCCGACATGGTTGGCCAGAGCCAGAGTGCCTTTTCCCGTGCCTTCAAGCGACATACGGGAACGACTTTGGTGCGCTATCGCAATCAGCTTCGCATCGATCTGGCCTGCCAGATGCTTCTGGTGGATCAGGACGTGAAGGTGGCGGAAGTCTGCTACGACGTGGGCTTTTCAAACCTTTCGAATTTCAACAGGCATTTCCTGAAGCTGAAGGGAATGTCGCCATCGAGGTTTCGTACGGTATTCGCGGCCCAGAAGGCAGCGGTCATGGCGGATTAAACCAAGATACATCGCGGATTTTTCACCAATTCGGGCAGAGGACTGTCCGGAAACGGGCTCTTATTGCCCAGATTTTCCAAACGGGAGGAAGTTACTATGAGAATGAAATCCAAGTTCCTGATGGCATCGGCCGCACTTGCAATGATGGCCGCTCCGGCGCTAGCACAGGACAAGCTGAAAATCGGCATGACGTTCCAGGAACTGAATAACCCCTATTTCGTGTCCATGCAGGAAGCGCTGAAGGAAGCCGCGGCAAGCATCGGCGCTGATGTTGTCGTCACCGACGCCGGCCACGATGTGGCAAAGCAGATTTCCGACGTGGAAGACATGCTGCAGCAGAAGATCGACATCCTGCTTCTGAACCCGACCGACAGCGCCGGCATCGAAGCCGCCGTGCACGCTGCCAAAGCTGCCGGCGTGATTGTCGTTGCTGTCGACGCCAACGCAAACGGCCCGGTCGACACCTTCGTCGGCTCGAAGAACCGTGACGCAGGCTACAAGTCTTGCAAGCATCTCGGTGATGCGCTCGGCGGCAAGGGTGAAGTCGCAATCCTCGACGGTATCCCGGTCGTGCCGATCCTGCAGCGCGTCGAAGGCTGCAAGGCAGCGCTTGCCGAATTTGCCGACATCAAGCTTGTCGACACGCAGAATGGTCGTCAGGACCGCTCCGTTGCGCTCGGCGTCGTTGAAAACATGATCCAGTCCCGTCCGAACCTCGCCGGTATCTTCTCGGTGAATGATGGCGGCGCAATGGGTGCACTCGCTGCGATCCAGGGCTCCGGCAAGGACATCAAGCTGACCTCGGTTGATGGTGCTCCCGAAGCTGTGAAGGCAATTGCCGACGGCGGCCCTTTCATCGAAACGACCGCGCAGTTCCCGCGTGACCAGGTGCGCGTTGGCCTTGCCATGGCGCTTGCCCAGAAGTGGGGCGCCCGCGTCGTTCCGAAGGAAGTACCGATCGACGTCATGGTCGTTGACAGCAAGAACGCCGGCGACTTCAGCTGGTAAGAATTCCTCCCCAGGTCCCGTCCCCACCTCGTGTGGGGGCGGGACATGTCCCGACCATCGAGGAGGGTAAAATGCTGGAACTGAATGGAATAAGAAAAAGCTTCGGCAAGATCGAGGTCCTGCGCGGCGTTGACCTGCAGGCGCGCGCCGGCGAGGTGCATGCGCTTCTGGGAGAGAACGGCGCTGGCAAGTCGACATTGATGAAAATCCTGTGCGGCATTTTGCAGCCCTCGGAGGGCACGATCCGCATTGACGGAAAGGACCGCCGCTTCGCCAATTACGACGAGGCGATTGCCGCCGGTATCGGCATCGTGTTTCAGGAATTCAGCCTGATCCCCTATCTCGATGCAGTTGAAAACATGTTTCTGGCACGCGAAATCCGCGGACCGCTGCGCCTGCTGAACAAGCGCGCGATGCGTAAACGTGCCGCCGAAATCATGAGCCGTCTGGCCGTGGACGTTCCGCTCGATGTGCCGGTGCACCGCCTTTCCGTTGCCCAGCAGCAATTCGTGGAAATTGCCAAGGCGCTTTCACTCGATGCGCGTATTCTCGTTCTCGATGAGCCGACTGCGACGCTTACCCCGTCCGAGACCGAGCATCTCTTCAAGGTCATGCGCGAGCTGCGGCGTCAGGGTGTCGCTATCATCTTCATTTCCCATCATCTCGAGGAAATATTCGAGATCTGCGACCGCATCACCGTCCTGCGTGATGGCGAACTCATCGGCTCCTGCCTCACCTCTGACGTCGATAATGACCGTCTGGTGGAGATGATGGTCGGCCGGCGCATCGAGGCCAATTTTCCGCCCAAACCGAAGATCGATACAGCTGCGCGCAACGTGATCGAGGTCGAAGAGCTTCAACTGAAAAAAGGCGGGCCGGTCTCGCGCTTTACCCTGCGGCAGGGTGAGATACTCGGTTTTGCCGGGCTTGTCGGTTCCGGGCGCACTGAAACGGTGCTGGCCATGCTTGGCGCGCATTCCGCTTCGCGCCGCAAGATCAAGGTCGATGGCGTCGAGACCCGCTTTTCCGGCCCGGATGAGGCGCTGATGCGCGGCATTGGCCTGCTGCCGGAAAGCCGCAAGGAAGAGGGTCTGATCACCAGTTTCTCCATCCTGCAGAACATCTCCCTCAACAACTATCGCAAGTACCAGAAGGCTCACTGGTTTATCGACCTGAAAAAAGAGCTGGAGCACACGAAAAAGGCGATGGCGCAGGTTCAGGTCAAGGCACAGGGACCCTATGCCCGCGTGGACACGCTGTCTGGTGGAAACCAGCAGAAGATCGTTATCGCCCGCTGGCTGAACCATGACATGCGCGTCCTGATCTTCGACGAACCGACGCGCGGCATCGATGTCGGCGCGAAGGCGGAAATCTATGCGCTGATGCGCGAATTCGCAGCCAAGGGCTATTCGATCATCATGATCTCTTCGGAGCTGCCGGAAGTGATCGGCATGTCGGACCGCGTCTGCGTGTTCCGCTCCGGGGGCATCGTCGCCACCGTCGAGGGCGCAGACATCAATTCAGAAACAATAATGACAAACGCCACCACCGGGAGGGTTGAACATGTCGCTTGATGCAAATACCGGCATTGCCGAAAAGACGAGCGGTTTCGGCCTTGGGAGCATGCTGCGCTCGCCACTCGCCCTGCCTCTGGCGGGCCTGATTGTCGTATCGATCCTGATGGGTCTTGCGAGCGACAATTTCTTCAGCGTGAACAACATCATGAACGTGCTGCGACAGGTTTCAGTCGTCGGCATTCTGGCCGTGGGCATGACATTCGTCATCCTCACAGGCGGCATCGACCTGTCGGTCGGCGCAGTCATGGCGCTTGTCGGCACGCTGTCTGCAGGCCTGATGGTGAATACCGGCCTGCCTGCGTCGCTCGCCTTGCCGGCCGGGCTGTTCATCGGACTTGGCATCGGTATCTTCAACGGAGCACTTGTCGCCTGGGGCAAGATGCCGGCCATCATCGTCACGCTTGCGACGATGGGAATGGCGCGCGGTCTCGGCCTCATCTATTCCGGCGGTTATCCTGTCAGCGGCATTCCGAGCTGGATTTCCTGGTTTGGCGTCGGCCGCGTTGGCGTCGTGCCGGTGCCTGTTATCATCATGGTGGTGATTTACGCCGTGGCCTGGGTGCTTTTGCAGCGTACGGCTTTCGGTCGTCACGTCTATGCACTCGGCGGCAACGAGTTGGCGGCGCGCCTCTCCGGCGTCAAGACCCGGCGCGTCAAGCTTGCCGTCTATGGTATCTCAGGCGTGACGGCAGCGCTTGCAGCTCTCATTCTGACCGGCCGGCTCATGAGCGGACAGCCCAATGCGGGTGTCGGTTTCGAGCTGGATGCCATTGCGGCCGTGGTTCTCGGCGGCACGGCGATTGCCGGCGGACGCGGGCTCATTCTTGGTACCCTTATCGGCGCGGTGCTGCTCGGCATCCTGAATAACGGTCTCAATCTCATGGGTATCAACCCTTATCTGCAGGATGTCATCAAGGGCGCGATCATTCTGCTCGCCATCTATATCGGGCGCGACTGGCGTTGAGCCCACACGTCATATCTTCAAAGAAGCAGGAGAATTAAATGTCTGAATTGCTGCAAGGCAAGATCGCGGTCATCACCGGCGCCGCGTCCGGTATTGGCCTCGCCACCACCGAGGCGCTACTGGAAAACGGTGCAACCGTCGTCATGGTCGACTGGAACGAGAAAGCCCTGAATGAACTTGTCGGTAAACTCGGCAAGCGCGCCATCGCGCAGGTCACGAACCTTCTGGATGCAGACAGCTGCAATGCCATGATCCCGGAAATCCTTGAGAAGGTCGATCACATCGACATTCTCTACTGCAACGCAGGCACTTATATCGGTGGCGATCTCACCGAAACCACGCCGGAAGCCATCGACAAGATGTTGAACCTCAACGTCAATGCCGTGATGAAGAATGTACAGGCCGTCGTGCCGCACATGTCGGAGCGCAAGACCGGCGACATCATCGTCACCTGCTCGATCGCCGGACATTTCCCGACCTATTGGGAGCCGGTCTATTCGGGTTCGAAATGGGCGATCACCAGCTTCGTGCAGGGCATGCGTCGCCAGATGATCCCGCATGGTGTGCGCGTCGCGCAGGTCTCTCCCGGCCCGGTCGTCTCGGCCCTTCTGGCAGACTGGCCGGAAGAAAATCTTCGCAAGGCCAAGGAATCGGGTAGCCTCATCGACGCGAGTGAAGTGGCCGATGCGGTTGTTTACATGCTGACCCGCAAGCGCACCGTCACCATCCGCGACATGCTGGTGCTGCCCACCAACTTCGACCGCGTTTAAACTACACTCCCAAGGAGTATCGCAAATGGCTTCCTACCTGATTGGCGTCGATGTCGGTACCGGCTCTGCCCGTGCCGGTGTCTTTGATGTGGCGGGCAGGCTTCTCGCCACCGCCAAGCGCCCGATCACGATGCATCGCGAAGACGGCGGCATAGCCGAACAATCGAGCGGTGAGGTTTGGAAAGCCGTTTGCGACAGCGTGCGGGAAAGTGTCTCGCGCGCCGGCATAGATCCCGCAGCCGTGGTTGGCATCGGTTTCGATGCCACCTGCTCGCTCGTGGTGCGCGGGCCTGAGGATGAGACCCTTCCGGTCGGCGCGCCGGATCATCCAGAGCGCGATATCATCGTCTGGATGGATCACCGCGCCGTCGAACAGGCGGAGCGGATCAATGCTGGCGAACATGCCGTTCTGAAATATGTCGGTGGCCGGATTTCCCCGGAAATGCAGACGCCCAAGCTGCTCTGGCTTCGCGAAAACAGGCCGGATATCTATGCGCGCGCCGAGCACTTCTTTGACCTGACGGACTTCCTGACCTGGAAAGCCTCAGGCGCGCTCGATCGTTCCGCGTGCACGGTTACCTGCAAGTGGACTTATCTCGCCCATGAGGAACGTTGGGATGCGGAATATTTCACCCGCATCGGGCTTGGCGATCTGGCGGAGCAGGGATTCCGCCGTATCGGTGAAAGCGTCGTTCATCCAGGCACGGCGCTGGGTAACGGTTTGACCGATGAGGCCGCAACAGCCATGGGGCTGGTTGCTGGAACCGCCGTTGCCGCCGGTCTGATCGATGCGCATGCCGGGGGTGTCGGCACGGTGGCTGCGGGCGGCGACGCTTCGCGGTGCCTCGGTTACGTCTTTGGTACCTCTTCCTGTACCATGACAACCACCTCGGAGCCGGCTTTCGTGCCGGGTGTTTGGGGTCCCTATTATTCCGCCATGGTTCCCGGCGCGTGGCTCAATGAAGGCGGCCAATCCGCCGCCGGTGCGGCCATTGATTATCTGGTGCAATTGCACCCGGCATTTTCAGAGGCAAAGGCGCTTTCCGAAAAAGAAGGCAAGTCATTACCTGCATGGCTTGCCGACCGTGCACTGGCTTTGGCCACGTCTGCTTCCGCTGCCGTGAAGATTGCCGAGAATTTTCACGTGGTGCCGGAGTTCCTCGGCAACCGCGCGCCCTTCGCCGATCCTCATGCCCGTGCCGTCATTGCCGGTTACGGCACCGAGACGGGGGTGGATTCGCTTGTCGCGCTTTACGTGGCGGGGCTTCTCGGCCTCGGTTACGGGCTTCGCCAGATCATCGAGACGCAGGCGCGTCATGGCGCTCCCGTGGAAACGATCAGTGTCAGCGGCGGCGCGGGCGCGCATCCGCTTGCCAGACAATTGCTGGCGGATGCGACGGGGCTTCCGGTTGAACTCACTGAATGCGAGGAGCCGGTGCTTCTGGGATCGGCGATGCTCGGTGCGGTTGCTGCCAAGGCCTATCCCGACCTGATTTCCGCAATGCCCGCCATGTCGCGTATTGCCAAATATTCGGCACCGGACGCTGCATTCAGCCAAGTGCACCAGTCACGCTACGACGCGTTTCTGGCACTGCAGAATGCGGCGCGCGCCATTCGTTCCGCAAACCATTCCTGAAGCGCCACACGCTTCCATCGTCCGGCCGTTTTGGCCGCAAAGTAAAGAGGATTCCATGCAGTTTTCCGGAAAATCCGTCATCATCACCGGCGCAGGCAAGGGCATCGGCCGTGCCTGCGCTATCCTGATGGCCGCGCGCGGTGCTGAGGTCGTGGCAATCAGCCGGACCCAGTCCGATCTCGACAGCCTGAAAAGCGAAATCGGCGGCCGCTCAATCCGCGTCGATCTTGCCGATGTGGCTGCAACGCGGTCCGCAATGGCCGAAGCGGGTCCTTGTGATTTTCTCATCAACAGCGCTGGCATCAACGTGCTCGAAAGCGTGCTTGATATGAGCGACGAAGGTTATGAGGCCGTGCTCGGCATCAATCTGCGTGCCGCGCTCGTCACCTGCCAGGAATTCGCCCGTGCCCGCGTCGCAAAGGGCGGCGGTGGCGCAATCGTCAACATCACGTCAATTGCCGGTCATCGGGGTTTTCAGGATCATCTCTGCTACGCGGCCTCGAAAGCGGGGCTTGAAGGCGCAACCCGCGTTCTTGCCAAGGAACTCGGGCCGCACGGCATCCGTGTCAACGCCGTGGCGCCGACCATCACGCTGACTGAACTGGCTGCCGAAGCATGGAACGATCCGGCCAAGAGCGCACCAATGATGGTTCGCCATCCGCTGCAGCGCTTTGCCGAGGCCGAAGACGTGGCACAGAGCATCGCACTGCTTCTGTCAGATGATAGCAGCATGATTTCCGGCGCGGTGTTGCCCATCGATGGCGGGTTCCTTGCCGTCTGACGTTTAAGGGATGCGCGGGTGCAATGCATCGCCGCGCATACTGTTCCAGGACTGGATATCCGCTCAGGTCAGATCCGGATGTCTGCCAACCAGCTGGTTGCGTTTTGCTTGAAGAATTTCCTTCTGTTCATCAAGTTTGAGCAATTCGTCGTCTATCTCCTCGACGCTTTTCTCGATGTGCAGATATTGCTCTGCAAGAAGCGACTTCGCTTCCTTTCGGCTAGACGCATTCGGCGTGTCGCCATAAAGCGGCCGGTTGGCGGTTTCCTTGAGGAAAAATGTCGTCACAATGCCAAAGATGGCCGCGACCATGAGATAGTAGGCCGGCATATAGATATTTTCCGTTACCTCCACCAACCATGCGGTGAGTGTCGGCGTGAGCCCGGCAACGATGATCGAGATATTAAACGCGATAGCCAGCGCGCTGTAGCGGATGCGGGCCGGGAAAAGGGCCGGGAGGGTGGATGCCATGATCCCGATCAGGCAGTTAAGTGCGACCGCCAGGATGAGCAGGCCGAAGAAAATCTGAACAACCTGCCCGCTGGCGATGAGATGAAATGCCGGCAGTGAAAGAAACAGGATCGCCGTGCTGCCAACCGCCAGAAACGGCCTGCGTCCGATCCGGTCGCTCAAAAGCCCAATGGCGGGCTGGACGAACAGCATGCCAACCATAACCGCGATGATGATGAGGACGCCATGGTCCTCGCTGTAATTCAGCGTCTTCGACAGATATGTCGGCATGTAGGTGAGCAGCATGTAATAGGTGACGTTGGTCACGAGGACCATGCCTATGCATATTGCCAGCGAGCGGGAATGTTGGCTCACGATCTCGGCGATGGGAACCATGGGGCGCTCTTTCAGCGACTGCCGGTCTTCTTCTTCGGAGCGCTGCAGGCGTTCGGTGAAGGCTGGTGTTTCTTCTGCCGCGTGGCGCAGATAAAGCCCGATCAGCCCGAGCGGTGCCGCCAGAAAGAACGGAATGCGCCAGCCCCAGTCGAGGAACTTGGCTTCACCCATCGCGGTGCTGAGCAGCACGACGAGCCCCGCGCCAAGCACAAAGCCGGCGATGGAGCCGAAGTCGAGCCAGCTTCCAAGGTAACCGCGCTTCCGGTCAGGCGCGTATTCCGCCACGAAAATGGCCGCACCGGTATATTCGCCGCCAACGGAAAACCCCTGGGCAAGCTTGCATAACAGCAACAGAATGGGTGCCCATATGCCGATGGTGGCATAACCGGGGATGAGGCCGATACAGAAGGTGCTCGCGGCCATGATGATGATTGTCAGGGAGAGGACTTTTTGACGCCCGAATTTGTCGCCCATGGCGCCAAAAAATACGCCCCCCAATGGGCGGATGAGGAAGGGGACGGAGAAGGTTGCGAGCGCCGCCACCGTTTGAACGGCGGGTGACGCGTCAGGGAAGAAGACCTTGCCGACGGCATAGGCGACGAAGCCGTAAACTCCGAAGTCGAACCACTCCATCGCGTTACCGAGAGCGGCTGCCGTAACTGCTTTTTTGACCTTCTCGTCATCGATGACGGTGACGTCGTCGATGCTCAGCGGAGTGGCCTGTATCTGGTTGTTCAATCACTGTCCCCCTGAACTGCATTGCGCCCGAATTTTTTGAGCGCCATGAAAATGCTCGATACGCTTAAGCGTTCCATCGGTCGGCAGAACAATCGGGCCTTAGCTCATCTTATGGGGAGTATGGGCGGGGTCGCCCGAAAGGAGAAAAAAGAACGCCCGGCTGGTAGCCGGGCGTTTTTTAAAGATTAGTGGTGATGCTCAGGCATTTCCTTGAGCTGATCCTTGGTCCACGAGGTAATCGCGTGGACATCGCCGTCTTCATCGCGCATGAAATCGAGATCGCTGAGCGGTACTGCGACGGGCTTTGCGCCAATGCCGAGAAAGCCGCCGACGTCGATGATCGCGGTGCTTGCCGCGCCGACGCCATGGACGTGATCGACCTTGCCGACCTTGTGGTCATCTGCGCCATAAACTGTTGCACCTTCCAGAACCGACGGGGTCAGTTCGGTTTCAACGAGGCGTACGTGATTGGCATGATCCATTTTTCTTCCTCCTGCTTGGGTTGCGATATGGAAACTCCCGCAGTGCAAAACCGTTCCATCGCGTCTGGGGGATTTTGGGCTAAACCGGTTGTCTGAACGCTTAGGGGGCTGGTATGAACTCCAGCGGACCGCCCGCCGCAAAATCACGCTTGAAAAGATTGAACACGTGTGCAATATGAACACGTGTTCAATCTTTTGAGAGATGGTTATTCCGCATGGACCTGATGCCTTATCCGGATACGTTGGCAGCCCGTGCCGAACTGTGCCGCAGCGTTATTCTTTCCGCCGGGGAACTGGTGCTGAAAGGCTTTCAGGGCGAGGCGACACGCAGCTTCTCGATGAAGGGCCCGCAGGACTTTCTGACGGTGACGGATGCAGCCTCCGAAGCGCATATTCGCGGCGCGATCTCGGCCTGCTTTCCTAAAGACAGTTTTTTCGGCGAGGAGGGCGGCGGTGTGATCGGTGATCGCGTCTGGGTCGTTGATCCCGTGGACGGCACCGCAAATTTCGCCCGCGGAATTCCGCACTTCTGCATCTCCATCGCCTATGTTGAAAATGGGCAAACCGAAATCGGCGCTATCTATAATCCGGCTCTGAATGAACTTTATTTCGCCCGACGCGGCGAGGGGGCAACGCGTAACGGGCAGCCGATCCAGGTTGCGCAGACGGAACGTTTCGATGCGGCCTCGATCGAAATGGGCTGGTCGACCCGTATCGCGAATGCCACCTATCTTGATGTCGTCAAGAACCTGCTCGATATGGGCACCAATGTACGCCGCGCCGGTTCCGGTGCGCTGGCGCTTGCCTATGTGGCCGATGGCCGCTCCGATGCCTATCTCGAATTGCACATGAATTCATGGGATTGTCTTGCGGGACTGCTACTCGTCAGCGAAGCTGGCGGCGACGTCTGCCCTTTCTTGGAGATCGGTAGTCTTGAAGATGGCGGGCCGGTGCTGGCCGCAGCCAGCGGTGTTGCAAGCGGCGTCAGCCGGGCATCGAAGATACCTTTGGCAGAGCGGCAACCTTCGGATCGGCAGCGGGCCGTATCGGCCTGAGTTTAGACGAGCGCCTGTCCGTGAAGGGTGCTTGGTGCATGTGGAGGAATGAGATGGATGGACCCGTTTATGCCCGGCCTGCGATCAGCCTGATTGCGGAAGGGCTCGGCCCGCGTAACGTTGCGCTCTATATCGGCGGCAGCGATGGTGCGAGCGACCTTGGGCTCCTTCACCGGCACGGCATTACCACCGTCGTCAACTGCGCCGTCAATCTGGATATCAATCTCGTGCAGGCGTCGGCGGAAGATGGCGACAGGTGCGCGGTGGGGTATGGCGATATCCGTTATTATAAGCTCGGTCTTATCGACGGCGAAGGCAGTCCGGACACGATGATGCTGGGGGCCTATTATATTCTCGACGGCGCATTGCGGCAGACCATGCCGAAGCGCGAAACCTATCCGTTCCCCGATGGCGGCAATGTGCTCGTCAATTGCCGCAGCGGCCGCAGCCGCTCGGTATCGCTGGTCGCGCTTTTCCTGCACAAGCAGCAGCCGCATCTTTACCCTAACCTCGACGATGCACTGGCTGTGATCCGCACGAAGCGGGAATTGCGGCCGGACGAATGGTTCGAGACACCGAAACCGATGCTTTATGCTGCTGCCCGCCGCGCTTCCGACTGGATCGATATGGTCGAAGGCAGAAAGACTGTCCAACCATGCTGAAACGCACGCTTCCTTCCGTCGCCGTCATTGCCGACGCCCATTTCCATGACACGGCGGCCGATTTCGGTTTTCCCGGCATAGAGGTCGATGGAGAACGCATCACCATGCGTAGCTGGTCGGATACACGCGAATCCACCCGTGTTTTCAACGAAAGCGCCGATGCGCTGCATGCTGCACTCGAAGAAGTGCGGCAGCGGGGCATTCGCCATGTGGTGCTGCTTGGCGACTATACCGACGACGGCCAGCGCGCGACATCCGAAACGCTGAAGGGTATTCTGGAGCGTCATCGTGATACCCATGGCACCGCCTTTTATGCGCTGCCCGGCAATCACGATATTTTCGGCCCGCGTGGCCGGCATCATACCAAGGAGTTTCTGACGGAGAACGGCAAATGCCTTTCCGTTTCAAGCGATGCGCGGCGGGCCGGTGATCGGGTGGTGATCAGCGACCGGATGTATTGCGAAGGCTACCCCGTTGGCCTTGGCCCGATGGCGGCTTTCGGATATTTCCGCCAGCCGAACTATCTGCATTGGGAAACACCGTTCGGGCTTTCCGATGCGACGGAAGATCGTCTCTACGAGGTGCGTTCCCCCGATGGCACCAATATCTACCGGCTGATGGACGCATCTTATCTGGTTGAGCCGGAGCCGGGCCTCTGGCTGCTCATGATCGACGCCAATATTTTCGAACCGCTTGACGGCACTTTCGAGACGGGTGAGGAAGCGGCTTTCACCGACAGTACCTCTGGCGGCTGGAATGCGCTTTTGCGCTGCAAGCCCTTCATCATCGACTGGATTGCCGATGTGCGCGAAAGGGCGCAGGCGCTCGGCAAGACTTTGCTCGGCTTTTCGCACTATCCGGCGCTCGATCCCTTTGATGGCGCAAGCGGTGCCGAAAGTGCGCTGTTCGGCGAAACCAACGTGGTGCGTCGCACGCCGCGCAAGGCGGTTGAGGATGCGCTGGTTGAGGCGGGGCTCCAAGTCCATTTCAGCGGACATCTGCATGTGGAAGGCGTAACCCGGCGTGGGGAAGGGGAAACCTCGCTCACAAATATCGCCGTGCCGTCTCTGGTTGCCTTTCCACCCGCCTTCAAGGTCGTCCATCCCCAGCAGCACGAGATTTCCGTCGAGACGGTGGAAATGGCCGCGCTGCCGATTAACAGCCGCATTTGCCGGGGGTATGCGCAGGAAATGGCACTTGCGGGCGATGATGAGGACCGCGCATTTGCGGCCGGCAATTATGGTGATTTCCTGCTTGGCCACAAACGCGCGCTTATCAGGCATCGTTATTTCACCAAGGAGTGGCCAGCCGGGATCGTGGCGGCTATCGCGGATAAAACCATATCCGAGGTTATCGGCCTGCTTGGTGAAAAAAGCCTTGCCTCGCATGATGCCGGGCTTTCCTCCGATCTGCCGATGTTCGAGCTTATTGCTGACTGGTATTGCCTGCGTCAGGGCGCGGGGCTGGCGCTTGTCCATATCGCGCCTCAACGGCTTTCCCTTTACCGGATGCTGGCGGAGCGGTTCGGCCGTGAGCCCGATCACCACGACGGTTCGGTTAAGAGTTTTATCGAAATTTTCTTCGGTGCCCTTGGGCTGTTTCTCGACCGTGCCGAGGGCGGTTTGCGGCATCTGGAGCTCCGTCTCACACCGCAACTCCAATCCGTTGCGGTGTGATCCGTAGGTTTTTTCGACGCAATCCGCGATGTGAACGGGGCAGATCAACGTCCCCTCGGGGAAGAGTGGCGGCAAGCAGGACAGGCGAGGTGATCTATTGGAATCGGTCGTTGTCAGCATCAATCTGTTCGGCGCGGTGGCGCTGCTGCTTTTCGGCCTTGGGCAGATCAAGGACGGAATGTCGCGTGCCTTCGGTGCCAAGCTTCGCATCGGGCTTGCCGCCGGTACACGGGGTGGGTTTCGCTCCTTCATCGCCGGTCTCGTGGCGACGATCGCCCTGCAGAGTTCGACAGCCACGGCGCTGATGGTTGCCTCCTTCGTTGAAAAAGACTTGATCGCACCGGCGATGGCGCAAATCGTGCTGCTCGGCGCGAATGTGGGTACTGCGACGACCGCGTGGATTGTCGCACTCGGTCTGGGCTGGCTGTCGCCGATGCTGATCCTTGCCGGTGTCATCCTGTTGCGTGGAAAGTCGGTGCAGCGGCAGGGTGCGGGTGCCGCCCTTGCCGGTGTCGGCCTGATGCTGCTTTCCCTGCATCTTCTTTCTGCGGCGACGGATCCGATCCGGCAGTCGCCGGCGCTTAACCTCTTCATTTCCATGCTCGGCAATGCCTGGCCGGTCGCGTTGATCTTTTCCGCGGTGCTGGCCGTGCTGGCATCATCGAGCCTTGCCATCGTCGTCCTCATCCTGTCACTTGCGGCAAGCGGCGGCATTGAAACAAGCCTCGTTATCGTGCTGGTACTCGGCGCCAATCTCGGCGGCGCGGTTCCTCCGGTGCTGGCGACGTTGAAGGCGCCGGTCGCGGCGCGCCGGGTGGCGCTTGGCAACCTCATCGTCCGGACCACCGGCTGTGTCGCAGCCCTGCCTCTTGCCGGGTACGGCGCGGCACTGCTCGACATGTCGCCTTTCTCGCACGCCAATCTAGCGGTCGATGCGCATCTCCTTTTCAATCTCGCTGTTGCCGCGATCGCATGGCCGCTATCGCCGTTGTTGCTGCGGATGACGACCGCGCTGCTGCCGGAAAAAGAGGGAGCCGAAAGCCGCCGCAGCTATCTCGACAGTCATGATCTGGGTCAACCGGTTGCGGCGCTTGCCGGTGCAAGCCGCGAGGTCATGCTGGTTGGTGACCTGATCGAGCGCATGCTGCGTCAGGCGAATGACGCCATGCGCGACAGCGATCTTTCCAAACTCAATGATATCAGTACGCTGGAAGGCCGGGTCGATAGTATCCAGCATGCCATCAAGGTCTATGTCTCGAAGGTGGGCCAGGATGGTTTGTGCCAGAAGGATCAGCGACGTGCGATGGATATCGTTGAATATGCCATCAATCTCGAACATATCGGCGATATCATCGAGAAGGGCATCCGCCCGGAAATCGCCAAGAAGATCAATCTTGGTCTCAGGTTTTCCGATGATGGCAAAAGCGAGCTGGAACGTCTATTCTCCATCACGCTCGACAATATTCGCATGGCGCAATCCGTTTTCGCCACCCGCAATGCCGACCTTGCCCGTCGGCTGGTGGAGGTGAAGGAAGATGTGCGACGGCTGGAAAAACAGTCATCGGAGCGACATCTCCAGCGCCTGCGCGACGGCCTGACCGACAGCATCCAGACAAGCTCAGTGCATCTCGACATGCTGCGCGATCTGAAGCGCATCAACGCCCATATCGCCGCCGTCGCACATCCGATCCTCGATGAAAGCGGTCTCCTGATCGAAAGCCGGATCAAGCAGGCGGGTTGAAGCCATGCCAGTAAAACGGCGCTGTGGTTTTTGCCCGGGAATGCTCTTCTAGCGCGCGGTGATCCTTTCGACCATCTCAACGGGCACGACCTGAAGCCGGGTCTCGGGCTCGTCGCTGTCGAGGGCGGTCAGGACCTTCTCGGTCAGCGCGTCAAAGGATTGGGCAACGGTCGTCAGCTGATAGCTTTTCCAGCCCGCCTGCGGAATATCGTCGAAACCGACAATCGACAGGTCTTCCGGAATTCGGCGGCCCATCTCTAGCCTTGCTGCATCCATGAAGCCGAGTGCCAGCAGATCGGTCACGCAGAAGGCGCCGTCTATTGTCTTGTCCGTCAGCAACTCGCAGCCTGCCTGATAGCCGCTGTCATAACTCGTCGGACCGCCCGACCATGGAACGACCTCGATACCCTCGATGCTCATGCGCTGGGTGAAAGCGCCGGCGCGGCGCAGCTGTGCCGGTGTCTGGCTGCCGCTGGAAACGACCGCGACCTTCCGGCATTTAGCCGCCACAAGCCGCATGGCGGCGAGATCGGCGCCGTGGGAATCGTCGCTCAGCACCATGTTCGTATCGGTCCGGTCGAGGCGCTGGTTGATGAGGATGAGGCGCACGCCATTGGCAATGCATTCGTCGACGATAGATGCTGGCGGCTCGCCGGAGAGTACGACGATGGCCTGGGCGCGAAACTCGAAAAGCAGTTCGATCAGCGGCGCGATATCCTTGCGTGCATCGGCCGCATTCAGCAGCAGGCATTGCAAGCCGCGACGCAGAAGGCCGATGCTGAGGAGGTCGAGCTGTTTTGAAATGAACGGCGAGCTGAGATTGGCACCGACCACCCCGATGAGATTGGATCGGTCATTATTGAGGCCCTGGGCCAGACGGTTGACGCGGTAGCCAAGCTCATGCGCGGCTTTCAACACCTTGCGCCGGACGGCCTTCGATACGCTGCCGCCGGGGGTGAATGTGCGCGAGACGGCGGAGCGCGAGACACCAGCCTTTTTCGCCACCTCTTCGGCCGTCACGAACCCTCTCGCCATTCAACTTCCCCGTTGCAAAACCTCATGTCTGATATCACAGGCCATAAGGGCCGACTATTCCAATCGAAATATTTCAGGTGCGAAGCACTCTTGCTGAGCGAAGGCGGTTCTCGCTTTCGCCGGCAAATATATCGTCCTTTCCATTTTCATTCTGCGGGAAAAAATGACTGCTTGTGCGTCGATAAGAAAATTTGCAAAACACGTTCAATAAAACCGTTTAAAAACAATGGCATATATCAATGATCACGTGTGCATTTTTTCGTTGACAAAATGCCGTTTAGGATGGATCATGCATTCCAAGGTTAAGCGCTATATGGAATATTTATTCCACGTTTTGCTTGCCGGCGATGTTTCCGGGAGGAGCTGGATCATCGTTGCTCGCGGGCCTGATGTGCCCGCTGCTGAAGCATTGACGCATTGCTTATGTTCGACGCACGCGCCGCCTGCTCCGCAGGTTGCGCGCAGGCAGATGCTTGCCGGCGTGTCGGAGCAATGTTGCGGCCATATGGGGAGGAATAATGGCTCTTTTAAGCGAATCAACGAAGGCGGAGGCACTGGGGCGTCCCCCTGCGACCGCGCCTTCGGCATGGCAGGCCTGGCGATATCGCCTCAAGGTCGCGCTCAGGGAGCCGACGACGCTCATCGGCGTGCTGACGGCGTTACTTTTCACCTATCTGATCGTCGTTCCGATCATCTCTATCGTTCTGGATGCCGTCCGTGTCCAGTTCGGCCACGAACGGCGTCTTGGCAGGGATGTCGGTGACCTCACGCTCTATTATCTCGACAGGGCGTTCTTCTCGCCCGTCGCAACGGATCTTTTCTGGCATCCGCTCTTCAACACACTCACCGTCGCTTTGGGGGCGATTGCGCTTTCGCTTGTCATCGGCACGGTGCTTGCCTGGCTTATCAGCCGCACGGACATGTTCGGTCGCCGCTGGTTCGCTACCGCGCTGATCGTGCCCTACATGCTGCCCGCATGGACCTTCGCTCTCGCCTGGACGACGCTGTTCAAGAATCGCACCGTTGGCGGCCAGCCCGGCTGGTTCGAGGCGATGGGCCTGACACCGCCGGACTGGGTGGCCTATGGGCGCTTCCCGATCACCATCATCCTTGCCCTGCATTACACACCTTTCGTTATCCTGCTGTTCGGCTCGGCGCTGCGCCGCTTCGACTCGCAGCTGGAGGATTCGGCCCGCATTCTCGGCGCTCATCGTTATCAGGTGGCTTTGCAGGTCATCCTGCCCTTGATGCGCCCGGCGCTGCTCTCTTCCATGGTGCTGATCTTTGCAAAGTGCCTCGGCGAATTCGGCGTACCCTATGTTCTCGGGCTTCCCGTGAAGTTCGAAGTCCTCTCGACATCGCTGTTCCGCAGCATCGCCTCGCGCCAGACCGGCGTTGCCGGTGTCGTTGCGGCCTCGATCATGCTCATCGGCATCATCACGCTGATGATCGATGCCCGCCTGGTTCGCGAAGCCCGCCGTTTCGTGACGATCGGCTCGAAGGGGTCGATGAACCGGCAAAGCCGCCTCGGCAAAATGCGTCTTCCGGCAACGGGCTTTGCGGCCGCTGTCTTCATTCTCAGCGTCGGCCTGCCTTTGCTCACCCTCGCTCTCTCGACCGTCATGAAGATGCCGGCCAAATTCACATTCGACAATTTCACGCTCGATTACTGGATTGGCAGCAATCTCAACACGGTGGCCTTGCAGACCGGCGTTCTTTTAAGCCCCGATTTATGGGCAGCCGCGAAGAACACCATGATGATCGTTTGTCTTGCCTCGCTCACATCTGGCGTCCTCGGCCTTCTGGTCGGGTATGTTGTCATCCGCACGCCGGTGCGCGCCCTGTCGGTCTATCTGCGTCAGGTCACGTTCCTGCCCTATCTCGTGCCCGGCATCGCTTTTGCTGCCGCCTATCTCTCGCTGTTTGCGGTTCCACGCGGGCCGATGCCGGCGCTCTACGGCACGGTGACGATCCTTATCCTCGCACTGATTGCCGACCAGATGCCCTATGCCTCGCGCGCCGGTATCTCGGCCATGACACAGCTTGGAAAGGACCCGGAAGAGGCAGCACAGATCGCCGGTGCCGGTTGGTTCCGCCGCATGGTCTCGATCGTCATCCCGATCCAGAAGGGATCGCTGGTGACGGGCGTTCTCCTGCCCTTCATCTCGGGAATCAAGGGCTTGAGCCTGTTCGTGATCCTCGCGGTGCCGAGCACGGATGTTCTGACCACCTATTCGCTGCGGCTGGTCGACTACCACTATACGCAGGCCGCAAACGCCGTGGTGCTGATCATCGCCGGCATTGCCTATTTCGGTACCCTGTTGGCCCAGAAGCTGACCCGCACAAATCTTGCAGAAGGACTTGGAAGCTGATGCCTACCATCAACCTGCGCGGGGCGCAGAAGAACTACGGCGTGAATTCCGCAAACGCGGTTTCCGATCTCGATCTCGAAATCCGCGACGGCGAATTCATGTGCCTGCTTGGCCCTTCCGGCTGCGGCAAGACCACGACGCTGCGCATGATCGCGGGTCTTGAAAACCTCTCCGGCGGTGAAATCCGTGTCGGCGACAGGGTGATAGATTCCGTCAATGACGGCATATTCGTGCCGCCGGAAAAGCGCGAAATGGGGCTCGTCTTCCAGAGCTACGCGCTCTGGCCACATCTGACCATCGAGCGCAACACCGATTTCGGCCTGCGCCTGCGCAAGCTGCCGAAAGCCGAGCGGGAGGCACGCGTCGAGCGCGTCATGCAGGCGCTCGACATTGCCAAGTACCGCGATCGTTATCCGTCACAGCTTTCCGGTGGGCAGCAGCAGCGTGTGGCGCTGGCCCGCATGCTTGCCGTCAATCCCGGCGTGCTGCTTCTGGATGAGCCGCTGTCCAACCTCGATGCCCGGCTGCGGCTGGAAATGCGCGCCGAGCTGAAGCGGCTGCACAAGGAGTTCAAGACCACCATCGTCTTCGTGACGCATGACCAGTGGGAGGCAATGACACTTGCAACGACAATCGCCGTCATGAACGAGGGCACGCTCCAGCAGATGGGTACGCCGAACGATATCTACGACCGTCCGGCCAACCGCTTCGTCGCCGAATTTGTCGGCAGTCCGCCGATCAATATTCTGACCTTCGGCCAGCCCGGCGTGTCTGATATCGCCGACAATGCGGAGGCTTATTTCGCAACACGTTATCCGCAGTTGCGCGGCATCGCCTCGGTCGGCATGCGGCCGGAGGCGATGGGTTACACGGCAAGGTCTGAGGATGTGCCGCAGGGCAGCCTTTTCGGTGAAATGACGGTGACCGGCGTGCTTCCGACGGGCGGCAGCTGGATTCTCGAATTGAGGAGCGAGAACCACACGCTGTTCCTGACCACCCATGCCCTGCCGCGCGTCGATAGTGGCGACCGTGTGTTTTTCCACGTGCCTCCCGACGCCCTGCATGTGTTCGACGCAAAAGGGCAACGGATTACCGAAGCGGACGCCGTGCTGAGGAGCAGTAGCTACAACTGACAACGACAAAAAGACTGACAATCGCTTGCTGAAGGAGGAGCAGTATGAAGCGGAAAATGACGGGCGGCCTTAGCCGTCTCCTGTGTGCAACGGCAATTCTGGCAACGTTTGGCGGCGTGGCGAAGGCGGGGGAGCCTTTCGACCTCAACGCCCTGATCGAGGCTGCCAAAAAGGAAAAGCCGATCACCGTCTATGACAGCACGGGCAAGATCGTGGAAATGGCGAAGAATTTCGCCAAGAAGTATGGCGTGGGCGCGGAGGGTGCGAAGGTAAAGGCAACAGCGCAGCTGGAGATGGTCATCCGCGAGGCGCGGGCCAACAATATTCAGGGTGACGTCTCGATCATCAGCGATGCCCCGGCGGCGATGGCACAGCTTATTCCAATGGGCTTTGTCGAAAGCTGGTTGCCGCCGGATCTCGCTGGCAATATTCCGCCGGAATATCAGGATCCGCTGACCGTCGTCACCAGCGCCAATGTCTGGGCCTACAATACCGAGCTTTTCGACAAATGCCCCGTTTCCAATATCTGGGAACTGACCGACCCGAAGTGGAAGGGCAAGGTGGCGATGCAGGATCCGCTCGGCAAGGCATCCTATGTCGACTGGTTCAACCAGATGGCTAAGCATGGCGATGGGGAGGTGAAGGCGGCCTATAAGGCGCTTTACGGCAAGGACCTCGAGACCGCAGAGTCAAGCGCGACAGCGGCCTGGGTCAAGGCACTTGCCGCCAACGCGCCGCTGCTGACCGATGCCGATGCAGCGGCGGCGGAAGCCGTTGGCACGCCTGGCCAGAAGCAGCCCTTCATGGGCCTCATCAGCTCGGCGAAGTTTCGCGATAATGCCGACAAGGGCATGAAACTCGGCCTCTGCAAGGAGCTGAAGCCGTGGATCGGCTGGCTTTATCCAGGTGTCGGCCTGATCACCAAGGGCACGGATAGCCCCAATGCTGCAAAGCTCTTCATTCACTACGTCATGACTGCTGAAGGCATCGCGCCGCAGGCGATCGACGGGAAGATGTCCACCAACAAAGACGTGAAACTGCCCGCCGACGAACCTTCGGGTATCGGCGCCGTGCTCGACCGCGTTCTGCCCTACAGCATGGCCACCAGCCTGGAAGACTGGGATGCGCGCGAAACCTGGCAGGACTTCTGGCGCGTGAATTACAAGAAATAACGGGGGGACCGACACAGTGAATATCATGACCAAGAACCGATATGGTGGCGAGCGGCGGCGGCGGATGGCGGCTTCAGCCCTTTCCCTTATCTTCTCGCTGGCGCTTGGCGGTGCTGCCCACGCGCAGGACGCCTTTAATCTCGATGCGCTCATCGACGCCGCGAAGAAGGAAAAACCGATCACCGTTTATGCGGTGACCGGCAAGATTGTCGACACCGCACAGGCCTTCACCGCCAAATATGGCGTGCAGGCAAGCGGCAAGAAAGTGAACGAGGCAACTCAGGTCGAGTTGATGATCCGCGAACATCGCGCCGGCAATGTCGTCGGCGATGTCAGCGTCGCAACGGATGTCGCCTCGGCAATGGGGGAACTTCTGCCGGAAGGCATTGCCACCAGCTGGTCGCCACCGGATATGGAAAGCGATATTCCGCAAAAGCTGCGCGATCCGCTCGTGGTCGTTTCGGATCCGCATGTGTGGACCTACAATACCGAGAAATACGACAAATGCCCGGTCACCAACATCTGGCAGCTGACGGAGCCGCGTTGGAAGGGCAAGCTTGCCATGCTCGATCTCTTCGACAAGCCGCTTTATGCCGACTGGTTCAACCAGATCGAAACCCATCATGATGCCGATGTCGCCAAGGCCTATGAGGAGCTTTACGGCAAGAAGCTGGAAACGGGCGAAAAAAGCGCGACGGCTGCCTGGGTGAAGGCCTTTGCCGAGAACGCTCCCCTGCTGACGGACTCGAGCACGGTTGCCGATGCGGCGGGCGCTCCGGGACAGACCGATCCCTTTTTCGTCATCACCTCGGCGGCGAAATACCGCGATAATGAGGCCAAGGGGCTGAAGCTCGGTCTTTGCAGCGGTGTCAAACCGTTTTCCGGGTTCCTCTATCCCGGCTTCGGCCTGATTGCCGGGCAGACCAAAAGCCCGAATGCTGCAAAGCTCTTCCTTCACTATCTGATGACGGAAGAGGGCATCGCGCCGCAGACGGTCGATGGCAAAATCTCCGGCAACACGAAAATCGGTCTGCCGGCGGACGAACCATCGCGGGTAGCCGATCATCTCGACGAGTTGATGGTCTTTGATGCCGCAACGGCGGCCGACGACCTCGACAAGCGCGAAGGCTGGCAGGATTTTTGGCGTGTGAACTACAAAAAATAACGGCAGGGCAGGCGCGAGCCTGCCTTGCCTTTTCCTTGGGAGGGGAACGATGAGAAGAAGCAGA
Organism: Agrobacterium sp. 10T429; assembly: GCF_056393925.1. Taxonomy (NCBI): domain Bacteria; kingdom Pseudomonadati; phylum Pseudomonadota; class Alphaproteobacteria; order Hyphomicrobiales; family Rhizobiaceae; genus Agrobacterium; species Agrobacterium sp. 10T429. The sequence goes on from NZ_JBFTGV010000010.1 coordinate 137,058, forward strand.
TTTTTACCGATGACGGCGATAGCCATCGCCGTTGCAGGCATATCCGCAATGGGGGCTGCAGCCGAAGAAACCTTCGATCTCGATGCGATCTTGGCGGCGGCGAAGCAGGAGAAGCCGATCAATATTTACGACAGCACCGGCAAGATCGTGGAGATGGCCGACAAGTTCAGCGCCAAATACGGGTTAAAGGCGACAGGCGTGAAGGTTTCCGCCAACAGCCAGCTGGAAATGATCATCCGTGAAAGCCAGTCCGGCAATGTGCAGGGCGACGTGGTGCTGATCACCGATGCGCCATCGGCGCTCGCGCAGCTTCTGCCGGCGGGTTTTGTCGAGAATTACCTGCCGGGCGACATGGTTGCGAAAATCCCGGCGCAGTTCCAGAACCCGCTGGCAATCTCCACCAACGCCAATGTCTGGGCTTACAATACGGAAGCCTATGATAAATGCCCGGTGACCAACATCTGGGAACTGACCGAGCCGAAATGGAAAGGCAAGGTCGCCATGGTCGATCCCTTGAGCAAGAGCACCTATACGGACTGGTTCAACCAGCTCGAAGCCCACGGCAACGAGAAGGTGGCGGCCGCCTACAAGGCCCATTTTGGCAAGGATATCGAAAAGGATGCGGCCGCAGCCTGGATCAAGGCGCTGGCGCAGAACGGCCCGCTTGCCACCGATGGCGATGACCCGGTGGCAGAGGCCGTCGGCGCACCCGGCCAGAAGCAGCCCTTCTTCGGCCTGCTCAGCTCTGCCAAGTTCCGCGACAATGCCGACAAGGGCTACAAGCTCGGCCTCTGCACTGGTCTCGATCCCTGGGTCGGCTGGACCTACATCAAGCTTGGGCTCATCGCCTCCAAGACCAAAAGTCCGAACATGGCGAAACTCTTCGTCCACTACATACTGACGGAAGAGGGCATCGCACCGCAGATGAAGGACGGCAAGCTGCCGACCAATATCGACATCAAGATGCCGGCTGACGAGCCGTCGGGGCTGATGAAGGTTGCCGACAGGCTGATGGGTTACGAGTCCGCCACCGGCCTCAACGATTTCGATCGTCGCGAGGAATGGCAGGATGTCTGGCGCGTTAACTACAGGAAATAATCCAGGCTGGCGCGGTCCTGCCGCGCCGGTCCCTCCTTTGCGAAAAAAACAGACTGGATATGCCGATGCAAAGCCCTTCTTCGACTGAAAACAAATCTGGAAATGAGGAGGCGCTTTCCCGCTCGGTGCGGCTGATGAAAATCGCCGAAGCGGCGGCGCGTGCCGTGCGCGATCCGCTGCTGGTGGCATTCCGCTCTGATATGGCGGTGGATTACAAGGTCGATCTCCACGACATCGTCACCATTCACGACAAACGCGCCGAAGCCGCGATCCGCGCCGTCATTCTCGAACGGGAGCCGAATTCGGCGATCATGGGCGAAGAGGGTGGCCAGATCGGCAACGGCGAGGTGCAATGGTATGTCGATCCGATTGACGGCACGGCGAATTTTGCCCGTGGCCTTGCCTTCTGGTGCGTATCGATTGCCGCCGTCATCGGTGGGGAAGCCGTTGCCGGCGTGGTGTACGACCCCGTGGCTGACCAGATGTTTTCCGCCGACCTCGAGGCTTCTTATCTCAATGGCGAAAGGCTGCGCTCCCGCAGCGTTGCAGATGAAACCCGGGCGACGCTTATCACGGGCTATCCGGTCTCGCGCGATTTCCGGCTGGATGGGCGGGATGCGGCGCTTTCCAATTTCGGTGCGCTTGTCGAGACCTTCTCGACGCTGCGCCGGCCCGGCAGCGCTGCCCTCAGCATCGCGCATGTGGCGGCAGGCTGGACAGATGCTGCTGCGGGCTTCGGCGTCAACGCCTGGGATGTGGCAGCAGCCATCCTCATTCTCAAGAATGCCGGGGGAACATACGAGCCGCTGACCTTGGGGAAGGTGGCGGAGGGGTCGGCCGATTTTCTCTGCCCCGGCTATATCGCCACGGGCGAGGGGGCGAATTACCAGACATTGCAGCGGGTGGCGCGATCCATATCCGCAAGCCGCATAGCCAGGGCAGCGATCCCGCCAAGCCAGACGGCTGCAAACGCCTGAACAAGCAAGGACATGACGGCCGCCACATCGGCGCCGATGGAGACAAGACATGCCGCAACCGGAAAAGACCCTACCTCGCGAACAGGAAACCGGCGAATTGCCGAAGCTCAGCCGCATCTATGAGCGGCATCCGCTTTATGGCGTCGATCTCTTCATTTCAGGTAAGGAAGGCGCCAGCGATCTGAAGCTTCTGCGTGAAAACGGCATCACCACCGTCGTCAATTGCGCCGTCAATCTCGACTTCAACTTCGTGGAGCAGCCGCAGATCGTTTCCGATCATGAAGGCAGCGTCTATGGACCCGGCGAAATACGTTATTACAAGATCGGCCTGATCGACGGCGATGGAAATCCCGATACCCAGATGGTTGCGGCCCATTACATCCTGCGGGCGGCGCTCGAACAGATACTGCCCGACAAGCCGTCCTATCCCCGGCGCGAGCGCGGCAGCGTGCTGATCAATTGCCGCGGCGGCCGTTCGCGTTCCGTCGCCGTTGTTGCGCTCTTTCTGCATATGACGTTGCCGGTGGAATTCCCGACGCTCGACGATGCCATCAGCTTCGTACGCGTGAAGCGTGAGCTGCCTGAAAACGAATGGTACAAGGCGCCGAAACCGGTGCTTGCGGAAGCAGCCCGCCGCGCCGCCGGCTGGATTACCACGATCGATGCCGCCCACTAGAGCGGAGGACGGTTTTCACCGGTCGGGCCGCTTGCTTGGTGATGCAAATGTGGAGACGTGCCGTTGCTTGCGCGTCACGTCGCCATTTCGAAACGGGTTCGGGATTTTTCCAGCTCACGCCTCGGGAAGCGTGGTGTTCCAGACCCGGACCTTTTCGATGTTTCTGTCCGAGCAGGAAACGATCTCGAACTCGAACCCGTCGCCGGAAACACGTTCGCCGATCTCGGGAAGGCGATTGAGGCGCCAGAGGATATAGCCGGCGACGGTGGAGTAACGATCGTCCTCGTCCACCAGATCGATATCCAGCAGATAGGATACCCGTCTGACGTCGACAACGCCGTCCAGCAGCCAGGAACCGTCCTCTGCCCGTTCCGAAATCTGCGATTCCTCGCCCTCATCCGGAAATTCGCCGGCGATAGCCTCGAGAATGTCGGTAGGCGTCGTTATTCCCTGAAGCGTGCCGTATTCGTCGACGATGACGGCCATCTGGAGCGGGGATTTGCGCAGCTGCTCCATGACCTGCAACGCGGTGGCGCTTTCATGCACGACGAGGGGTTGGCGCAGCGAGCGCTCTAGGTTCAATTTGCCGTCATGCAGAAGATCGCGTAGCAAGTCCCTTGTTGCGGCGACACCGAGGAACGAATCCAGCTTGCCCTGCGCGAGCATCAGGCGGGAATGGTCGAGTTCCAGCAGGCGGTTCCTTAGCGTATCGTGGTCGGCGTCGACATCGAGCCAGTCGATTTCCGTCCGTGGCGTCATGATTGATACAACGGGGCGCTCGGCAAGCGTAAGGACACCGCGGATCATGTCCTTTTCCTCGGATTTGAACAGGTCGCTTCGTGCCGCCTGTGCCGCGATGACGTCGGCTGTCTCGCCAAGGGACTGTTCTTCGCCGACACGGCCGCCCAGAAGCCGCAGAATGGCATCGGACGTCCGCTCGCGCATATCACCGGCGGTGATGCGTTTTTCGCGATTGCGCCTGCCAATCTGGTTTGCCGCCTCGATGAGCACGGAAAAGCCGATTGCGGCATAGAGGTAACCCTTGGGAAGGTGGAAGCCGAAACCTTCGACGATCAGGCTGAAGCCGATCATCAACAAGAAGCCGAGGCAGAGAATGACCACGGTGGGGTGTTTCGACACGAAGCTCATCAGCGGCTTCGATGCTGCCATCATCACGGCCATGGCCACGCAGACGGCGGTAATCATCACCCAGAGATTGTTGACCATGCCGACGGCGGTGATGACGCTGTCGAGCGAGAACACGGCATCAAGCACGACGATCTGCACGATCACCTGCCAGAAGACGGCATGGACGACCTTGCCCTGTTTTGGCTTATGCGCGCCCTCCAGCCGTTCGTGCAGTTCCATCGTTCCCTTGGCGAGCAGGAACGCACCACCGAGAATGAGGATGAGGTCGCGCCCGGAGAAGGAGAAGTCCGCGACCTGAAATAGCGGCCGCGTCAACGTCACGATCCATGAAATCGAAAACAGCAGCAGAATGCGCATGACAAGCGCCAGCGACAGACCGACGATCCGCGCCTTGTGGCGTTGATGCGGCGGCAGCTTGTCGGCGAGGATCGCGATGAAAACGAGGTTGTCGATACCGAGGACGACTTCGAGGACGATAAGGGTAACGAGGCCGATCCAGATATTTGGATCTGCGAGGAATTCCATGGTCAGGGGCCTTTATGGGAACGGGCGCGAACGCAAAAAGCCCCGGACTGAACATCCGAGGTTGAAACCCGTTTCGTTGAAGAAAACAAGAAAGGACGAGGCTGGCTTCGCTTTACGCAAGCCAGCCTCGTTCGGTGTCGACTATCGTCGGTACTGTCGCCTTCGTCAGGCATATCGCGGAATTATCCCACTATCAGTCAATTCTTGTGCACGTGGCAGTAGCAGATTCCGGGCGGTCGGGGAAGCGTTTTGCGTGCATCATCCTTTGCGAGGCAGATTTGCAATCCTCCCTGCAAGGGCATTATCGCGTTTTTTCGCCGATATCCGAGGTGGTTCGCTTGTCGATGGCCTTGCCATCGAGGATGCCTCTCAGAACGTCGAGGCGCTCGTTGATAAGCCATCCATAGTAGTTTTCAACCGGCAGCAGGTTCTTTGCGCCTGCATCCACGGCCGTCCGCAGGCGTTCGGCGCGACGCCGGGGTTGGCCGACATTGTAGAGGGTGGCGGTGATGCCGGGATTGCCGGAAATGTCGAAGCCTTTTTCCCTGTAGGCATCGATGGAATCTCGAAGGATAGCGGCGATGTAGATGATGCTCCGGTCAGGATCCATGACGTCGCGGTAGATCTCTTTCGGCCTGTCGGCGGAGAGTTTCGGCAGACCACTGGTTCTGTTTACGAGATCGCTAACCTGCAGCGCCGTCAACGGGCTGATCTGGCCAAGACCAAAGGTCTGTCCGGCATAGAAGGGCTGGAAGAAGGCCCGCTGGAACGAAATCGCTTCATAGCTCACGCCATCGACGACCTTGCCGCGGAAACTTGCATCCCAAACGATATCGCGGCAGCTCCATTGCTCGGATGTCGTGGCAAGCGTCGCGCAGGAGCGGAATTCCGGACGCTCGAGAAACGTCTTCAGGGCAACGCCCTGATAGCTGAATTTTATATCGAGTTCCGCATAGGAAATGGCCTTGACGTAATATGTCTGCAGGCGGTCCACGGCGGTGACGTTGAAAGTGTGTTCGCCAACGATGGCGCCGACGATATGGATCGGGTCGATGCCATAGGCCGCTCCCGCCTTCCTGATCTTGCCAAGTAGACCGGGTTCGCTGTTTAGAAGATCGACCGTCTTGCGGAATTTTTCCTCATAGGTCGTGGAAAACGCCCTGGTCCTGATCGCCGAGGCCTGAGGTATTTCCGGCTGTTGGGCGGAGCGGTTTCCGGGAGGTACGACGACCATCTGCTGCGCTGCGGCATTTGAGGGCAGGCAGGCCAGTGCCAGAATGACAGCGGCCGCGCGGGTGGTCTTCGCAAACAGGCTCATGCAGCGTTCTCTAATATGTGGATTACTATTGCGTGACGGCCTCTTCATAGGCAGGCCGCCCCGGCGTGGCAAGTTCCCGCTGCTCACTTTACCGTTGCTGACCGTTCAGATGCCGTGGCTACCCCGGCGTTATCCCAGTCAACGCCGCTCGTTGTCGGGACCATCGGGAGCGGAATTATCGGGTTCGTTAAAAGTCGAGCATTTTGTTTCATGTGAACTCAAATCGCCACCGGTAGGTCATGTCGTCAGGAGACGAACATGACCCATCTCATCAAATTGCTGCAAGCATGTTTCATTCTGGCTGTCGCGGGTTTCGCTGCGCCGGTGCAGGCGTCTCCTTCGATGCAGACTGGCAAGTTCACGTCGCAGCCCATCGGGCATTACGATTTCTGCAAGCGGCATACGGATGAATGTCAGCCGGTCAAGGAAATGCCGCCGCTCAGTCTTACGCCTGATGTCTGGGCTACCCTTGTTTCGATCAACAGCGCAGTCAATATCGAAATCGACCAGCGTTCCGACATGGAAGTGTGGGGTTACGAGGACTATTGGGAGTATCCCTATAACGGTGCGGGAGACTGCGAGGACCTCACGCTGGAGAAACGGAAACGGCTTATGGATGCCGGTTTCCCGGTTTCCGATCTGCTGATCACCGTCGTCCGCGACGAAAAAGGCGATGGCCATGCCATCCTCACGGTGAGAACGGACCGCGGAGATTTCATTCTCGACAATATGAAATCGAAGATCTTTCGCTGGGACGAAACGCCCTATACCTATCTCAAGCGTCAATCCACGGAACATGCCGGTCGGTGGGTGGATATTGAAGGCTCCGGTTCGCCCGCCATCGCCGCCCGCGAGGTTGGCCGGGCCACCGCCACCTCCGCAACCACGCGCCGCAACATCCTCGACATCATCATGGGGCGCTGAAGCTTTCACCTCGTTGCGGATCGGAAAGCCCCGAAGGGCCGCCCGGTCCGGATATGCCCCATGGTTCGTTTCACCGGCCTCCGAGGCCGGCTCCGGTTTCTTCATCAAACAAATGCAGGTCGGTCGGGTTGATGTCGAGGCCGACGACTTCGCCGCTCCTGACCTCACTGCGTCCCTGTATAGCGATGACCACTTCGGTCGATGTGCCAAGGGTGAGGAAGGTGGCCGAACCTGTGGTTTCCACGGCCGAAACAGGTAACGTCAGCGCCGCGCCGGTTGCGGTTCGCGGCCGGATGTGTTCCGGCCTGATACCAACGATGACACGCTTGCCGGGCGATAAGGGAGCCGGGTTTTTGATGGACTGCTGCGGCTCGCCTTCACTGAAACGCAGCTGAAGCGCCGCGCCGTCCGGGCTGACCGTTGCCGGAATGAAATTCATTGCCGGTGAACCGATGAAGCCAGCAACAAAACGATTGATCGGGCGGTCGTATAATTCCAGTGGCGTGCCCTGCTGTTCGATCACGCCGTCGCGCATGACGACGACGTGATCCGCCATCGTCATCGCCTCTATCTGGTCATGGGTGACATAGACCGAGGTGGCGTGGAGGCGGTCGTGCAACGCTCGGATTTCCTTGCGCATGTGCACACGCAGGGCCGCGTCTAGATTGGAGAGCGGTTCGTCGAACAGGAATGCCTGCGGGTTGCGGATGATCGCGCGGCTCATCGCCACACGCTGGCGCTGCCCGCCGGAAAGTTCGCGCGGATAGCGCTTCATCAGCTTTGACAGGCCTGTGGTGGCTGCAACCTCCTCTGCCGCCTTGCGGGCTTCCGATTTTGCCACGCCGCGCATGCGCAGCGAGTAGGTCAGGTTCTCCTCCACCGTCATGTGCGGGTAGAGCGCATAGGACTGGAACACCATCGCCACATCGCGCTTGCGCGGCGGCACACCGTTCATCAACGTGCCTGCAATACGCATGTCGCCGCTCGATATGGTTTCCAGCCCCGCCAGCGAACGCAGCAAGGTGGACTTTCCGCAACCGGACGGGCCGACGAGGGCGACGAAGGTGCCCTTCTTGATGGAAAGATGGATGTTCTTCAGCGCGTGAAAGGCACCGTAATATTTGTTTACGCCGGAAAGTTCGATCTGAAGGGTCATTTTAACGCTCCCGATGTCAGGCCGGAAACGATGCGGCGCTGCAAGAGAATGAACAGGGCAAGAATGGGCGTCACATACATGGTCGCATAGGCCATGATGTTGTTCCATTCGCTGGTGTTGGGGCCCATGAAGGAATTGAGGCCGACACTGGCAGGCTGCAATTCAGCCGCCTGGATCATCGATTTCGAATAGACGAATTCCCCGAATGCCTGCATGAAAATGAGAATGGCGCTGACGAGAATGCCGTTTCTGGCAAGCGGTAGCACGATGTTGAAGAAGGCGCCGACGCGGGAATTGCCGTCCACAAGCGCTGCCTCTTCCAGCTCCTGCGGCACCGCCATGAAGGTTGCGCGCACCAGCACCACGAAGAAGGGCATGCTTTTCGCCGCTATGGCGAGAATGACCGACAGGCGGGGATAATCCAGCAGACCCACTTGCGAGAAGCCGACGAAGATCGGCGTAATCATAAGGGACGCTGGCAGAACCTGCAGCATGAGGATGAGGAAGAGGCCGATATCAACCCAGACGTTGCGATAGCGCGCCAGCACATAGGCGCAGCCAACGCCAAGCACGGTGATGAGCGCCACGGCACTTGAAGCGATGAGCACCGAATTCCACAGATAACGGCCCATATTGCGGCTTTCCCAGACATAGGCATAGGTCTGCCATTGCGGATCGGCCGGCCAGAAGCCCGGCGGGTTCGCAAACATCTCCGAGCCGCTTTTCAGCGAGGTCAGATACATCCAGTAGAGCGGAAAGAGATAGATGACGGCAAGCACGATGGCGATTGCCAGCATCAACCGGTTGCGGGTCGTGATACTCATCCGCGCACCTCATGCCGTGTCGAGCGCACATAAACGACGGAAGCCAGCATGACGAAAACGATCATGATGACGGAGATCGTCGCGCCCTTGCCGAAATCATATTGCCGGAACGAAAGATCCCAGGCCCAATATTGCGCCACGTTGGAACTGTTGTTGGGCCCGCCATCGGTGATGGCGGCGAAAAGATCGAACTGCTGAAGCGTGAAGATCAGGCCGAGCGAGATGATCGCGCCGATGGTGGAACGCATCATCGGCAGGGTGATGGTGTAAAAGCGCTGCCAGGCGTTCGCGCCATCCAGCTCCGCCGCTTCGTAGAGATCGCCGGGGATGGAGGCGAGGCCGACAGAAAGAAGGATCATGTTGAACGAGGTGCCGAGCCAGATATTGGCGATGACCACGGCCCAGAGCGAAAAATTCGCGTCCGATCGCCAGAAGATATTGCCTGAGATCATGCCGCTTTCCCGCAGGAAGAAATTCAGCACGCCGAAATCGCCTGACAATATCCAGTTCCAGATCGCGCCGACGACGAGGCCGGGCATGACCCAGGAAACGAGGAACAGCCCGCGCAGCCAGGTGGCGCCGGGAAAGTTCACCCAGAAGAACAGCGCCAGACCGAAGCCGATGGCAAATTGCCCGGCAATCGAGGTGACGACAAAGGTGACGGTGTTGAAAAGGATCGGCAATGTTTCCGGTTGCCGGAACAGGTCGATATAATTCTTGAAGCCGACGAAGGGGCGCACGAAGGTGCCCAGGCTGAACATGTCGACTTCCTGAAAACTCATGACGATGTTGTAGATGAGCGGCAGCCCCGCCATGACGAACAGGAAGCCCAAAGGAAAAGCGACAAGGATGAGGTCGAAACCACGACCGTCGCTGACGCTGGAAAACAGTTTTTTCATGAAACATCCTCACAAGCTCCGATCGGGGCCGCCGCTGCATTAAGCAGCAGGCAGCCCCACCGGGAGGAACCCCTTGGATGGGGCCGGGTGAACCCGGCCGCCCGCCCAGACAGATCAGCCTTCGATCAGCTTTATCTTTTCAGCGGCCTGATCGAGCGCGGCCTTCGGCGTCATCTGACCCGACAGGGCGCCCTGGATAGCGTCCTGGATCGCCTTGGAAATCTTCGGCCATTCAGGCGAGGGACCACGCGGCTGCGCATATTTGAGTTGCTCGATAAAGGTCTTGAGCGCTTCGTCCTTCAGCGCGTTGCCGGTGGGCGGAACGGGAATATCGGAACGCGCCGGCAATTGCCCGAAGTTCTTGAACATGTCCTTGTCCTGCGAGGCGAAAAATTCGATGGCCTTGAAGGCTTCGGCGGGATGTTTGCTCTTGGAGAAGATCGCCCAGTTATAGTCGCCCATGGCCGAAGACCGCGGCGCGTCCGGCGTCGGAACCGGCAGTAGCGTTACGCCCCAGTCGAACTTGGCGTCCTTGAGCATGCGGTCGATTTCCCAAGGACCGGAGATCGCCATGGCCGCGTTGCCGGCGTTGAAGGTGGCGGTGGAATCCCACTGGCTGCGCGTCAGCGTATCCGGCGAGGCCAGCTTTTCACTGAGAAGGGTCTTCCATGTTTCAAGCGCCTTCACCGCGCCATCGGTATTGATGTTTTTGTAGGTGGCGCCGGCCATCTGCGCCCATGGCAGAAACTGGAAGGTGCCCTCCTCGTTGGCCTTGGCGCTGAAGCTGATGCCGTAAACATTCTTGGCGGGGTTGGTCAGCTTGCGGGCAGCTTCCACAAGCTCGTCCCAGGTCTGCGGCGGTTTTGCCGCATCGAGACCGGCTGCCTTGAACAGGTCCTTGTTGTAATAGAGTGCGATCGTATTCGTCGCCTTCGGGACGCCGAAATATTTGCCGTCCCAGGTTACGGATTTCAGCGGGCCCGGAAAATAGTTTGCCGTCTTGATGACGTCCGACTTCGCAATCATATCCGTCACGTCAAGAAACGCGCCACGTGCGGCGAACATGGCGTGGTTTGGGTTGTCGATGGCGATGATATCGGGCGCGTTGCCGGTCGAGTAGGCGCGCATGGATTCGCTCACCACATCATCGAACTGCAACTGCCGGTATTCGATCTTGATGCCGTTATTGAGCTTGTTGAACTCGTTCACGAGGTTGGGTGCCGGCTGGATGTCCCTGTCCAGCGACCACAGGGTCAAGGTGACATCTTCCGCATGCGCCACCATCGCACCGGCGGATACGCCTGCCAGAACAAGCGCACCGGCGATCATGCATTTCGCGATACCCATAATAATCTCCTCCTCTTGGTTATCGTCTCTGCAATTACTGGAAGCCTTCTCCCAAAGGCTTCCATTCCTTAGGTGGGATCGACGACAAAATCGCCGCCCCGGCAATGTTTCAGATAGTTCAGGCCGTGTACCTGTCCCGTCATTTCCAGCGCGTCGCGATAGACGGGGTCATGCCAGCCTTCGATGTCGATCGAGCCGGACCAGCCGGCCAGGCGCAGTTCCGAAATAATGTCCGTCCAGTTGCTGTCGCCGAAGCCCGGCGTGCGCATGAAGACGAATTTTTCCTTGCCGAAAATCCCATGCTCACGAATGACATCCCAACGAATGGTCGCATCCTTGCCGTGCACGTGGAAAATCTTGTCCGCCCATTTGCGGATCTGCGGCAGCGGATCGATGAGATAAACCATCTGGTGGCAGGGTTCCCATTCGATGCCGATATTCTCGTCCGGCGTTTCGTTGAACATCAGTTCCCACGCATCCGGATTATGGGCGATGTTCCAGTCGCCGGTTTGCCAGTTGCCGTCCATGGCGCAATTTTCAAAGGCGATCTTCACGCCTTTGTCCGCTGCGCGTTTGGCAAGCTCGCTCCAGATTTGCTTGTAACGGGGCAAGCTCTCAGGCAGCGGCTTTCCGCGCAGGCGGCCGGTGAAACCGGCAACGCAGGTTGCACCGAAGTGATGGGCATTGTCGATGCAGTCTTTCCAGCCCTGCAAGGTCTGAAGGTCGATTTCCGTTTCCTCCAGCGGATTGCCGAACATGCCGAGCGTGCCGATGGTGATGTCGCGGCCACCGATCGCGTCAAGTGAACGCTTGCCAAGCTCGGCAAGGTCCTGGCCGTTGGTCGTCTGCCAGAAGAACGGTTCGAAGCTTTCGAAACCAAGATCGGCTATCTGCCCGATGCGTTCAGCTGCCTGTCCCTTGGTGGCGCTGACCATGGTGCCGATGCGGATGGATTTTGCCGGATTGCTCACGTCTGTCGGTCCTTATGCTGCGATGGAAACGCGCTGGCCGATGCGGGCGCTTTCAATTGCGCCGATCACCATTGCCAGGCTGTTGATGTTGTCGAAGGAGGCCGTTTCCGGCATCTGGCCGGTACGGATGGATTGAAGAAACGAGAGTATGACGCTGGCGTGGCCGTGCGTATCCTTCTCAGAAATACTGTCGGAAACGTTTACGGTTTTGAATCCGCGTAGAAGACCCGGCTCTTCGCCGGCGACGGATGCGGAGAAATAGTCTTCGCCGTCCCAGAGGATCATGCCCTTGGAGCCAATCAGCCGCCAGCGGGCTTCCCAGCTGGTTCTTTCGCCTTCCGCGCACCAGGAGCCGCGATAGGTGAAGACCACATCGTTGGAGAATTCGAATATGGCATTGGCGCTTGCCCCGTGGGCGTACCAGGAGCCTGCCGGATTTTTCTCCACGCAAAACACGGAGAGCGGCTTTTCATCGGCGACGAAACGCGCCGCATCGAAAGTGTGGATCGCCATGTCGAGAAGAAGAACGTTCTTCATCTCCTCGCGGAAACCGCCGAAATGGGGTCCGAGGAAAAAGTCGCAGTGAATGGCCGTCAAATCACCGATAATGCCGTCTTCCACGGCCCGGCGCAGCCGCCGGATGCCGGAGATAAAGCGCCGGTTTTGCACCACAGCATGAATTTTTCCGGCCTTTTCCGCCAGTTCCACCAGCTTTTCGGCTTCTTCCATCGAGGCCGCAAGCGGCTTTTCGCTGAGCACATGGCACCCGGCTGCAAGACCGGTTTCAACCACGGCATACCGTGCCTGCGGGATGACGACATCGAACAGGATGTCGGCTTTGGTCCGTGCGAGAACATCGCGAAGATCGACGCCGATGATGACGTCGGTAAGGGAGAATTCTTCGGCAAGCGCGCGTGCCGTGTCTTCGTTCAGATCGACGAAGCCGACGATCTTGATCGCGCCGAGAATGTCCGGCGTCGATTGAATGGCGCGCAGCCAGCCTTTGGCCATAGCTCCGCACCCGCATAAAACGGCATTGTATGTCATCTTCTCTCCCCGGTCTCTGGGCAAACTCCTCTTTGCGCAGAGCGTCGTAAACGTTTACGACACTAGGATGATCATGTTAGATATGTCAATACCGTTATTGGGGACGCATATTTCGTACCCGGCTCAGGAGGGGGAGTGCATGAAAGGAATTCGTCAGCTTGCCGATTATCTGGAGATATCGATAGGCACCGTTTCCCGTGCCTTGAACGGCAAGCCCGACGTTAACGAGGAGACGCGGCGGCGTGTTCTGGAGGCGGCGGAAAAACTTGGCTATGTCGCAAACCAGTCAGGCCGCAGCCTCAGGCAGGGGACGACTAACGTCATCGGCCTGATGACCGGCAGCGACGCGCAGACGGTGGAGAACTCCGACAACTTCTTCATGGGAGTGACGGATGGTTTGCAAAGCGTGTTTTCCGCTCACAATCTCGATCTTATCGTTCTGCCGTGTCCCGGTGAGGAAGACCCGGACGAATATCTAAAGCGCATGGTGGCGCGCCGCATGGTGGATGCGATGATCATTTCCTCGACCCGCCGTGTCGATAAGCGTGTCGATTTTTTAAAGCAGACCCGCTTGCCTTTCGTAACGCTCGGCCGCACCTCTTCCAGCGCCGATCATGCGTGGATCGATCTCGATTTCGAGGAGGTTGCGCGCAGTGCCGTCAACCGGCTCGCCGCTGCCGGTCATCGTACCATTGCGGTTGCTGCACCCGATAGCGACGTCAATCTCGGTTATGTTTTCATGGACGGGTACCGGCGCGGACTGGAGGAGAACGGCATTGCTTACGATCCCTCTCTGGTCATCCGGGCGAAATCGAGCGAGCAGGGCGGATATCACGCCGCCAGCGAGTGGCTACAGATGCGGCCCCGGCCAACCGCGCTTGTGCTGATCTATGAGTTGATGGCCCTTGGCCTTTATCGCCGTCTGGCGGAAGTGGGTCTGAAACCGGGACGGGATCTTGCGGTCATCGGTTTTCGTGATGGTCCACGCGGCCAGTTTCTCGAACCGCGATTGACCAGTTTCCGCATGTCCCTGCATGATCTCGGTGTAATGGTCGCGCAGACGCTTCTGTCTACCATGCCGGCCTATGCGCCGTTTTACCCAAATCAGGCGCGTTACTGCGTCTGGCCGATGCAGCTTGTCGCCGGAGAGAGCGACCCAGGCCCCGCATCATTATAGGCGTGGCGTCAAAGCTTGTGGTCTCGAATGGTCGCAACGCCGAACGGATTGAATTTATATTCGTCCTCCTCATACCGCGTGTCATCGGACAGGTCGGCACGACGATCCTTCACGGCCGCTTCAACCCCGTCGCGGGTCATTTGATCGGCGATATCGTCAATCAGCGCGGCGATCTTCAGCTGCTCGCTATTGGTTGAGGGCTGCTGCTGGTCTTTTCGGGTGAAGTGTATCTCCACGTCAGGCAATCCGACCAGATGAAAGCCGACGCTCCCCATTCCGTCGGCATCGCCGCCGATTGGCCGGCGCGCGAAGGCTAGACGGCAGGTTCTGGCGAATGCCAGGGCGTCGTTTGCGGTCGCGTTACGGCGCGACTGTTCGAAGAGTTCCTTCCACCGCTGCACACCATGGGCAACGCCGGCGCTTTCACCCTTTACGGCAACTGCGCCACTATCGAGCATGTGGTGCACGAACATCAGGGCTTTACCGCAGGTCGCCACGGCTGTTTCCGCGGCCATTGACGGGCCGAGCACATAAAGAACCGAGCCGTGGCCTGCGACTGCCTCCTCGTCACTCTCCTGATAGGCGTCCGGCTCGACACGATCCCAGCAGACATTGAAGGAGCGTTCCATCCTGTCGTCCGGTTCATCCTGCGAATAATCCTCATCGAGACTGAAATCGCCGGCAAATTTATCGATAGCGGCGCGAGCGCTCTGCTGCAGCGCTGCCAGACCATTTTCCGGGCCGAGAAAACAAAGGACATGGCGGGGTTTGTATTCGGAGCGGGATTGGGCAACTGCCGGAACGTTGCTCGCGGCCTTGCCGACAGACGGTCTTCCCAGCACAAGGCCGCCTAAAAGCGCGAGAACGCCACGACGCTCTGAATTCATCCCATACCCCCCACGGCTCCCCTAAACAGGATCGGGGACTTTTATACCGGTACGGGCAAGTCTGACCATATCAATTACGTTGATCTATTTTTTGCAGGGCCCGACTTTTGGCAGGTGAACAGCAAAGCCTCAAGGTTGCGGCAACAACACGCCGACGGCGAATTCTTCGTCCGTTGTCGTGTGGCCAATCTGCGTTTTGCGATATTCGCTGGGGCTGAAGCCGCGCTCGGCACGAAGTGTACGGGAAAGGTGTGGGGCATCGCAAAACCCGGTGGCGAGCGCAATCTGGGTGATCGGGTCACGCGTGGTGCGCAGGAGGGAAAGGGCGCGGTCGAGCCGCAGCTCAAGATAGACCTTGGAGGGCGTTGCTTTCAGGTCTCCAAGGAAACGCCGTTCGAGGCTGCGTCGGCCAAGGCCGAGATCGCGCGCGAGTTCCAGCACGGTTCTCGGAACCTCGATGTTCTGCTGCATGCGCAGGATCGCCTTTCTGACCAGGGGATCGGTTGCCGTTCTGGTGCTCTGCTGGCCGGGCTGGGGTTTTTCGCCGCTGAGCGCACTGTCGATCATCATGATATTGAGGCTTTTGATGGCGGCCGACTGGCCGACATGGCGCTCCACAAGGAACGCCGCCAGATGCGCAGCACCATGGCCGCCCGAACAGGTCAGGCGGTTGCGATCTATGACGAAGAGCTGGTCGGAAACCATCTGCTCGGCGTCGAAACGGTCGAGAAAATCCTGATGGTGGAACCAGCTGACGCAGCAGCGATAACCATCCAGCAGGCCGGCTTCATGTAGAATGAAAACGCCGGTGCAGAGCCCGATAAGGGGAGTGCCCGCTGCCGCACGGTCTTTCAGGAACCGCAATGCCTCCGGCGGCAGGGCGCTGTGGTCGCTGATCAATCCGCCGACAACAACGATATAGTCGTAATGCACGGCGTCGATGAGCCGCGTATCCGGTTGCACCTTCACACCACAGCTCGATTGCACATTGCCGAGGGTCGCCGACAGCACGGACCATTCGCACAGGATCGGCCGGGAACGGTCAGCCTCATCGGCAGCAAGACGCAGCACATCGACGAAATTGGCGAAGGCCGACAGCGTGAACCGGTCGGCGAGCAGGAAGGCGACGCTGAGGCGTTTCTTGGCGCGATGAGAGCTCATGGCGCAAATATTCACGCAATCAGACGCGATTGTCCAGCCCGGCCGCTGTAAATCTCCGTAGGCTTTTGAATACCGAGAGTTCCAACCAGCAGGCCCGCTCATGACGCGTTTTAATGCCTTCAATCTCCTGCGGAATGCCCTGACCGGCCACAAGAACTGGGACGAGCAATGGCCTGACAGCCAGCCAAAAGCCGAATATGACGTGGTCATCGTCGGCGCCGGCGGCCATGGTCTGGGTGCGGCCTATTATCTGGCCAGCCAGCACGGTATCACCAATGTCGCTGTCATCGACAAGGGCTGGCTCGGCGGCGGCAATACCGGCCGCAACACGACCATCATCCGCTCCAACTATCTCTACGACGAAAGCGCGCGTCTTTACGATCACGCCGTCGATCTGTGGGAGAACTTGAGCCAGGAACTGAACTACAACGTCATGTATTCGCGGCGCGGCGTTCTGATGCTCGCCCATAATGTCCACGACGTGCAGAGCTTCAAGCGCCACATCCATTCCAACCGTCTGAACGGTGTCGACAATCGCTGGCTTACCCCGGAAGAATGCAAGGAATATTGTCCGCCGCTGAGCATATCGCCAAACGCCCGCTACCCGGTGATGGGCGGTGCGCTTCAGGAACGTGCCGGCACGGCGCGCCACGATGCAGTTGCCTGGGGTTATGCGCGCGGTGCTGCCGCCCGTGGCGTCGATATCATCCAGAATTGCCCGGTCACCGCCATTCGCCGCAATGCCGACGGGTCCGTCGCGGGTGTCGAGACGGCGCGGGGTTTCATCAAGGCGAAAAAAGTTGCGGTTTCCGCTGCCGGCCACACTTCGGTGGTCATGGATACCGCAGGCGTGCGCCTGCCGCTCGAAAGCTATCCGCTGCAGGCTCTGGTATCCGAGCCGATCAAGCCGATCTTCCCCTGCGTGGTCATGTCGAATGCGGTTCACGCTTATATCAGCCAGTCCGACAAGGGTGAGCTGGTGATCGGTTCGGGTACGGATCAATATACCTCTTATTCGCAGCGCGGCGGCCTGCCGCTGATCGAACATACGATCGCCGCCATCGTCGAAATCTTCCCGATCTTCAACCGCATGCGGATGCTGCGCAAATGGGGCGGCATTGTTGATGTCACGCCGGATCGCTCGGCCATTCTCGGCAAGACGCCGGTCGACGGGCTTTATGTCAATTGCGGCTGGGGCACGGGTGGTTTCAAGGCCACGCCGGGCGCTGCCCACACCTTCGCCTGGACCATCGCGAAAAACGAACCGCACCTGATCAACGCGCCTTTCACGCTGGAGCGTTTCCGCTCCGGCCGCCTGATCGACGAGGCCGCCGCCGCTGCCGTGGCGCACTGAGGAGTTAACCCATGCTGCTGATCCGTTGCCCCTATTGCCATGAAACGCTGCCCGAAGCCGAATTCACCTATGCCGGGCAGGCCCATGTCGTGCGCGCGGCCGACCCCTCATCTCAGAGTGATGAACAGTGGGAAGAATTCCTGTTCATCCGCGAAAACGCCAGGGGTCCGCATTTCGAGCGCTGGCGGCACCTGCATGGCTGCGGTCGCTTCTTCAATGCGGTGCGCGACACGGTGAGCGACCGTTTCCTGACGACCTATCGCGCAGGCGAGCCGCGTCCTGATCTCTCCTCCCTATCCAGCGCACCAGCCAGCTCCGAGGTGTCGAAATGAGTTCCTATCGCGTTCCCGGCCGTGGCCGGGTGGATGCCGCCCGCTCGGTAAGCTTCACCTTCGATGGGAAGACCTATCGCGGCGTAAAGGGGGATACGGTCGCCTCCGCGCTTCTCGCCAATGGCGTACATCTCATGGGCCGCTCGTTCAAATACCACCGCCCGCGCGGCCCTGTAGCGGCGGGTTCCGAGGAGCCGAATGCGCTGATCGGCACCCGCCGCGGCTCCGGCCGGTTCGAGCCAAATACCCGCGCCACGGTGCAGGAAATCTGGAGCGGACTGGAAACCACGTCTCAGAACAAATATCCCAGCCTGAAATTCGATATCGGTGCAGTCAACGACATGGCCTATATGCTGTTTTCGGCGGGCTTTTACTACAAGACCTTCATGTGGCCGAAGAGCTTCTGGAACAAGGTCTATGAGCCCTTCATCCGCGCGGCGGCCGGTCTCGGCGTCTCGCCCACGGAAGAAGACCCCGATACCTATGCCTCGCGCAACCTGCATTGCGACGTGCTGATCGTCGGCGCCGGTCCTGCGGGTCTGGCTGCGGCGCGCGCAGCGGCGGTCGATGGTCTTAAGGTCGTGCTGGTGGACGAAAATGCCGAAGCCGGCGGGACGCTGCTGTCCGAGCCGCAGGCGCAGATCGACGGCCAGCCAGCATGGAACTGGTTGGCGGACGAGTTGAAGGCGCTGAAGGAGCGCGGCGTCAGGGTCATGACCCGCACGACGGCGATTGCCTACTACCACCAGAACATGATCGGCCTTTGCGAAAAGCTGACCGACCATCTCGAAACCGTGACCAAGGACATGCCGCGTGAACGCCTGTGGCGGGTGCGGGCGCGCCATGTGGTGCTGGCGCAGGGGGCTCTCGAGAAACCGCTGGTCTTCCATGGCAATGATCGGCCGGGCGTGATGCTTGCGGGCTCCGCCCAGACCTATTTGAACCGCTATGGCGTCAAGGTCGGCAACAGGCCGGTGGTGGTGACGAGCCATGACAGCGCCTGGTATGCCGCCTTCGATCTTCATGGCGCAGGCGCGCGGGTGCAGGCCATCGTCGATACCCGTGCGAAGGTGCGCGAGGAACTGGTGAACGAGGCGCGCGCGCTCGGCATTCCGGTGCGGCTGTCGCATACCGTGACGGCGACTTCGGGCCGGTTGCGTGTGAAATCAGTCCGCGTCAATCCGGTGAATGGCTCCACGGTCGGCGCGGGGCAGGAAATTGCCTGTGATGCGTTGCTGATGTCTGGCGGCTGGACGCCGTCGCTGCATCTGTTTTCCCATACGCAGGGCAAGATTGCCTGGGACGACCAGCGGACCACCTTCCTGCCGGCCACGACCAATGAGGATTGTGCAATTGCCGGCGCCGGGCGCGGGCTTTGGGGCATTGAAGCGGTGCTGAAGGATGGCGCCGAGCAGGGCCGGAAGATCGCTGCAGCCCTGGGCAAGACGGGCGATACCCGCGACTATGCGGTGGAGCACGACCGCACCGGCAGCGGCGTATCGCTGACGGAATTGCCGAGCGATCGCGATGCCGGCAAGGCCAAGGCCTTCGTCGATTACCAGAACGACGTGACCGCCAAGGATCTGCGGCTGGCCGTGCGCGAAGGCATGCGCTCCATCGAGCACGTCAAGCGCTACACCACCAACGGCATGGCGACCGATCAGGGCAAGATGTCCAATATCAACGGCCTCAACATCGCGGCAGAAGCGCTCGGCAAACGCCAGCCGGAAGTAGGCCTGACGACCTTCCGCCCACCCTATACGCCGACGACCTTCGGCGCTTTCGCCAGTTATCATCGCGGCCAGCATTTCGAGGTGACGCGCAAGACGCAGATCGACAGCTGGGCTGAGGGAAATGGCGCGGTTTACGAACCGGTCGGCCAATGGCGGCGCGCCTGGTACTTCCCCAAACCAGGTGAAGACATGGATGCGGCGGTCGGCCGCGAATGCCGGGCGGTGCGGCAAAGCCTCGGCATGTTCGACGCCTCGACGCTCGGCAAGATCGAGGTCGTCGGGCCGGATGCGGTCGAGTTCATGAACCGCATGTACACCAACCCGTGGTCGAAGCTCGCGCCGGGCCGCTGCCGTTACGGCCTGCTTCTGGGTGATGACGGCTTCATTCGCGACGACGGCGTCATCGGCCGCATGACCGAGGATCGCTTCCACGTCACCACCACCACCGGCGGTGCGGCAAGGGTGATGAACATGATGGAGGATTACCTCCAGACCGAATGGCCGGATCTCAACGTCTGGCTGACTTCCACCACCGAGCAATGGTCTACCATTGCGCTGAACGGCCCGAATGCGGCAAAGCTGCTCGCTCCGCTGGTCGAGGGCGTCGAGCTGACGGAAGAGGCTTTCCCGCATATGTCCTGCGCGGAATGCACGGTGGCCGGCATGCCGGCGCGGCTGTTCCGGGTGTCGTTCACCGGCGAGATCGGCTTCGAAGTCAACGTGCCCGCGCCGCTTGGCCGCAAGCTCTGGGAAATCCTGTGGGAGGCCGGCCGGCAATACGGCATCACCGCCTATGGCACGGAAACCATGCATGTGCTGCGTGCCGAAAAGGGTTACATCATCGTCGGCCAGGATACCGACGGCACGGTCACGCCCTATGATGCCGCGATGGGCTGGGCCGTGGGCAAGACCAAACCGGATTTCGTCGGCAAGCGTGGCCTCGCGCGCCCCGATCTCGTCGCCAAGGGCCGTCGTCACCTCGTCGGTCTTCTGACCGAAGACCGCTCGAAGCTTGAAGAGGGCGCGCAGATTGTCTTCGATCCGAAGCAGCCTATCCCGATGAAAATGGTCGGTCATGTCACCTCATCCTATCATTCGGATGCGGTTGGCCAGCCGATTGCGCTGGCGCTGGTCGAGGGCGGCCATGAGCGGATGGGAGAGACCGTCTATATTCCGATGCCCGAACGCACGATTGCCGCAAAAATCACCGGGATGGTCTTTGTCGATCCCGAAAACACCCGCCTGAAGATCTGACCCGGAGATGACAATGAATATGCGCGTTTCCTCCCCCGTTCCCGGCACGCTGGCCGAGAGCAAAGCAGCCCGGGTCAGCATATTGGCCGCGCAGGGGCGGCTGTCGCTGCGTGCGCGCGGCGATCTGGTACCGCTCAATAGAGCCCTTGGCCTGACCTTGCCCGACCGGATCGGCGCTCGTACTGCTGCAGGCGAAATTGAGGCCGTGCGACTTGGTCCCGACGAATGGACGATCCTTGCTCCCGTTGGCGCGGTCGACGGGGTGATTGCGGCCTGCGCTGGCGTTTATGCCGGCCATCCGCATAGTCTCGTCGATATTTCCGGAAGGGAAGTGACGCTCGCGATCAAGGGGCCGCTCGCCGCCGAGCTTTTGACACTTGGCTGCGCCCGCGACATCGACACCATTCCGGTTGGCGAGGCCCGCAGAACGATTTTCGATGGCGTGACCGTGGTGCTGTGGCGCGATGCGCCGGATGGTTTCCGTATGGATATCTGGAACAGTTTCGCGCCGCATCTCGGCCATTTGTTTGAAACCGGCTGCAAGGAACTCGCCGCCGAAATCGCCTGATCCTTGAGGAGGAAACAATGCTCAACCGTCTGTCCCATAATGCCGTTTCGGATACGGTGATTGCCGACGCCATCGCCGAGGAACTCGATCGCCAGAAAACCCAGATTGAACTGATCGCTTCGGAGAATATCGTGTCCGCCGACGTTCTGGCGGCGCAAGGCTCGGTGCTGACCAACAAATATGCCGAAGGTTATCCCGGCAAACGCTATTATGGCGGCTGCGAATTCGTCGACAAGGTCGAGCAGGTCGCCATCGACCGGCTGAAGCAACTTTTCGGTGCGGAGTTCGCGAACGTTCAGCCGCATTCCGGCGCGCAGGCCAATCAGGCGGTGTTTCTGGCACTTCTTCAGCCGGGCGACCGAATCATGGGGCTTTCGCTGGCCCATGGCGGCCACCTTACCCACGGTTCGCCGGTCACCATGTCGGGCAAGTGGTTTGATGTCGTCTCCTATGAGGTGGATGCAGAGACGCATCTGATCGATATGGAAAAGGTGCGGGCAAAGGCGCTAGAGACGAAACCGAAGCTGATCGTCGCAGGCGCCTCGGCCTATCCGCGCCAGATCGATTTCGAAGGCTTCCGCAAGATCGCCGACGAGGTTGGCGCATGGCTGATGGTCGACATGGCCCATTATGCCGGCCTGATCGCCGGCGGCAAATATCCAAACCCGGTGCCGCACGCCCATGTCGTCACCTCCACCACCCACAAGACCCTGCGCGGCCCGCGCGGCGGCGTCATTTTGACCAATGATGCCGATCTGGCGAAGAAGCTGAATTCGGCCGTCTTCCCCGGCAATCAGGGCGGCCCGCTGATGCATGTCATCGCCGCCAAGGCCGTGGCCTTCGGCGAGGCGCTGCGGCCGGATTTTGCCGACTACGCCGGTCAGGTCATCGCCAATGCTCAGGCTCTGGCGCGAGTGCTGACGGATGGCGGTCTGGGGATCGTGTCTGGTGGAACCGACAGCCACATGGTTCTGGTCGATCTGCGTCCGAAGGGCGTTACCGGCAAGGTTGCCGAAATCGCTCTTGAGCGGGCAGGCCTCACCTGCAACAAGAACTCCATTCCCAACGACCCGGAAAAGCCCTTCGTCACCTCGGGCATCCGGCTCGGCAGTTCGGCCGGCACCACGCGCGGTTTTGGCGTGGCCGAATTCGAGCGGATCGGCGTGCTGATCCTGCGCGTCATCGACGCGCTGGCTGTCAGTGCCGAAGGCAATGCTGAGATTGAGGCCAACGTGCGGGCCGAGGTTGCAGCGCTGTGTGAAGACTTCCCGATCTACGGCGCGTAACACGCTATTATCGGTCTCGTTAGCCATGATCGGGCAGGGCGGCATCACCGCCAATGTGCCCGATCGCTGATCCATCAAGGGGAGCAGGATTTGACCAGCTATGTCATGAAAGTCGCGTGCCCGGCACGCAGCGGCATCGTTGCCGCCGTGTCCGGATATCTCGCGCGGTCCGGCTGCAACATCAACGACAGTTCGCAATTCACCGACCTGGAAACGGGCCGCTTTTTCATGCGGCTGAGCTTCGTTTCGGAGGAAGGGATGGAACCCGCTGCTCTCGTCGCAGGGTTCGCTTCCGTCGCCGCCGATTTCGACATGGAATACGATATCCATGATCTCTCGCGGAAAACGAAAGTCGTGATCATGGTTTCACGCTTCGGCCATTGCCTGAACGATCTACTCTATCGTTCCCACATTGGTGCATTGCCTGTGGAGATTGTTGCTGTCATCTCCAATCACCTCGAATACCAGAAGCAGGTGGTGAACGAGGATATTCCCTTTCACCACATTCGCGTCACGCCGGAGACGAAACCGGAAGCCGAGGCGGCCATACTGCAGGTGGTGCGCGATGCAGGCGCCGAACTCGTCGTGCTGGCGCGCTACATGCAGGTTCTGTCGGAACGGCTGTGTCAGGAAATGTCTGGCCGCATCATCAACATCCACCATTCATTCCTGCCTTCCTTCAAGGGCGCAAACCCTTACAAGCAGGCCTATGAGCGCGGCGTGCGACTGATCGGCGCGACGGCCCACTACGTCACCGCTGATCTCGATGAAGGCCCGATCATCGAACAGGACACGATCCGCGTCACCCATGCCCAGAGCGGCATGGATTATGTGAGCCTCGGGAGGGACGTGGAAAGCCAGGTTCTGGCGCGCGCCATTCATGCCCATATCCATCACCGTGTCTTCCTCAACGGCAATAAGACCGTGGTGTTTCCAGCTTCGCCGGGCGAATATATGTCCGAACGAATGGGCTAAGGTTGGGGCGCGGTTGCCGGAGGCCTATTCTTCCACCGGCCCCGTCCCGTCGCTTGCTTCGGGCTCCTGTGGCCGCGCGCTTCGTGTAGATGCGGGATAGGCGCCCGCCATGCTGGCGAACTGGATGTCGTTTTGCGCAAAGGCATCCTTCAGCATCGAATAGGCCTTGCGGCGCACCATGGAGGATTGCCCGCCGGCGCGCAGCATCATGCCGAAACCAAGCGTCATGCCATATTCGCCGAATTGCTCGACGCCCTTCAGCTTGACGGTTTCGATCAGGAACGGTCCGAATTCCGGGTCTTCCTTCAGCGCCTTGCCGATCTCCTTGGTAATGGCCCGGACCTTGGCAATGTCAGTATCGAAGGCGACCGTGACGAGGAATTTGTCGATCGACCAGTCGCGGCTCATATTTTCGACGGCGCCGAGCGATCCGAACGGGACGGTGAAAATCGGGCCGCGATGGTGCCGCAGTTTGACAGAGCGGATGCTGAAGGATTCCACCGTGCCGCGGTAGGAACCGCTCTGGATGTATTCGCCGACGCGGAAGGCGTCGTCGATCATGTAGAACACGCCGCTGATGATGTCCTTGACCAGCGTCTGCGAACCGAAACCGATGGCGATGCCGAAGATGCCGGCACTTGCGAGCAGCGGCCCGATATTGACGCCGAGTTCCGAAAGCGCCGTCATGACCGCAACCGCGGCGATGATGATGCCGAGCATGTTGCGAAGGATTGGCAGAATGGTCAAAAGCCGATCATCTTGCGGCTGGCCCCCGCCCGGTTGGCCGCTCATCGGGTTGCCGGCGGGTGTACTCAACTCCAGCCGCCGTGCGATCATCGACTTGATCGCGATCCAGACGAGATCGGCAAGAAGCAGGATCAGCGCCCCGTGCAGGACGCCGACGACGATCGACGTCAGCAATGCGCCATCGGGCAGGGAATTCGGATGCGCGCGCACGAGGAAGATCAGCCACAGGATGGCAGTCCCGACGATTGCAAGCCGCACGCCTCGCTCGACCAGTACCGGGCGAAGATCGCTTTCCCCATAGGTGCCGATGTCGGTTGCCAGCTTTCGCGCCGCGATGCCAAGCGTCGAGGCAAGGCCGGGCAGAACCAGCGCATAAAGCCCGATCCAGAACAGGACCCCGGCGCCGGCGAGCCGCAACCCGAAGAGGATGATGAGGCCGAAGATAAGCGCGACATCGATTGACCTAGCCCGCTCCGAGCCGGGATCGCCGACCGGACGACGCCAGATCCAGATGCATGCGAGCAGGAACAGGAGGCCGACCATGGCGGAGGACAGAAGCCCAAGCGTGTCACGCGGGACATCGAGATTCTCGAGCGTCCTGAGTAATGCCCAGAAGACGCTGGCAAGGGTCAGGAGCCATGTCCAGCGGACGATCCAGAAATCGCGCCGGGCATTGGCCTCGCGGCCAACGACCCGCCGCAGCAGGCCCGTGAAGGCAAAAAGCAGCGGCAACACGATGCTGGTTGCAAGCCAGGGCAGGAGAACGGCGCTCAGCAAAGGTGACCACTGGATGGCAAGGAACATGGCGGTGGCAGCAATGCCGTAGCCGAAGACGGGCAAAAGCCTCCGCGATACGACAGACGAGGCCTCCTTGCCGATATCCGCGCCGTTCCTGCGGGAGGCCTGCATCGCTATGATCCGGTTCGTGGCAATGCCGCCGGCAAGGCCCGCACCGAACAGGATGGATACGTGCAGCAAAAAGACGGCTGCACCGTAGTTGCTGATCTCGTCGCAAAGCCTTCCCAGCGCCGCGATGATCTGCGTGTACATGCCGGGCAGGTCCCTTGCGAGGCGGCCTAGGTGTTCGCGCCGCTTGCTTGCCCATTGGTCGAGATCGCTCAACTGGCTCTGCGGCGTCAGTTCTGGCGGCTGCTCTGTGCCGGCCGCCGCAAGCTTCTGTGTGAGAAGGGCACGAACATCGTCCTGTCCCAGAAGCTGTATCAACTGGTCGACTTTCTGCTCTGTCGTCTGTTCCGTAGGGGCCGGTCTCGCTGGCGGCGGTAGTTCCTGCGCAGCTAGGCTCGCCGCGCCCAGTACGAAAACTGCGATGGCAGCCGCCATCACTCGGAAAAGGCAGGGAAGGGTGGTCATTGGTCCGCTCCACACCATCCAGGCAGATGCCGCGCATCGCGCGAGCGTGCCAGTTGCATCGCTTCCTCCACAGCGTCCTCGAAGGAATGTCGCAGCTTCTTGCCACCTACCCGGCGGCGCAGGAAATCCGCCCAGAGGAATTCACTGAAGGGAGCGTCTATTTTGGCAAAACCGCCAGCGTCGCGAACCGCGCCGGCCAGCGCGCGGAACGGATCGTCCTTGAGATCGACGATCCGTTTGGGAAGGTTTTCGATGGGATGGCGCACGCCATCCACGTCGAAAGGATAGACGAAGTTGCGATGGTCCATCACCGACCAGAATTCCTGCCGGCCGAGATGGGAAAGATCGGCAACGATACTGGTCAGGACATGTTTCACGCCTTCCTCATGCAAAGCCAAAGCGAGGTGGTGGTGGTCCACCAGATAAAGACGTTGTTTGTGACCAAGGACGACGGGTACCATATGGTGTCCGAGGAAGTCGGCTCCCTTTTCCTCACGGATGGCGGCCCATTGCCGCCGCTTGTCCTCCACCTCGCGCAGACCGACTGTCATCTGCGTTGGTTTGAGTGAGGTGATTTCAACCGGGGTCAGATGCGGTTCAAGATTGTGTGGCAAGGCTGTCCTCCCGATGCATGGCCGCCGTCACGGCATCATCGACACTGAAATTGCTGCGCGCCACCATGTCGGATCCGCCGCCAGCAAGCAGCAGATCCTGCACATGGTCGTGCATGCGCGCATAATAGACCACGATGCTGCTGCGCTGCATCGCTGCATCGAACTCCAGCAACGCATCAAGCGCGGTGGAATCCAGTTCGAATGTTTCCTCAAGGCTGACAATTGCGATGTCCAGTTCCGGCCGCGCAACGATGTATTTGGTAACGGCGGCAAGGATCGGTTCCGCATTGCCGAAGAAAAGCGGCTGTGCGGGCCGGAGAATAATCATGCCTGACACATCCTTCGCATCCGGGTGGCGTTCCATGTCGACAAAGTCATGGCTATCGCCCAGCCGGCCAAGATGCATGACATGCGGTAGGGAAAGCCGGCGAACGAAGACGGCGAAGGAAAGGGCGACGGCGACAAGCATGCCGTTTAGCACACCGAAGGCAAGTACGCCGGCTGCGGCGGCAAGTGCCAGATAGGCGTCGTTGCCGAGCCGCCATAAACGGATGATCGGCGCGGGGTCGAGCGCATGCAGCAGCGCCACGGCGATCACGGCGGCAAGGACTGCTTCCGGGATGAAAGCGAACCATCTGGCGGCGAGCAGGCTGAAGACCGCAAGGCCGATTGCGGCGATGGCAGAGGCAAGCCGGCTTTGCGGCCCAACCGCCTCGCTTGCTGCGCCTGCGGAAAAACCCGCACCAACCGGCATACCCTGCATGGCGGCGCTGGCGATATTGGCAAGCCCGAATGCTCTGAGTTCGCGATTGGAATCGACAATTTCGCCATGGCGAAGCGAAAAGCTTCGGATGGTGCCCCATGATTCCGCAAAGAGGATGAGGACGAGTGGCGGCGCGAAGCGGGCAACATGCGCGACATCATCGAGCGACACCGAAAACGGGCCGGCCCATATGCCGGCAAGATCGATCTGGTCGACGACGGCGACGCCCCGACTTTGAAGGTTGAGCAGGATCGAGATGGCAATTCCTGCCACGATGACGACGAGGCTACCGGGAATGGCGGGGCGTCTGCGCAGGAGAAGCAGCACGGCGAGTGCCACAACGCCGACGGCGATGCTTTCAAGGCTCCAGTCCTGCGGGCTGGAGAGGATTTGCAGGAGAATGGAAAGCGGCTCGCCCGACTGCGCCTTTATCCCGAAGAGGCTCGGCAATTGCTTTATGGTGATCAGAATGGCGAGGCCGAAGGCAAAACCGCGCAGCACGGGGCGCGAGATGACACTCGACAGGGCGCCGAGCCGCGTGGCAGCCGCAAGCAGAAACAGCAGGCCCACCAGAGCGACCGTAATGGCAACGAGCAGCATCTTTTGCGCTGGTGTGACCGAGAGCGTCGCAAGCATTGCCGCCAGGATTGCGGCGGAGGAGGATGTGGGCGAGACGACCGCAAAACGGCTCTGGCCAAAAATGGCATAGACGATGCAGCCCATGATGGCGGCAAGGATGGCGTGCTGGGCTGGAACGCCGGCAATCCCCGAATAGGCTATCGCTTCCGGTAACATCAGGCCGGCAATCGACAACCCCGCCACCACATCGCGCCGGTTGAGTGTCATGGGCATGGAATTGCAACCGCATGGGCGGCAATAAGGGCAAGGACAATTCCACCGGTTAAGATCACGATTCTCCACCATGTTCCCGCGACGCGATGAAGGTTCACCCAATGCGCATACGAGTCAAAGTTTAAATCGCGCCCCCGAAATATTTCGGCTCTTCCGGATGTTGCTTAACGCTGGAGATCGTCCGGCAGGCAGGACGAGCGCCATTTCGGCCAGGCCGCTTCAGCCACCATACTGATCGTCCGTGACGTGCTCCATCCAGTCCACGACCTTGCCGTCTTTCACTTCCTGAAGCGCGATATGCGTCATGGCGACATCGGGTGCCGCCCCGTGCCAGTGCCTTTCGCCCGGTGCGAACCACACGGTATCGCCGGGGCGGATTTCTTCCACGGGGCCACCCTCGCGCTGCACCCTTCCAAACCCTGAAACCACGATCAGGGTCTGTCCGAGCGGGTGCGTGTGCCATGCGGTTCGCGCGCCGGGTTCGAAGGTGACCTGAGCGCCCTGAACCCGCTCTGCATCGAACGGGTTGAACAGAGGATCGATACGGACCGTGCCGGTAAACCATGCCTCGGGGCCTTTGGTTGAGGCCCGTGTTCCCGCGCGCAATATTTCCATGGTCATTCTCCTGACTGGTATCGTGTGGGGGGATTTGAAGCGGTAATGCCGCTCTTGTCCACTGGCGAGTGAAAATTCAGTCAGGCCGCATCGACCCTTGGTCACGGGTGACAGGAGCCGGATCTCCGCTATGCCAAGACCCGGTTCCGCCTAAGCCAAAGCGTCAGCCGATCTGCGCGTTGTCGTCACGCTTGATGGCGATAACGGTGGAGCGCGGCAGCTTGCCTTCGCCATCCGGGAAGGGGGCGTCGGGGTGCTGGATGCCGACGAAGTGGGTACGCTTGTCGCCAGACCATGTCTGGCCGGTAACTTCGGAACCCTTCGGCGCGGTCAGGAAACGCTCGATACGGCCGGTGGCTGGATCGCCTGCCAGCATCTGGTTATTGCCCTGGCCGGCGAAGTTGCCCTCGTTGCTGTCCTCTCCGTCGGTCTGGATCCAGAGGAGACCGGTCGAATCGAACATCATGCCATCGGGCGAGTTGAACATGTTGCCTTCGTTGATGTTCGAAGAGCCGGCATAGGCATCCTTGTGAACTGTGGGGTTGCCGGCCATGCAGAACAGGTCCCACTTGAATCTGCCGTCCGCGTGATCGTCATTTTCTGGGTACCAGCGCACGATCTGGCCGTATTCGTTCTTTTCGCGCGGGTTGGCAGCATTGATCGCCATGGCGTCACCGCCAGCATTGGCGCGCAACTTGCCGTCTTTCATTTCGCCGCGACGGCTGTTGTTGGTAAGGGCGCAATAGGCTTCGATGGCGACCGGGTTGATGGCGACCCATTCCGGGCGGTCCATCGTTGTCGCGCCCACCTTGGAAGCGGCCTGACGCGTGAAGACGCAGATTTCATCGATCTTCATGCCTGTCGTCTCAGGCGTGAGAGCCAACCATTCACCAGCGCCGTCGTCCGAGAACTTGGCGACGTAGAGCGTGCCTTCGTCTAGCAATTTCGAGGTGTCGCCACCGGGCACGTAAATGCCGTTGGAGACGAATTTGTAGAGGAATTCGCCACGCTCGTCATCGCCCATATAAACCACCACGCGGCCGTCACGCGCGATCACCACAGCGGCGTTTTCGTGCTTGATGCGGCCAAGGGCGGTGCGCTTGATCGGGGTGGAGGAGGCGTCCGAAGGATCGATCTCAACCACGTAACCGGCGCGGCGCGGCTCGTTGGGGTTCTTGGCGACATCGAAACGCGCATCGAACTTCTCATAGGCGTAACGGGTCTCGGCGACGATACCGTAGCGCTTGTAGTCATCCGGCAGCTTGAAGGCGGCATCAGTGGTGCCGAAATAGCCGTTGAAGTTTTCCTCGCAGGTGAGGTAGGTGCCCCAGGGCGTGCGGCCGGCGCCGCAATTGTTGAAGGTCCCCAGACAGTCGACACCCTTCGGATCTGCGGCGGTCTTGACGAGGTCCGAGCCTGCGGCCGGGCCGGAAAGCTTCATCGGGGTGTTGTGGTGAATACGACGGTTGAACGGGCTGTCGAGAACGATTTCCCAGCCTTCGGTGCCTTCGGCAACTTCCATGACGGTGACGCCCTGCATGTTCTGCAGGATCTTGACGTCGTCGGCCGTTTTCGGGTTGCCATTTTCGGCATGCGGCAGGTTGGTTTCGGGGTTTACATATTCATGGTTGACGGCGATCAGCTGGTGATTGCCAACCATAAACAGTTCCATGCCGTCAGTATTTTCGCCGAAGACCTTGTCGGAGTTTTCAACGCTGACACCCTTGGCAGGGTCGAGGTCGGGCACGTTGGAGAACAGCGGCTGGCCCCACTTGGCGACCGGCTTCCAGCTGTAGCCTTCCGGCACGTGAATGGTGTGGTCGGTCGCGGCAGCCACCGGCTTGAAGGGGAAACGGCCGGCTGCCGCTTCCTGCGCTTCCGCCGATGTGCTGGTCATCAGGTTGCCGAGCGTGCCCATGGCTGCTGCGGCCGAACCGAAGGCAAGCACGCCACCGAGAAAGCCGCGGCGGGAAATCGCGGTCTCGACCACGCGGTCGAAATCGGTTTCGGCCGGCGGCGGGTTTTGCAGCTCGTCCCACGCATCCCAGGAAAGCTTGCTCGTATCGATGTCGGTCATATCGTATCTCCACCGTTGCATGTTTGGAATCATTCCAACACGGTGCGTACCGTTTCAGTGTTTCACACAAATGACGGGAATAACGACTTTAAATATGATCTTCACAGGAAAGGATTCTGTATTTTTCCCTTAATGCGGGAGAAGGATACGGGTGAGCAAAAAGCCTTCCAAGCGGCAGAAGTGGAAAGCAATGTCCGTTCCCTTGCGCCACTCGCCGCTGATGTCGGTCGTCAGCCGAAGGAATGCTGAACCGCACTCTTCATAGCCGGATAACTCCGCCGCTTCGAAAAAGAACAAACGTCTGACGGTCGGATAAAGCGCTTTGAACAGGCTTTCCTTGGCCGAAAAGATCAGCCCGGTCATGAAGGGATCGATGTCGTTTCCAAGACTGAGGCGTTCGTTTGCGGTCAGTACCTGCGGGGCAATATCGCAAGCTTCCTCCTCGTTCAGAAGCCTTTCGATATCGATGCCAACGCCGCAGAACCGCTCGGAAGAGCCGGCAAGCGCAATTGCCCGCTCGTGGCTGTGGGAAATCGCGCCGACCACGCCTGCGGGCCAGATAGGGGCGCGATCCTCTCCCATGCCGGGAAAGGCGGCGCGGCCGGTGAGACGGCGTATGGCTTCGGCAGCACATCTGCGCCCGGCGATAAATTCCGCCTTGCGTCTGGGCGCAGCGCGCAAAAGCTGCGGCGGCAAGGGAGGGACCTTGCCGCCGCGCCCTTCTTCGGCGCTGTAATGAAGGGTGACGCAATGACAATCGCATCTGTCGTCCGGCCAAGGCCAGATGGCCTGGGGTGGATCGCCGCAAACAGCTTCGCCGTGAAACGCCGGCGCGTTGGCCATATCTGTCATCCTCATCACGCGGACCGATGCTCAGGCGGCAAGCGTGGCGCCGCCATCGACCACGATCTGCTGCATCGTCACATGGCCTGCCTGATCGGAGGCGAGGAACAGCACCGTGTCGGCGATGTCGTCCGGCCGCGCGATCTTGCCCAGCGGAATGCCGAGCTTGAACTGCTCGGGAAGACCGGCGACCAGTCGCTGTTTGCCGCTGGGATCGTTCAGCATGCCGGCCAGCATCGGCGTATCGGTGGAGCCGGGTGACACCACATTGCAGCGCACGCCATAGGGCGCGAGTTCAAGTGCTGCGCAATGGCTGAGGCTGACGAGTGCGGCCTTGGAAGCACAATAGGCGAGCATGCCGATGCGCGGCACAACGGCGGCGTTGGAGGCGATGTTGACGATTGCCCCGCGCCGCTGCCGCTTGAAGACGCCGCTCCATTGCCGCAGCAGGTAGAACGGCCCCGCAGCATTGACATCCATGCAGGCGTTCCAGTCCTGCGGCGTCAGGCTTTCGCTGTCGCCGAGCCGGAGGATGCCGGCGGCGTTGACGAGAATGTCCAGCCCGCCCCATTCCTTCTCGATCGCCTTGCTCGCCGCCTCCACTGCCGCCGCGTCCGTGATGTCGAGCGTGATCTGGCGGAAGGTTGCATCGGTCGCATCGGCAATGAGGTCAAGGCCGATGACCTCGGCCCCTTCCTCGGTGAAACGCTCGGCGATGCGGCGGCCGATGCCCTGCGCGGCACCCGTCACCAGCACGCGCCGCCCGTTAAATCTGTTCTGCATCATCTTGTCCGTCCGCTCAGGCCGCGAGCCGCTTTTCTTCGATCAGCGCCCACCAGGCAGAAAGCGTCGGTACGCGGGCAAGCTCTTCGAAGCCCACGATGACGCCGCGTTCCTTCAGTTCGCCGGCAAGCTTCATCACCTGCAGCGAATCCAGCCCATAGAAGATCAGGTTCTCATCCGGGTCGATGTCGCTCTCGTCCTCCACCATTTGCAGGACGCGGGCCTTCAGCCATTCGCTGATATCGGTGGTCTTTCCCGCGCCGGCAAGGCTTGCAGTGTCGATCACCACGCCGCAGCGTGTTGCCACATATTGCAGCGCCATGCGGTGTTCGGCTTCGGAAAAATCGGCGACGGCATCACCCAGCATGAAGGGCTGAATATCCTTCATGAAGGCTTCAACAGCCGTCATCATGCAGCCGATATGGGCATAGACGCCGCCGATGATGATCTGGTCGCGGCCCCACCCCTTCATGCGCTCGGCAAGGTCTGAACGCTGGAAGGCGCTGTAGCGCCATTTGGTCAGCACCACATCGTCGGGCGTCGGCGCAAGCTTGTCCACGACCTTCTGCAACTCCGGGTCGACCACGGTCAGGCCCGGTCCCCACATGTCGTTCAGAAGCGCGCGGTCGGCGGCAGGCTGGTCGTGCGGCTGGGCGGTGTAGATGACCGGCACGCCGTTCTGAACCGCCCATGCCTTTACCTTTGCAAGATTGTCGATGAGGGTTGTCATCAACCTGCCGTCGGCCTGGTAGAACCGCAGGAAATAACGCTGCATGTCGTGGATGAGCAGCACGGCGCGCTTGGCGTCCGGCTGCCATTTGGTCTTGTTGGCCGGAAAGTTTGCTGCGACCGGCATCGGATAATCGGAAATGGTGGGGATCGTCATGTTGACCTCGATAGTTTGGCGCATCGGCATGGGCGACACGCAATTTTCAAATGGTTGGGGCGTGCACGCTCCGTTACGCCGGGATTGGCGCTGCGAGCATGTCGCGCAGACGTTTCTTGTCGATCTTGCCGACGGCAGTAAGCGGCATGGTGTCGATGAAACGCACCCGATCCGGCAGCTTGTAATCCGCAACACCCAGACCAGAGAGATGCTGGCGGATGGCCGGTGCCTTGAGAGCGGGATTGCGGGAAACGACGAAGACGCAGCTTTTTTCACCGAGGAGTTCGTCCTGCATCGCCACCAGTGCGGCATGCGTTACATCCGGATGCTGCAGGATCAGGTTTTCCACCTCTTCCGATGCGACCTTCTCGCCGCCGCGATTGATCTGGTCTTTCACCCGGCCAACCACCCGCAGGTAACCTTCGGGCGTGCGCTGAACGACATCGCCGGAATAATAAAAACCCTGGTTGTCGAAGACGCGCGCGCTGTGCTCGGCGGCGCGGTAATATCCGCGGAACGTATAGGGGCCGCGCGTCGCCAGCATGCCGGCTTCGCCTTCTGGAACGTCGTTGCCGTCCCCGTCAACGATGCGGATCTCGTCATCCGGGCTGATCGGCCGCCCTTGCGTGGTGAAGACAATATGGTCGGGATCACCGGCGCGGGTATAGTTCACCAGACCTTCCGCCATGCCGAAGACCTGCTGGAGGGCGCAACCCAGCACATGCGGCACCTGACGGGCTAAAGCTTCTGCAAAGCTTGCGCCGCCGACCTGCAGCAGCTTGAGGGATTTCAGCCGTTCGCGATGGGCGGGCGCCACCTGCAACCACAGCGCCACGGCCGGCGGCACCAGAGGCACAATGTCGATGCCATGTTTTTCGATGAGGTCAAAGCAGGCAAGCGGCTCGGGATTGGCCGCCATTACCACGGTGCCGCCAGCGTGGAACACGCCAAGCGCACCCGGCGAACTCATGGGGTAATTATGCGCCACCGGAATGGCGCAGAGGAAACGGGTCTGCGGCGTCAGCTCGCAGATTTCCGCACTGGCCCGGGCGCTGTAGTCATAGTCGTTATGCGTGCGGGGGATCAGTTTCGGTGTTCCGGTGCTGCCGCCGGAAAGCTGGAACAATGCTACCTCATCGGCTG
Source organism: Agrobacterium sp. 10T429 (assembly GCF_056393925.1). Taxonomy (NCBI): domain Bacteria; kingdom Pseudomonadati; phylum Pseudomonadota; class Alphaproteobacteria; order Hyphomicrobiales; family Rhizobiaceae; genus Agrobacterium; species Agrobacterium sp. 10T429. The sequence continues at coordinate 171,390 of NZ_JBFTGV010000010.1, forward strand.
CCGAAGGGCCGTAATGCGGCGCATTTTCGGCGGGTGATGAGAGCCATTGTTCGAGGCTGCGCTGCGGTTCCGTCTCACCAAGCAGCAGCGTTACGGCAAGCTGCGGAGAGGCAAGCTTCAGCGCCTCCAGAAACGTGTCATTGGCAAAAAGCTCGTGGGAACGCGAGCCGATCACCAGCTTTGGCGCAATCTGTTCCGCATAGGAGGTCATTTCCAGCCGACGATGGCTGAAAAGCGCATTGACGGGTGCAGCGCCGATTTTCATCAGAGCGAAAAAGACGAGATAGAACTCCGCGATATTTGGTAATTGCATCAGTGCCGTATCGCCCCTGCCGATCCCGGCGGCAGCCAGATGCCCGGCAAGATTGGAAGATTGCCGGTCGAGATCGGCATAGGTGAAGCGGCGGTCGCCGCAGATCAGCGCGGTCGCGTCCGGCCGAAGTTCCACCTGCTGGGTGAGGATGTCGCTGAGCGGTCTGTCGATCCAGTAGCCGCGGTCGCGGTATCGGCGCGCCAGATCTTCGGGCCAGCGTTCAAATTCGATTGTCATGGTGTGTCCCTGGGAAAATTAGGCAGAAAGACCGCAGGCGTTCAGCATGGTCTTGAGCTTGGTCTGCACCTCGGCCCATTCGGATTCGGGTTCCGAGGCTTCAACGATGCCGGCGCCTGCGAACAGCCGCACGGTTTGCCGCTGCACGGTGCCGCAACGGATTGTCACTACCCATTCGCCGTTACCCTCGGCATCCGTCCAGCCGACCATGCCGGTGAACAGCCCACGCTCGAAAGGCTCGACGAAGCGAATAAGCCTGCGGGCACGCTCGGTGGGGAAACCGCAAACAGCAGGTGTGGGATGCAGCAGGCACGCGAGTTGCAGCGCATTGGTCTCGGGATCAGCAAGGCGACCCTCGATGCGCGTCGAAAGATGCCAGAGAGCGGCCGTGTTGATGAGGGAGGGTTTTTCGGGAACGTCGATTTCAGTGCAGCAAGGCGTAAGCAGCGAGCGTATATCCTCGATCACGAGGCTATGCTCGTAATGGTCTTTTTCCGAAGCCGAAAGCCGGTCTGCATTGGCCTTGTCCGCCACCGGGTCAGCCATGCGTTTTGCCGAGCCCGCGAGCGGATTCGATATGACTTTTTCACCCTGCTTGCGGATGAGGAGTTCGGGGCTCACGCCGATCAGATCGCCGCCATCGGGTAGCGGAATGCGGAACTGGTAACCCTCGCGGTTCTGTTTGGCGAGGCTGGCCAGCAATCTTTCGACATTGACCTCGGAGGCGAAGGTCAGTTCGCGCATGACGGAAAGCACTGCCTTGCGGACATCGGAATGGCGGAAATTGACGATGGCATGCTCGACGGCGCGCTTGAAACCATTTTCATCGGGCAGGCTGTTCTGGCCGACAAGCGTTGGCATGGCCGAATCAGTCGAGATCGAAGCGATACCCTTTGTATTCCACTCATGGTTGTTGGGAATGTACAAGCAGGATGGCTCGTTGACGTCGAAGGGGATGGCGCCAATGGCGATGGGATTGTCCTGTCCGGCCCTGCGCGCCCTCTCAAAAGCGGCCTTTATCGCCTTCTGCAAAGGGCTTCCCGCGTCTTCAGCGCCATGGGCAGGAATCGTTATCCTTTCGCGAATGCCTCTGGCACGCAGTTCGCCCGAGCCAGAAGTGAACAGAAATTCTCTATCAAAATCAGTAATTTCGTCGGAATCGACGTCATTCGTCCTGAGTGCTCCCGTTTTCATGGGATGCCTCCTGTGCGAGTGGTTGACGGTGGCTTATACTTGATTATGATAATCATGTTTTGTCAATCGGTGCAAATTCACATGCTAAATTTAACCCCCATGCAGGTTGCCTACTGGGTTGGCCGAGAGGCGGACGGGATACTCGGAAAAGTTACGCCGCATCTCTATCTCGAGTTCGAAGACAAGGGGCTGGAGGCGGAAAGACTGGCCGTCGCGGTCGAAAGGCTTTGCCGGCGTCACCCCATGCTCAGCCTCAGGATTGATGCGGAAGGGCGACAGACGGCGGACCCCGCCGGCCGGCCGCTCCGCCTCGACGTGGAGGACATGGCGTCTCTCAATGAGGAGGCGCTTGCGCACCGTCTTGCCGCCAAACGTGAGGCGTGGAGCCATCGCCAGATCGATCTGCGCGTTGCCCCGCCGGCGGCAGTGTCGCTCAGCCTGCTTCCCGCAGGTCGCGCCAGGCTGCATGTGGATACCGACATGTTGGCCATCGATCCCGCCAGTATGCGTATCGTGCTGGAAGATCTCGCCCGCTTTTATGAAGCCGACGCGGACGAACTCGAGCCATTGGGGGATACACCACCATCGTTTTTCAGCTGGGCGGAACGTCTTGCATCCGATCCAGAACTCAAAGCCCAGCGTGAAAGGGACCGGCTGTGGTGGCGGCAACATATTGCCGATATTCCGGAGGCACCGCCATTGCCGTTTTTGCCCGAGGACCCGTCACGCGCCGTTCACACCGATCGCCTTGCAGCAAGACTTTCTCCGGCTGAACGCAGCAGTCTGGAACGGGTGGCGCGGCGCTGCGGCGTGACCACGTCGACCCTGTTGCTTGGTGTCTTTGCAGTGGTGCTTTCGCAAGCGACGAATACGGAAAAGTTCCGGCTTTCCGTGCCGGCTTTCTGGCGCGCGCCGCTGGTGGAAGGGGTCGATGGCATCGTCGGCGAATTCTCCAATGTGCTCATTCTTGGCGTTGATATCCGGCCTGAGGAGAGCCTTGAGCGACTGCTTGGACGGCTGTTCGGAGAAATGAACGGGCTTCTGGCGCACCAGTCCTATCCCGGGGTCGGCGTCATGCGCGACCTTTCCCGCCTGCGCGGCGGTTTGCAGACCTCACCGGTTGTCTTTACCGCGGGTGTCGATTTGCCCGGGGGCGAGTTGTTTTCGGAAAATGTGGGGCGCGTGTTCGGCCCGATGATCCACACCGTCTCGCAGGGGCCTGGAGTTGCGCTGGATGCGCAGGTCGCAGCGCTCGATGGCGGGCTTTTGATCAACTGGGATGTGCGGCTCGATGCGCTGCCGGAAAGCTGGCTGCGAGCCCTGTTCGACGCCTATACCGCCCGTCTTCGCCACCTTGCGGCCAGCCCTGATCTCGTTTCCGAGACCGTGGAGCGATTAGGCTTGCAAGCGCCTGAAGCGACAGTGCAGACAAAAGGAAAATCCATGGAACGGCCACTCTCAGCCTTGCAAAAGGCCTATCTGCTCGGTCGCGGCACCCATCTGCCGCTGAGCGGCGTGGCGATGCAGGAGTTCCGCGAATATCGCGGCAATATCGATCCGGCATTGCTTCGCTCGCGCCTCACCGCAATGGTCGAGCGGCATGAAAGCCTGCGCACCCACATCGATGAGCGGCGTCTGGTGCAGGTGGTCTCGGATGAGCCGAAGCTAAACCTTGATATTCTTGATCTTTCGGACCTGTCCGTTGCCGAAGCCGAACAGCGGATCGACACCGTGCGGCAGGATTTCTCCCATGCCCATTTCGATCTTGCCGCTTCTCCCTGGCAGGTCACGGTGTTTCGTCTGCCGGAGGTTGCAGTGGGGGACAGCGTGGCGGTCTTGCTGCGCTTCGACGCCCTCATTCTCGACGGACGGGGAATAGCCAGCCTTGCGGCGGAACTCTTCGATGATGTCGTGCCGCCCGCATCAGCCGTCGCAGCCACCGCCGCGCAGCAAGATGTAGCAGCGGCCCGTGCCGAGGATGCCGCATACTGGGCTGAGAAACTTGAGGGTGCGGAAGTGCCCTCGCAACTGCCTTGGAAAGCCCCGCTCGAAACCATTGCCGTTTCGCGTTACAGCCGCCAGAGCCTGACCGTGGAAAAACAACGCTTTACCGCCTTTTCACGGATCGGCGCGAAAGAGCGGCTGTTCAAGAATTCGGCGCTGACGGCGGTAATCCTCGATGTGCTGTCGCTTTGGCTGAACGAAGGTGCCCTCGTCGTCGGCATTCCCGTCGCCCCGCAGGTGGAAGGCGCGTTTGCCAATCGCTCGAGCTTCATCGCGGTCAAATGGGATGCGGCCAGGGGCGATTTTGCGGAGCGGGCCGCAGCTTTGCAAACCGATGTGCTTGAGGGCCTCAATCATCTGGCTTTTTCAGGGGTAGATCTCAATCGCATCCTTCTCAACGCCAATCCCGGCGGGCTCGCCCTGCCTGTCGTCATCACCAACGGCCTCTCATGGCCGACGCTTTCGCAAGATTCCACGCTTCGTTGGACGGACGGGCTGACCCAAACACCACAGGTGGCGCTGGATTTCCGCTTTTCGCAAAACCCGAATGGCGATCTCGTCCTCGATATCGATTATGCGGAGCAGGCGATCGATGCCGCAATGGTGGCGGACATTCTCGGTGCGATAGAGCGTGCGATTGCCGCGATCACCGCCAGCGGGACGTTCTCGATGAATTCCCGTGAGATCGTCGACCTGTCGCACTATCGGCTGAATGGCGACGAGCGGAACTTCGTCTGCCCGCCATTACTGGAACGGATCGCCTCGCATCTTTTCGAAGGAGACGGATCGCGCACGGCCCTGATCAACGGCAAACGGCGCGTGTCATATGGCGAGCTCGGCGATACGGTGGCGCGGGCGATGGCGGGCCTTAAGACGCGCGGCATTGGCCGGGGCGATGTCGTAGCGGTGTGCCTGCCGCGCAGTCCGGAGCATACAGCCGTCACGCTGGCCGCTGCACTTATCGGCGCCATCTGGGTGCCGATCGATGCGAGCTCGCCGGAAGATCGCCTGCACTATCTGCTGACCAATTGCCGCCCGGCCATGATCGTCGCCCGTTCCGTTCCGCAAGGATTCGACGCTGTCGGTCCCGAGGAGCTTCTCGCAGCGCCAGCCGCCTCCGGCGTGCCCGTTAACGCGGCGGAACTGGCGGCACTTTCAGCAAGCGAAGCACCCGCTTATTACCTCTATACCTCCGGTACCACTGGCAAGCCGAAATGCGTCGTGCTCTCTAACAGGGCCACGGCCAATGTCATCGGCAGCACGCTTTCGGAATGGGCGGTGACGGAAAATGACGTCTTCATCTCCGTCACGCCCTTGCACCACGACATGTCGGTCTTCGATGTATTCGGCGCGCTTGCCGCCGGTGCGACACTGGTGCTGCCGGAACCCGGCGAGGAAAAGGATGCGGTCCGCTGGAACGAGCTGGTGGCCGAACACGGCGTTACGCTGTGGTGCTCGGTGCCGGCGATTCTTGAGATGCTATTGTCCTGCCATCGTGGCGACCAGCTCGGCTCGCTCCGGCTCGTCGCGCAGGGCGGTGATTACATCAAGCCCGTGGTCATCGAGGAGTTGCGCCGGCTGAAACCTGAACTTCGGCTGATATCGCTGGGCGGGCCGACGGAAACGACCATCTGGAGCATCTGGCACGAAATCGTGACAGCCGATACCACGGCGATACCCTACGGGCACCCTCTACCCAGCAATCGCTATTTCATCCTCAATGATCAGGGCGGCCATTGCCCGACGGGCGTTGTCGGGCGCATCCACACAGTGGGCGTGAATGTGGCGATCGGCTATCTGGAAGATGGCGCCATTACCCAGACGGATTTCGTGACGGTCAGCGATACGGATGGACATGCGGTGCGCGCTTTTCGCACCGGAGACAGGGGCCGTTACCGGCCGGATGGCAAGATCATGTTCGCCAGCCGCGTCAACGGTTACGTCAAGGTGCGCGGGGTGCGGGTCTCGCTGCCGGATGTGGAAAATGAACTTATCCGCCACCCCTCCATCCAGCGTGTACTGGTGGTGGATTACGGTGCCGAGCAAAAGGGGGAGGCCGCTATCGGCGTGCTTTATGTTCCGATGCCCGGCCTTGAGCTTTCCACCGCCGATCTGCGCAATTTTGCCCGCAGGCATCTGCCGGAATCGCATGTGCCCGGCCGCTTTCTCAATGTGGCCGATCTGCCGCTCTCGGCCAATGGCAAGCCGGATCGCCGCCGCGCCCGCGAATTGCTGACGGCAGTGGAACCGGCAAAGGCACCTGCGGCTGTAACAATCAAAGTCGCCGATCAGGGTGATCGCCGGGTGCTGGATATCTATCTCGGCGTACTGGGCAAAAACCCGGCGAATGTGGACACGAGCAGCGATCTGCTGGCGCTTGGCCTTTTGCCTTCGCATCTGAAAACCGTCTCGGCCGAAATTCGCAGCGCCTTCGGCGTGGAGCTTTCGCCGCAGCAACTCCTGCGTTGCCGAAACGCCAAACAGGTCAGTTCGCTTTTACCCGCTTCGGCGGCATGAGCCGCATCATTGCGGCCAAAATTACGGAAATAATTCAAGGAAAAACAGATGGCGCATATCGATCCTGCCGGCGGCTGGCTTCCCCTGACCCAGCCGCAACTCGATTTTTGGGAGGAGTTTTCCTTCCATCCCGACGAACCGGTCTCTACCGTCGCCCATTACATCGAGCTTTCCGGTGCCGTGAACGAAGGCGCTCTGCTTGAGGCAATCAGGCGCACCGTGCGCGAATCGGAAGTTCTGTCTATCCGTTTTCGCGTCGGTGAGGATGGCGAGACGCCGCAGCAATGCTGCGATCCGCTCCACGCTCCGATGGTCGAGCTTGTCGATCTCCGTGCCCATCCCGCGCCTTTCGAGGAAGCGCTGGGGCGCATGAACGCGGATGTCGAGGCAAGGCTTGATCTTCGAACCGACAAGCTGTCCGCCCAGGTGCTTTACCGCATCGCCGACGATCGCTACCTCTGGTATATCCGTGCCCATCATATCGTCGTCGACGGTTATGGTCTTACGCTGGTGGAGCAGCGCTGCGGGCAGCTTTACGGGCACTATTGCGGCAAGGGCGAGGCGGGTCCGGATTTCCATCCTTTCCCCAGTTTTCTTGCCGAAGAGGACGCCTACCGGCAAAGCCGCCGTTTCGAAAAGGACCGCGAGTTCTGGGCGGCCTATCTCGCGCCGCCGGTGGATCTGCCCGTGCTGGACAAGGATTGCGAGGATTACGGTGGCGGCGGCCTGCATGCCGATGCGGGATTGCCGAAAGGTTTCAGCACAAGACTGCAACAGATATCCGGCGCACTGGAGATCGGCTGGCCGGACCTGCTGGTGCTGCTTTCAGGCCTTTATCTTCACCGCGTATTGCCGCGCCCGGATCGCGATGTGCTGACGCTGTGGCTGCCCTTCATGAGCCGCTGGGGCAGCGTCGGCGCGCATATGCCCGCCATGCTCGTCAACATCCTGCCTTTCCATCTGACGATAGAACCGCAGGAGAGCCTCGGGAGCTTCCTTGCGCGCAATGCCGCCAATCTGCGCCGGCAGCGCCTGCATGGCCGCTACCGCATCGAACAGATCGCCGCCGATCGCAACATATCAAAGGGCCGGCGGTTTTTCTTCTCACCGCTTATCAACGTCCTGCCCTTCAGCGCGCCGGTATTTGCAGGGCTTGCCGTTATCAGGCACATTCTCGCCAATGGTCCGGGCGACGGGTTCAACCTGACCTTCCGTGGCGAGGATGACGGCAGTGATCTGAACCTGCATATCGACGCAGATTCCGCACTGACCGAAGCCGACGATTTCGCGCGTTACCGCGAGGAGTTGCCGCTGTTTCTGGATGCCATGCTGCGCGACGAGGCGCTGGCGGCTCCGGCCGAAGAGGTTTCCGCGGCCTTCCGTCTGGCGGTTTGAGAAGCCGGGTGCTCTGCAAAAAGGGGACGGAAATCTCTCTGCCGTCCATTTGGTCGGGAGTGACTGGGTGCGGATGTGATAAACCCGGCTCCGTTATGCAAAACCCCGCCTGATGGGGCGACATGCTGTCCTCCCACACAACGTCATCCTTGGGCTTGTCCCAAGGATCCGATCACGTCCAATTAAATCCAGACGTCGCAGATGCTGGGGACAGGTCCGAGCATGACGGAAGAGAGCTTTCCGGACATTTGTCAAAAAGCAAAAACCCGGCGCCGCCACGCGGAGCCGGGTTTATTGGGAAGCCTGGCCAGCACTCAGGCTAGCGTGGTCAGCACACGGCCCGAAGCGCCTGCTTCGGCGAAACGGCTGAAGACGCCGCTGGTGGTCGTGCGCAGCCGGTCGACATCCTCGGGGCCGTAGCGGTCGGAGCGGTAGCTCATCAACACGCGGATGGAGCGTTCGCCGCCAATCGTTTCTTCCATTACCTCGAATTGCAGCCCCAGCATGGATTCGTGCTTGTCGGGATCGATCTGCCGGAACTCGACGGTTTTGCCGTCCGGCCCTGAAAGCGTGCCGTTCAGCTTGTTCTTGGCGTGGATCTGGATGAATACCTCGAACAGATGGTCGCGGCCGGGCGTCATGCCGAGCGCCTCTTCGACGAGATCGATTGGAATTTCGCTGTGTTCCAGAGAGCCATTGACCGTGTTCTTCACCGAGGAAATCAGTTCGCCGACCGTCATCTCCTCGCGGAAACGCACACGATGGGCAACGACTGTGGTGAAATAGCCGATCGTATCGAAATAGCCGCTGTCGGTGCGCCCGGACGCCGATGTGCCGACCACGAGATCGCTCAGCCCGCCCAGATGGCGCAGCGACGCGGCGATGGCGGCATAAACGACGTTGAACAGGGAAGCGCTGTTCTGCTTGGCGATGGCGTAAAGTCCGTCGCTGACGTGTTTTTCCAGCTTGAACTCGATCCAGCCGCCCGCCGGCGCCTCGTCGTGTGCAGCATCTGTCGGCGTGCTGTTCTGTCCGGTAAGGACCAGGCCCTTCGGTGCGTCCCGCAGCATATCGGTCCAGTAGGCAAGGTGGTCGCCGTTGACGCCGGATGCCACCTGTTTTCTGGCGAACTCATGGAAGGGTGCGGGCTTGTTCGCAAAGACGGGAGCCTTGCCGGTGGCTCTTGCCCTATAGGCCTCGGTCAACTCGTCCATCATCAGGTTTACCGACCATTCGTCCAGTACGATATGGTGGAAGAGGAAAGAGAGCACCTTGCCGCCGGTTTGGGGATTGCGCAGGAAACGCAGCCGCATCGGCAATTCGCGGGCAAGGTCGAACCGCCAGGACGCTTCCGTGTGCCGGTCCACGCCTTCGCTTTCCTCGCTCGTCCAGAACCATTTGTAGCCGGGCAGGTCGTGCATCGGCACGATCTTTTGCAGAACCGTGCCATCCTCGACATAGAAATGGGTTCGCAGACCGGGATGACGCTCGATAATATCGAGGAATGCACATTCGAAAGCGCTCTCATCCACCGGATCGAGGAAATCGAGCGCGAAGGGGATGTTGAAAATCTCGCCGAAACCGAAGGCGGCATAGGCTTTCCAGAGCGACATCTGCGCAAGCGAAAGCGGTGCCGTCAGCGAGCCGGTCGCGGTTGCTTCCGCCTGTGCAGGGGCGGCGGTTTCGAGACGCGTCGCCTGTTTTGCGAGCGATGCGGCGGTGGGATAGCTGAACAGGTCGTTGAAACGCAGCTCGATGCCGTGATTGCTCAAAAGGCGTCCGATGATGCGGGTCGCGATCAGCGAATGGCCGCCAAAATCGAAGAAATCGTCATCCGGCCCCATGTCTGGCGACGCAAGCGCTTCGCGGAATTCGGCAAGAATTGCCGCGGCAGTCTCGTCGTCGCTGGAGCGGGAGGCGGCGGGCAGGGATGCTGCAGCCTCCGGCCCTGCGGACGAGGTTTGATGCGTAATGCCGGAAAAATCCGCACCGCCTTCGAGATGGGCGATGAAACGCTCCAGCAGAAATGCCGTCGCATGTGGCGAGGCCTCCTTGCCGCCGGTCAGTTCCAGACGGATGTGGCCATCAACCGTGCTGCCGGCAGCGAGCGTCAGGCCAAGGCCGGACTGGAGAGAGGGGAGTGGCAGGCGCTCGAACCGGAGCCGCTCGACGGATGAGGTTTCAGCCGATGTTGGCAGCGTCTGAAGCGTGAAGGTGGCAACCTCGTCGTTGTGTTCGCCATGTCGGGCCAACCCAGCCAGCACGGCTTTTTCGGCCTCCTGCGGCGACTGGCTACGTGAGATCGAGACGCGGGCGACCGCATCTGCCGGAAGCGGCAGGCCGGCCTCGTTCCCGGGTTGCAGGGGCAGGCGCAGGGTAACAGTGTCGAGATCGCCATTGGTCGCCAGAAAAAGCGCGAAACGGGCACCGGTGCGTGCCAGAAGCGCGTCCGGTGTGGCCGAGCCGTTTGGGTCGAGAAGGGCAGCCGGAAGATCGACGCCGTGGCAGTGGCTCGCCGGCTTGGTCCCGTTATTACGCAGAGAGACGACGGGCGTGCTGGAGGCCAGTCCTTGCAGCCAGGGGAGCGGAACTGGATTGACGATGGCGTTTTCGGTGATGCGTGGCGAAAGCGGCTTTGGTGCCTCGCCAGCATAGGCTGCGGCAACAGCGCCCAGCAAAATCTGCGGCGAGAGGGATTCACCAAGCAGGCCATGCACCAGAAGCGCCAGCAGTACCTCTCCTTCGCTCAAGAGCACGATGGCCTGAAACGGCGGATCGATTTCCGCGTCGAACGGGCTTGCCTGAAGGTCGTGCAGAAGGGCCACCGCTTCGTCTTTCGATGCCGTCTGAAACAGTTGCACGAGAGATGCCGAAGGGGCCTCTACGCTCTTGGCAAGGGTGCCGTCTTCTCCAAAGGAAAACCGCACGCGCAGTTCGGGCCATGCCTCGCAAACCGTCTCCAGTGCCGATGTCAGGCGCAGAAGGTCGCTCTCGCCGCCGATGCGGTAGGTGAGAATATGCCGGAAGACCTGATCGGGGTCCTGAAACTGCTGGAACCAGACCCGCTCCTCATATTGGCTTGGCTGCGATCCGCTCCGTGGGGCTTCGTCCGCATTGTCGAAGGTTTGTTCGATGCGGCGCGCAAGCATGCGCGAATTATCTGCTGCCATGGTCCTCTCCTTGGAAGTATAATGTTGAGGTAGGTCGCGCTTGGCGGGAAAAGTCCCCTCTTGCGGGGATCAGCAGCCCGCGCGCGACTGCTCGATCAGCGCCTGCCAGGCGGCAAGCGTGGGCTGACGGGCGAGATCGTCATAGTGAAGTCGCGTGCCGGCGAGCTGCGAAAGCGGCGGGATCAGGCGCATGAGAGCGAGGGAATGAAGTCCGCAGCCGAACAGGTTGGCGTTCGGGCCGATATGTCCCACCTCATCGTCCAGAACCCTGGCGAGATGGGCTTTGAGTTCCGTCGTCATCATGTCCGCCTCCAGCTTGCCAGCCGCCGCGATTGCCGGTTCATTCATCGAAATGATCGTGAACGCCGCTTGCCCCGCGCCGCCAGTAGCCGGAAGCGCGCGTCCATTTGGGGTTCGCGCCGTACTCGCCGATCAGGATGGCGCGCAGGTCTTTCGCCGCTTTCGATTCGCAGGCGACCCAGCTGAAGAAATCGCCCTCAGGCAGTTCAAGCCTACGCAGCGCCTCCGTCAGGGCGTCGTGATTGGCGCCGCCCGCGGCCTCCTGCGTTACCCAGATGATCGACGCGTCAGCTTTCGTGGCGAGGTCCAGGCGATCAGCCTCCGTCTCAACTTCGATCAGCGCTACGACGCGGGTGCCCTCGGGCATTTCTTCCAGTCGCCGTGCAAGGGCGGGAAGGCCGGTATCGTCGGCAATCAGCAGATGCCAGTCGAACGTGAAGGGAATGGTGAACGAGCCGCGCGGGCCTGCAATCCATGCCTTGTCACCCACCCTGGCGGATTTTGCCCAGTTGCTGGCGGGGCCATCATGGTGCGTGGCGAAATCGACGGCGAGTTCACCCTTCTCGGCATCGAAGCTGCGCGGCGTGTAATCGCGTGCGAGCGGGCGCGGCGCGCCTTCGGGAAATTCGAGGCCGTTCGGGCCGACCACTGGCAGGTTAGGTTCGGTTTCGCCGGGAAGCGGGAAGAACATCTTGACGTGGTCGTCAAAACCGAGACTGGCAAAGCCTTCAAGCTCAGGCCCGGTCAATACGATGCGCACCATGGACCGGCTGAGTTTTTCCACCCGGGCCACGTCAAGGCAGCGTAGCTTGACGGCGTAACGATGGCGTTTGGGGGTCCGGTCCGGAACGCCGGTTTCAATGCTTTGTGCAATGCTCATGTTGCTGTCTTCCCTGGGATATCGCCGATGGGGATCGGCAGTTTCGCTGTCCCGGATCGGCATGCCGGACAATCGCGCACCGGAGTTTTCCGGCGGGAGATCCGACGTCGTTGTGTCAAGATGCGCGAACCATAACAGGCGGTTCCGGCGGTCGCAATATAAGTTTCTTCAAAAACTCAAGTTTATGTCCGGCGCATGGTTTGCGCCGGAATTGCGCTTGTCGAAAAGGCGTTTAACGACGGCCTGCCCAGCTTTCCACCGCGTCCAGCGTGTGCAGCGCGCTTGGGATGGACGGCGTCGTGACCCGGCTGGAATCGAGAAAGACGATCCGGCCGTCACGCGCCGGTTTGACGAAGCGTTCCCAGCCGGGAATGATCTTTTCAAGTGCGGCGCGCGTTCCGGCTTCGCCTCGGGCGGGGCTGTTATAGCTGTTCATCACCACCAGCAGATCCGGGTTGAGCTTGCCAAAAGCCTCGGCACTGAGCGGCATCGCCAGGGTGGAACCCAGCCCACCCGACGAGGTGGCGTTGTCGATTTTCAGCCGTGCGTAACCCAGATCCTCGAGCGCCTGCACCGCACCGGACATGTCGCCGACCGCGTTGATCTGGTCGGTCAGTAGAATTGCGAGATAGGTCTTGCCTTTTGCGTCTTCGCCGAGTGCTTTTTTGACGGTGGCGAGTTTCTCGTCATAAGTCTTCCGGCGCTCGGCAAAAGCGTCACTTCTGCCAACGAGACCCGAAAGATTCTCTTCGACGCTGAAGCCATAGGTGTGTCCAGTGCTTACCTTCTGCAGATAGACGGGCGCGATGGTGGAAAGCTGCTCGGCCTTGCCGCTGTCCATTTCCGTGGCGACGATCAGGTCAGGTTGCAGCGCTCTCAGCTTTTCGAGATCGATCTGACCCACCGCGCCGAAACCTTTCGGTTTCGTGCGGCCTTCACCGAGAACGGTGTCGATGAAATCAACGGCGGTTGCGAATTTGCCGTCGCTGTTGCGGCCATAGGCGCCTACAACGTTGGCGCCAAGATCCATCAGCGGCACGCCCAGCAGCGGTTCGTGCATGACGACGATGCGCTGCGGCTGCTCGGGGATGGAGACCGTGCGGCCGGCGGCATCGGTGACGGTTCGCTCTGCGGCAAGGCTGCTTCCGGCGGTCAGAAGTGCTGCTAAGAGGATGGCAAATCGCATGGCATACCCTTTGTTCAATTTCTTCAGTGGCGGTTGGTTCTGCGCAGCGCCTGCAGGCGCAGCGTGAGGATGAAAAGCGGCACGCCGATCAGCGTCAGCGCAAGACCTATCGGCATCGGCGTATCGGCCACCAGCCCACGCGAAAGCGTATCGGCGGTCACCACCAGAATGCCGCCCGTCAGCCCCGACAGGAAAAGCCTGGCGCGACCGACGGCGGGCGACACGAAGGTGGCGAGATGCGGGGCGATGACGCCGAGAAAGGTCAAGGGGCCGACAGCGGTGACGGAAGCGGAGCTGAGGATGACCGCAAAAACGATGACGAGCGGGCGCGAACGTTTGACCGTTTCGCCGAGCGCCATGGCCATCTCGTTACCGAGATCAAAAACCGCAAGCGCCCGGCCGATGAGGAAAATGCCCACAAGGCTGACCGCGAAAAGAGGCGCGAACACGAGGATGATCGGCCAGCTCGCCTGAAACAGCGAACCCGCCATCCAGTCTGCAAGCGACAGCGATGTTTCCGTTGGCGTGTAGAGCAGAAGCACTGAGGAGACGGATGAAAGGGCGGATTCGATTGCGATGCCCATCAGCAGGATGGCGAGCCCGCTGGAACGTTCGCGCCCCACGAGCGCGATGAGCAGGAAAGCTACCGCAAGGCCGCCGCCGACGGCCGCAAGCGCCACCATGGTCTTGGGCGCCGCCGGCACCAGCACCAGAAGCAGCATGATGGTGGTCATTGATCCTTGGCTCAGACCGAACAGGCCGGGATCGGCAAGCGGATTGCGGGCGACCGATTGCAGCATGGCCCCGGCCAGCGCAACGCTCCATCCGGCCATGAAACCAAGCAGGATGCGCGGCAGCCGCACCGTCCACAGCGCATAGGCCTGATCGTCGCTCAAATGCCCGCCGGCAACGCCGTGGAGAAGGTCAATGAGACCGGTCTGTGTATTTCCGAGACTAACGGAAATGGCGGCCATCACCAACGCCAGCAGGATCAGTGCAAGGCCGGCCTTTAGGTTGCCGATGCCGATCTGCAGACCGCTCGGCAGCCGCAGGACCGCTTTGCCATCGGTGGCCAATTGCCTTTTCATGACAGCCCTCTTCATGACAGTTTATTGGCAGAAGGCGAAAGATAGAAGCGCTTGACGATGACGATGAAGACGAGGCCGCCGAGCAGGTCCATGAACAGTCCGGTATTGACCACATACGGCCTGAACAGGGTTTGCGCGCCGAGATCGGCCACCACGCACAGACTCGCCCCGACAAGGGCGGAAGCGGGTAAAGCGAGCGTGAAATTCACCCCGACCAGCGGCCGGACCATATGCGGAACGATGAGGCCGACGAAGCCGATGGGACCGCAGATGGCCACGGCCGAGCCGGACGCCAGCATGGTGGCGAAAAGTGCCACCCGGGAAACGCGCGTGACGTTGACGCCGGCGGAGGCGGCTTTTTCCGCACCCAGCAGAACCAGCGTCAGCGGGCGGGCGACCGACCAGAGCATCACCATCGCAATGGCGCCAATCCACCAGAAATCGGTGAGCCGCTCGGCATAGACGTGGTTGATATTGCCGCCGACCCAGCTCAGGAATTCGGCGCGACGTGTGGGGTTTGACAAAAGGAGGGCATTGGTGATGCCGATCAGCAGCATGGAGACAAGAGCACCGGACAGGATGAGCGACAGGCCGCGCGGATCGTTTGACCGCCCGGCCAGCCGGGCAACGAGGAAGCAGGCGCCAAAGCCGAAGCCGGCGCCGATAAGCGCGATGAGCCCCTGTATTTCGGGCGAGAAATCGAACACCAGCGCACCGGCGACCACAAAAAGCGTCGCACCTGCATTCAGGCCCAAGGTGGAGGGCGAGGCGAGAGGATTGCGGGCAAGCCCCTGCAGCACGCAGCCACTGACGGCCGTGGTGGCGCCGACATAGATCGCAATCAGTGAGCGCGGGATTTGCTGATAGAGGAGAACCGACTGTTCATAGGTTTCGGCTTCGCCATGCAGGAGCGTCGTCGCGATTTCGGCAAGTGGCAGGTCGCCAGTCATCAGCACGAAGTTGATGACGAGAACAACGGCCAGCAAGATCGCGGCGGCAAAGATCAGCATTATTTTAGATGTCATGCCGGATGGCCTGTTCCTGCCGCTCCAGCCGCGGCACGCAGATGAGCCGCCCCTGCCGGGAAAATATGTCGGCCTCGAGATCAAAGACGTCGGCAACATTGGCTGATGTGACCGTATTCGCGACAGGTCCGGAGGCGAGAACCCGTCCGGCTTTCAGCATGATGACGTCATCGGCGAAGGTGGAGGCGAGGTTGAGATCATGCAGCACGACGATAACAGTTTTGCCGTGCCTGTCCGTCAGTTCGCGCACGAGGCTGAGGACGGCATATTGATATTTCATGTCGAGATGGTTGACCGGCTCGTCCATCAGGATCACCTCCGTGTCCTGAGCGAGCACCATGGCGATGAAGGCGCGCTGGCGCTGGCCGCCGGACAGCGTGTTGACCTGCGCCCTGGCCTTGTCTTCCAGCCCGACGGTCTTCAGCGCTTCGGCAAAAAGCGCCCGGTCGCGTTCGGATGGACCGCCGCCAAGCCCGTAGCGCGCATAACCCGCAAGCTCGATCAATTCGCCAAGCGTCATATAGTCAGGGCAATGGCATTCCTGCGGCAGATAGGAGATGCGGCGGGCGAGTTCGCGGCGTCCGATCCCGCCGATCAGGCGGTCACCGAGGCTTATCCTGCCTGATGATAAAGGCACGAAACCCATGATCGTCTTCAACAGCGTCGACTTGCCACAGCCGTTGGGTCCGACCAGCGCTGTGACGCGGCCGGTTTGAAAGCGGGCAGACAGGCCCTGCAATACGGGGATGTGTCCGTAACTCGCATGAAGGTCCGTGGCATCAAGCACCGGATTACAACTCCTGTTATTCATAGGGCCATGCGTCGACTCGACGCACGTCCTACCTAAGCTGTTGAATTCACATATCGAACTTGCGGAAATCGGGTTCTGTACCGGCAAGCGCGACAGGCTGGTCTTGAAGCGACACTAAACTATAGTAAAATTCTCCACAAATCGAAATTTGCCGATTCACATCGCGGTTTTCGTGATGATTTTTTCATTCGAGGTGTTTCATGTCAGTCGCGCTCAAGCTTCACGTCGGCATGTCGCTGGCGCCAACCTGGCTCAGCGGCGAGGCATGGCGGCGTCAAGACAGCGGTATAGACGGGGTTTTCTCCAGCGATTATTTCGTCGATCTTGCAAAGCGCGCCGAGGCTGCGCACGTGGATTTTGTCTTCCGGCCCGACACGTTGTTTCTGCGCACCGAGGGGCTGGAGACCGGCGGCGGATTTGCGAGTATGGACCCGACCATGCTTCTGGCCGCCATCGCTCGGGAGACCAGCCATGTCGGCCTGTTATCCACGGTTTCGACGACATTCCTGCCGCCTTATGTGGTTGCCCGCCAACTGCAATCGCTGAACTGGTTGAGCAATGGCCGGGCGGGATGGAACATCGTCACAGCGCTGGACGGCCACGAAAATTTCGGCCTGAAAGAAATGCCGTCGCCGCAGGAGCGTTATGAACGCGCCGCCGAGTTCACGCAGGTAGTACAGCAGCTCTGGGCGAGCTTTCCCAACGAGGCGCTGAAGCTGGACAAAGAGAGCGGGCGTTTTGCAGATTCGTCGCTGGTCCAGCCAATCGCGCATGAAGGAGAGCACTTCAGCGTCAAAGGCCCGCTCAACCTGCCGGCCCATTCCAGCCGTATTCCACTGGTGCAGGCTGGGGCTTCCCCTGAAGGCCGCGATTTCGCAGCCTCCGTTGCGGATGCGGTCTTTGCCTCGACGCCGGATATGCAGGCGGCAATCGAGCTTCGGGCGGATTTGCGGCAAAGAGCCGAGCGGCATGGGCGCTCACCAGATGTGGTGAAGCTGATGCCGGGTCTCAGTCTTTATCTGGCGGACACCAAGAACGAGGCGCTGGAGCTGTTTGCGGAGACCCACGCAAGGGCCAACCATAGCCGTGTATTTGCATCCATTCAAAATCTGACGGGTCTTGACCTTTCCGACTGGTCGCTCACGCGGATCGTGACCCCGTCTGACTTGCCGCCGCCGCCCGAGACACCGAGAAGCCGCACCCATGCCAATCTGCTCCGCCGGCTGATCGAACGGGAAACGCTGAGCGTTGCCGAATTGTTGCGGCGACCGGAAGTGATGGGGTCGGGCCATTGGCAGATCATCGGCACGGTTGAGGATGCTTTTGAAAGCATCCGCGAATGGGTGGCGGCCGGCGCGATAGACGGCTTTGTCGCGGTGCCTGGCGGTTCGGTCGCGTCGATGCGGCTGGTGTTGGAGCGGCTGCTTCCGAGGCTCGGTGATGCCGGGCTCTTCCGCACCGCCTATTCCGGCAGCACCTTCGCCGACCACCTGGCCGGATAGGTTTACGAGCCGCCGGATTCTGCCGTCGCCTTTCCGGCCGCTTCAAGAAGCTGCGGAAAGTGCCGCTCGGTTTCGGCGGTCGCGAGGAAAGAAACGGTGGTGACGACGCAACAGATTTCGCCCTGCGCGTCGAAAACCGGGGCGGCCTTGCCGGTCAGGGCGGAGAACAGGTGTTCGTTGAGTTCCGCGCCGCCTGTCTCACGAATGGCGTGCAGGACTTTAGCGTCTGGGCGGGACCCGCGAAAGGCGGGCGGCTGCAGCTTGCGCACCGACGCTGTCCTATCCGGTGGCAGATAAGCCTGAAAAACCAGCCCGCAGGCGCTGTTATCCAGCGGCAAAACATCCCCCAGCGCCACGGTGCTGATGGAGAAGCTGGCACTCCTGTGCCACTGCACCACGGTCGGGCCGCGATCGGTCCAGATCGCCACGCCGCAACTGGCGCCGATCTGCGAGGCCAGTGCTTTCATCTGTCGACCGGCGGTTTCAACCGGATTGATTCGTCTGAGCGCGCTGGCGCCTATCGAGAGCGCGGTTGGGCCGAGGTCGTAGCTGCCGGTTGCAGGGTCCTGTGCCACCAGTCCTTCCCGCACGAGGCTTTGCAGGTAACGATGAGCTGTGGAACGGCCTGTGCCGGCGCGTTTGGCGAGTTCGCCGAGTGCAAGCGCCCCGTCCGATTTTGCCAGAAGGTCGAGAAAACGGGCAGCAATAGAGACCGACTGAATGAGGGCAGAGCGCTTCTCTCCGTCGTTTTCAGGCAGATTGTCCGGCTCGTCATCCATGGCGTCCAAGTCCGCTCCCCGATTTATGTCGTGAACATGCCTAGCGCATCCGACCGGAAATCGGAATCGATTTCTGAGCTATTTCAACGCCTTCCCCTTGAGGCGGGGAACTACACGACAACGGCCAGTCGATAAACTTTGTTGTAAATATGGCACATCCCGTTACGGAACCCTATCCGTCCACAATATGGAACGCATTCTCTATTGCGAAACGGATAACGCTTCCGTTACTTGAATATGACTTTGATACTCATGTTTACTAGGGGTGTGTTATGGGGTTTCGTTCTAGCGGCCGTTTGATGGGCGGGGTCAGCGTTTTGACGCTGGCCGCCCTGTTTGTGACGCCGGTTTTCGCCCAGGAGCAACAGGCCGAGGCCTCGGGAACGACCGTTCTCAAGCCGATTGTGGTGACCGGCGAAAAAGTCGCGCGCGACATGAAGAACACGGCGTCTTCCGTCTCGGTCAAATCCAGCGATGAACTGAAAAAGGAAAAGACCGGCGATCCAACCGTCTCAGACGCGATCAAGGACATTCCAAACGTTGTTTATACCGACAATGTCAGCGCCCCGATCATTCGCGGTCTCGACACGCAGGGCCCGAACACCGGAGCAACGGCGTTCTTCGCCGGCACCGTGCCGCGCGCCACCATCAATGTCGATGGTCACTATCTCGGTTATAACGAGTTCATCTATGGCGCGACGTCCATCTGGGATGTCGAAAGCATCGAGGTCTTCCGTGGGCCGCAGACCACATCGCAGGGCGCTAACGCCATTGCCGGCGCCATTCTCGTCAATACCAAGGATCCGACGTTTACGCCGGAAGCAAGCTATCAGGCCGAAATCGGGAATTATCACCAGAAGCGGGCGTCCTTTGCGGTCTCAGGCCCGTTGATCGAAGACGAGCTGGCGGCGCGTCTGGCAATCGATTATTCGGGTCGCGATACCTTTATCGATTACATCAATTCCGGTTTTGCCCACGCAGGCACCAACCAGGATTTCAAGGAATTCAACGCGCGTTTCAAGCTTCTGTGGGAACCGCCGGAAATTCCGGGCCTGACGACCAAGCTGACCTATTCCTATAACGCCGCCAACCGGCCGAGCCAGGAAGCGGCGTCGCGTCCTTTCGAGGATCTCAACCACATCACCACCACCATGCCGAGCTGGAGCCAGAATACCCACACCGGCATTCTCGACATCAATTACGACTTTGAAAACGGCGTAAAACTCTTCAACCAGACGCAATTTTCCGCTTCGGATGCGCGCCGCAGGGTGGGTGTGGTCAATAATGGCGATGCCAATATCGATCAGACGAACACGTCCCACGAGACCCGTGTGACCTTCGGTGATCAGGAAGATGTGCTGAGCGGCGTCGCGGGCATATTTTACGCCCACACGCAGGCCGATGAAGTTCTTTATCTGCGGGGTACCTACAACAACAGCGTTTCGACATTCGATGATACCAAGGACAATCTAGGTATCTTCAGCGAGCTGAGCTATCGTTTGACGGACCAGTGGACGCTTACCGGCGGCCTGCGTTACCAGACCGACCGTATCCAGCGGGCGGGCCGCTCCGTCTATTCCAACGTCGCGGTTGATTTTGACGAGACCTTTTCCGAATTGCTTCCCAAGGCCTCGCTTGCCTATGCGATCAATGATGACTGGACCGTTGGCGGCATGATCAGCCGTGGTTACAATCCCGGCGGCATATCGCTGAACATCTCGTCGGGCCAATGGTTGCCCTTCGAGAAGGAAACCATCTGGAACTACGAACTCTACACGCGCGCGAAGTTGCTGGATGACAGGCTGACGCTCAACAGCAACCTGTTCTACATGGATTACAAGAACGCCCAGTACAATATTCCGGTCGTTATCTCGTCAGGCATTACTCAATCCTACACCATCAATGCGCAAAAAGCGCATGCCTATGGTCTGGAAGTCGGCGCCGACTATCAGGTTCTCGACAATGTGACGTTGAAGGCAAGTGCCGGCGTGCTGAAGACCGAAATCGACCAGATTTCCA
Organism: Agrobacterium sp. 10T429; assembly: GCF_056393925.1. Classification (NCBI taxonomy): domain Bacteria; kingdom Pseudomonadati; phylum Pseudomonadota; class Alphaproteobacteria; order Hyphomicrobiales; family Rhizobiaceae; genus Agrobacterium; species Agrobacterium sp. 10T429. The sequence goes on from NZ_JBFTGV010000010.1 coordinate 191,810, forward strand.
GCAATGCCAGCTATGCAGGCAATGAATTCGCGAAATCGCCTGGTTACATGTTCAGCATCGGGGCAAGCTGGGATGTGACCGACAAGTTCACCGTCTCGGGTCAGGTGCGTCATATCGACGGTTATTATTCCGACACGGCCAACACGGCTGCCTATGCGATCGACCCCTACACCATCGCCGATGTGCGTGCGAGCTACAAGTTCCAGGAGGAGATGGAGGTCTACGCTTACGTGAAGAACGTCTTCGACGAGCGTGCGCCGACCTATATGCAGCAGAACCGCGGCATTGGCGGCATCGAGGCCAGCATGACCGAACCGCGCATGTTCGGCATTGGTGTCAGAGGCACGTTCTGAGCGATTGCCTGAACCGGAAAAGTAAAAAGGCCTTCGAAGTGATTTTCGAAGGCCTTTTTTTCGTGAAGGAAATGATGCGGAGAAGGTCTTAGAAAAACGCCTGAATGCCCGTCTGCGCCCGGCCGAGGATCAGCGCGTGAACGTCGTGCGTGCCCTCGTAGGTGTTGACCGTTTCGAGGTTCTGGGCGTGGCGCATCACGTGGTACTCGATCTGGATACCGTTGCCGCCGTGCATGTCGCGGGCCTGGCGGGCGATATCCAGCGCCTTGCCGCAATTGTTGCGCTTGATGATGGAGATCATTTCCGGCGCCATTTTGTGCTCGTCCATCAGGCGGCCGACGCGCAGCGATGCCTGGAGGCCGAGAGCGATCTCGGTCTGCATGTCGGCGAGCTTTTTCTGGTAAAGCTGCATGCCGGCCAGCGGCTTGCCGAACTGCTTGCGGTCGAGACCATATTGCAGGGCGCGGAACCAGCAATCTTCCGCAGCGCCCATCACGCCCCAGGAAATGCCGTAGCGGGCGCGGTTGAGGCAGCCGAACGGGCCTTTCAGGCCGGAAACATTCGGAAGCAGCGCATCTTCGCCCACTTCCACGCCATCCATGACGATCTCGCCTGTTATGGAGGCGCGCAGCGAAAGCTTGCCGCCGATCTTCGGTGMAGACAGACCCTTCATGCCTTTTTCCAGCACGAAGCCGCGAATCTGGTTGTCGTGGGCTTCGGATTTCGCCCAGACGACGAAGACATCGGCGATGGGCGCATTGGAAATCCACATTTTCGAACCACGCAGGCGATATCCGCCGGCGATCTTTTCGGCGCGGGTCTTCATTCCGCCCGGATCGGAGCCGGCATCCGGTTCGGTCAGGCCGAAACAGCCGATCAGCTCGCCGGAGACGAGGCCGGGAAGGTATTTCTTCTTCTGTTCGTCCGAGCCATAAGCGAAGATCGGATGGATGACGAGCGAGGACTGCACGCTCATCATCGAGCGATAACCGCTGTCGATACGCTCCACCTCGCGGGCCACGAGACCATAGGCCACGTAGCTGGCATTTGCGGCGCCATATTCTTCCGGCAGGGTGACGCCCAGAAGGCCGGTGCGGCCCATCAGGCGGAACAGTTCCGGTTCGGTGGTCTCAGAAAGATAGGCCTCGGACACACGCGGCATAAGTTCCGATTTGCCGAAGGCTGCGGCGGCGTCGCGGATCATCCGCTCGTCGTCGGTCAGTTGGTCTTCCAGCAGAAAAGGGTCCTGCCAATTGAATGCTGCGCGTTCGCTCACGTTATGCCTCCGGATTTGCTGGCCGGATTATTCGTGTTAGCCCCTGATGGCACAAGCCATGTTTACTCATTTTTGCATTACATATAGTAATGGCTCATGACGTCTCTCAGCCGCAAACTCCTGCCCTCCACCAGTGCGCTTGCCGCCTTTGATTCCGTTGCCCGGCTTGGCAGCTTTTCAGCGGCTGCCGATGAACTTGCCTTGACGCAAGGGGCGATCAGCCGTCAGGTTATGTCACTGGAAGAACAGCTTGGGGTGCGCCTGTTCGAGCGCGGCGCGCGTGGAGTGTCACTGACGACCGAGGGTGGTGCTTACGCGAAATCGATTGCCGCAGCCCTTGGCGAGATACGTGCCGCCTCGTTGCAGATCATGACCAAAACGCATGGCAATACGCTCAATCTAGCGATGTTGCCGACATTCGGCACCCGCTGGCTTCTGCCGCGCATTCCTGATTTCGTCTCCAGCCATCCGGAAATCACCATCAATTTCGCCACCCGCATCGGCCAGTTCGACTTCGAGCGTGAGCAACTGGATATGGCGATCCACATCGGGCAGGCGGATTGGCCGGGGGCGGAAAGCACCTTTCTAATGCATGAGATGGTTGCGCCGGTATGCAGCCCCGAATTCCTGAAGGCGCATCCGGTCGAAAAGGGTGAGGATATTGCCGGCCTGCCTCTGCTGCACATGGCCTCGCGGCCGGGTGCCTGGAGCCACTGGTTCGAGAGCCTCGGCCATTCGCTTGCCTTGCCGCAGGGCATGCGGTTCGAGCAGTTTTCCAGCGTGGCACAGGCCTGTATCGCCGGACTTGGCGTGGCTTTGATGCCGCTTTTCCTGATCGATAACGAACTGAAATCGCGGCAACTGGTGAAAGCCTACGATCATCAGGCCAAAAGCCCGAGTTCCTATTATGCGGTCGCGCCGCTATCCCGTGCCAACCACGTTCCAGTCGTGCTGTTTCGCGACTGGCTGGTACGGCAGGTGGAGGCCTATCGTGCCGCGGGCAATCTGCCACTGGAAAAATAAGCGCACTTTTTTCGGGCATTTAGAGTTCGTGCCTCGATTTTTGCCCGGTTTTGTCTCTGGCCGGACTCGACAGGACGGTTTTGGTCGATTATCTTGATTAAACGTTTAATCAGCCCTTTCGGACCATCATGGCGTCTTCACGGCCTGCCACCAATCTGAGCGCGATAGCAGCGGCACTCGGCGTGTCGGTTGCAACCGTGTCCAATGCGCTGTCGGGCAAGGGCCGTGTTTCGCCGGAACTGGTGGAGCGCATCCGCAAGACCGCAAGCGAACTTGGTTATGTGCCGAGTTCGGCGGGCAGGGCGCTGCGCACCGGCAGGTCAGGAGTTCTCGGGCTGGTGCTGCCGGATATCGCCAATCCACTCTTCCCACAGATCGCGCAGGCCATCGAAAAGGCAGCCGTCAATGCCGGTTATGGTGTTTTGATCGCCGACTCGCGCGGCGAGATCGCCATGCAGACGGACGCCATCAACCGGCTGATCGAGCGTGGAGTGGATGGCATGGTCGTCGTTCCCCGCCGCGGCACGCGTATCGCGGATGTCGATTGCCCAGTGGCGGTGATCGACAGCCCCTCGACGCCCGGAAACACCGTGGCCGCTGACCACTGGGATGGCGGCCGGCAGATCGGCGAATATCTGGCAGCCCTCGGACACGACAAGGTGGTGCTGATCGGCAAGAACCGCGACTCAAATGTGCAGAACGACCGACTCGGCGGCATTCGCGATGGTTTGGGCAAGGCCTGCGTCACGGAGACGCTGTGGGTAGACGCCATTGAAAAGGCGGATGGTGCGGGTTGCCGTCTCGGCCTTACCGAAAAGGTGAGGGATGGTTTCACTGCCTTTGCTGCCGTATCCGACCTGCATGCGTTGCGCGCGCTCACTGAATTGCAGCGCGAGGGCATCGAGGTGCCGGAAGAGGCGAGTGTCACCGGCTTCGACGATCTGATTTTCTCCGCCGTGGTGACGCCGCCGCTGACGACGATGCGCATGGATATGCGCCGCATCGCCGATCTGGCCGTGGATGCGCTGTTGCGCGCGATCGATGGCGAGGCGGGCTTCGAAAACGGCATAGCTACCGAGGTCACGGCAGAAATCTCGAAAGTACCGATGGCGCTGATCATGCGCGGCTCCACCGGCGAAAAAAAGCATGATGCGATTGAAGCCAAAAACACGACAGCAGGAGAACTCACACCATGAAAAAAATCATTCTTGCATCGGGCACCGCCCTGATGCTGGCGATGGGTGCCGCGCAGGCGCAGGACAAGACGCTGACGATCTCGGTCTACGCCTTCGCGCAGGACGAATTCAAGGAACTGGTCTATACACCGTTCGAAAAGCAATGCGGCTGCAAGCTGGTCGTCGAGACCGGCAACAGCGTTGAGCGCCTCGCCAAGATGGAGGCCAACAAGGCCAATCCGGTGGTCGATCTCGCCATTGTTTCCATGGCGGATGCGCTTTCCGCCACCCGCAAGGACCTGATCCAGAAGATCGATGCCGCCAAGGTGCCGAATATCGGCAAGCTCTATGATATCGCCAAGGATCCGAATGGCGACGGCATGAGCGTTGGCGTCAATTTCTACGCCACGTCAATCGTTTACCGCACAGACAAGATGAAGATCGATAGCTGGGCCGATCTTTTGAAGGACGGCATCGTCGACCACGTCGCTTTCCCGAATGTCACTACCAATCAGGGCCCGCCGGCGCTTTACATGCTGGGCAAGGCCATCGGCAAGGATACGCCTGATCTTGCTGGCGCTATCGAAGCCGTGGGCGAAAAGAAGGACGATATCGTCACGTTCTACGTGAAATCGTCGCAGCTGGTGCAGCTCATGCAGCAGGAAGAAATCTGGGCCGCCCCCATCGGCCGCTTCTCCTGGGCGCCCTTTACCAAGCTCGATCTGCCGCTTGCCTGGGCAACCCCCAAGGAAGGCCAGACCGGCGGCATGAACGTGCTCGTGGTGCCAAAGGGCACGAAGAACGAAGATCTGGCGCTGCAGTTCATGGATTTCTGGCTCTCGACCGACGTTCAGAAGGCGCTGGCCGAAAAGCTCGTGGACAGCCCGACCAACAAGGAAGTCAAGGTGTCCGACGAGGTGGCGAACAACATCACCTATGGCGACGAAACCGCAAAAAGCCTGCAGCTCATTCCTTCCGCCGTGACGCTCGACAACCGTGACAAGTGGCTGTCGGAGTGGAACGCCAAGGTCGGTCAGTAAGTCCTTATCAAGGTTTGGAATGGGGCATTTAAAACGTCCGAAAGGGCGGCTCCATTCCCGGAAAAGCGGTTTGGTCGTCCCCTGACCGCTTTTCCACCTCTCAATTCCGCAAGCTGGCCCTGGCCGCTTGCAGTAACAATCGGCCGCAGGCCGTTCAGGGAATAAAGCGATGTTTCAGAACCGGGCCGAAGCGCTGGCGCTTGCCTTGCCCGCCGCTATTTTCGCGGCGGCGGTCTTTCTTGTGCCGGTCTTCATGCTCCTGTCGGAAGGCTTTCACACCACTGACGGCTGGACATTGTCCGCTTACGCCGATTTCTTCTCCGATCCGCTGAACAGGGCGGTTTTCCTGCGCACCCTGAAGCTTGGCGCACTCGTCACCATCGTATCTGCGGTGGTGGGTTATGCGGCGGCTTTCGCCATCGTCAATCTGTCGCAGGGCGCGAAAGGACATGTCGTCAATCTGGTCGTCTTGCCGCTGATGATCTCGCCGGTTGCCCGAACCTATGCCTGGATCGTCATTCTCGGAAGAACCGGCATCGTCAACCAGGCGCTTCAGGCGGTAGGACTGAGCGATGCGCCGATCCGTATACTGTTTTCCGAAACGGCTGTTTTCATCGGCCTTCTGCAATTGTTCCTGCCATTGATGATCATTTCCCTCATCAGTGCGCTGGAGAATATGCCCAAGGATACGATCGCAGCCGCCCGCGTTCTCGGCGCAAACTGGCTGCAGGTGTTCTGGAAGGTCATCCTGCCGCTCACCAAGGAGGGGCTTGTTGTCGGCGGCACGCTGGTCTTCACCGGTTCGCTCACGGCCTATATCACGCCGGCCATTCTCGGCGGCTCCAAGGTGCTGATGCTGGAAACCCTGCTCTATCAGCAGGTGACGGTCTCCAACAATTTCGTCGCCGCCAGCGTCATCGCTTTCATCCTGATCGTCATGAGCTTTGCCGCCAATATCCTGCTGAAGCGCATCGCCACCGCAAGGAACAAGAAATGACCCGGCAGCTCTTCATTCCGCTCACGCTCCTGCTCGTTGTCGGCTTCCTGATCGGGCCGTTCCTCATCATCGTTGCGGCCTCGTTTTCGGCCGGCGACACGCTCGCCTTTCCGCCGCAGGGCTTTTCACTGAAATGGATCGCGAAGGTCTTCACCGTCGAAAGTTTCCGTGAAAGCTTCGCGATGTCGATGTTCCTCGCCATCGGCGGCACATTCACGGCGCTCGTCCTCGGTATTCCCGCTTCCTACGCCATGTCGCGCTACAAGCTGCCCTTTGCGGAAACCGTGCGCACGATCGTTTCGGCGCCGATCATCGTGCCGGGTATCATCGTCGGTCTGGCGCTGCTGCGCTATTTCGTCGTTCCCTTCGGCATCGGCATCACGCTTGCCCTGTTTCTCGCGCACACGGCGCTCATCCTGCCCTATGCGGTACGGGTGGTTTCGGCCAGCCTCAACAATCTGCGTTCGGATATCGAGGAGGCGGCGGTGCTGCTCGGCTCGTCGCGGTTTGGCGCATTTTTTCGTGTAGTGCTGCCCAATATTCGCGGCGGCATCCTGTCGGCCTTCATCCTCGGTTTCGTGACGAGTTTCAATCAGGTGCCCGTGTCGCTGTTCCTGTCGGGTCCGGGCGTGCGTACGCTGCCCATCGATATGCTGGGCTACATGGAGATCGTTTTCGATCCGTCTGTCGCTGCACTCTCATCGCTGCTCGCCTTCCTTTCCATCGGCATCGTCTTCCTGGCCGAACGTTTTCTGGGGTTCTCCCGTTATGTCTGACGCAAATTACCTTTCGCTCCAAAAAGTCTCGCTCGCCTACGGCAACAGCATCGCCGTCAAGGATCTCGACCTCGATATCCGCAAGGGTGAACTTCTCGCGCTGCTCGGTCCTTCCGGCTGTGGCAAGACCACCACGATGCGCGCCATTGCCGGGCTGATGCCGGTGGCGGGCGGGCGCATCGATCTCGACGGCTCCGATATCACCCGCGTCGCCGCCAACAAGCGCGCCGTCGGGCTGGTGTTTCAGTCCTATGCGCTGTTTCCGCACCTGACGGTTTACGAAAACGTCGCCTTCGGCCTGAAACTCAAGGGCATGAACGGCAAGGCGCTTGATGACAAGGTCGCCTCCGGTCTGAAGTCCGTGGGATTGTCGAACTTCGCATCGCGCAAGCCGGCCGAGCTTTCCGGCGGCCAGCAGCAGCGCGTGGCGCTGGCGCGCTCCATGGTCATGGAGCCGAAGGTGCTGCTGCTCGACGAGCCGCTCTCCAACCTTGATGCGCGCCTCAGGCTTGAAATGCGCACCGAATTGCAGCGCGTGCAGAAGGAAACCGGTGTGACGATGATCTTCGTCACCCATGACCAGATCGAGGCGCTCGCATTGGCCGACCGTATTGTCGTCATGAAGGGCGGCAAGATTGAGCAGATCGGTACACCGGAAGAGATCTATAATGCGCCGGTTTCCGCCTTCGTGGCGGATTTCGTCGGCTTTGAAAACATCTTCGCGCTGGAAGGCGGCGCGTTGAAAACCGAAAACGGCACAACACCGCTTACCGGACCAGTCCCTTCAGCATCTGGACTGGCCTGGCGGCCGCGCATGGTCACCCTTGGTTCAGGTCCTTTCCAGGGAACCGTGCGCGGCACATCCTTTGCCGGAAATACCCGTGAGTACCTGCTGGATACGCTGCTTGGTCCCATCAAGGCGGAGACCGATGCTGCGCTGACCGCCCATACGATCGGTGATACGCTCGCCTTCGACCTTCCGGTCGAAAAGGCGGCAAGCCTCAAGGTGTTTGGCTGATCATGGGTGTGTGGATCGATACCGATATGGGCTTTGACGATATCGCCGCCATCATGGTGGTGCAATCGGCAGGCCTTGCCATAGACGGCATTTCGCTGGTCTTCGGCAATGCGACGCTGGATGTTGTCTGCAGCAACGCCGCAGGCGCGGTCGCCGCCTTCGGCTGGTCCATGCCGCTCCATCAGGGCCGTGCCAAACCCGTCCTTGGCGCGCTCGAAACCGCACAATGCATTCTGGGTGACAGCGGCATTCCGACCGTCGGCCTTAGCCTGCCGGATGCGCCCGCTCTGCCGCAAAGCGACGCTTTCACTGCGCTGTGCGGCTGGCTTGAGGGGGCAGGCGAAAAGCGTATCCTCGCGCTCGGCCCGCTTACCAACATCGCCGCCCTTTGCCTTGCCCGGCCCGATCTTGTCGCGAAAATTTCCGATCTGACCTGGATGGGTGGCGGCGTGACGAGCGGCAACCACACCGCATCTGCCGAATTCAACGCCTTTGCCGATCCGGAAGCGCTGGCCATCGTGCTTTCCCATGACCTGCCGCTGCGCATGGTCGATCTGGACGCCTGCCGCAAGGTCACCGCCTCGCCAGCCGATGTGCTGCCGATCCGAAATGCTGGCGGCAAAAACGCCGGCCTGATTGCCGACCTGTTGGAAGGTTTCATCGGCATCGCCACGAGACGCGGCAGACCGGCCATGGCGCTTTACGATCCCGTTGCCGCTGTCGGCTTCACCTCCGAGCTGCTTGGCTGGCGCCATACGCGGATCGATGTCGAGCTTCACGCGGCGCTAACGCGCGGGCGAACGGTGGTTGAGCCGCGTGCCGACAAGGTTGCCGCCTTCAACGCGCATTTCGCCGACACCGTGAATGCCGAAGCGGCAAAGGCTGCGGTTCTCGAGGCGTTGCGCCGCGAGGCTGCCCGATGAGTGCACAATCCCCGATACGCGAGCCGGTCGATCTTAACGACGATGCGCTGCGCGCCCGCGCGGTTGCCGCTGCGCGCGGCGATGCGGCTTTCGATGTTCTCATTACTGGCGGAACGCTGGTGGATGTGGTGACGGGGGAGCTTCGCGCCGCTGATATCGGCATTGTCGGTCCGCTAATCGCCAGCGTTCACGAACCGGCAAGCCGCAGCGATGCAGCGCAGCTCGTCGACGCGTCGGGCGCCTTTGTCTCGCCCGGCCTGATCGACACGCATATGCACATCGAAAGTTCGATGATAACGCCCGCTGCCTATGCGGCAGCAGTGGTTGCCCGCGGCGTCACCACTATCGTCTGGGACCCGCATGAATTCGGCAATGTCCATGGTGTCGAAGGGGTGCGCTGGGCGGCGAAATCCATCGAAAACCTGCCGCTGCGCGCCATTCTGCTTGCACCCTCTTCAGTGCCATCAGCACCGGGGCTGGAGCGCGGCGGCGCTGATTTCGATGCCGGAATTCTCGCTGATATCCTGTCATGGCCGCAGATTGGCGGGGTTGCGGAAATCATGAACATGCGCGGCGTCATCGACCGCGATCCGCGGATGAGTGGCATCGTACAGGCCGGTCTTGTCTCGGAAAAGCTCATCTGTGGCCATGCGCGCGGCCTGAAGGACGCCGATCTCAACGCCTTCATGGTGGCAGGCGTTTCTTCCGATCACGAGCTGGTCTCGGCTGAAGACCTGATGGCGAAGCTTCGGGCGGGGTTGACCATCGAGCTGCGCGGCTCGCACGATCATCTGCTGCCGGAATTTGTGGAGGCGCTGAATGCGCTCGGCCACCTGCCGCAGACGCTGACGCTCTGCACTGACGATGTTTTCCCGGACGATCTGTTGCAGGGCGGCGGGTTGGATGATGTGGTGCGCCGGCTCGTCGGTTACGGGCTGAGGCCCGAATGGGCGTTGCGCGCCGCGACCCTCAACGCCGCGCAACGGCTCGGCCGTGCCGATCTCGGCCTCATCGCCGCCGGTCGCCGCGCCGATATCGTCGTTTTCGAGGATTTGAGTGGTTTTTCAGCCCGTCATGTCTTGGCCGGTGGCAGGGCGGTTGCGGAAGCCGGGCATATGCTCGTCGACATTCCAGCCTGCGATGCGGCGGCGCTCGAAGGCTCGATGAAGCTGCCGCTGCGCGCAGCCGATGATTTCCGGGTTGCCTGCGAGGGCGCAAGGGTGCGCCTTGCCACCATCGACCGCCCACGCTTCACGCAATGGGGCGAGGCGGAAGCCGAGGTGAAGGATGGTTTCGTCGTTCCCCCCGAAGGCGCCACGATGATTTCCGTCACCCACCGCCACGGCAAGGCCGAGCCAGTTACCAGGACCGGCTTCCTTACCGGTTGGGGACGCTGGAACGGCGCATTCGCCACCACCGTCTCGCATGACAGCCACAACCTCACTGTCTTCGGCGGTAATGCCGAAGACATGGCGCTGGCCGCCAATTCGGTGATTGCGACAGGCGGCGGCATGGCTGTCGCCTCTGAGGGTAAGGTGACCGCGCTTCTACCCCTGCCGCTCTCCGGCCTCGTTTCCGATGCGCCGCTTGAAGACGTAGCACAGGCTTTCGAGGAATTGCGCACCGCCGTTGGCAAGGTGGTGGAGTGGCAACCGCCCTATCTCGTCTTCAAGGCCTGTTTCGGTGCCACGCTCGCCTGCAACATCGGCCCGCACCAGACGGATATGGGCATTGCCGATGTGCTTACGGGCAAGGTGATGGAAAGCCCGGTGATTGCGGTTCTCGAATAGCGGCGGTTCGCATCTGCGGGCTGCGATTTATTCCACCTTGGGCCCGTCAGGCGTCTGTGTTTCACGCGCGGCAATGCGCGCTGCCATCACGAAATTCTTCACCACGGGCGATGTCGTTCCGCGCCGATAGGCGAGCGATATGGAAAGCTGTGGCGGCGGACCGCTGGAGGGCAGCAGGACGATGTTGTGCATTTTGACTTGTGCGACGGATTCCGGAACGAGGGAAACCCCGAGTTCGGCCGCGACCAGCGACAATATCGAGACGATTTGCGGTGCAGCCGGCCCGAGACGCGGCGTGAATCCAGCCTCCTCGCAGGCTTTTATCGATGCATCGTGAAGGCTGGTGCCGATGCTGCGTGGCGTCAGAATGAAAGGGTCGTCGCGCAGTTCCATCAGGTCTATGGCGGTTCCGCGCCGCGCGAGTGGATGGGATGCCGGCAGGGCGACCAGAAGCGGTTCGTCAGTGAGCACTTCCTCGAGCAACGTATCAGGGTCGGATTGTGAGGGGCGCAGCAGCGCCACGTCCAGCCGATCTTCAAGTAGGGCCGGCGTCAGTGCGAGAGCAGCTGCCTCCATCACCTGAAGTTCTACGTCAGGGTATTTGCGTCTGTAAGTGCGGATGCAGGCCGGAACCAGAGGGTTGAGCGCCGCCGTGCCGGTAACGCCTATTCTCAGGATACCGGTTTCACCGGCCGCCGCCCTGCGTGCAAGCCGGATACCTTCGCTCACCTGATGCGGAATATGGGCCACCGCGATGCGAAACGCATGACCCGCCGGCGTTAGTTCCGCGCCATGCGCGAGACGCCGGAATAGCCGCACGCCGATTTCCTGTTCCAGAACCTTTATCTGCTGGCTGAGCGGCGGCTGCGCGATTCCCAGATGTTCTGCCGCCCGCGTGAAGCTGCCTTCATTGGCGATGGCCAGAAAATAGCGGATGTGCCTGAGTTCCATGATATTAGATCCAGATATGACAGGAACGCATTCCATATATTAGAATGAAAGACGGAGCTGCGCTATAGCTGGGAGCGAAAAGGACAAACCCGATGCGCCAGCTCAAAAAACAGGATTTCACCCCGCCGATCGTCATGACGGAGGAGCCGCCGGATGTGCTCTGGATCCGGCAGGGAAGCCGCCAGTTTCGCCGGGCGAGTTGGGCGCTCTTTCTGGCCGGCTTCGCCAGCTTTTCGCTGATTTATTGCGTGCAGCCGCTGCTGCCGGAATTTCCGGCGGAATTCGGCATAAACCCCGCAACCGCATCGCTCGCCCTGTCGCTGACGACGGGAACGCTGGCCTTCGCCATTCTTCTCAGCGGTGCTTTTGCCCAGCTCTTCACCCGCCGAAATCTGATGTTCGTTTCGATGATGCTGGCCGCTATCGCCAATATCATTGCAGCAAGCACGGAAGGTTGGGCATGGCTGCTCGCCGCCCGCGCGCTGGAAGGGTTCGTGCTCGGCGGCGTTCCCGCCGTCGCCATGGCTTATCTTGCCGAGGAGATCGAACCTTCCAGTCTCGGCAAGGCGATGGGGCTTTATGTCGGCGGCACGGCCTTCGGCTCCATGGCCGGGCGTGTCGGCATGGGGCTGGTGTCCGCCTATACGTCCTGGCAGGTCGCAATGTATGCACTGGGGGCGGTCTGCATCCTTGCGGCCATCGGCTTCCTGCTGCTTCTTCCGCCCTCGCGGAATTTCCGGCCGCAGCACATGCCGCTGAAAAATCATCTGAGAATATGGGCGCAACATCTTGGAAATCCTGAACTTCGGCGGTTCTATTTCCTTGGCGCGATGCTGACGAGCGTGTTCACCACCGTTTTCAACTATTGCGCCTTTCGCCTCGTCGCGCCGCCTTACGAATTGGGCCGAACCGCCGTCAGCATGATCTTCCTGACCTTTGCCCTGGGTATCGTCGCTTCCTCCTATGGCGGTGCTCTGGTCGACCGGTTCAGCCGGCGGATCATGCTGGTGGTTGCCTTTTCCACCATCCTTGCCGGTATCCTGCTGACCTTCGCCTCAAGCATCATCCTCATCGTGGCGGGGATTGCGGCGATAACCGTCGGATTTTTCATTGGGCATTCGGCTGCCAGCAGTGGTGTGGGTGCCAATGCGGGAGGCGCCAAAAGCCATGCTTCCGCGCTTTATCTGCTGTTTTATTATTGCGGAGCGAGCATCACCGGCTGGATCGGTGGCTGGTTCTGGATCCATGCCGGCTGGCCCGGCATCATGGCCATCACCGCCGGCTGCGCGCTTGCCGGAATTTTCGCCAGCCTTGCCGGTCCGAGCGCGCGGCGCGTCTGAGCGGCCATCGCCGATGCATCCGGCCGTTTTTACTCCGCCGCCAGTTCCTGCTCCACCAGTGTTGCCCAGAAAGCGACGCCGGGAACGATTGCCGCGTCGTTGAAGTCGTAGGAGGTGTTGTGGTGCAGCGCGCCGTCCACCGCCGGGCCATTGCCGAGCCAGACGTAGCAGCCGGGGGCCTCGCCCGCGAAAAAGGCGAAGTCGTCGCCGGCGGTCGAGGGCGGGAAGGCGGTGCGGGATTTGTTGCCGAAGACGGTCTTGGCGGCTCGGAGCGCCCGTTTCGTCGCATCGGCATCGTTGATGACGGGCGGAATGCGGCGGATGAATTCATAGCTTGCCTCGATGCCGAACATCGCCGCCGTACCCTTGGCGAGCCTGCCGATTTCCGTTTCAAGCTGGCTGCGCACCTCAGGCGCGTAGGCGCGTGCGGTGCCGCCGATTTCGACGATATCGGGAATGACGTTGAGCGCCTTGGGGTCACCCGCCTGCACCGAGCAGGCACTGACGACGGCAGGTTGCAGCGGATCGACGACGCGGCCGACGATGCTTTGCAGCGAAGCGAGGAAGGTGCCCGCCGCCGTTACCGGATCGCGGCCGAGATGCGGCTTGGCGCCGTGGGTGCCGATGCCCCTGAAGGTGACGCGCCAGCTATCGGAAGAGGCAAGCTGCGGTCCTTCCACCACGGCCATCTCATCGATTCCGAGCCCCGGCATGTTGTGCAGGCCATAAACTGCATCGCAGGGAAACAGGTCGAAAAGCCCGTCCTCAACCATTTTTTTGGCGCCGCCACGGCCTTCTTCGGCCGGCTGGAAGATGAAATGGACGGTGCCGGAAAAATCGCGGGTACTGGCGAGATAACGCGCAGCGCCCAGCAGCATGGCGGTGTGGCCGTCATGGCCGCAGGCATGCATCTTGCCGGGGAACTTCGATTTATAGGGCCGGTCGGGAATTTCCGGCATGGCCAGCGCATCCATGTCGGCGCGAAGACCGATGCTGCGGGTGCCGTTGCCCACCTGCAAAGTACCGACCACGCCGGTGCCGCCCAAGCCGCGATGCACCTTCACTCCCGCCCTTTCGAGAAGATCGGCGACGATGGCGCTGGTTCTCTCCTCTTCAAAGCCCAGTTCCGGATGAGCGTGGAGATCGTGGCGAAGCTCCGTCAGGAATGGCAGGTCCTCACCGATGCGGTCCAGCAGTCTCATGGGTAGCTTGTCCTTGAATATGGGGAAAACCCACGCCATAGGTGGGCTTGTCCGAATGCATGTTGCTTTGTTTCCTTCTAGCTGAAAAACCCAATGAAATGAACCCGCCGCATGCCTGCGGTTGTCGAAATGCCTGATATGCCGAACGGGGATGGCGCGGATGAAAATCACTTCCGCTTTTGCCGTCCCGCTTCTGAAAGGAAAACCGATGCCGCAATCCGCATCGCCCGCCGCATCATCCCCCGCCGCGCCGCATGAGTTCTGGCAGGATGTTCTTCCGCCCCGTTCATTCGATACGACAGGCCCGCATTCGGCTTTCTTTCCGGCGGAGCTGGATGACGGGCGGCAGATCTGCCTGCCGATCCGGCCCTTGGCGGATGGCGAACATGCGCTCGCCTCGCTCATCGTCAATCAGGCCTCTTTTGACGTGCTGGAAGTGCTGGCCGCCGACCTGGCGGAAAAGCTTCGCCCCCTCAAGCCAGATGTCGTGATCGGCCTGCCGACTCTGGGGCTCACGCTTGCCGCAGCCGTTGCCCGTCACCTCGGCCATTCGCGATATGTGCCGCTCGGCACTTCGCGCAAATTCTGGTATCTGGAGGAACTATCGGTGCCGATGTCCTCCATCACCACCAAGCAGGAAAAACGGCTTTACATCGATCCGCGCATGTTGCCACTCATCGAGGGCAGGCGGGTGGTGCTGGTGGACGATGTCATCTCCAGCGGCAGTTCCATCATTTCAGGTCTTTCGCTTCTCGCCTCATCCGGCATCAAGCCGGTGGCAATCGGCGCTGCGATGCTGCAATCGGATCGCTGGGTGCAAAAAATCGCTGCTTTCGGGCCGGAATGGCCGGAGCGGGTGAGGGGTGTTTTCGCGACGCCGCTGCTGAAAAAAGCCGAAGGCGGCTGGCAGGCTTGACGTTGCGCAATTCCCGGCAAAAGGCAAGTGGTGATAATTTCATCGTTGCCTAATTTGCGTCTTGCGGAGCCGTGAGAGATCGTCCTAAGATCGTTTCTGACAGACTATAGCAGTCGGCGAAAAATGCGCCGGTTTGCTCTCGCGCGGTGTTATTCCGGCGTCTGCCCGCCCCCTTTGGTTTTGCCGCTTACTGGAATTTCTTGACATGCATGCAGTGTTCGACGGTCATAATGATGTGCTGCTTCGGTTGTGGCGCAACAGCAAGGCCGGTGGCGATCCGGTGGCTGAATTCAAGAACGGCACGCGCGAAGGCCATATCGACGGTCCGCGTGCACGTGCAGGCGGTCTCGGCGGCGGCATCTGCGCCATCTACATTCCCTCCGGCGATCTGGTCCTGCAGGAGCCGGACGCGCAGGGCCACTACGATACACCGCTTGCGGCGCCGCTCGAACGCCAGCCCTCGCTGGATATTGCGATGGAAAAGGCTGCGATCGCGCTCAGGCTTGACCGTGCCGGCGCCTGGCGCCTTTGCCGCTCGACGGCCGATATCCGCAAGGCCTTTGCCGAGGATATTTTCGCGGCCGTGCTGCACATGGAAGGCTGTGAGGCGATCGGTGCCGATCTCGATGCGCTTGAGGTTTTTTATGCCGCCGGCCTGCGCTCGCTCGGTCCGGTCTGGAGCCGGCACAATATTTTCGGTCACGGCGTTCCCTTCTCCTATCCAATGTCGCCCGATACCGCGCCCGGCCTCACCGATGCCGGTTTTGCGCTGGTCAGGGAGTGCAACCGGCTCGGCATTCTCATCGATCTCGCCCACATCACCGAAAAGGGCTTCTGGGATGTGGCGAAGACCACGAACCAGCCTTTAATCGCCAGCCATTCCAACGCACATGCGCTCACCCCCGTCGCCCGCAATCTTACTGACCGGCAGATGGATGCCATCAAGGAGAGCGGCGGTCTGGTGGGCCTCAACTACGCGGTCACCATGTTGCGGGCGGATGCGCGCGACATTGCCGACACGCCGCTTTCCGACATGGTGCGCCACATCGACTACATGGTGGAGCGTATGGGCGTCGATTGCGTGGCGCTCGGATCGGATTTCGACGGTGCGACGGTACCCGTTGGCGTTGCCGATGCCAGCGGCAACCACAATCTGGTTGCGGCGCTGAAATCGGCGGGCTACGGTGATGGAGAACTTGCTAAAATATGCCGGGAAAACTGGCTGCGCGTCCTATCCCAGGCCTGGCACGAGCCGGCCTGAAGGCAAATAAAAGCGAACTAAATCAATCTCATAACAAAAGGGGAGATCCTATGATCAAATCGCTCAACAAGTCCATGCGTATCCTCAGCACCAGCGCTGCTCTGTCGCTGATGATGCTGTCTGCGCCGCACGCTTTTGCCGCCACGCCGGCCGATACGCTGGTTGAAGGTTTCGCCATCGACGACATCATCACGCTCGATCCGGGTGAGGCATTCGAGCTTTCGGCAGCTGAAGTTACCGGCAACACCTACAGCAAGCTGGTTTCCATCGATCTCAACGACACGTCCAAGGTGATCGGCGATCTGGCCGAGAGCTGGACGACCTCTGAAGACGGTCTCACCTATACCTTCAAGCTGAAGACCGGCCTGAAATTCGCCTCCGGCAATCCGGTGACGGCAGATGATGTTGCCTTTTCCTTTGAACGTGCCATCAAGCTCGACAAGTCGCCAGCATTCCTTCTGACGCAGTTCGGTCTCAAGGGCGACAACGTCACTGAGAAGGCGAAAGCGACGGATGCCAACACCTTCGTGCTGACGGTCGACAAGCCCTACGCACCAAGCTTCGTGCTGAACGTTCTGACCGCGACCGTTGCCGCAGTTGTCGACAAGAAGCTGGTGACCGAAAAGGCCAAGCCCGTCACGCCGAGCGCCGATTACAAATACGACACCGATTTCGGCAATGCGTTCCTGAAAACAGGTTATGCCGGTTCCGGCCCCTACAAGATCCTTGGCTGGAAGGCCAACGAAGCCGTCATTCTGGAGGCCAACCCCAACTATTACGGTGAGAAGCCGAAGTTGAAGCGCGTGGTCTATCGTCACATGAAGGAAAGCTCCGGCCAGCGCCTGGCGCTTGAAAACGGTGATATCGACGTTGCCCGCAACCTCGAGCCGGGTGATATGGAAGCCGTTTCCAAGAAGGAAGGCCTTGCCGTCACCTCCGCGCCCAAGGGCACCGTTTATTACTTCAGCCTCAACCAGAAGAACGAGAACCTGAAGAAGCCTGAGGTCGTCGAGGCCTTTAAATATCTTGTCGACTACGACGCGATCGGCGCGACGATCATCAAGGGCATCGGCGAAATCCATCAGACCTTCCTGCCAAAGGGCCAGCTTGGCGCGCTTGACGAGAACCCATACAAGCTCGACGTCGCCAAGGCCAAGGAACTGCTGGCGAAGGCCGGCCTGAAGGACGGCTTCACCGTGACCATGGATGTGCGTAACACGCAGCCGGTAACCGGAATTGCCGAAAGCGTACAGCAGACGCTGGCGCAGGCTGGCATCAAGCTGGAAATCATTCCCGGCGACGGCAAGCAGACGCTGACCAAGTACCGCGCCCGCACGCACGATATCTACATCGGCCAGTGGGGTTCGGACTATTTCGACCCGAACTCGAATGCCGAGACCTTCACGATCAACTACGACAACTCCGAAGAAGGCAAGAACAAGACGCTTGCCTGGCGTAACGCCTGGGACGTTCCGGAGTTGACGAAGGAAACGCAGTCGGCACTTCTGGAAAAGGATAATGCCAAACGCGCCGCCATCTATCAGAACCTCCAGAAGGAAGTTCTCGAAAAAGGCCCGTTCGTCATCATCTTCCAGCAGACGGAAGTGGCGGGATACTCCGCGAAGCTCAAGGGCCTGAAGCTCGGACCGAGCTTCGACACCAACTATGTCTATACGATCTCCAAGGAATGATCCGGAAGGATCGGTCTCTTGAGCATCGTTGAAGCAAACAGCCGGGCGAGGCAGGGCAAACGCCGTGCCAACGCCCGCGCGAAGGCCATTCTCGGCTTCGCCGTCACCGTCATCACCACCTTTCTGGGGCTGATGGCGGTCACATTTTTCATTGGCCGCGTTGTGCCGATCGATCCCGCACTGGCGATCGTCGGCGACCGCGCTCCTGCGCATGTGGTCGAGCGCGTGCGTGAGCAGCTCGGCCTCAACCTGCCGCTCTGGCAGCAGTTCTTCATCTATCTGAAGCAGGCGCTGTCGGGTGATTTCGGCATCTCAGTCCTCACCACCAACCCGGTGATGGAGGATATCAAGCGGGTTTTCCCGGCGACCATAGAGCTTGCCACGCTCGGCACCATCATCGGCGCCGTTTTTGGCATTCCGCTCGGCGTGCTTGCCGCGGTCAAGCGCGGCAGCTTTGCCGACCAGGTCGTGCGCGTCATTGGCCTTATCGGCTATTCCGTGCCGATTTTCTGGCTTGGCCTCCTGGCGCTGCTGGTGTTTTACGCCCGGTTGCAATGGGTCGCCTATCCCGGCCGGATGGATATCGTCTACGAATTCACCTTTACGCCGGTCACGGGTTTCTTCCTGATCGACGCGATCTGGCAACGGCAATGGGACGTATTGTGGGATCTGTTCCGCCACATCATCTTGCCCGCCTCTCTGCTCGGCTATTTTTCGCTGGCCTATATCAGCCGCATGACGCGTTCGTTCATGCTGAATGAGCTCGCCCAGGAATATATCGTTGCGGCGCGCGCCAAGGGGCTTTCGGAAACGCGCATCATCTGGTTTCACGCTCTGCGCAACGCCGCCGTGCCGCTGGTGACCGTGATTGCGCTATCTTACGCCGGTCTGCTGGAAGGTTCGGTGCTGACCGAAACCATCTTCGCGTGGCCGGGGCTCGGCCTCTACATCACCAATTCCCTGCAGAATGCGGATATGAATGCCGTTCTTGGCGGCACGATCGTGATCGGCGCCATCTTCGTCGGCATCAATCTCTTCTCCGATCTGCTTTACCGGACGCTCGACCCAAGGACGCGCAGCCGATGACGATTTCGACCGATACACTCAAACCCTACAGCCGCGAATGGCTGCTCTCCGACCGTCCTGCCTCGCGCAGGCAGGCACGGCTTGGCCGTGCCTATGTCATCTGGCGGCGCTTTTCGGAAAACCGGCTGGCGCTGCTTGGCCTCGGCATTATCATTGCGCTGCTGCTTGTCGCACTGTTTGCCAATGTGCTTGCACCACACGATCCGGTGCAGGGCGATCTGCGCAATGCTCGGCTTCTGCCTCCGGGGACAGAAGGTTACCTGCTCGGCACTGACGATCAGGGGCGTGATATTCTCTCGCGCCTCATCCACGGTTCGCGGCTGACCCTGTTCGTCGTGCTTCTGGTGGCCATCATCGCCGCACCCATCGGACTCATCGTCGGCACCGTCTCGGGTTATGCCGGCGGCTGGGTGGATGCCGTTCTGATGCGCATCACCGATATTTTTCTGGCCTTTCCGAAGCTGGTTCTGGCGCTTGCGCTGGTGGCCGCACTTGGACCGGGCATTGAAAACGCGGTGCTCGCCATCGCGGTCACCTCATGGCCGCCCTATGCGCGCATCGCGCGCGCCGAAACCATGACCTTCCGCAATTCCGATTTCATCGCGGCGGTCAAGCTCATGGGCGCGTCGCCGTTTCGCATCGTCCTGAAACACGTCATGCCGCTTTGCATGTCGTCGCTCATCGTGCGTGTCACGCTCGATATGGCGGGCATCATCCTCACAGCAGCCGGTCTCGGCTTCCTTGGCCTCGGTGCACAGCCGCCGCTGCCGGAATGGGGCGCGATGATTGCTTCCGGACGCCGTTTCATTCTCGACCAATGGTGGGTTGCCGCCATGCCGGGCATTGCGATCCTGATCGTCAGCCTCGGTTTCAACCTTCTGGGCGATGGCCTGCGCGATGCGCTGGACCCCAAGGAGGCGAACCATTGAGCGCGCCGCTTCTGACCGTCGAGAATCTACGCGTTTCCTTCCCCACCCGCACCGGGCTGGTGGAGGCGGTGCGTGGCGTCTCGTTCACGCTGGGACGCGAACGCCTAGGCATCGTCGGAGAGTCCGGCTCCGGCAAATCGCAGACCGGCCGCGCCATCATGGGGCTGACCCCGAAAAGCGCTCGCATCGAGGCCGATGTGTTGCGCTTCGGCGATGTCGATCTTCTCGGTGCTTCGGCAAAGGAGCGGCGGCTCATGCGCGGCAAGCGCCTGGCCATGATCCTGCAGGATCCGAAATATTCGTTGAACCCGGTCATGCCCATCGGCCGCCAGATCATGGAAACGCTGCGTACCCATGAAAGCATCGGTTCCGGCGAGGCGCGCCAACGCACGCTCGCCATGCTGGAGGCCGTGCAGATCCGCGATCCCGAGCGCGTGTTCGATCTTTACCCGCACGAGGTTTCCGGCGGAATGGGCCAACGCGTCATGATTGCCATGATGCTGGTCTGCGGCCCGGAACTTCTGATCGCCGATGAGCCGACTTCCGCGCTCGACGTGACGGTGCAGCTCGAAGTGCTCGATATTCTCGACAAGCTGGTTCGCGACCGCGGCATGGGGCTGATTTTCGTCAGCCACGATCTGCGGCTGGTGTCATCTTTCTGCGACCGCGTTCTGGTCATGTATGCGGGCAAGGTCGTTGAGGAGCTGTCTTCTGCCAATCTTAAAGAGGCGAAGCATCCCTATACGCAGGGTCTTTTGAACTGCCTGCCGGAAATTGGCGGCCACCGGCATCCGCTGCCGGTTCTGGAACGCAAGGCGGAGTGGCGCGCATGAGCACGGTTCTTTCTATCAAAGACATGGTGGTCGATTTCGACGGATATATCGCGCTCGACAGTGTCAGCATCGATGTGGCCGAGGGTGAGTCCTTCGGTATCGTCGGCGAGTCCGGTTCCGGCAAGTCGACGCTGCTTCGGGCAATTGCCGGCCTCAACCATTTCGATGAAGGCTCGTTGATGGTGGCTGGTCGCTCCTATTCGAGCAAGCACCGCGACAAGAGCTTTTATAGCGATGTGCAGATGGTGTTTCAGGACCCTTACGGTTCCCTGCACCCCCGCCAGACAGTGGATGCGCTGCTGCTGGAACCACTCGTCATCCATGGTCTCGACAATCGCGAGCATCGAATCGCGCGCGCGCTTGATGAGGTGGGTCTCGGCACCGGTTTCCGCTTCCGCTATTCGCACCAGCTTTCGGGCGGTCAGCGGCAGCGTATCGCCATTGCCCGCGCGCTGATCGTCGAGCCGAAGATACTGCTACTGGATGAGCCGACCTCGGCGCTCGACGCGTCCATCCAGGCGGAAATCCTCAATCTGCTGGAACAGGCCCGCAAGGACCGCAACCTCACCTTCGTTATGGTCAGCCACGATCTCGGCGTCATCAGCCACATGTGCGATCGCCTTGCGGTGATGAAAAGCGGCAAGGTGGTGGAAATGCTGGAGGCGGAAGCGCTGGAAAGCCGCGAGTTTACTGCGGATTATACCAGGCAGCTGCTGGTGGCGAGCGAGGGCTTCAAGCGCGCTTGAGCTGCCGCTATAGTCGGGTCAAGCCCGGCATGACGGACAGTGTCGGCCAAAACAGGGTATCCCGACCATGCAATTGCGCGCATTGATGTATTTCGACGAACTTGTCCGCACCAATTCCATGCGCGCCGCTGCCGAAAATCTGAATGTCGCGCCGACGGCAGTCAGCCGCCAGATCGAGAACCTCGAATATTATTTTGGCTCGCCTTTGGTGGAGCGTTCCAGCCGGGGCGTGAAGCTGACGGCGGCGGGGGAATTGCTGGCTGCCCGCGCCGGCAAGACGCTGCGCGAACTCGACCATGTGCACCAGCTGATCGATGACCTGAAGGGGCTTCAGCGCGGCCGGGTCACCGTTTATGCCAATGGCGCGACGGTGGCGAACCTTCTGGCGCCGGTGCTGGCGCAGTTCAGCCTCAAATATCCGCAGTTGCGCTTCGAGGTGCACATCACCAGCGCGCGCCAGGCGATGGAAGCACTGGGTGCAGCCGAAGCGGATCTGGTCGTCAGCCTTTTTGCGCCCAAGGTCTCCGGCGTGAAAGTGCGCTCGCGCACCCGTATCAGTTACGATGCTATTTTTCCGACCGGCCATGCGCTTGCCGCGCAGGCGGAAGTCTCGCTGAAGGAACTGGCCGGCCTGCCGCTTGCCCTGCCGGACAAGAGTTTCGCGGCGCGTCAGGCCTTCGATACACTGTTTGCCGATGCCGGTATCGAGCTTGATCCCGTCTTTATCACCAGTTCGCTGGAAATGCTGAAGGAACTGGTTCTGGGCCATGCCGCGGCCACGCTGTTGCCGGCCTTGTCGGTGGCGCGTGAAATCCGCAGCGGCCAGATGGTTGCTGTTCCGCTTTCCGGCAAGAAGGGCATCCACACCCAGATCGATCTCTGCGTGGCGCCCGACCGGCAACTATCCTTCGCCGCCTCCAAGCTTGCCGATTTCATCGAGCGTTTCATGCGCGAGGCGACAGCGGGGTAGGGGAATTCGCCAGCCTGGAGAATTGTCCATCCCGGTTGATTTCCATCCGTATTTCCGTGTAGCCATTTCAGCTACACGGAGCACACAAAAATCACGATTGTGTGTGCGCCTGCAACATGACACTCTTTTTGCAACGGGTGGTCTTCGAAAGGCAAAAATGCCTCGGCCGCCAGACAGGGGACAATGATGCCACGCACTTATTTTTCGCAGCCGCTGAAAGTTACGCGGCGCGCCGCGCTTGCGCTTGCACTGGGGACGGCGCTCTGGATGCCGCTTTCTATGACGGACGCCGCGGCCGCGCCGAAGACCGCCTTGACGCTGGGCATGACAGTGGAGCCGACGGGTCTCGACCCGACAATTGCGGCACCCGTCGCCATCGGTCAGGTCAGCTGGCAGAACATATTCGAAGGTCTCGTCACCATCGACCATGACGGCAAGGTGAAACCGCAGCTTGCCGAAAGCTGGGAAATTTCAGCCGATGGCAAGACCTATACGTTCAAGCTGCGCCAGGGGGTTACCTTCCACGACGGCGAGGCCTTCGATTCCTCCGTTGCGAAATTTTCGCTCGACCGGGCACGCGGTGAAACGTCGGTAAACCCACAAAAACGCTTCTTCACCGCCATCGAGAGCATAGAAACGCCGGATGCCGCGACGCTGGTACTGAAGCTGAAGCAGCCGGCGGGCAGCCTGATCTACTGGCTCGGCTGGCCGGCCTCCGTCATGGTTGCGCCGAAGAGCGCTGACAATAACCGTACCACGCCTATCGGCACCGGCCCGTTCAAGTTCGCAAACTGGGCCAAGGGCGACAAGGTGGAATTGGAGAAGAACGCGGCCTATTGGGACAAGGCGGTGGCGGTGAAGCTTGAAAAGGCCACCTTCCGCTTCGTTTCCGATCCGCAGGCGCAGGCAGCGGCACTGAAATCCGGCGATATCGATGCCTTCCCGGAATTCGGCGCGCCGGAACTGATGACGTCCTTCGACGGCGATGCGCGTCTCGGTACCTTCGTCGGGAATACGGAACTCAAGGTCGTGGCTGGCATGAACAATGCCCGCAAACCCTTCAACGACAAGCGCGTGCGCCAGGCGCTGATGATGGCGGTGGACCGCGGCACGGTGATTGAAGGCGCATGGTCGGGTTACGGCACGGCCATCGGCAGCCACTACACGCCGAACGATCGCGGTTACATCGATACGACCGGTGTTCATTCTTACGATATAGACAAGGCAAAGGCGCTTCTTGCCGAAGCGGGTTACCCCGACGGTTTCAGCTTCACGATCAAGGCCCCGCAAATGGCCTATGCCCAGCGGACCTCGCAAATCCTCCAGGCGATGCTGGCCGAAATCGGTGTCACCATGACCATCGAGACCACGGAATTTCCGGCAAAATGGGTGGCGGATGTTTTGAAGGGCGCGGATTACGACATGACCATCGTCGCCCACGCTGAGCCGATGGATATCGATATCTACTCCCGTGATCCCTATTATTTCAACTATAAGAACCCTGCCTTCAACGAGGTCATCGCCAATGTCGAAAAGACGGCGGATGCGGCCGAGCAGGAAAAGCTTTACGGCGAAGCCCAGAAAATCCTCGCCGAAGATGTGCCGGCGCTGTTCTTGTTCGTGATGCCGAAACTCGGCGTCTGGGACAAGAAGTTGAAGGGGTTGTGGGAAAACGAACCCATTCCCTCCAATGTGCTGACGGATGTGCATTGGGAAGAGTGACGTTTGTCGTGAACGGCGAGGCGCATTCCTACCCACCACCTCATTCCTGTGCCTGTCACAGAAATCCAGCCAGCCCAAGTCGTTGGGCTGAAAGGAAACTTTCCGCCGCGCAGGCACGCTTCGGCTGGATCCCTGTGACAAGCACAGGGATGAGGGAAGAGTGTGCGGGGATGACAATAAATCCATCCGCCACATCCCGAAACGAAACAACGCAAGGAAAGAATTCCAGATGTTAGCCGTTCTCGTCCGGCGCCTTGCAAGCCTCATCGTCACGCTGTTTGCGGTGTCGCTCATCATCTACATCATCATGGGGCTGTTGCCGGGTGATCCGGCGGCCATCATGCTCGGTACGTCGGCGAGCCCGGATACGCTTCTCGCGCTGCAAAAGCAGATGGGTCTCGATCAGCCCTTGCCATTGCGTTACATCCACTGGCTTGCAGGCGTATTCCGGGGTGATCTCGGACAATCCTATACCTACGGCGTGCCGGTAGCGGGGCTTATTGTCGAGCGGCTTGCCGTCACCCTGCCGCTTGCGCTGCTCGCGGTCTGCCTATCGGTCGCCATCGCCATTCCGCTCGGCGTCGCGGCAGCGAGAAGCCGAAACGGGCCGGTGGATTTCGCAGCCGGGCTGTTTTCCCATGTCGGCATTGCCGTTCCCGGTTTCTGGGTCGGGCTGCTGCTCATCATCGTCTTTTCCACCACGCTCGGCTGGATGCCATCTGGCGGTTTTCCCGGTTGGCGTCCGAGTTTCTCTGCCGGATTTATCGCGCTTGTGCTTCCAGCCATTGCGCTTGCGCTGTCGCAGGCAGGCGTCCTCACCCGCGTCTGCCGCTCGGCAGTACTTGAGGTAATGAACGAGGATTTCGTGCGCACCGCCCGCGCCAAGGGGCTGAGCGAGCGGGTAGCGCTGTGGCGACATGCGGTGCCGAACGCCATGATCCCCGTTGTCACCATGATCGGCCTGCAATTCACCTTCCTGATTGCCGGGGCAGTGCTGGTGGAGAATGTCTTCAACCTGCCGGGCCTCGGGCGGCTTGCCTATCAGGCGTTGACCCAGCGGGATATCGTCGTCATGCAGTCTGTCGTACTGTTCTTCTCGGCGCTTGTCATCGTCATGAATTTTCTGGTCGATATCGCCTATCTCTTTATCGATCCAAGACTGCGGGCAGGTGCACGATGATGCGACTGATCCGCCGCCGCCCCGCTTTCGTCCTTGGCATCGCCGTCACTCTCTTTCTTGTCGCGGTTGCCCTGCTTTCGCTGGTCTGGACGCCGGTTTCTCCGACGAAGATACAGATTGCCCAGAAGCTGAAATCGCCCTTTGCCTATGGCGGGCTTGGCACCGACCATTTTGGCCGCGATGTGCTGTCCATGCTGATGGCGGGGGCATGGAATTCGCTCTCCACCTCCATCGCCGCCGTTGCCATCGGCGCGCTCATTGGCACGGCGCTTGGCGTATCGGTCGCGGCACTGCGCGGTTTCACCGAAACCCTGGTGATGCGCGCCTGCGATATCATCTTCGCCGTACCGCCGATTTTGTCGGCCATGATGCTCGGCGCGTTCATCGGTACGGGGCGGTTCACCGCCATCATCGCCATTGCCACCTTCATGGTGCCGGTCTTTGCGCGGCTGACGCTGGGTGCTGCCTTGCAGATATGGTCGCGGGAATATGTCACCGCCGCCACCAGCATCGGCCAGAACCGCGCCAAGATCACGCTGTTTCATATCGTGCCGAATATTTCCAACCAGATCATCGTGCAGGTGACGATCCAGCTCGGCCTTGCCATCCTCACCGAAGCGGGACTCTCATTCCTCGGTCTCGGCATGCCGCCGCCGGCCGCCACCTGGGGGCGGATGCTCGCCGATGCGCAGACCTATCTTGGCGCAGCACCCTGGCTTGCCATCATGCCCGGCCTTGCCATTGCGCTCGCGGTCTTCGGCCTCAATCTGCTTGGCGATGGCCTGCGCGACCTGCTGGACCCACGCGATACCAGCTGACCGCTTCAAGCCGATATCGCCCATATTATCTGTTTTCTGACGAGACGAAGCTTATGACCGATCTCATACACCTCAACACGCTCGAAATCCTGGCGCTTTACGGGCAAAAGAAGCTGTCGCCATCGGAATATTGGAAGGCGGTAGAGGCCCGTATCGACGCATTCGAGCCCACGGTGAACGCGCTTTACGCCTATGATCCCGAGGATGCCCGTAAGCAGGCGCTGGCCTCGACGATGCGCTGGCAAACAGGTGAAACGCTTGGGCCCCTCGATGGGATTCCGGTGTCGCTGAAGGAATTGATCGCCACCAAAGGCCAGCCGGTTCCGCTTGGCACCAAAGCGGTGGAACTGGTGCCGGCTCTGGAAGACGCGCCGGTTGCGGCCCGCTGCCGCGAGGACGGCGCCATCATTTACGCCAAGACCACCTGCCCGGATTACGGCATGTTGTCATCAGGCCTTTCCAGTTTTCACAAGCTCAGCCGCAACCCGTGGGACCCGACACAGAACCCCGGCGGCTCCAGTGCCGGTGCGGCTTCTGCCGGTGCTGCAGGTTACGGCACGCTGCATATCGGTACGGATATTGGCGGCTCGGTGCGGCTACCGGCGGGGTGGACGGGGCTGTTCGGCTTCAAGCCCAGCCAGGGCCGCATACCTGTCGATCCCTATTATACCGGCCGTTGCGCCGGACCGATGACCCGCACCGTCGTTGACGCCGCCTATGCCATGGCCACACTTTCCCGCCCGGACTGGCGTGACGGCACCGCGCTGCCGCCCAACGATATCAACTGGATGGACCTCGATATCGACGTAAAGGGCCTGAGGATCGGCCTGATGCTGGATGCCGGCTGCGGCTTGGCCCTGGACGATGAGGTGCGGGATGCTGTTGTGGCGTCCGCAAAGCTGTTCGAAGATGCAGGTGCCATCGTGGTCCCGGTCGAGCCGGTGCTGTCTCGGGACATGCTGGATGGGCTGGATGATTTCTGGCGGGCGAAATTCTGGGGCGATATGGCGGCGCTGAGTGACGAACGACGCGCGGCGATCCTTCCCTATATTCACGAATGGGCGCAGAAGGGCGCTGGTGTTTCCGGCGCGCGGGCCGTTTTCGGTTTCAACCAGACCATGGAAATGCGCAAAGCCTGCGGGCGGTTGATGCAGTCGGTTGATGTGGTGATTTCACCCGTCAATCCCATCGTCTCCTATCCGGCCGACTGGGCCTCGCCCACCAACGATCCCGACCGACCCTTCGAACATATCGCCTTCACCGTCCCTTGGAACATGTCGGAACAGCCGGCATCCTCGATCAATTGCGGCTTGTCGAAATCCGGGATGCCCATCGGCTTGCAGATCGTCGGCCCGCGTTACGCGGATCTGCTCGTTCTCAAGCTTTCCAAGGCCTTCGAGGATTGGGGCGGCGGTGTTCGGCGCTGGCCGGAGCCGCCCGAAGCGCGCTGATCCCGTCTTTATCGGCCCTGTAGTATAGCCATAATACCCGCTTCTCCACCCCTCCTGTTACGGTGCCCCGGGCATTCAAAATGGGAGGAGCAAGCATGCCGAAGAAGATTTTGATGATCACCGGCGATTTCGCCGAGGACTACGAGACCATGGTGCCGTTCCAGACGCTGCTTGCGGTTGGTCACACGGTGCATGCCGTCTGCCCCGGCAAGAAGGCTGGCCAGACGATCGCGACCGCGATCCATGATTTCGAGGGCGACCAGACCTATTCAGAAAAACGCGGTCATAATTTCGCGCTCAACGCAACTTTTGCCGATATCAAGGTCGCGGATTACGACGCGCTGGTCATTCCGGGTGGTCGCGCGCCGGAATATCTGCGGCTGAATGCGGATGTGCTTGCCGCCGTGAAGCATTTCTTCGAGGCTGACAAGCCGGTCGCGGCCGTCTGCCACGGTGCCCAATTGCTGGCGGCTGCGGGTGTCCTCAAGGGCCGCACCTGCTCGGCCTATCCGGCCTGCCGCCCCGAGGTGGAACTGGCGGGCGGCACCTATGCCGATATCGCCATCGACGCGGCGGTTACCGACGGCAAGCTGGTGACGGCGCCCGCATGGCCGGCGCATCCGGCATGGCTTTCGCAATTCATGGCGGTGCTCGGCAGATAAGGCCGGCGGAATGGGGCTTTTACCGGTCCCGTTTCCCGTCTATCTTCTGCAGCTTGCTGAGGGAGGACATCATGTGCAAGCTTTTCATCAAGGCAGACCCGACGCTTTGGGAAAGCCATACCCGGTCTTTGCGGATCGATGGCATGGTCACCAGCGTCAGACTTGAAAACTTCTTCTGGACGACTCTGGACGAGATTTCACGCCGCGATCGCATGAACAGCGCGCAGCTCATTGCCAAGCTTTACAATGAATCGATCGATGCCGGGCATGATCTCGGCAACTTCACCTCGTTTTTACGAGTCTGCTGCGGGCGTTATCTGGCCTTGCAGCTTTCCGGCGATATTCCGGCGCGCAGCGACATTCCGATTGCTGCGCTGGATGCAGACAGCATTCTCGACGCGGAAAAGATGAATTATCACTGAGATAAAGGGAAGGGCGCAGCCACCGCGCCCTTCGCGTCAGCTCTTAAGCGCCCTTGGATCAAGCGCATCGCGCACGGCATCGCCGATATAGTTGACGCTCAGAACCGTCAGCGAGATTGCCAGTCCAGGCCACAGCACGCGCGAGGGCGTCAGCTGCAGGAAGTTGGCGCCATCGAACAACAGCCGTCCCCAGGTCGGAAAGTCTGACGGAAAACCGAGGCCGAGGAAGGACAGCGCCGATTCCGTGATGATGGCCGAGGCGATGCCGAGCGTGGCTGAGACCATGATCGAACTCAACACATTCGGCAGGATATGGCGCAGGATAATGCGGTATTCGCGCATGCCGCTCGATTTCGCCGCCATGATAAACTCCTGGCTTTTGATCGTCAGCACGTCGCCGCGCACGATGCGTGCGGTATGCATCCAACTGGTTACCCCGATCACGAAGACGATGAGGATGAAGATACCGGTTTCCGGCCCGAAAGCGGCACGCAGCGTATCACGGAACAGCATGAGAATGACGAGCAGCAGCGGCAGCAGCGGCAGGGCCAGAAACAGGTCCGTCAGCCGCATAAGCGGCCCGTCAAGTCTTCGGAAATAGCCTGACAGCACCCCCACCAGCGTGCCGAGAAACAGCGCCAGCAGCATGGCGGTGATGCCGACGGCAAGCGAGATGCGCCCGCCCGCCAGCACCTGCGCCAGCATGTCCTTGCCCAGATTGTCGGTGCCGAAGGGATGCGCCAGCGACGGCCACTGGTTGCGTTCCTTCACATTGATGGCATTGGGCGCGACGGTGTGGATATAGGGCCCGACATAGACCGCAAGCAAAATAAAGATGAAAACGAACAGGCCTGCCACGCCGCCCTTGTGGACGCGGAACTGTTTCCAGATATCGGCAAGTGCCGATTGCACAGGCGTGGCGGCAACGGCTGGTGCTGCGAGGGTGGCGTCAGTCATAGCGGATCCTCGGGTCGAGAATGCCGTAAAGCACGTCGGCAATCAGGTTGAAGAGCACGATAAGCACCGCGAAAATGAAGGTCAGCGTCTGCACCAGCGGAATATCCGCGCCCTGAACGGCAGTGATCAGCAATTGGCCAAGCCCGTTCACGCGGAAAATCTGTTCGGTAATGATGGCGCCGGAAAAGATCGTCGGCACGCCGAGTGCGATGACGGTGACGACGGGTATGAGGCTGTTACGCAGGACGTGAACGAGCAGAACGGATTTTTCCTTCACGCCCTTGGCACGCGCGGTGCGTACATAGTCCTGATGCAGATTGTCCAGCATCGAGGCGCGTACGAAACGGCTGATCTGCGAGACGTTGTAAAGGGTCAGCACCAGAACCGGCATGAACATCTGTTTGATCTGTGCCACGAGGCTTCCCCAGTCAGTCACCTGCAGATTGGTGTCGTAGACGGAAGGGAACCATTGCAGATAGGAGCTGAAGATGACGACCAGCAGCACGCCGGTGAAGAAGGTGGGAACCGAATAACCCACCATCGAGACGAAGGTGCCGATCTGATCGAAGATCGAATATTGTTTGTAGGCGGAAATGACGCCGATCGGGATCGCCAGAAGCGCGCCGAAGAGATAGGCAAGGCCGACGACCCAAAGCGTTTGCGGCATGCGCTGGATGACGAGATCGACCACCGGGCTGCGCGTTGCCCAGGACAGCACACGCATGCGGCTACCGTCGCCGATCTGCCAGCCTGTCAGCTTCTCGAACAGGTTCAGCGGTTCATTGATGAAAAATTGCTGCAGCCACATCAGGTAACGGATGAAGAAAGGCTGGTCGAGGCCGAGGGAGGCGCGGATCTGCTCGCGCACTTCGGGCGGAATGGTCAGCGGCAGGTCGCCGGTCGGATCATTTGGCGCCAGATCGAGCAGGGCGAATATGACGAAGCTGATGACGAGCAGCGTCGGTACGGCAAAGGCAAGCCGCCGGAGCGTAAAGGTAAACATCGAAAAGTCTCCAGACCGTCAGGGTCTCGCAAAATGAGCGCGGTCCCCCCGTCAGGGGCGACCGCGCATTTGCGGATTACTTTTTGCGGGACCAGTCCGCGACGTTCCAGAGTTCCGAATCCCAGGCGTTCATGCGAACGCCTTCGAGTGTCAGCGAATGCGAGGAGACGTTGCCACGGTGGATCAGCGGAATATGCGCGCCTTCTTCCGTCAGCATGTCGTTCAGCTGCTTGGCGATTTCTCCACGCTTGGCGAAGTCCGTCGTCTTGGAAAGTACGCCCACCAGCTTGTCGAATTCCGGGTTGCAATAACGCGGAATATTCTGACCCTGCCAGCCGTTTGCGGGGGCGGGGATCTTGTCGCAGAGCCATTCCGCCAGATATTTTTCCGGGTCGGTGCCGTCGAAATTGTTGGTGTACATTTCAACGTCGGCATAAAATTTCTGGAAGGTATCCGGGCTTGCCGGATCGCCGCCGAAGAAGACGGAGGCACTGACATTGCGCAGTTCGGCAGCAACGCCAATCTGCGACCACATGTCCTTCACCAGTTCCTGCGCTGCCTGGCGAACGGAGTTGGTGGAGGTCTGGTAGAGGAAGGACAGTTTCACACCGTTCTTGGCGCGGATGCCATCGGCCCCCTTCACCCAGCCTGCATCGTCGAGCAGCTTGTTTGCACCTTCCAGATCC
This sequence comes from Agrobacterium sp. 10T429, assembly GCF_056393925.1. Taxonomy (NCBI): domain Bacteria; kingdom Pseudomonadati; phylum Pseudomonadota; class Alphaproteobacteria; order Hyphomicrobiales; family Rhizobiaceae; genus Agrobacterium; species Agrobacterium sp. 10T429. Next base: position 223,007 of record NZ_JBFTGV010000010.1, read on the forward strand.
TGCTTCAGGCACCAGCTGTCGTTTTTCGTCGAAGCAACAGCCGCCGGGGCCGGCACGATGTTGCAGGTCGGCTTGCCCGCCTCGCCATAACCCGTCTCATCGATAATGTCGCGGTCGATGGCGAGCGAGAGTGCACGGCGCACGGCCGGGTCGGAAAGGGCCGGATGCGGACCGCCTTCCTTGGTGGAGCGCTTGTCACCCAGCGCAGGATCGGCATTGTACCAGTTGAGATTGATACGCTCGACCTGCGTGCCGAAGGCGGTTTCCAGCTTACCCTTGCCGGCGGCCACCATGGTCGCCAGAATTTCCGGCTCCACCTGCATGTTCCAGGCGTAGTCGAATTCACCCGTTTCAAGCACGGCACGCGCAGCGGAAGCTGCGTCACCGCCGCCCTTCAGGGTAGCCGTTGCAAAGGCGGGCTTGGCCGGATCACGATAATTGGGGTTGGCGACATAGCTTATGACGTCGTTCGGCTTGAACTCCTTGACCACAAAGGGGCCGGTGCCGATGGGGCCGAAATTGGCGGATGTGCAGCCGGGAGCCGCGGCGCCGACGCAGTTTTCGAACTGCTTTTTCTGGATGACGGGCGATTGCGCGCCGACAAATGCCGAGTAGGGGTAGGGCTTGGGTTCAGTGAAGCTGATCTTGACGGTATGGGCATCGATAGCCTCAACGTTTTTCACACCTTCATATTGCGCCGCCTGCGCGCAGCCGCCGTCGGGTGCGGTGCAATATTTCCACGTGAAGATGACGTCGTCAGCGGTAAGCGGCGTGCCGTCGGACCATTTGACGTCGCTTTTCAGCTTCCACGTCATGCTGAGCAGATCCTTCGCGACGCCGCCATTGTCGACCGTCGGGATCTCGCTCACCAGCATCGGCACCAGCTCGCCCTTTTCGTCGTAGCGGGCCAGAGGCTCAATCACCATGGACGAGCTGTAGATCTCTTTGGTGCCGCCGGAAAGATAAGGGTTGAGTGTCGATACAGCCTGCCAGAAAAGGATTTTCAGTTCGCCGTCACTGCCACGCTCGGCATGGGCGGCAGAGCCTGCCATGGCCAAGGCCGCCACCGTGCTGGCAAAGAGAACGCTGCGCTTCTTCATTGTGATTTTCCCCTTTGAAGATTTTATCTGTTTGAATGTTTGACGCTTTTCCTCAACGTCATTTGCAAGTCTTTTGTTTTAAGTGTTTGATTTTGATAACTAATATTCTTCCGTTCCCAATGATGCTATTGTCAGTTTTTTTGAAATGCAAGCCCCAAACTCTGATTGATGAACAAAATTTGAGCCGATTGGCTTCGGGCCTATTTTTCACTCATTTAGCGAAATTCATACTTGCAAAAGCAGAAATTCCAAACGCAATATGGTTCCCGACAACCCGGCGGGGAACAAAAAAAGGAAAAATGGGAATGCCGATATTGAACCGTGTGGCCGAGATGCAGGAAGAAGTAGCCGGTTGGAGGCGCCACCTGCACGAGACGCCGGAGCTGCTCTACGACGTCTTCGAAACCTCGAAATTCGTGACGGAGAAACTCAAATCCTTCGGATGCGATATCGTCGAAACCGGCATTGGCAAGACCGGCGTGGTGGGCATCATTAAGGGGCGGCACGGAGACGGCCCGACCATCGGTTTCCGCTCCGACATGGATGCGCTGCCGATCCTCGAAACCAGCGGCAAGCCCTGGGCTTCCAAGGTTCCGGGCAAGGCCCATTCCTGCGGCCATGACGGGCACACGGCCATGCTTTTGGGTGCGGCGCAATATCTGGCCGAGACCCGTAATTTCAAAGGGTCCGTGGCCGTCATCTTCCAGCCGGCTGAAGAGGGTGGCGCAGGGGCACTTGCCATGCTGAACGACGGCATGATGGAGAAATTCGGCATTTCTCAGGTCTATGGCATGCATAACGAGCCGGGCATTCCGGTCGGCAATTTCGCCATCCGCAAGGGTTCGACGATGGCGGCGGCGGATAGTTTCGAGATCGTCATTACCGGTAAGGGCAGCCATGCGGCGGCCCCCCATCTTTCCGTCGATCCGGTGCTGACCTCGGCCTATATCATCATCGCCCTGCAATCCATCGTCTCGCGGGAAACGGACCCGTTGAAATCGCTGGTCGTCACCGTCGCCACTACCCACGGCGGCACAGCGGGCAATGTCATTCCCGGTTCGGTGACGCTGACCGGCACGGTGCGCACCCTGCTGCCGGAAACCCGCGATTTCGCCGAAAAACGGTTGAAGGAAGTGGCGACAGCCACCGCCATGGCGCATGGTGCGACGGCGGAGGTGAGATACGATCGCGGTTATCCCGTTACTTTCAACCACAATGACGAAACCGAATTCGCAACCAGCGTGGCGGCAGGTGTGGCAGGCGCAAACGCCGTCAACACCAATCCCAACCCGCATATGGGCGCGGAAGATTTTTCCTACATGCTGGAAGCACGCCCCGGCGCCTTCATCTTCATCGGTAACGGCGACACGGCCGGGCTGCACAATGCCGCCTATGACTTCAACGACGAGGCCCTGCCTTACGGCATCAGCTACTGGGTCTCGATGGCCGAAACCGCGCTTGCTGCGTAAGACATCCGGCGGCCTTCACGGCCGCCTTTCGCTTTTCAGGAGATCGGCATGCTTTTGGCGGCAACATCCATGGAACAGACCGGCGGTTCGGTAAGCCCGGTACTTTCGGTTCAAAATCTGACCACGTCCTTCCGCGTTGATGGCGGCTGGAAATCGGTCGTCCGCAATATGAGTTTCGACATTGCGCCCCGCGAGACGGTGGCGATCGTTGGCGAAAGCGGCTCGGGCAAAAGCGTGACGTCGCTGTCGATCATGCGGCTTCTCGATAAGAAAACGAGCCGCATCGAGGGTAAGGTCATGCTCGGCGGGCGCGATTTGCTGGCACTTCCGGAAGAGGAGATGCGCAAGATTCGTGGCAAGGACATTTCGATGATCTTCCAGGAGCCGATGACCAGCCTCAATCCGATCTTCCCGATCGGCAAGCAGATCGCCGAAGCGCTGACCGTGCACCAGGATATTTCCTCATCTGCTGCCAAGGCCGAAGTTGTCAGGCTTCTGGAAAAAGTCCGCATTCCCAATGCGAAGAACCGTTTCGACGACTATCCGCACCAGTTTTCCGGCGGCATGCGCCAGCGCGTGATGATTGCCATGGCGCTTGCGTCGAAGCCGAAGCTCCTGATTGCAGACGAGCCGACGACGGCGCTCGACGTGACCATTCAGGGCCAGATTCTCGACCTTATCAAGCAATTGCAGGAAGAGGAGGGCATGTCGGTCCTGTTCATCACCCATGATATGGGCGTGGTGGCGGAAGTGGCTGACCGCACCATCGTCATGTTCCGCGGCGACGTGGTGGAAACCGGCACGACGGACGATATCTTCCATCGCGGGAACCATCCCTATACGCGCGCCCTGCTTTCGGCGGTGCCGAAGCTCGGTTCGATGAAAGAGCGGGTGCTGCCCGCCCGCTTTCCGATCATCGATATCAAGACCGGCGAAAGCCAACCGGTCGAAGAGGTCAGGAACACGGTTTCCGGTGGTCGCACGCCCATTCTTTCGGTCCGGGACCTGACGACCCGCTTCGATATCCGGTCCGGTCTTCTCGGCCGCAAGTCCGGTGCCGTGCATGCGGTGGAGAAGGTCTCCTTCGATCTGGCTGAGGGCGAGACACTATCGCTGGTCGGTGAATCCGGCTGCGGCAAGTCCACCACGGGGCGGTCGATCACCCGGCTGATCGAACCGACCTCCGGTAACGTGACGCTCGACGGTTACGAGGTGATGAAACTCGACAAGACGACGTTGCGCACCATGCGCCGCAGCGTGCAGATGATCTTTCAGGACCCCTTCGCCAGTCTCGATCCGCGCATGAGCATCGGCACGGCGATCATGGAGCCCTTCATCGAACACCGGCTTGGACCGAAGGCGCAGGCGCGTGAAAAGGCGGCGGACCTGATGGAGAAGGTTGGCCTCAGCCCGGATATGATGCGGCGCTTCCCACATGAGTTTTCCGGCGGCCAGCGCCAGCGCATCGCCATTGCCCGTTCGCTGATGCTTGACCCCAAGGTCATCGTTGCCGATGAAGCGGTGTCGGCGCTTGATGTCTCCATCAAGGCGCAGGTCTGTAACCTGCTGCTCGATCTGCAACAGAGCCTCAACCTCGCCTTCCTGTTCATTTCCCACGATATGGCTGTGGTGGAGCGTGTCAGCCATCGTGTCGCGGTGATGTATCTCGGCGAGATCGTCGAAATCGGCCCACGCGCCGCCGTCTTCGATAATCCGCAGCACCCCTATACGAAAAAGCTGATGTCCGCCGTTCCGGTGCCGGATCCGGCCCGGCGCCAGATCAGGCGCAACATGGCAACGGACGAGATCAAAAGCCCGATCCGTCCTGTGAACTATGTTCCGCCGCAACGCCATTACCGCGAGGTTTCGGCAGGGCATCTGGTGCAGGAAGCGGCTTGATATAGAGGAAACTGCGCAGGGATAGGTGCCTCTGTGTTGACGACGTCATCCTCGGTCTTGTGCCGAGGATCTGCCAATGTCTCGTAAATCGGTGCATTGCAGATGCTCGGGACAGGCCCGAGCATGACGGAGGAAATGTTTTGCATCTTCTTTAGAGGTGCCCGGTGCCGCCAAACGCTTCGCTCAGTCGCTGTGCCGTTTGACAGGCGGCCTGAAAAAATGCCAGCAAATGCTCGAGCATAATTCTTAGAGGGCGGCGGCATGGCCAGACGGAACGACGCACATGGACGGCTGGATGATGCGGCGCGTGCTGGCTGGCTTTATTATGTCGCGGGCCGCACGCAGGACGAGATTGCTGCTGCCATGGGCATATCCCGGCAATCGGCGCAGCGGCTGGTATCGCTGGCCGTCGCCGAGCGGTTGATCAAGGTCCGGCTCGATCATCCCATCGCCGCCTGTCTCGAAAAGGCGGAGCGGCTGAAGCAGAAATTCGACCTTAGATATATCGAGGTGGTGCCGAGCGATCCCGCTGGCGTTTCCTCCACGGTCGGCATTGCCGAGGCCGGCGCGGCGGAAATCGAGCGCTGGCTGAAAAATGCCGATCCCATCGTGCTTGCCATCGGCACCGGCCGTACGCTGAAGGCGGCTGTGGACCAACTGCCGCCGATGGAATGTCCGCAGCACCGCATCGTGTCACTGACAGGCAATATCGGGCCGGATGGATCGGCCGCCTATTACAACGTCATCTTCAGTATGGCCGATGCCATCAAGGCGCGGCATTTTCCGATGCCGCTGCCGGTTCTCTGCTCGTCTGCGGAAGAGCGGGAACTGCTGCACGACCAGTCCATGGTGCGCTCCACGCTGGCGCTGGGTGCAGCCGCCAATGTCACCTTCGTCGGCGTCGGCGAACTGGGAGAAAATGCACCGCTCTGCGTTGATGGTTTTCTCGGTGTCGACGAGATGAAGGCCCTGATGGCAAGCGGTGCGATCGGCGAAATCTGCGGCTGGATGTATGATGCCAACGGCCGCATTCTCGACCATTCCGTCAACGAGCGCGTCGCCTCCGTTCCCATTCCATCCAGAGAGACCTGCACGGTCATCGGCATGGCGCAGGGCGCGCGCAAGAATGCCTCGATTCTCGCGGCACTGAGGGGTGGTCTTTTGAACGGCCTCATCACCGACGAAGCGACAAGTGAATATTTGCTCACTCATTGAGCAAAAATTAATTTATTAAAATCAATGACTTGATTTTTCCATGTGCGCCGCAGCACAGGATGTTGCTTGACTTTTTTCGGCTGCGGGTGAGTAAATGCCCCAGAGCAAAGCGAATGCTCATAAATTTCTTCTGGGAGGAAGATATGACATTGAAGACCATTTTGCTGGGCGCATGCTCGGCACTCGCCTTTTCGACCCTTGCTTCCGCCGAAACGCTGACCATCGCCACCGTCAACAACGGCGACATGATCCGCATGCAGGGTCTGACCTCCGACTTCACCACCAAGAACCCCGACATCAAGGTGGAATGGGTCACGCTTGAAGAAAACGTCCTGCGCGAGCGCGTGACGACCGATATCGCCACCAATGGCGGTCAGTACGACATCATGACCATCGGCAACTATGAAGTGCCGATCTGGGCCAAGCAGGGCTGGCTGCTGCCGCTAGAAAAGCTTGGCGACAAATACGACGTGGATGATATTCTGCCGGCGATCCGTGGTGGTCTTTCCAGCGAAGGCAAGCTTTATGCGGCGCCGTTCTACGGCGAATCCGCCATGATCATGTATCGCAAGGACCTGTTTGAAAAAGCCGGCCTGAAGATGCCTGAAAACCCGACCTGGGAATTCATCGGTGACGCTGCCCGCAAGATTACCGATCGCAAGACGGATATCAACGGCATGTGCCTGCGCGGAAAGGCTGGCTGGGGCGAGAACATGGCCTTCATCAGCGCGCTCACCAACTCCTTTGGCGGCCGCTGGTTCGATGAGAACTGGAAGCCGCAGTTCGATCAGCCGGAATGGAAGAGCGCTCTTCAGTTCTACGTCGATCTGATGAAGGATGCCGGTCCGTCGGGTGCTTCCTCCAACGGCTTCAACGAAAACCTGACGCTTTTCCAGCAGGGCAAATGCGGCATGTGGATCGACGCCACGGTGGCTGCTTCCTTCGTTTCAAACCCGAAGGATTCGACCGTTGCCGACAAGGTCGGTTATGCGCTCTTCCCGACGCATGGCGAGCTGAAGAACCATGGCAACTGGTTGTGGTCCTGGAACCTTGCTATCCCGAAGAGCTCGCAGAAGGCGGATGCCGCCGAGAAGTTCATCTCCTGGGCAACAAGCAAGGAATATACCCAACTCGTCGCTGCCAAGGAAGGCTGGGCAAACGTGCCTCCGGGTACCCGCACCTCGCTTTACAAGAATGCTGACTATGAAAAAGCAGCCGCCTTCGCCAAGCCGACGCTTGCTGCGATGGATGCCGCTGACATCACCAAGCCGACCGTAAAGCCCGTGCCTTACACCGGCGGTCAGTTCGTGGCGATCCCTGAATTCCAGGCGCTCGGCACCACGGTCGGTCAGCTGTTCTCGGCGGTCGTTGCCGGCCAGTCCAGTGTCGACGACGCGCTTGCCAGCGCCCAGTCGACAGCGACGCGTGAAATGACCCGCGCCGGTTACATCAAGTAATCCTCCTGAAGATCGCTGTCCGGCGCCAATGCCGGGCAGCGAACCTTGGGGGCGCAAGCCGCGAGCTGCGCGGCGGCCTTTAAGCCTTTCAAATCAAAACTGGAATGAGCCGGTTCTTCCGGATATGCCGGGGGCATTTCGTGATGCCCGAGCCCATGGGGAGGTTAGTGCAATGGCAACACGAAACACGAGCGGTCTGGCGCGGGTTATGCTTGCGCCTTCGGTGCTGCTTTTGCTGGTGTGGATGATCGTGCCCCTGGCGATGACGCTGTGGTTTTCGTTCCAGAACTACAATCTCCTCAACCCTGCCAATGTCAGCTTTGCGGGCCTGTTCAATTACCAGTATTTCTACACCGATCCGGCCTTCTTCCAGTCGATCTTCAACACGCTTGCCATCGTCGGCGGCGTGCTTCTGATCACYGTCATCGGCGGTATTGCGATTGCGCTTCTGCTTGACCAGGACATCTTCGGTCAGGGCATCGTACGCATCATGATCATCTCRCCCTTCTTCGTCATGCCGCCTGTCGCGGCGCTGGTGTGGAAGAACATGATCATGCATCCCGGTTACGGCGTRCTTGCCGATCTGTCGCGCTTCTTCGGCCTGCAGCCGGTCGACTGGTTCGCGCAGTTTCCGCTGCTCTCCATCATCATCATCGTCGCCTGGCAATGGCTGCCCTTTGCMACGCTGATCCTGCTCACMGCCCTSCAGTCGCTCGATGGCGAGCAGAAGGAAGCGGCCGAGATGGATGGCGCCAACTTCATCAACCGCTTCATCTACCTGACGCTGCCGCATCTTGCCCGCGCCATCACCGTCGTCATCCTCATCCAGACGATCTTCCTGCTCGGCGTTTACGCGGAAATMCTCGTCACCACCAATGGCGGCCCCGGCTAYGCCTCGACCAACCTTGCCTTCCTCATCTATCGCACGGCGCTTCTGGGCTACGACGTCGGCGGCGCATCGGCCGGTGGCATCATCGCCGTCGTGCTCGCCAATATCGTCGCCATCTTCCTGATGCGCGCCGTCGGCAAGAACCTCGACCGTTAAGGAGMAGCGATCATGGCCCGCAAGACAACGACACGCGCAAAGATCGGCTTCACCATCGCGGCATGGGCCGTGGCGYTKYTGCTGTTCTTCCCGATCCTTTACGCCTTCCTCACCTCGATCAAGACCGAGCCGGAGGCGATCGCAGGCTTCAGCCTCATTCCCTCGGGCACRCTCGAAAACTACATCACCGTGCAGACCCAGCGCGATTACTTCAAGCCGTTCATGAACTCGGTCGTGCTGTCGCTCGGCTCGACGATCATCGCGCTCATGATCGCCATTCCCGCCGCCTGGGCCATGGCATTCTCGCCGACCAAACGCACCAAGGACATTTTGATGTGGATGCTCTCCACCAAGATGATGCCGGGGGTGGCGGTGCTGGTGCCGATCTACCTGATCTTCCGCAATGCCGGCCTGCTCGATACCCGCATTGGGCTGACCGTCATGCTCACCTTCATCAACCTGCCGATCGTGGTGTGGATGCTTTATACCTACTTCCGCGAAATCCCCGGCGAGATCCTKGAAGCAGCSCGCATGGATGGTGCCTCGCTCTGGAACGAGATCGTRCATGTRCTGACACCAATGGCGGTTCCGGGCATTGCCTCGACGCTGCTCCTGAACGTCATTCTTGCCTGGAACGAATCCTTCTGGACCATCCGGCTGACGACCACCAATGCGGCACCGCTGACGGCCTTCATCGCCTCCTTCTCCTCACCGCAGGGGCTGTTCTGGGCCAAGCTCTCGGCCGCCTCGATGATGGCGATCGCCCCCATTCTCGTCATCGGCTGGTTCTCGCAGAAACAACTCGTGCGTGGCCTCACCTTTGGCGCCGTGAAATAAGGAACGACAATAATGGGCAGCATTTCCCTTCAGAACGTGTCCAAGCTCTTCGGCGAGGCAAAAGTCATCCCGTCGATCGATCTCGAYATCCATGACGGCGAGTTCGTCGTCTTCGTCGGCCCGTCCGGCTGCGGCAAGTCAACGCTGCTACGCCTGATTGCCGGGCTGGAAGACGTCTCCGGCGGCAGAATAGTCATCGACGGCAACGACGCCACCGAAAAGGCCCCGGCCGAGCGCGGCCTTGCCATGGTGTTCCAGTCCTATGCGCTTTATCCGCATATGAGCGTGCGCAACAACATCGCCTTCCCGCTGAAGATGGCCAAGCTCGACAAGGCCGTCATCGACAAGAAGGTCGACGATGCCGCCCGTATCCTYAACCTCACCGATTATCTCGAACGCCGGCCCTCGCAACTGTCCGGCGGCCAGCGCCAGCGYGTCGCCATCGGCCGCGCCATCGTGCGCGAACCGAAGGCGTTCCTGTTTGACGARCCGCTCTCCAACCTCGATGCGGCGCTGCGCGGCACCATGCGGCTGGAAATCTCCGAGCTGCAYAACACGCTGAAGACGACGATGATCTACGTCACCCACGACCAGGTGGAGGCCATGACCATGGCCGACAAGATCGTGGTCCTCAACCGCGGCAATATCGAGCAGGTCGGYTCGCCSATGGAGCTTTACCGCTCGCCCGCCAACCTCTTCGTCGCCGGCTTCATCGGCTCGCCGCGCATGAACCTGGTGACCGGCGACTACGCCCGGCAAAAGGGTGCGACCACCGCCGGCGTGCGGCCCGAGCACCTGACGCTGTCGAAAGAAACCGGCCTGTGGCAGGGCAAGGTCACGGT
>NZ_JBFTGV010000011.1:0-214985 GCF_056393925.1 Agrobacterium sp. 10T429
ATGCAGTCGCGATAAATCCAATAGGGATTTACGCTGGTCGCGATAAATCCCATAGGGATTTACGCTGGTAACGCGGGGTGGAGCAGCCCGGTAGCTCGTCAGGCTCATAACCTGAAGGCCGCAGGTTCAAATCCTGCCCCCGCAACCAAAATTTACGAATAAATTCAACACGAAAGCCCTCTCATCGTAGAGGGCTTTCGTGCGTTTTGGGCGTTGGATACCGCAAATGAATTGCTGGCGATATATCACCGTGGGGCTCTGATAGCGTGCACCTAGGCCTATATCCTGCTCGCGGAGCACTCTGCAACTATCTAACGATTGGTTATGAAGATCACGTTCTACTTGGCGATCCCGTTAAAAACGAGGGCGCAAATCCAGAGTTGCTCGCGCCAATTCAAACCCCCATAGTTTAGCTTTTCTAAACAAAAACCCATCTGTGGCGGGATTGTCTCTCGTTGTTGACGCGCAAATAATGAGATTTGTCAGAGGGATAAATTGAGGTGAGGCCTTGGGGCTGCAAATTGGTGAAGACCAAATTGCCAGCGAGTTTTTGAGGAAGTTCTGCCTCCCACGAAAACCTTTGACCGTCTGCAGGTTGAAGCAAGCCTTGAGCGATCTCACGGGGAGGGCTTTCGAGGCGATCTGCGGATTTCCGGATATTGCAATCATCAGGACAAGCAAATCATGACGACCCGCCTGGATCCACGTTTTCGCCCGTTCGAGGTAAAGCGCAAGGTGCGCGAGAGTGCCACGATCACGTCTTTTTACCTCACGCCTGTCGATCCTGCGGATTGGTGTACTTTTGAGGCGGGCCAGTTTCTGACGATCCAGATACCGCAGCCCGAAGGCAAAGAACCGCTTGTCCGGAATTACACGGTTTCGTCAGGACCAAATGAGATCGGGGTCTATCGTATTACCGTGAAACGGGAAGCCGCTTTAACGCCCGATATGGCCGATGGTCTTGTTTCGTGCTGGCTCCATGACGCCGTTGAAGAGGGTGCGGTCATCCATATTGACAGGCCGCGTGGTGCCTTCAAACTCGACAAGGCCAGTCATCGACCGGTTATTCTCTTGTCCGGTGGCGTCGGGCTGACACCTACGATATCCATGTTGAAGGTCTTGGTTGCGGAAAGCGATCGGCCCGTCTGGTTCGTCCATGCCTGCGACGGGGCTGCTACCCATGCGCTGCGTGAAGAAGTACGGGTGCTCGCTGAACAGCGCAGCAACGTCCATATTCATTACTGTTATCGTTTTCCGACCGACGAGGATGCCAAGGCCGGACTATTCCATTCCGCCGGTTTCATCACGCGGGAGACCTTGCAGTCGTTTCTGCCGCTGGACGATTACGAAGTCTATATGTGCGGACCACCGCCGTTCATGCAGGCGATGTATGACCTGCTCCTCTCCCTCGGCTTGGAGAAAAGCAAGATTGCCTACGAGTTTTTCGGGCCTGCCTCCCTGCTTTCGCCATCGCAGCCGAAGAAGGAAGCAAACCTCAGCCTCACTGTTGCTCCGGTGGCGTCAGAGCCCGAGTACTCAGGCATCGAGATCGTTCTTGGAAAGTCAAATGCCAGATTCGAGTGGGATTCAGCCTCGGAATCCATCCTGAGCTTTCTGGAGAGCCGGGGTATTGAGCCAGCATTCTCCTGTCGCGCGGGTGTCTGCGGCAGCTGTGTCCAAAACCTTGTGTCCGGCGACGTTGAATATGTGGAAGAGCCGCTGGATGACGTGCCATCCGGGCAGATTCTCCTCTGTTGTTCCAAGCCCGTGAGTTCAGTCGTACTCGACCTCTGAAATCAGATTCCAGCGTTTATCCAAATCAGCGAGATCAACCCATGTCCGATATACTCAGACTCAACCCGCACGTTGCTGAACTTCCGCCTTATAATGCTGGAATGAATATCGCCGTTGCGCGAAGCAAGACGGGTTTGACCGAAATTGCGGCCCTTGCCAGCAATGAGAATCCATATGGCTGCTCTCCGAAGGTAACCGCTGCGCTGGCCAGTCTCGACCCTTCACGCTATGCGGATCCTGCTTGTGTGATCTTGCGTGATGCGCTTAGTCGAAAGCTCGGCGTTGCCGGAAACCGGATTGTCATTGGAAACGGCTCGGAAGAGATGATTGCTGCCGTTTGTCGCGCGGTCCTGCGTCCGGATGCTACCGTGGTCGCGATGCTACCTGGTTTCGGCCTTCACGAAATCGAACCCAAAGCAAATGGTGCGAAAATCATCAAGATACCGATGACGAAGGATCTTCGGTTCGATCTTGAGGCGATGACGACCGCATTGCGCAAAAAGCCATCGATATTCTTCATCTCCTCGCCTTCCAATCCCGTGGGCCCGGCGTTGCGACAGGATCAGCTCTCAAGCCTCATTGCAGCCGTCCCGAAAGAGACGTTGCTTGTTTTCGACGAAGCCTATTTCGAATTCTGCGACGGGAATACGCCAGATGGGCTTAAGACACTGGCTGACAGCGCTATCTCCTGGGTCGTGCTCAGAACCTTCTCGAAGGCCTATGGGCTGGCTGGGTTGCGCGTCGGATATGCCGTGGCTTCCGATGAGCGGCTGGCACAGGCCATGTCATCTGCAAAGACACCGTTCAACGTCAATGCAGCCGCGCAATTGGCCGCAGTTGCCGCGCTCGATGACGAAAACTGGATGCGGGTTTCCGTCGAAAGCGTCGTCAAGGAGCGCAGGCGCATGGCTGCGGCAATCGCCTCGCTTGATCTTTTCGTTCCGGACTCTGAGACGAATTTTCTCTTCATCGATGTTGGTTGCGACAGTTCGATCGCTTTCGATCATTTCCTGTCCCATGGCGTCATCGTCAAACCCTGGAAAGAACCGGAGTTCGCCAGCTTCATTCGTGTGACCGTCGGGCTTCCTGCGGAAAACGACCGTTTTCTTGAAGCGTTACGCTCACTCAAAGATAAGCTTCCTGAGGCAAAAGTCGCGTCATGATCGAACACAATACCGCCTTAACACGGGATTTGTCCGCCGCGTTTCTCAATGAAATCGACCAGATTATCGGCCTGTCGAACCTGAAACGCGGTGATGCCGTTGCCAATCTCGATTATGGCGTAACGCCTGCGAATTTCGGTGCGGATGCGGTTGCTTTCCCTTCATCTCCGCACGAGGTTGCGTCGATCATAAAAACTGCGGTTGCCCATGGTATATCGGTTGTACCACAGGGTGGCCGAACCGGGCTTGTTGGCGGGGGTGTGTCCGTCCCCGGTCAAATCGTGGTGTCGACCGCCCGGCTGAACCGGATCGTGGAAATCTATCCAGATGAGCGGGTTGCCGTTGTGGAGGCGGGCGTTACGCTTCAAGCGTTGCAGGCGGCCGCATCGGAGCATTGTCTCGAGCCAGGCATCGACTTGCCATCGCGTGGTTCTGCCACGATTGGCGGAATGGTCTCGACCAATGCCGGCGGGATTTCTGCCTTTCGATATGGGGTGATGCGACATCGCGTGCTCGGGCTGGAAGTCGTATTGCCTGATGGCTCGATATATTCCGACCTGACACGCGTGGTGAAGAACGCCGCAGGATACGATCTGAAGCATCTCTTCATCGGGGCCGAGGGTACGCTTGGTATTGTGACCAGGGTTGCCATCAAGCTTGAACCTGTTCCCGCAGCAACCGCCACCGCACTTTTTGGGCTTCCCTCCGTTGAAGCGGCTCTTGAGGCAACCAGGCTGGGGTTGTCCGTGAGGTATGGCCACATGTGTGCGGCGGAAGCGATCTGGAATTCGTTTTTCGCCCTGACGGCGGGCGAGCACCTTTGGTCGGCGGCAGATTATGCCCCTGACTATCCCGTCAACCTCATCATGTCTCTGGGCGGCGGTGACGAGGAACAGCTTCAGATGGAGCTCGGCCGGATTTACGAGGAGCTGTATGAAACCTATCCGAACGTGTCCGCTGTCGTCGCAACATCGAAGGCGCAGGAAGCAGAGTTGTGGCGTCTGAGGGAGGACACGGACCTTATCTATCGCAGATATCCGGCTGCGCCGTCCTTTGACGTCTCCGTCCCCTTGTCGCAGATCGGAGAATATGTGGCTCGCTGCGTACCGGAGCTTCGGTCAATCGATCCTCTCCTCGATCCCTACCTCTTCGGCCACATTGCCGATGGCAATCTTCACATTGTTCTCAATGCAGCCGGGGCAGCTCTGACGCCCGCCAAGATTGCTGCCATCGAATCCGTTCTCTACCGCGACCTGGCGCAATCGGGTGGTTCGTTCTCGGCGGAACATGGGATAGGCTCCAAACGCATTCATGCGTTGCGGGAGACAGCGAACCCGGTAAAATTTGCCTTGATGACGCAGATCAAGGCCGCAATCGATGGCGGATATACTCTTAACCCCGGCAAAGTCACCGGCTGACATGACAACGCCGCGCTCTTTAGGCGCGCGGCGCTGACACGATATGGGCGACTACGTTTCAGTTCGCCAGAACGCCATTTTTTTGGCTGTCCAGGTGGCGATATAGTCCATCGATGCGGATGACAGGCAGTCGTAAGGTTCGATACTAATGGCCTTCAGCGCGCTTCGTGACGCATCAGGTGTGCCTCAAGCATGCGGATGAGCATGACGAGGGTGAGGTTGATGACGAGGTAGATGGCACCGGCCAAGGCGAAAACCTCGAAAATCGCGAATGTCTGGCTCATCAGGCGCTTTGCATATCCCGTGATCTCGAGAACCGTGATTGTCGAGGCAAGGCTCGTACCCTTGACGACGAGGATCAGCTCATTGCCGTAAGCAGGCAGAGCCTGGCGAATGGCGAGCGGGAATTCGATCCGGCGGAAACGCATAAATGGTGACATTCCCGTGGCTTTGGCCGCTTCCTTGAGACCCGCGGGAACCGATAATAATCCGCCTCGCAGAATCTCCGATGTATAGGCGGCTGTGTTGAGCGCCATCGCCATGACCGCGCAGCGCGCACCATCACTAATCACCCACCACGTTATGGCATTGCCTTTGATAAATCCAATTTGGCCAAGCCCGTAGTAAAACAGGAACAGTTGTACAAGCAGCGGCGTCCCGCGAAAGACCATGCTGTAATATTTTGCAAACCCGGCAAGGAAATGGTTTTCGGACAGCCGCATGAGCGCAAGACCAAGGCCGAGATTGAAACCGATCGCGACAGATATCGCGGTTATGGTCGCCGTTGTGGAAAGCCCTTTCAAGAGGAAAGGCATCGATGTTTTCAGGAATTCGATATCCATCGCGTTACTTCCTCGCCCTTAGTCTCACCAGGCGTTCGACCCTGTCGAATCCAGCCTGGCTTATGATGGTGATCGCGAAATACACGACGGCTGCGATAAGAAAGAAAATCAGGGGATTGCGGGTGCTACCGGCGCCAACCGAGGCGGCGCGCATCAGTTCCTGCAGCCCGACAACCGATACCAGTGCCGTGTCCTTGATGGTTGTCTGCCAGACGTTGTTCATGCCGGGGATGGCAATGCGTAGCATTTGCGGGATGATGATGCGCCTGAAGATGCGGCGCCCGGGAATCCCCAGTGCACGCGCAGCTTCTATGTGTCCCGTCGGGATGGAAGCCAATGCTCCCCTGATAACCTCGGTCGAGTAGGCGCCTGCAATCGTACCGATGGCAATGATGGCAATGATGAAGGCATATCCGCTGTCCGCAAGGGCAGCATATCCGAAAGCTGTGGCAACCTGTGTCACGAATTGCACGGAAGAAAAGAACAGCAGATAGATGATAAGCAGTTCAGGCACCCCCCGCACGAGAGAGGTATAGGCGTCTACCACAAGTGTCAGCGGGAATATCCGCGCCCACTTGATGACCCCGCACAAGGTTCCGATCAACGCACCGACAAGCATGCTGACCGTACCGACGGCAATCGTTATTGCGGCTCCCTGCAGAATGGCTCTTATCCAACCACCCTGCCAAACTAGGATCAGACTAGACTCCATTGGATTTGCCTTGGTTTTGCTGCGCACTCCCTTGCCTTTTTGGCAGCAGGCATCGTCAGCGTCTTCGACCGTGCGCACCCTGTCAGGTTGCGATTGAGTGGTTGCCCCGCACTTCTGGGAAGAGCGGGGCAGGCGTCTTAGTTGCAGGGTCTGGAGATATCCATCTTGAACCACTTCTGGCTCGCTTTGCCGATCGAACCATCCGCGACGAGCTCGCACAGTGCCTTGTCGATCTTCGTCTTCAGCTCGGTGTTCTCCTTGGCAATTCCGACGCCGATCCCTTCGCCGAGGGTGGAATCGAATTTGCTCTGAACTTTCACGTCGACAAACTGAAAGTCCTTGCCTTCGGGCTTGGCGAGAAAATCCTGAAGCGCAGAGGCGTCTGCAAATGCTGCCTCAACGCGGCCGCTTGCGAGATCGATCTGCATATTGTCGAGCGTGTCGTAGGTTTTGAGATTGGCATTCGGCACCCGCTTTTCGATGAAGTGGGCGTGCGTCGTTCCGGTTTGAACGCCGATCGTCTTGCCGTCCAAGCCCTTCAACAAAGTGTCGATATCCTTGATGCCGGCGAGATCGGATGTCTTGGGAACGAGGAACATGTTTGCCAGCTCAGCATATCCGACCGAAAAATTGATTTCCTTTTTTCGATCCTGGGTAATCGACATCCCGGAGATGATGACGTCGAAGCGCTTCGCCTTGAGGGCAGGGATCAGGCCATCAAAGGCCTGCACGACGAACCGGCACTTCACGGCGAGCTTCGTGCAGAGCAGGTTGCCGACATCGGCGTCGAAGCCGGTTACATTGCCGGCAGCATCGGCCATGCTCCATGGTGGATAGGCACCTTCGGTGCCGATCGACAATTCGCCTTCGGCAGCGTGCGCCGTGCTGACGCCTGCAAGAAGCAGGGCGAGTGACAGGACTTTCAGATTCATATGCGAATTCCCCTATTTGGTTATTTGTTGGGTTTKATTTGCCGGACACAGCGCCGGCACAGCGGATCACGTCATAACGTTCGCGACAGAAACTGACGCAGGCGTTCCGATCGCGGATTGGTGAACAATTCCGCCGGGGTACTCTCTTCCTCCACCTTTCCTTTGTGTAAGAAGAGAATCTTGTGAGATACCTCGCGCGCAAACTGCATTTCATGCGTCACGAGGATCATGGTATTGCCCTCTTCTGCCAGCTGACGGATCACGCGCAGGACCTCTCCCACAAGTTCGGGGTCGAGAGCGGATGTCGGTTCGTCACAGAGGATGACTTTTGGCCGCATGGCCAGTGTTCTTGCGATGGCCGCACGTTGCTGCTGGCCGCCGGAGAGCTGCCCGGGATATTGGGCATGCTTTTCCGACAGTCCCACTTTCTTCAACAACTGATGGGCATGGTCGATTGCATCCTGGCGACGCTCGCCAAGAACATGGACGGGAGCCTCGATGATGTTCTCAAGCACGGACATGTGGGGCCAGAGGTTGAAGTTCTGGAATACCATTCCCACGCGGGCGCGAATTCTTTCGACCTGGCGCATGTCTGCTGGCTGCGAACGGCCATTCGCTCCGCCCTTCATTCGTATTTCCTCGCCATCAACGACGATCGTTCCACTGCTGGGCTGTTCGAGCAGGTTTATACAGCGCAAAAACGTGCTCTTGCCGGAACCTGACGAGCCGATCATGGAAACGACTTCACCGGGATCGGCACTCAGCCCCACGCCCGACAGGACTTCGTGCGTGCCGAAGCTTTTGTGGAGATCATGAACTTCAACGGCTGGCCGTTCATGGCTTTTGGTGTTGACAGGCACGGCCGGTGGCCAGTCGCTCACCAAAGCCGGAGCGGTCGCGCCCTTAGAAGCCAGGGGAGTAACCGAGGCAAGTGCGGTCAGCGCGCGGTCGAAATATCGCAAGCTTGTCCCAAGACAGTTCTGCTGCCATTCGGGATCGTCAGGAATGAACGCAGTTCTCAGCGTCTTCTTGATTTTCTGCCCAAGCGGAGATTCGATATTCCCGAAAAGATGCAGCCAGTTATCCGCCTGCACGGCGTCCATCACCACCGGGCCTTCAAGGGTTCCGCATTCGATTACCAGCGGCAATACGCGGCTGTCCGGCAAGGATTTGCAGACCGCTGCTGAAACGTAGCCCGTGGCCGTTGCCGCAATGCCGGTATCGGTCGTTGCGCCCTTGCCGGTCATCACGACCGTGAGTGCGTGCCCATAGGTTTTTCTGCCCCATTCCAGACCGGCATGGTCCTCTTCCGCCACGGATAGCAGCGCGGGATATCCGTAAGGGCCTGCACCGGTGTGAAGATCGAAGACGACGACATCCGACGCGCCACTGACGAAAGTGCTCAAGATATCGTTGAGGGTGCGGTTCGACCATGTCGGGCCGTTGCCGCCATAAAACAGTCCGTCTGGAAAGTCGTATTGGCCTGCTTCGATAATCGCGGCGATCCCGGCGTGACCATTTAAAGCGGCCTTGGCATCTCTCAGCAGTTGATCGGCACGGTCACGATCGGGCCCATCCCACTCGGCGCAGACAAATGCATTATGGAGTGGGGCGTATCGTTCGTTTCGTGGAACGGCTCTCTTCCAGTCAACGAAGTTTCGGTTGAGATCGACATTGTCCTCGTTGACCCGTCGGCTCCATGCTGTTCCCCACGGGTTGATCAGATGGATCATCACCACAGCCGTATCGGGAGGAAGCGGTAACGGGTTATTTGCGGCAAGCCATTCAGCCTGGCAAGCCGATCCGAATTGCCCCTCAACTCCGTGCGTGCCGGACAAGATGACGAGTTTTTTTGACGCGTTGCGTTCGCCCAGATATGCAACATCCGTGAAAAGGTGCTCTCCATCTGGGCAATGCAATGGATGCTTATATTCGAACAACGCAGCATTCGACCGGCGCGCGGCGGAAAGAAAACGTTGCCGCAGCACATTATAGTCCACTGAATAGAGCTCAGGCTGCCTGATGTGGCGCATCAAGGATACTCCCGATTTGTGGCGGGCGTCGGCTTTTGCCGATCACAAGCTATGTTCCCGGTTATTATTTTTTTGCCATCTCCGCCTGACCATTTGAGCAGGCGAAGACCATATCGTTAGTCATTCCGGCGCAGGCGCTTACTCCGCGGCAGCGACGACATTCATGGTCTCGCTATCGATCATCTGTGAAAGCTTGCGTCTGAACCGCAGCGGTCCGACATCGATCTTCAGATCGAGGTTTGGAGTCTTCTTGTTCGCGATCCCGTGGTGGACCGCCTCTAGCACGACACGGTCTTCCTCGAATGCGCCGCGTACGGATGTTGCGAAGCGCGCTGAAACGTCCGGGTCGTCGGGCGCGAAATTTCGCATCTGAAACCAGTAATACTTCGTGCGGTTCTCATCGACTGGCGTCATGAAATTGTAGCTGTCCATCAAGAACGTATTGGTTGGCAATTCGCGGCCTTCGCCACCGGAGCCTGATGGTGCAAAGATGGCCTTGATGATGGCATTGCTGGGGTAGCGAACCTCGTAATGCTGTTTTCGATCGCATTTCCCCTTAAATTGCAGGAACGGTGCGTAGAAGGGGGCTGGATCTGAATCCAGCATCCAGCGCCAGACGACGACGCCATCGCTTTTCACCGTTGTTTCCAATGGCGTTTCTTCGCAGGCGGAACTGGCGAACGAGCTCTGATGCACCCATGCGACGTGGGATGGGTCCAGCAGATTGTCCGTCATGTAGAGGTAATTGCAGTTGATCGTCATCGACTCGCCGCGATTGACGCCCCAAGACGGATCACCGAAATGTTCGACATGGAAAATCTCTGCGGGATCGGCTTTCGCGGCCTCACCCATCCAGACCCAGACGAGCCCGTAACGTTCCTCCACCGGGTAGGAGCGGACGCAGGCCACATGTGGAATACGCTCTGCACCCGGCACGCGGGTGCAGGCGCCGGAACAGTCGAAGGTCAGTCCGTGATAGCCGCATTCGACGTCGTCGCCCTTGATACGCCCCATGGACAAGGGGAGCTTGCGATGGGGACAGGCATCTTCGAGCGCTGCCAGCTTGCCATTCTGAAGACGATAAAGAACGATATTTTCGCCGAGCATCGTTACGGGTGTCAGGTCTCGCCCGATTTCGTGATCCCAGGTGGCGACGTACCAAGCATTCTTGAGAAACATTTTCTTCCCCCGTTCTCGCTTCAATCGGAACAGTATTTTCCTTGTTGCGATGCGGGACAAGCGGATTTTCGTTGCGTTTTTGTTTAGAAAAACTTAACAAAAAGCAGAACTGGAGATGCTCTATTGGCTATGCCCCCACTCCATGCCCTGCAAGCTTTCGAAGCCGTAGGAAGGTGCGGCACGATGAGCACGGCCGCCAAAGAACTGGGCGTAACACCCAGTGCCATCAGCCAACAGGTGCGCAAGCTTGAGAACCATCTCGGCGTTACGCTCCTCGAACGTATCGGACGCCGTGTGGAACTGACGTCGTGGGGTGTTCTTCTTCACAAGGAAGTCGCCAAAGGCTTCAGCCAGCTCAATCATTCCGTCGATGTTCTCGAACGGGCGCGGAGCCAGACCGGCATCGTGCTGACTGCGCTCAGCTCGGTGGTGAACAAGTGGATCGGCCGCAAGATCTTCGAGTGGCAGGCTCTCTATCCGGAAGCCAATGTCCGTATCATCGGCAAGGATGACGAACCCAGCCTGTCGGGCGGCCAGAGCGATTTTCGCATAACCTATGGAAAGCGGGCAGAGGTGCACGCGCATTTCGTGCCGCTTTATACGGATTGGGTGGTTCCCGCATGTTCGCCGCGTCTGCTCGGGGGACGGACATTATCGGCGGCCGCCGACCTTCTCAAATTCCCTTTGCTCAATATCGAGTGGGAAGCCCATTACAGCCGTCCGCCACAATGGAGCGAGTGGGCGCAGCTGGTTGGCGCGACCGTGAATGAAAAACTCTCGAGCCTGTTTTTCGCGCTGTCGAGCAACGCAATCGACGCTGCGGTCAACGGACACGGCTTCGTGCTGGCTCAGGTCTCGATGATTGAGGACGAGTTGCAGGCCGGTACACTTGTTGTTCCTTTCGACATCCGCCTTCCGCTTCCCGAGAGCTACTATCTGGCATGGGATCGTTCCGTTTTCGATAAGCCCTACGGAAGAGAATTTCATATGTGGGTGATGGGGATCGCGAAAAAGCAGTCTGTCGCATCGTCCCCGAACCGCAGTGCGTGACCAAGGGCCTACCGCTCGGGATATCACCTTCTGATGTGTTGATATTCTCCGCGCCAGTACAGAAGTGGCCGGGCATCGTCATGCGTCCTTATCGACCGGACGAGGCCGATCAGGATCACATGGGATCGATGGACGATCGCGTCTTCGAGTTCGCAGTCCAGACTTGCCAGAGCGCCATCCAGCGCAAGGCCGCCTGACGCCATCGTGTGCCAGACGGCGCCATCGTAGCGGCTGGCACCCTTAAGGCCATTAAAACCCGAGAATGAGTGGGCGACGTTTTCCTGACCTTCAGCGACGACGTTGACGCAAAACCGTCTGGCTTTCTCGACGATTTCCCAGGACGAGGATCCTCGATTGAGTGCGACCATCACAGTCGGGCCATCCGCAGAAAGTGCTGTGACGGATGTTGCGGTGAAGCCGGTTCGTGTTTCACCCGTGCCTGTCGTGATGACGCAAACGGCACCCGCCAGATTCCGCATGGAGGATTTGAAGAGGTCAGCGCCCGGAGACGGCACCTGCATTTTCATCTGGTCCACCATGATCGGCTCCTTCAGATGCGCTCTTTATCGCCTTTAGCGGCCGTGTAACGGTTGGCAGGCATCGAAAGCCCCAGGTTCTCGCGCAGCGTCGATCCTTCATATTCCTCACGAAACAGTCCGCGTCGCCGCAACTCCGGCAAGACAAGGCGGACGAAATCTTCCAGGCTTGCGGGAAGTGTCGGGAACATAAGAATGAAACCGTCGGCGGCACGGGTTTCGAACCACTCTTCCATGTAGTCTGCGATCTGTTTTGGTGTCCCGGTTATTCCGTTTCCGGTGTGGCGTTCTGCGTAGTGGCGGATCAATTGTCCCACTGTCTGTCCTTGTTTGACGAACTCGACGAGCTGGTCAAACATCTTGCGCGAGCCTTTCGGCTCGGCGGGCAGCCGGTCCATCGGAAATGGTTGATCGAGGGGGACGCCACGAAGGTCGGCTTCGAGGAACTCCGAAAGCATCAACCGACCTACGTCCGGATCCAGGCTGTCGATGAGAAAATCGACTTTTGCCTTCGCCTCGGCCTCGGTCTCCCCGACATTGACGACAATGCCCGGCATGACCTTGAGATCTTCGGGATCGCGACCGAATGCCGGCATACGTCCTTTGACGTTCTGGTAGAAAGCCCTGTTGCTCTCGATGTTGGATGCCAGGCTGAAGACGATTTCAGACGTCCGTGCAGCAAGGTTCATTCCGGCCTCGGAGCCGCCGGCCTGAGCAATAACAGGCCGCCCCTGCTCGGAAGGCGCAATGTTGAGGGGGCCGCGCACCTGAAAATGCTTGCCGACATGATTGAGGGTATGGTGCTTGTCCTTGTCATAATAAACGCCGCTTTCGCGATCGAGCAGCAAGGCATCGCGTTCAAAGCTGTCCCATAGGCCGAACACTACGTCGATGAATTCCTGCGCGCGCTCGTAACGGACGGCGTGAGGATCGAGACCCTGACGATTGAAGTTGTAGCCGGTCTCGTCATGATCGGAGGTGACGACATTCCAGCAGGCGCGTCCCCGGCTCAGCTGATCGATAGACGCGAAAATCCGGGCGACATTGAAGGGTTCATAATAGCTCGTCGATACCGTCGAGACCAAACCCAGTCTTTCCGTCATCACCGAAAGTGCCGAGATGAGAGAAAGCGGTTCGAACCGGTTCTGCTTGGTCGGGCTGCGCGCCAGGGCGTCGGGGTCACCAACGGCAGCCGCAGCGGAATCGGCGAGGAACATGAAATCGAATTTGGCAGCTTCAGAAATTCTGGCCACATTCAACATGTGGCTGAAGTCGGTTGCTGCCGTTACCTTGCTTGCCGGGTGCCGCCATGCGGCTGCATGGAAGCCGAACGTGTAAACAAAGGTTCCGAGCTTGATCTTGTCCTGCCGTTTCGACATCGTTCCCTCTTTTGACTGATACCAATTCTGGTCTCAGGCTATTCGAGGATCAACGCTGCAACAATCGGCCGAAATCTTCTCCGTAGGTTAGAAATACTAACAAGGATTAGTGGCGCGTCTGCGCATCAGCCCGAGAGGCTGCGGCGCCACGCAAGGATCACATTCCCGTTGGAAGGCCTGATGATGGCGCTTCACTATAAGTATTCATAAGTCACACTTAAGTCGCTGTTAACCAACATCTGGTCAATTTATTCATATAAGAAGTTGTCTTCGCAGGCGAATTTCGCGCAGGCGCTTCATTTTCATGACCACATGACGCGGTCGTCTTTTCCCAAACAAATGTTTCCAGATCCGTTGAATTCGCTCGGTGAAAGCCGAGGAGTTCGCGCGTCTATTCGCCCGCAATCCAATGATAGCGAGGACAAGTGCAAATCGTATTGGTCGATGACAGCAAGTCGATTCTTGTTGCCCTGAAAGCGACGGTCCGCGGGCTTCCGGATGTCGGCACCATCGTGGGCTTCACCGATCCCACGGAGGCGTTGGAATTCTGCCGCAACAATGCGGTCGATCTGCTTGTGGTGGATTATACGATGCCGAAATATAACGGCATACAGCTCCTCAAGGCACTGAATACATATGAGCATTTCGCGCATGTGCCTGTCATCATGATCACATCGGAAAGAGGCCGGCCTGTCCTTATCGAAGCGATAGAGAGCGGTGTCACGGAATTCATCCACAAGCCCTTTGACCCGGTGGAGCTGAAGGCGCGGGTGCGCAACCTTCTCGCCTTGCGCAAGGCGCAGCGCGATCTTGCCGGACAGGCGCGCAGCCTTGTGGATGAGGTGCGCAAGGCCACCCGGCAACTCGCGGCCCGCGAAGAAGAAATCATCTGGCGCCTGGCGCGGGCCATCGAATTCCGCGACGGCCACACCGGCGACCATATTTCCCGCGTCGCGCAAATCAGCATGCTGATGGCAAAGGATCTCGGCCTCGATGACGAGCATTGCCGCATGATCTATCTCGCGGCACCCTTGCACGATGTCGGCAAGATCGGAATTTCCGACAGCGTGCTGCTGAAGCCGGGTCGCCTGACGCCTGATGAGATCACCGAAATGCGAAAACATGTCGGTATCGGCGTGCAGATTCTCGAAAACGGTTCATCCGATCTGCTGCGCATAGCCGAGGCGATTGCAGGCGGCCATCACGAAAAATGGGATGGAACGGGATATCCGCACGGCTTGTCGGGCGATGGCATTCCGCTGGAAGCCCGTATCGTCGCCATTGCGGACGTCTTTGAGGCTCTCTGCTCCGAGCGTCCTTACAAGAAGGCGTGGTCGACCCAAGAGGCCTATGCGCATGTTGTCGCGCAGAGTGGCAGCCATTTCGATCCCGCTTGCGTCGCGGCGTTCCAGCGCCAATGGACGCTGATCGAGAGGCTCATGACGGGCCACGGCGTTCTGGAGATCGAAGTGCCGAGCCTCGAAACACCGGAAGAACAACCGATCAGGGCGGATGGCGGCATGCAAGCCGCAGCCGTTCGGGAGACTCCCCATGTTTGATGAAACCACGAACGAGACACTGAAGATGCCGCAAGCGCTTTCCATACGGTCGATTGCGTCGGCACACAGTCTTCTTCTCGACCGTCTCAAAGACACCGACAGGCTGGTGGTCGAGGTGCCCAAGGATGCGGATGCGGATTTGAGCTTCGTGCAGCTGATGGAAGCCTCGCGCAATTTCGCGGCGCAGAACAACAAGACGATAACATTGAAAGAGCCGGCTGACGGTCAGGTTTTGCAGACATTGCGGCGGGGCGGTTTCCTGTCGCGGATGGATGAAGCCTCCCGCCAGTTCTGGTTGCATGGAAAGGACATATCATGAGCGCACATATTTTGACGGTCGACGATTCTGCCAGCATTCGCATGACGACGAAGATCGCCCTCACAGGCGCGGGCTACCAGATTACCGAGGCCGTTGATGGGCAGGACGGTCTTGCCAAGGCGAAGGCCGAGAATTTCGACCTCATCGTCACTGATCTCAACATGCCGAACATGAATGGTCTCGAGATGATTGAGGCGCTTCGGCAATCTCCGGCTCATACCGGCATTCCGATCATCTTTTTGACGACGGAATCCGATGCGGACATGAAGGCGCGCGCCAAGGCCGCCGGTGCCACCGGCTGGCTGACCAAGCCCTTCGATGCCGAACATCTGGTCAAGATCGTCAGAAAGGTCCTCGGAAAATGACGACGCTGGACCCTATTCAGGTTTTCAGAACGGAGGCTGCGGAGCTTTTCGAGCAAATCGAGGGTGGCCTTCTCGATCTGCTTCACGATTTGACCGATCAGGATCAGATCGACGCCGTTTTCCGCGGACTGCATACATTGAAGGGGTCCGGGGCAATGTTCGGGTTCGAGGCGCTTGCCGCCTTCACCCACCATTGCGAAACCGCCTTTGACCGGGTGCGCAAGGGCGAGGTTCCGGCAACCAGCGAACTGGTCGCAGCCGTTCTTGAAGCGCAGGATCATATGCAGGCGCTGGTCGACAATCCGCACGGTGTGCAGGGTGATGTTGGAGAGCAGCTGCTCGCCAAGCTTCGTGCGGCAGTCGGCACTCGTGGCGATGGCGGTGTCCTGACACATGTTCCGGCGCAGAATCTCGCCAGGAAGCAGGCAAAGGCAAAAGCTGCCACTTGGGAAATCCGGTTCCGGTTGCCCGTCAATGCCATGGCAAACGGAACCAATCCCCTTGGTCTGCTGGATGAACTGGCCGAACTCGGCGACTGTGAAATCGTTGCCGACACCTCGACGGTGCCGTCTCTCGATGCACTCAATCCGAGCGATCTCCATCTGGGCTGGACAGTCCGGCTGACGACCGAGCAGCCGCAATCGGCAATCGACGACGTTTTCATCTTCGTGATGGATGACATGGAGATCGATATCCGCGCAATCGAAGCGGTTGTCGAAGAAGAGCTCCCCGTTTCCGAAATCCTGCCGGAAGCCAGAAAGGTCGCCGCCGATCCGAAGGGCGGCAAGGCGGCCGAAAACGTACGGGTGCCTGCTGAAAGACTTGACGAGTTGATGGATCGGGTCGGTGAACTCGTCATTGCCCAGTCCCGCCTTTCGCAGCTGGCGGGTAGCAGCGTCGATATTCTTTTGCGCTCTGTTTCGGAGGATGTCGAACGTCTTTCCGGAGAACTTCGCGATACGATGATGGTCCTGCGAATGGTGCCGATCGCCCAGCTTTTTGGTCGGTTCCGCCGTCTGATTCATGACCTGGCGCGGGAAACGGGCAAACAGATCGAGCTGGAGACCGAGGGCGAAGGCACAGAGGTCGACAAGGCGGTTATCGAACGCCTGGCTGATCCACTCGTGCACCTTGTCCGCAACTCCTGCGACCATGGACTCGAAAAAAGCGATGAGCGTGTGGCGGCCGGCAAACCGGCGACGGGGCGGATCACCCTCATTGCCCGCCAGTCGGGCGGTGATGTGACGATCACCATCCGTGACGATGGCCGTGGCATTGATCGCCAGCGCGTCCGGGCAAAAGCTGAGGCTTCCGGCCTTTTGGCTCCGAACGCGCAGGTCAGCGATCAGGAACTGCTGCAGATGATCTTCCAGCCGGGCTTTTCGACAGCCTCTGAAGTTACCAGTCTTTCCGGCCGTGGTGTCGGCATGGATGTGGTGAAAAAGAGTGTCGAGGCCCTTCGCGGCACGATCAGCGTTACCAGCACGCCGGGCGCGGGTTCGGAAGTTTCGCTGGCGATCCCGTTGACTCTGGCCATCATCGACGGCCTGCTGGTGCGGGTCGGCAATGGTTGCTACGTCATTCCGCTGCCGGCGGTGGAGGAATGCCTGGAACTGTCGCCTGACGACGATATTCGTTCGCGGGGCCGGTCCTTCATTTCACTGCGCGAGAGCCTCGTTCCCTTCATTCGCCTGCGCGAATTGTTCAACACCGGAACCAAGCCGGATCAGTTCCAGAAGATCGTCGTCATTTCCACCGGCTCCGAGCGGGTCGGGCTTGTGGTTGACCAGATCATCGGCGATCACCAGACGGTCATCAAGGCCATGTCGAAACTGCACCATGACGTCGCGACATTCTCCGGCGCGACCATCCTCGGTGACGGCAATGTCGCCCTTATCCTCGATGTCGCACATCTGGTGATGGCGGGGCAACAGCAGGAGGCGCGATTGCGGGCCGCGGGATGAACCAGTCTCTCTTGAAGCAGACGGACGAATTTTGGGGCGTGTCCGACGCCGTGGAAGTTCTGACCTTCAACATCGCGGGCGAGACCTTCGCCATCGAGGCGGTGAAGGTCCGGGAAATTCTGGATCTTCTGCCCGAAACCGCCGTTCCCGGTGCTAAAGCCTTCGTGGCGAGTGTCATCAACTTCCGGGGCAAGGTCATCCCTCTGGCCGATATCCGTCTTGCCTTCGGCATGGAAGCCACCGAGCGAACCATTGATAGCCGTATCGTCGTCATAGAACTGCCGTTCGATGGCGAGCCGGCATTGATCGGCATCAGGACCGATAAGGTCAACGAGGTGACCACGTTCAGCCGGGCAGCCAGCGAACCGCCGCCGAGCGTCGGCATGCGGTGGCGGGCGGATTACATCCATTGCCTCATCAAACGCGGCAGCGAGTTCGTCATTCTTCCAAATCTGACAGCAATTTTCACGGGGCATCGCGAGTCCGGACCGGTTTCGTCCAGCGCGCGTGGCAACGTCATCGAACTTTCCAAGGAGCATTGAGATGCGATTTACAATCAAGATGAAGCTGGCGGTTGCCTTCGGCTTTCTGATCCTGATGCTTGCCGGAACGGCCGGCTATGGCATCTACAGCCTCGGTATTGCCAAGAATGCCATGGACGATGTGGTCGATGGCACCGTCGTGCGCCTCGACAAGGTTCACCAGATGAACGCACTGGCGCTGGCAACTGTCCGGTCGCAGAAGAATATCATCCTTGCTGCTTCGCCGGAGGAAACCCAGCTTTTCAAGGCGGCAGGTAACGAAAGTCGCGACCAGTTGACGGCCATGCTGAATGATATGGCAGCCACCGCCAGCGCCGAGACGCGTGCGTTCTGGACGGATCTGCAGGCCATCACCAAGGCTTTCGAGGCCAGTGATGATCACGTCCGGGAACTGGTTGCGCAGGGCAATACGTCGCTCGCCGCGTCGTACTCGTCCGGCAAGGGCCGTGACGCTGCCAATGCCCTGACCGGGAAACTGGGCGAGGGCGTCAAGATGAACCGCGACCGTCTTGAAGAATCGAAGCAATTGGCGGCTGATGACTATGAGCAGACCCGCACCCTGCTGGTCAGTGCATCGGTCATTGCCGTACTCATCGCCATCGCGACAGCATTCTGGATCGCGCTCGGCATCAGCAGCGGATTGCGCAAGATCATGACCGTGGCTGAGGCGGTTGCGATCGGCGATCTCGATCAGAATGTCGAGATCAAGACCAATGACGAGATCAAGGATCTCGTTGCGCGCATCAACACGATGACGGGCAATCTGCGCAATACGGCAGGCATTGCCGACCGGATTGCGGATGGCGATCTTACCGTCATGCCGAAACCCCTGTCCGAGAGGGATACTCTCGGCCTTGCGCTGGAACGGATGGTTGAGCGCCTGCGTGGCATTGTCGCCGATGCGCTTTCCGCTTCCGACAATGTGTCCTCCGGCAGCCAGGAACTGTCGGCCAGCTCCGAACAGCTGAGCCAGGGCGCGACCGAGCAGGCATCGTCTGCCGAAGAGGCCTCGGCCTCGATGGAAGAGATGGCTGCCAACATCAAGCAGAATGCCGACAATGCCGCGCAGACGGAAAAGATCGCGCGTCAGTCGTCCAAGGACGCCGAAGCCAGCGGTGAAGCCGTCAACCGCGCTGTGGTCGCCATGCGCACCATCGCCGAGAAGATTTCCATCGTGCAGGAAATTGCACGCCAGACCGATCTTCTGGCGCTGAACGCCGCCGTTGAGGCGGCGCGCGCTGGGGAACACGGCAAGGGTTTTGCTGTCGTGGCATCGGAAGTGCGCAAGCTCGCCGAACGCAGCCAGGCTGCTGCCAGCGAGATCAGCTCGCTTTCCGGCGAGACCGTGCAGGTGGCAACCGAAGCGGGCGACATGCTGAACCGTCTGGTGCCGGACATTCGCAAGACCGCCGAGCTGGTTGCCGAAATCTCCGCCGCCTGCCGTGAGCAGGATATCGGCGCCTCCCAGATCAACGAGGCAATCCAGCAGCTTGACAAGGTGACGCAGCAGAACTCCGGCGCTTCGGAGGAAATGTCGGCGACTTCGGAAGAGCTGGCCGCACAGGCCGAAGAGTTGCAGAGCAGTATCGCCTTCTTCAAGGTGGATGCCTCAAGCGTCTCGTCGCGCCCCGCACAGGCTGCACATCGGCCTGCCGCAAAGCCTGCTGCGACGCGTCCGGCGATGAAGCCGGCCCCCGTTCGCAAACCGCAGACGGGCAACACCGTCAGCGCCCAGCAAGCCCGCGTCAAAGGTTTCGCACTGGATATGTCCATGGGCGGTCCCGATGCTGACGACGCGGATTTCCGCGAAAGCGCCTGACCATGACCAGCACATCTTCAGAAGGCCAGTTCGTGACATTCAGCCTCGGTGAGGAGGTCTTTGCGGTATCCGTCGCGGTCGTCCGTGAAATCCTCGACTATGAGGACACGTTCAAGATTCCGCATAGTCCTGAATATCTGCTGGGTCTGAGAGATGTGCGCGGGCAGGGTGTGCCCATCATCGATCTGCGGCTGCGGCTCGGAATGAGCCGCAGCGTGCGGACACCCCATACCCGCGTGCTGGTGCTGGATATTCCGTTTCCATCCCGCACGCTGGCGATAGGTCTCGTGGCGGACAAGGTATTCGAGGTGACGCCGTTCCGTCGCGACCAGATGGAAACCGCACCCGATATCGGCGTTCACTGGAACTCCGACTACATTGCAGGTGTGGTTCGCCGCGAAGGTGATTTTGTCGTCATCATCGATCTTGCAAAGCTTTTCTCGAACGAAGAAAACGCCATTGCCCGCCAGGGCGGCACACCGGTTCAGGCGGCATGAGGAGAGCCCTTTCCGTGGATGCCTCCATTGCTGCCAGCTCCGCGCATGATGGCCTGAGTCAGCGGGATTTCCGGCTGCTCGCCGAATACATCTACAATTACAGCGGCATAAAGATGCCGGACAGCAAGCGCACCATGCTGGAAGGGCGTCTGCGCAAGCGTCTTCGCGCCACGGGGCATGCCACCTTCGCTCAATATTGCAGTTTCCTCTTCCGCGAAGACGGGCTGGAAGAGGAAGCGATCTACCTGATTGATGTGGTGACGACCAACAAGACGGATTTTTTCCGTGAGCCGAACCATTTCGACTACATGGAGAAATTCGCTTTGCCTGCACTTGCGGGTGAAGGCCATGGGCGTATCCGTGCCTGGAGTTCCGCCTGTTCGACGGGTGCGGAACCCTATACCATGGCGATGGTGCTGGCCGAAGCGGCCGAGAAACAGGTCATCAACAATTTCAGCATCCTTGCGACCGACCTTTCCACTGATGTGCTCAGGAAGGCCCATAGCGGTATCTATGCCCGTGAACTGCTCGAACCGGTTCCGGCCGACATGATGCGCAAATATGTCATGCGGTCGGTCGATGCCGGACGACGGGAGGTTCGTATCGTGCCGCGGCTGCGTTCCAAGATCGGTTTTGCCCGCCTCAACCTCATGGACCCGACCTACCAGATCGGCGATGCGGTGCACCTTCTCTTCTGCCGTAACGTTCTCATCTACTTTGATAAAAAAACGCAGGTGCACGTCCTGACCCAATTGTGCAAGCGCCTGGTGTCGGGCGGTTACCTTTTCATCGGTCATTCCGAAACGATAACCGGTATCGACCTGCCCCTGCGGCAGGTCGCCAATACCGTTTTCAAGAAGCAATAGCGGCAGAGAGCCATGTCGAAAAAAATCCGCGTTCTCATCGTCGACGATTCCGCCAGCGTCCGGCAGACCCTGACGGAGGTTCTCGAAAGCGATCCCGGCATTGAGGTGATCGGGGCCGCTGCCGATCCGTTTGTTGCGGCCAAGCGCATTCAGGAAGAAATTCCCGATGTCATCACGCTTGATGTGGAAATGCCGCGCATGGACGGCATCACCTTCCTGCGCAAGATCATGTCGCAGAAACCGATCCCTGTAGTCATGTGCTCGTCGCTGACCGAGGCCGGATCGGAAACCCTGCTTCAGGCGCTGGAGGCGGGGGCGGTCGATATCATCCTCAAGCCGAGGATAGGCGCTGCGGATCATCTGGCGGAACAGGCCACGCGCATCTGCGAGGTCGTCAAAAGTGCGGCGCACGCCCGCGTCGGCAATGCGCGGGCGGTGCTGCGTTCTGCTGCCGCAAGCGGTCCGCAGGCCAAGCTGACCGCCGATGCCGTGCTGCCGCCGCCTTCGGGCAAGGCCATGGCACGCACCACTGAAATGGTGGTCTGTGTCGGTGCATCCACCGGCGGCACAGAAGCGTTGCGCGCAATGCTGATGAAGCTGCCGGCCAATTCACCCGGCATCGTGATCGTTCAGCATATGCCGGAAAAATTTACCGCCGCATTTGCAAAACGCCTGAACAGTCTCTGCGATGTCGAGATCAAGGAGGCCGAGGACGGCGATCCGGTGCTGCGCGGCCATGTGCTGATTGCGCCGGGCGACAGACATATGCTGCTGGAGCGGCAGGGTGCACGTTATCGCGTTTCGGTCCGCACCGGGCCACTGGTTTCGCGACACCGGCCTTCGGTGGACGTTCTGTTTCGTTCTTCCGCGCGTGCCGCCGGTGCCAATGCCATGGGCATCATCATGACAGGCATGGGTGATGATGGCGCACGCGGCATGCTGGAAATGCATCAGGCCGGCGCCTTCACGGTGGCACAGGACGAAGCATCCTCTGTTGTCTTCGGCATGCCGAAGGAAGCGATCGCCCATGGCGGTGTCGACAAGGTTCTGCCACTCGACAGGATCGCGCTGGAAATTCAGGCCGAAGACCGCCGCCGCTGATGGCGCGACCCTTTTTTACCCGGCATTAACCAAACTCGCCAATGATGGCGGCAACACCATGCGACAGGTGCGTTCCGCGAGGCATGACAGTCTCCGCCCAGTTTTCCGGATCATGCCATGCCAGTTATCACCTTCGCGAACACCAAGGGCGGTGCCGGGAAAACCACGGCGGTTCTTCTCCTGGCGTCCGAACTGGCGCGTCGCGGATCGCGGGTTTGCGTCATCGATACAGATCCACAGCGCTGGATTTCCCGCTGGCGTGAAAAGGCCGATGCGCGTGTCGATTTTTCAGTCATCACCTATGTGACGGCGGCGACGTTACAGCAGCATGTCATCGACAGCCGCCGTGCATTCGATCATGTGATCATCGACCTGCCCGGTGCGCAATCGCCCCTGCTCGCGACTGCGATCGGTCTCTCCAACCATGTGCTGATACCCGTTCAGGGCAGCACCATGGATGCGCAGGGCGGGGCGCAGGTGCTCGAGCTGCTGCGTTATCTCGATGAAAAGGCGAATATCCGGATCGACCATTCCGTCGTGCTGACCCGCGTCAATCCGCTGGTCACGACCCGCGCGCTTCTGGCTGCACGGGAACTGCTGGCGCAAAGGAATGTACGTGTTCTCGATACGCCGATTTTCGAACGTTCTGCGTTTCGCGATATGTTCGAATTCGATGGATGCCTGCATATGATGAAAGCCGGCCATGTCAGCAATCTCGACAAGGCTCTGCAGAATGCCGAAGCTTTTGCCGCCGAGGTTCTCCGTCTCCTTGAGGCCTCCAGCAAGAAAAGCCCTGGCAAACTGATGCAGGCGGCCTGACGCCGGGAACCCGGCGCAGTAAAAGCGCCCCATCGATCCTGTTTAGATCGGGTACGCTCTAGAAAAGCGCGTCGGCAAAGAGATCGTCGTCATCTTCGACGGTGGCGGGTGCTTTCTGCCCGGGCGCAAGATCGACCGGCAAGTAGCGAAGATGCACGTCGCGCTCCTGCGCCATCGTGTATATCTTGTAGATGCGTGTCGAAAACGGCTGGATTTTCTCCGCAAAGCCGGAAATGTCTCCGGCGCCGCCGGCGGCCAGCCCGCTTGCCACCTGATGGCATTCTTTCAGGACATCGCCGAGTTCGCTTTCGAAATCGAGCTTGATCACGGCGGCACTGATGCGGCTGAAAACGGCCTGACCTTCCGTGGCGAGATCCTGAAGACCGGTTTCCATCTGACCCTTGGCGTGGCTTATGGCTTCCAGTGCTTCGTTCAATGGTTCCCGCAGGTCACCGGCGCTCCGGTTCTCTGCCGTCTTCAGATTTGTAATGACGCTTTCGATCCGGTGGAGATCGGCAACGATCGAATCCGCCGGGCTTTCCAGCTTGTCGGCAAAGACCCGCAGCTCGCCGCTGACGACATTGACCGACCGGCCTTCGTCGCCCAGTTTCGAGCAGCGCAGGTTTGAGTTCAGCGCCATATAATGGATTTCAGTCTTGATCGAGCGCAGCACTTCAATGCCGTGCAACAGGTCCTGTGCGGTACGGGTAACGGAAGCGACGACCGCATTGGCATCCGCCATGCCTTCCTGAACGCGCCCGGCCAGATCGCACGCCTTTGCTATGTCCTTCTCAAGCAGCTGCAACGCGCTGCCGCCATCATTGGCAGCATCTTCCACCAGGGTGTCGCGCAGTGAAAGAATGGTTGCGGCATCGTCGGCGAAACTTGAGATGCCTGCAAAGATCTTGCGGCAATCCTGCTGGAAGGTGGTTGCCATCTCGTCGATCTGGGCGCTGACCATCTCGAAAACGGTGTCGTAAAGAGCGTCCATTTCGGCGGAATTTAACGCCTGCGCCTCTTCGGAATTCAGATAATCGCTGAACAGGGCGAGTGTCGTCTGCACATGTTCGACACGTTGGCGGGTAATGTCGCCGATCTGGAGGGAGGACAGCGTTGCCGCTATCTTGCCCTGCACGCCCTGCGCGACGGATTTCACCTTGGCCGCCATGGCCGTCATGGCGCGATGCTGTTCGCCGATGCGACCGGAATTTGTCTTCAAGCCTCCGACGATGCCGGGGATCGTTGCTTCGAAATCGGCGCCGATGACGGATGAGACGTCGCGCGCTCTGGCAAGCTGCTTGTCCATGAGATCGAGATATTGCGCGAATTTGCCGACTTCAGTACCGCCGAAATGGATGCGTTCGCGGATTTCCTCGGCAAAGGAGGAAAATTCGGCGATGCCTGCGCCGGTGATCTTTACCGTGACCGCAAAGGTTTTCAGGTAACGGATCGTCTCGCGGATATCATCGACATGGCCGTTTGCAGACTTGCAAAGGGAACTCATTTCAACGAAGGCGGCCTGTCGCAACTGTTCGGTTTCCGGCAGGCGGACCATGTCCTCAATGGTCTTTTGCATGTTGGCCATTGCCGCATCCGCGGTATCGCCGTCCATCGAACCCGTCATGCGGTCCAATATGGTGATGAGCTGGTTCAGGATCTCCATGACTGAAACGAGCACGGAGCCGCCTTCGAGAAAGGTCTTCTCGATACGAGACTGTGCGGTTGCAAGGCGCGCGGTCAGGTACGCTTGCGGATCACTGGCTTCAGCTTTTGGTTGATTTTTCACGACGGTACTGTTTCCCATACTCGGATGGCGTGATCCTAGAGAGCAGGAAGAAACGGACAGTGAATATTCTGAGTTGATCGGGAGTTAACAACTCAATTGGTTGACGAATTCCTCTCCCCCTGGAAGGCCTTCTCGGGGCTTATCGAATCTGGACGTGGTCGGCGCCTACTGGAAAAGTCAGTTGTACCCTTGCGCCATCGCCCGGCATTGAGCTGATATGCGCCTCGCCGCCGCTCTGCCGGACGAAGCCGTAGACCATTGCAAGGCCGAGGCCTGCCCCGCCGTGTTCCTGCCGGGTGGTGAAATAGGGCTCGAAGGCCTTGTCCACCGCCTCGGGCGTCATGCCCACTCCCTCGTCGGTGACGGCGATCACAAGTGCATCCTTCTCGGAAGCGGCGCTGATCGAGATCAGGCCACCATCGGGCATGGCCGCTGCCGCATTCAGGCAAAGGTTGAGGATGGACTGCTCGAGGAGGGCAGGGTCTAGCGCAATCGAGGGAAGATCCTCGTCAATCTCCAGCGCAATCCGGCATTTCGGGCCGACTGCAATCTCAAGGATATCGGCCATGCCGCGCAGCAGGTTTGCGACGTTGATGCAGCTCGGATGAATGGGCTGCTGGCTGCCGATGGTCAGCATGCTGCTGGCCAGAGAACGGCCGCGATCCGCCGCCTTGCGGATACGGGCGATGTGGCGTTTCTGGCGATCGTTGAAACCAGTTTCGCGCTCCAGCAGGCCGAGGCTGCCGGTGATGATGCCGATCATGTTGCCCACTTCATGACTGACCTGATGGGTCATGCGCATGATGCCATCAAGCCTCTGGGCTTTTGCGGCCTCCGCCTCCTGACGATCGAGAGAAGTTACATCCCGGGCGAGCAGCACGATACCGCCATCCGGCTGGCGTGACATCGATATTTCGATCACTCGTTGATCTCCAGTGCGATGGCGCACGACTGCCCGGTCCATCAGCTCGCCTCGGCCGCTCTCGAAAGGGAACAGTGCGGGATCGATCTCCGGTATCGGTTCGACAAAACGGCGAAGCGGCAGCTTACGCGACGAGCCGGAACGACCGACAAGTTCTATGATCCGGCGGTTCATGGTGATTGGCCGACCGGTCGGATCGAACAGCGCTATTCCCTCATTCATGTTGCGGAAGGTCGAGCGGATGGTTCGGGCCGCCGCTTCTGCCGTGCGCCGCAGGCGGGAGACACGATCGACGCTGTCATGGAAAGCCCGGAAAGCATCGAGCAGGCGGATCAGTTCCGTCTCCGATCCGGTGTAGGATGGCGGGCCGACATCCTTTTCACCCTTGGCGAGCGCGTTCATGCCGTTGGAAAGCGTCGCGATCCCGCGTGAGACACGCATCACTGATCGAATCGAGAATGTTGCCATGACCAGAACCAGAAGCGAAGCGACTGCGACGATGACCAATAGCCGGCTCAGAGCGTCCGAGGTCGAGATCAGATCCTCGTTGAGGCTGCGGGCAACCGCATCGCTCTGGGTTTCTGTGACATGGGACAGATCGCGCGACACAATGTGAAGCCGCGACACCGAGGCGCGGATCGCAAACATTTCCAAGAGGTAACGGCTCTGCGCTTCAAAGACCCGCTCATAGGGTTGCAGCTCGGCCACGGGGAGCCGCTCTCCGGGATAACCTTCCTGGCGCGCGGTGGTTTCGGCAACATAGCGGCGGCGCAGTTCACCAAGCTGGAAGAGGCTGTCGGATGCGGATGCGGCCTGCACGATGCCGTTCATCCGCCGGCGCAGTTCGGGATCGGTGATGCCGCGACCCGTGGCAATTTCGCCAAGCGCGGCTGCCGCTTCCGCCTTGTGGCCCTGCGCCGCATCTGCATCCTTTGCCAGATCCAGCGTCTGTGTTCTGATCAATTCAAGGAGTTCGACGATGCGCTCGTTGGCAAAGCCGCGGGCGACCCGATCACCGTTGCCTGGCCCTGTCATCTCCAGCAGGATATCGACCTGCTGGACCACGGACCGGCTTTCGCTGGAGACGCGATAGGGCGAGGCGGCATTCATCAGGAAAGGTGCACTCGAGACGAGGTCGGAGACCTGCCGCGAAACCAGCGATGCCTTGGCAAGGCTGGAAAAGGCCTGCAGGCCGTAGGCGGCCATTTCATCGCGAGCGCGTTGCAGGCCGTAGATGGCGATGGCGGATAGGCTGAATACGAGGATGCAGATGAAGACGATCGCAAAGGGCAGGCGAAAGGCGATCGAGGAAAGGAAGGAACGGCTGATCACGGAGAAAGCTCGCCCTCGTCGGTGTGGAGCACATAACCCCTGCCGCGCCGCGTCTTGATGTGACGCGGCAGATCGGGGTTTCGCTCGATCTTCCGCCTCAGCCGCAGCACCAGCACATCGACGTTTCTATCGATATAGCGGTCGCTTTCCGAGCCCAGCCTGTCGAGGATCTGGGAGCGGCTGACGGGCTGGTTGGGCGTTTCGGCCAGAATTTCCAGAAGTGCGAATTCGGCACTTGTCAGCGTTCTGCTGCGATCGGTCAGGCAGACCGCCTGTCGGGCATTGAGATCAATCGCCCAGTCGCTGAGGAGCAATGCCGCCCGGCCGTGGTCGCGCTCACTGTCCTTTTCCTGCTTTAAGGAGGGGATCGTCCGGCGCAGAACGGCCTTGATCCGTGCCGTGAGTTCGATCGGTTCGAAGGGTTTGACGACATAATCGTCGGCTGCTGTTTCCAGGCCGAGAACCCGGTCGGCGGCGCTGCCGGCAGCCGTTACCATGACGATGCCGATATCGACCTTACTGCGTAGTCTCTGGGCAAAGGTGCGGCCGGAGGTGCCGGGCAAGTTGTGGTCCACGAGCACCAGCTGCATCACGTCCTTCGCCAATATCTCGTCCGCTTCCTCGGCGGAGCGCGCGCAGGTGGGCAGCCAGCCCTCGGCCTCGACGAGGTCCGAGATAAGCTCTGCCATATCCGGATCGTCCTCGACGATCAGAATGCGAACCTTCTGATTAAGCACTGCGTATTCCTCCCGCCATCATCATAGGCGCGGCAGACGCGATCTTCAAAGCCTAGCTGGTTATCCGCCCTGTCATATTTGTAATATCTGTAATCTTGTTCGGAAAGATTGGTAACCATTCTTCGATTGCGGTGCGGTCAGGATGTGACATGCTAATGGCGGAGATTGGAACGGGGAGGTTCCAAGCAGGGAGGCTCAGTTGAGAGCATTGACCGCACTTGCGGCGAGCATGGCCTTATGGCTGTGCGGCGCAGGGCATGGCATGGCCGCGACGAAGTTAAACGTCCTGTGCGGCGTCGACGAGGCTTGGTGCGTGACCATGCAGCGGGCTTTCGAAGCGCGGATGGGGGTCGAGATTTCGATGGTTCGCAAGAGCACCGGCGAAATCCTCGATCAGATTCGTGCCGAACGCGCCCATCCGACTGTCGATGTCTGGTGGGGCGGTACCGGCGACACTCATTTGCAGGCGGGTTCGGAAGGCCTTCTGGAAGAGTATCAGCCCGCGCATCAGCAGGATCTGCTGCCATGGGCGCAGAATTTCAATGCGATGTCGGGATCGAAATCGGCCGGGATCTATGCCGGTGCGCTCGGTTTTGCCTATAATTCGGAACTGCTCGCCAAGAACAGTCTGCCGGCCCCGACATGCTGGAAGGATCTGGCGAAGGAGATTTATCGCGGCCATATCCAGACCGGCAACCCGAACTATTCGGGCACGGCCTTCACCATGCTTGCCACGCTTGTCCAGCTCTTTGGCGAGGAGGAGGCTTTCAGTTTCATGGGCAAGCTTAACCAGAATGTGGTGAGTTACACCAAGGTCGGCTCGGCGCCCGTAAAGGCGGCGGCGCGGGGGGAGGTTCTGATAGGGATTTCCTTCATGCATGACGCCGTGACACAGAAGATCGAAGGCTTTCCGCTGGTGATCGTCGCCCCTTGCGAGGGAACCGGTTACGAGATCGGGGCGGTCAGCATCGTCAAGGGCAACCACAACGATGCGCTGGCGCAGGCCTTCGTTGAATTCGCGCTGACCCCGGAAGGACAGGCGACCGGGGCAAAGGCGGGGCAGAACCAGGTGCCATCCAACGCCCGGGCGACATTGCCGCTAACGGCGCCCGATATATCGATGATCAAGATGGTGGATTACGACTTCGCCACCTTTGGCCAACCCGAAGAGCGAAGTCGATTGTTAAGCCGCTTCGACAACGAAATTCATCCGACCCAGTAGGGGTCAGCAATCCAAGACCGAAAAGACAGACAGCGTGGCAGCACAAGATGCCGCGACCGGCAGCGCCATGTTTGTGGACTGCCGAACCATTCAGACGCAAGCTACAGGAGGATAACCATGCGACTGACGATACTTTCCACATTGCTTTTTGCCGGTACGGCACTCGGCACCACATCGGTGCAGGCGGCAGGCGAGCTTAACCTGATATGCTCTGCCGATGTCGTCATCTGCGAACAGATGAAGGGCGATTTCGAAAAGTCGCATGACATCAAGGTCAATATGGTTCGCCTGTCTTCCGGCGAAACTTATGCCAAGGTGCGTGCGGAAGCCCGCAACCCGAAGACCGATATCTGGTGGGCCGGCACCGGCGATCCGCACATGCAGGCGGCCTCCGAAAACCTGACGCTCGAATACAAGTCGCCGATGCTGGATCAGCTGCAGGACTGGGCCGTCAAACAGGCGGAAAGCACCGGTTACAGAACCGTCGGCGTTTATGCCGGCGCGCTGGGCTGGGGTTACAACACCGAAATCTTCAAATCCAAGGGTTACAAGGAGCCGAAGTGCTGGGCCGATCTGCTGGCACCGGAACTGAAGGGCGAAATCCAGATCGCCAATCCCAACTCTTCGGGCACAGCCTATACGGCGCTTGCCTCGCTCGTGCAGATCATGGGCGAAGACCAGGCGATCGATTATCTGAAGAAGCTCAACGCCAACATCTCGCAATATACCAAGTCCGGATCCGCGCCGGTGAAGGCGGCAGCGCGTGGCGAGACGGCACTCGGCATCGTCTTCATGCATGATGCCGTGGCGCAGACAGCGGAAGGTTTCCCCGTCAAGTCCATCGCGCCCTGCGAAGGTACCGGCTACGAAATTGGCTCCATGTCGATCATCAAGGGTGCCCGCAACCTCGAAAATGCCAAGACCTGGTATGACTGGGCGCTGAAGCCAGAGGTCCAGTCACGCATGAAGGACGCCAAGTCCTTCCAGCTTCCCTCCAACAAGACCGCGGAAGTGCCGAAGGAAGCGCCGAAGTTCGAGGACATCAAGCTCATCGACTACGACTTCAAGACCTATGGCGACCCGGCCAAGCGCAAGGCGCTGCTGGAACGCTGGGACCGCGAGGTCGGTGCAGTCGCAAACTGATCTGAACTCCGGCGATCGGCATCCCGGCCTTTGAAAGCCGGGATGTCCGCCGTTCTTTCATCGGCATGAAATAAGCGAGGTCGGCCATGACACGTGGCAATCGCAGGCTGAACATTGTCCTGGCGCTCGGGGCTTTTGCCCTGGTTTTTCTTCCCTGGTATCGCATTGAAGGCGGCTTCTTCAGCTTCCGCTGGCTGTCTGAGTTTCTCTCTTCCCCCAGCAATGCGCCCGGTGTGCTGCAAATATTGGTTTATGGAAAACCCTGGCTTGCCGGTGCCGGCCTGTTTTTCCTCGCCGGATGCCTTGTCCGCCCGATTGGCGATCCGATGCTGCGGGGCAAGCTGCTTGCGTGGATTGGTGCTGCCGGTCTCGTGGTTCTGATTTTGCAGGGATTGGCGATCGGCTTTACCGGCTGGACATGGAGCGTCAGTGAAAACCTGTTCGGCGTGCTTTCCGATGGCCAGCCCGCCATGGGCGCCGGTGCCGTCGTCATGTCGCTGGTCTTTGTACTTTTCTTTGCCTTCGGGCTTGCCGAACGCGGCGTGATGAAGGGCGATGCCTTTGTCGTCGGCTCGATTTCCATTCTGGCCTTCCTCGTTACCGTTTTCGTGTTCTATCCGATCGGCAGCATGCTGATCGCATCCGTTCAGGATTTCGATGGCTCCTTTAATGCCGATGGCTTCATCCGCAATATCAAGGATCCCGGCATCTGGAGCCTTGGCTGTGTCACGGGTGAAGAGCGCTGCGGCGTTGCCTGGCGAACGCTCTTCCTCGCCTTGATGACCGCCTTCGGCTCCACAGTGCTTGGGTTGGGTTTCGCGCTCGTCGCCACCCGCACCCGTTTTCCGTTCAAGAAGGGCCTGCGCCTTCTGACGGTTCTGCCGATCATAACGCCGCCTTTCGTCATCGGTCTTGCCCTGACGCTGCTCTTCGGCCGCGCCGGTGTCGTCACCGAATGGCTTTCCTATCTCTTCGGCATCGAACCCGGCCGCTGGCTCTACGGCATGACTGGCATATGGATCGCGCAGGTTCTCTCCTTCACGCCGATATCCTTCCTGGTGCTGATCGGTGTCGTCGAAGGTGTCAGCCCGTCGATGGAGGAGGCGTCGCAAACGCTTCGCGCCGACCGCTGGCGCACCTTCTGGCGCGTGTCGCTGCCGCTGATGAAGCCGGGTCTCGCCAATGCGTTTCTCATCGGCTTCATCGAAAGCATGGCGGATTTCGGCAATCCGCTGGTGCTTGGTGGCACGCATGGGGTGCTGTCGACGGAAATCTTCTTTGCCGTTGTCGGTTCGCAGAACGACCCTTCACGCGCCGCTGTTCTCGCCATTATCCTCCTGTGCTTCACGCTTTCGGCGTTCCTCGCCCAGCGTTTCTGGCTGGCCGGCAAGAACTTCGCCACGGTTACCGGCAAGGGCGACAGCGGCGCGCATATCGCGCTGCCACGCGGCCTGTCCATTGGTGTCCACGCTGTCGTCGTGCCGTGGATGGTCTTCACCATCGTCGTGTACGGCATGATCCTCGTCGGCGGTTTCGTGAAGACCTGGGGCCTGGACAATTCGCTGACGCTTGACCACTACATCCGCGCGTTCTCCGTCAGCTTCTCCAACGGCTCGATTGCCTGGACCGGTGTTGCCTGGAACTCGTTCTGGACGACCATGGAGATCGCGCTGGTGTCGGCGCCGCTGACCGCTGCCGTCGGTCTGCTGACGGCCTATATCATCGTGCGGCAGAAGTTTGCCGGTCGGAACATCTTCGAATTTGCCCTGATGATGAGCTTTGCCATTCCCGGAACGGTCATCGGCGTCAGCTACATCATGGCCTTCAACCTGCCGCCGGTGGAAATGACGGGATCGGCGCTGATCCTGATCGCCTGCTTCGTCTTCCGCAACATGCCGGTCGGCGTGCGCGGCGGCATTGCGGCAATGAGCCAACTCGACAAAAGCCTCGATGAGGCCTCGCTGACGCTGCGCGCCGACAGTTTCCGCACGATCAGGAAAGTGATC
Source organism: Agrobacterium sp. 10T429 (assembly GCF_056393925.1). NCBI lineage: Bacteria > Pseudomonadati > Pseudomonadota > Alphaproteobacteria > Hyphomicrobiales > Rhizobiaceae > Agrobacterium > Agrobacterium sp. 10T429. The sequence continues at coordinate 32,038 of NZ_JBFTGV010000011.1, forward strand.
CTGCCACTGCTGCGCCCGGCGATCACGGCGGCTCTGGTCTACTCCTTCGTCCGAGCGATTACCTCGATCAGCGCCGTCATCTTCCTCGTCAGCGCCCAGTACAACATGGCGACCTCCTACATCGTCGGTCTCGTCGAAAACGGTGAATACGGTGTGGCCATTGCCTATTCCTCCATGCTGATCGTGGTGATGATCACTGTTATCACCGGCTTCCAGCTCATTGTAGGCGAGCGTCGCCTGCGCCGCGAAAACCGCGTCGCGGGGCTGCCGTCCGCGTCCTCCGTTCCTCTCGCTCAGGAGAAAACCGCATGATTTCCGTAAAGCCCGGCTCCGTCACCTTTCAGAATGTCCGCAAGACATTCGGCGCCTTCACCGCCATCCCCGACCTTTCGCTCACCATCGAACCCGGCACGCTGGTGACACTTCTCGGTCCCTCCGGTTGCGGCAAGACGACGACGCTGCGCATGCTGGCGGGGCTCGAACATCCGACGGCCGGTCGCATTCTGATCGGCGACAAGGATGTGACCATGCTGCCGGCCAATGAGCGCGATGTCTCGATGGTTTTCCAGTCCTACGCGCTTTTCCCGCATATGACGGCGCTCGACAATGTCGCTTATGGTCTGCAATCCTCCGGACTGCGCAAGGCGGAAGCACGGGAGAAGGCCGAGGAAGGTCTGAAGCTCGTGGGGCTGGCCGGCATGGGGCATCGTCTGCCTGCCGAACTTTCCGGTGGTCAGCAGCAGCGCGTGGCGGTTGCCCGCGCTCTGGTGCTGGAGCCGCAGGTGCTGCTGCTCGATGAACCCCTTTCCAACCTCGATGCGCGTCTTCGCCGCCGGGTTCGTACCGAAATCCGGGAATTGCAGCAGCGGCTTGGTTTTACCGCTGTTTATGTGACGCATGATCAGGACGAGGCGCTGGCCGTTTCCGACCGGATCATCGTGATGAAGGAAGGCGAGATCGCCCAGTCAGGCGCGCCGCGGGAACTCTACGAGGCGCCGGCTTCTTCCTTCATCGCCGACTTCATGGGCGAGGCGAATGTCGTCGGCTGCGAAGTGGTCAGCCTTGAGGGCGCCGATGCGTTGATCCGCGTTGGAGGGATCGATCACCGTGTTGCGGCACGCAACGCCAAACCCGGCCCGGCAAAGCTTGCGGTTCGTCCGGGTTCGATTTCCATTGCCCAATCGGGCGGACAGGGACTTGCCGGGCGGGTGCTGCACAGTGCCTATCTCGGCGGTCACGTCGAATATGAAGTCAAGACCGATATCGGCACGCTCTTCATCATCGACCATGCGGTCGAGACCAGTCTGCCGCCCGAAAGCGATGTCACACTCGGGTTCAAGAACCGTGGCATTGCCTTGATCCAGGCCTGAGTTTCAAAGCGTATCGCGGTGGCCCTCTCAAATGTCCTTTGCGAGACGCAGCGCATCGTAGATCGCCGCATGTGTATTGCGTGCGGCGACCGCATCGCCGATGCGGAACAGCCGGTAGGCACCGCCAGGGTTGCGGTCGACGGTTTGGGCGGAGCCCTCCAGCAAGGCGTCGTAGGATATTTCGCCAAGGTTCCTGGAGCCCGGCTTGAGGTCGAAATAGAGATCGTCCAGCGGCACCGTGCCGTGATTGATGACGATCTGGTCCACGGTCCTTGATTTCGTCACGCCGCCATAATCGCTGCCGACGTGGGCGACGAGCTGGTTGCCGTTTCTTTCCGCCGCTTCCAGCCGATAGGTGACGGTGAAGGTGACGTCGAGTTTTTGCAGTGAGCGCATGTAAGGAACTAGGTTCATCGCCATGACTTCCGGCGCGAAGGCGCGATCCGGGGTCATGATCTCCACTTTTGCGCCCGCCTTTGCGAGAAATTCTGCTGCCTGCAAGCCCGCATGGTCGCCGGCATCGTCGAAAACCAGCACATTCGTTCCCGGCTTGACGTCGCCGGAAATGATATCCCACGAGGAAACGACCAGATCATTGCCGTTTGAAAGCACATCGGTATGCGGCAATCCGCCGGTGGCGATGATGACGACATCTGGGCTCTCCGAGAGAACCGTGTCCGCTTCCGCCCAGCTGTTGAAGTGAAAGGTAACGCCGAGCCTTTCGCACTGGCTCATGCGCCAGTCGATAATGCTGATCATTTCGCGGCGGCGTTCGCTTTGCGCGGTCAGGCGGATCTGGCCGCCCGGATCGTTTGCGGCCTCGAAGACGACGACCTCATGGCCGCGTTCGGCACAGACTCGCGCGGCCTCAAGCCCGGCCGGACCGGCGCCGACGATCACGACCTTCAGGCTTTCCGTCGCCTTGGTAATTTCGTGCGGCATCGTTTCTTCGCGGCCTGTCGCCGGATTGTGAATGCAGAATGCGAGGCCGCCCTGATAGATGCGGTCGAGACAGTAATTGGCGCCAACGCAAGGCCTGATATCGTCCTCCCGCTTTTCCATGATCTTGCGCACGATATGCGGGTCCGTCATGTGGGCGCGGGTCATGCCGACCATATCTACCTTGCCGGAAGCGATGGCGTATCTGGCGGTGGCGACATCCTGGATCTTGGCGGCGTGGAAGGTTGGGAAACGGGTTGCCGCGCGGATTTCGCCCGCGAAGTCCAGATGCGGCGCGTTCGCCATGCCCTGAATGGGAATGACGTCGGTCAGGCCGGGATCGGTGTCGATATGGCCCCTGATAACGTTGAGATAGTCGATCAGGCCGCTATCCCGCAACCGGCGCGAGATTTCGAGGCCTTCCGCCTTTCCGGTGCCGCCTTCAAGACATTCGTCGGCGGTATAGCGAACCCCGAGGATGAAATCGTCGCCGACACGTTCGCGCATCGCCCTGAAGACGTCGAAACAGAAACGCATGCGGTTGTCCAGCGAGCCGCCATAGGGGCCATCCAGCTCGTTGGTCAGCGGCGAGACGAACTGGTCGATGAGATGGCCATAGGCTTCAAGCTCCACCCCGTCCATGCCGCCCGCCTTCATGCGTTCCGCAGCGTCGGCGAAGTCCTTGATGATGCGCTCGATATCCCAATCCTCGATCTTCTTCGGGAAAGCGCGATGCGCGGCTTCCCGCTGGTGGGATGGTGCCAGCACCGGCAGCCAGTCGCCCTTGTCCCAGCGCGTGCGGCGGCCGAGATGCGTCAGCTGGATCATGATCGCTGCACCCTCTTCATGCACGGCGTCGGTCATTTCCCTGATCCACGGAACGATTTCATCCTTGTAGGCCAAGAGGTTGTTGAAGACGGGCGGGCTGTCTTTCGAGACGGCTGCGGAGCCTGCCGTCATCGTCATGGCGACGCCGCCCTTTGCCCGCTCGAGCGTATAGGCGCGGTAGCGCCCTTTCGGCATGCCGTCCTCCGGATAGGCGGGTTCATGCGAGGTAACGATGATGCGGTTTCGCAGGGTGAGATGCTTTAGCTGGTAGGGCTGAAGAAGAGGGTCATTCGACATGGCGACCGGGCTCCGAGAACGTTTATCGGAGAAGGCTAAGCGGGAATGTACATAGGTGTCAATTAATAAAACACTTGTGTTTATGCATTCGACATGAGTGGACATTCGCCTTGTCGCGACCAGACCGATTTGCTAGGAAATCATCATGGAAGCGACATTGAACGAGACCGGTTGGCGCGGATCGCAGGAGGGCTGGCTTGAGGCCGCCTACCAGGCACTTCTCGAATCCGGCGTGGATTCCGTGAAAATCCTGCCGTTGGCGAAAAAACTCGGTCTGTCGCGCACGAGTTTCTACTGGTTCTTCCGGGATCGGGAGGAGTTGCTGGCCGCACTCGTCTCCCGCTGGCGCGAAAAGAATACCGGCAGCATCGTCAGGCAGTCGGAGGCCTATGCGGAGACCCTGGCCGAAGCGATGCTGAATGTCTTCGATTGCTGGCTGGATGCTGGCCTCTTCGACAACAGGTTCGAATTTGCGGTTCGCAGTTGGGCTCTTCAGTCCGATGATATTCTTGCCGAGGTGCGTAAGGCCGATCAGACGAGAATGGATGCACTTTCGCGCATGTTCATGCGGTTTGGCCATTCGGAAAATATGGCGGATGTGCGTGCCCGCACCACCTATCTCGTGCAGATCGGCTATATCTCCATGCAGTCGGAGGAAGATATGGCCGTGCGCATGAAAAGGATCCCGGACTATATTGCGATCTACACCGGTGAGGTGCCGAAGCAGCGCGAGCTTGACCGGTTTTATGCAAGACATGGGTACAGGCCGGGATAAGGCATCCAAGGTGTGACGGTCGATTTGCGTCTGGCAGGAGGGTGAGAGAAGGATAGTCCGGCTCCTTGCCTGCAATGTAGCTGTAACATTCACCGACCAGTGGTGAGGACGGCAAGCATTCACCTTTGGGGAAAAGTCATTGCGAATCCTGCTTCTCGAGGATGAACCTGAAATGGCGCGGGCCCTGCTCGAAGCCCTGCGACGGCGTGATGTGCTTGCGGATCATGTCAGGACGATTGCCGATGCCGACGCGCTGGCGCGTGACGGGTCTTACGATGTGCTGGTTCTGGATCGTCGCCTTCCGGATGGTGAAGGGTTGAACCTTGTGTCTTCGCTTCGCAAAGCCAGGCATTCGGTGCCGATCCTCGTTCTGACGGCGCTCGGAAGTGTCGATCACCGCGTTGACGGTCTTGACGCCGGAGCGGATGATTACCTCGCCAAGCCCTTTGCGATCGAGGAATTGCTTGCCCGCCTTCGGGCGCTGCACAGGCGCGGCCCTTCGCTTTCCAGCCAATATGTGAGCTTCGGAAATCTGAGCATTGATCCGAAGAGCAATGAAGTCACGGTTGCCGGTGCCATCATCGAGTTTCGGCGGCGGGAATATCTGGCGCTCGAGGCTCTGATGCGACGCCCGAACCGCATCGTGACGCGTTCCAATCTGGTCGAAGCGGTTTACAACCTGGATGATGAGATCGAATCCAACGCTCTCGACGCCCATATCTCCCGCATCAGGAAGAAGCTCGCGCAGGCCGAAGCCACCGTCGAGATAAGAGCCGTGCGAAACATCGGCTATCTCATCCGAGCGAACACATGAAGCAGGAGCGCAACCGATCCCTGCGGTGGGCGCTGATGAAGCGTCTTTTCGCCTTGCAGGCGTTCTTGCTCGTTCTGTTTGTCATCCTCCTCGTCGGCTGGATCTGGATCATTGATCCACGGCTGGAGGGCGCCAATGAAGAGGCTGTCCGCATCGTTGCGGAAAGCGTGACAAAGGATGGGCAGGGCCGGGCGCAAGTTCTGCCCACGCCCGGATTGGTCGAGCTGAAACAGCGCTATCCGAATCTTTGGTTCTTGGTGCGGGACGCCGATGAAATCGTCCTGCGATATGGAGAAATCCCAGTACCGGCTTTGGCGGCAGTTTTTCCGTCAAGCATCGAAAGGGCGCGTCTGGAAGCGGGGGAAACAGTCCGGGCCACCATGGAAAACCGTAATACGCCTGCCGGGCGGCTGCAATTCATTGCCGGGACGGAAAAAGGCATCCCGAATGACGGCCTCAGCCTATGGATCAGTATGCAGTTAGATCTGGAAAAAGATGCCAACGGCGAGATCCGCTGGCTTACTGTCTTGCCGGGTGTGGGCTTCGTCATTCTTATCGCCGTCGTGCCCATGCTGATCCTGACTGGTATCGCGACATTGATCGTGACCCCGAGGGCGGTCGGCCGTTCACTTGGCGGCCTCATGGAAACGGTCAGCCAGGCGCAATCCATCAATTTCGAGAACCGGTCTGCCCGTATCAATCGTTCCAAGGTGCCCAGCGAAATCATTCCCCTGGTAAATGCCTTCAACGTCGCGCTCTCCAAGCTGGATGAGGGATATAATCGCCGTAACCGCTTTCTTGCCGATGCCGCGCATGAGCTGAGAACGCCGATTGCAATCGCGCGGATCAGGGCCGATCTTTTGCCCGATGACCCGCTGAGCCGACAACTCCGGGCCGATATCGATCGCCTCACACGCGTTGCGCACCAGTTGCTGGAGATGCAGGCGGTCGGCGTGGTGGAATTACCCGCCGAGCGGCAGGACCTGAACATCCTTGTCGAGCGCATCGCGACCGATCTCGCGCCGATTGCGATGGATGCCGGTTACGAGTTCGATTTCGAGCCAAGTGAAGGAGAGGCCGTGTTCACGGTCCAGACTTCGATCATCGAGATGGCGGTCGTCAATCTCGTTCGCAACGCAATCGATCATGGCGGCGGCAAGGGTGCTATCACGATCCGGGTCGGTGCTGCGGGCTTCATTGACGTTTGCGATGAAGGGCCGGGCATCCCCGTCTCGGAGCGCGAGCAGGTATTCGAGCCGTTTCACCGCGTCAATACGAACTCGCCAGGAGCCGGCCTCGGGTTGAACCTAGTCCAGAAGGCGGCAGAGATCCATTGCGGACGCGTTGTCTTCCTCGACCTCAATCCCGGTTTTTGCGTCCGGCTGGAAATTCGCTCGGTGGCTTCGAAAGATGCTGCGGCTGACACTGTCTAGCTGACGGGATTTTAAGCGATCAGGCATGTTTCCCCGGCTTCGGCGGCGGCCTGTCGGCCAAGTTTGGCGAGCGGCAGGTCGAAGACCGATCTAAATGATCACGTCATCAAGGCTGGCCTGAACTACCGCTTCTGACCGGCCCATCCGATGAGAAATCCCAGGGAGAACGTTCCAACGAAAACCGCCGCTTCGAGCATCAAAGCGGCGGTCAAAAATCTGGGAGGGCGGAGTTTGAAATCCGGAAACGATCACTCGCATTCGAGCGCCGGTTGCCGGAAGCTCGTGACATACCATTCGCCGCGGGAATTGCGTGTGTAGAAAGTGTAGAAGCAGTCTATGCGCTCGACATAACTCGGCGTCTCGGACACTTCGTAACGCTCCCCGCTTCGTGTTGTCCGCACTTCGCCACTCGATGATCCGGCGACAGCTTGTGTCTTGTTCTTCCGCCACTGGTAGGCCTGCTGTCCACCGCCAAGGCTATAGATATTGTCCGGCGGCCCATAGTCCAGCATCACGCTGGTGATGGGCGCGCCGATGTAGCTTTTCATGACTGTCGAGGCGCAGGCCGAAACCAGGATCGATGCTGTGACAAGGGCGAGCGTTGTCAGGTAGGCGGGTGACAATCTCTCGGACATGGGCAAATTTCCTCCGCTGTGGTGAGTTGCCACAGGGATAGGAACCAGCCATTACAAGTACATTGCACGCGAAGGTCGCGACGGGTCAGCGGATCCTTGGGGGATCAGAGACCGGCAATGTTGCGGCCGATGTGGCGCAGGATGCTTTTGAAAAGTTTCACTTCGGCCGGGTCAAGGCCTTCGATCGCGGTCTTTTCGAACATGGCGGCGATCGGCATCAGTTCCTCGGCAAGTTCTTCACCCTTTGGCGTCAGCGTGATGCGCACGATCCGCGCATTGTCGACCGGTCGCTCGCGGCTGACGAGGTTGCGTCTGACGAGCAAGCCAACAAGCCGGGAAAGCGTGGAAATCTCCACCGACACGAKGTCTGAAAGCTCGGTCAGCGTTTTGCTTTCCTGTTGTCTCAGCGTTGCCAGCACACGATACATCGGCAGGGTGATGTCATAGGATGCCAGCCTCAGGGAGAAGCGCTCTCCAAGCCGAACACCTACCCAGTTGAGCAGGTAGGGTACCGAGTCAGTGAACTGATAAGACACAAGCAAAACCCCGTTTTGAGAAACACGTGCGCGGATGACGTGGCGCACCCATCGGCTGTACCGGCATAATCTATCAGTTTCAATAGTTTCGCTCCAGAAGACCGGGGACGGCGAGGCCATATCGCAGCTTCCTCCGCCATAAAACATTTGCATTGACAAATGTTGCAAATGAAAATATTTAAGAATGCAGGATTTGGGAGGATCTCATGACATCAGCACTGTTTGGCCTGAACAATCTTGCGCCTGAAGGCGTCGGCCAGAATTTCCGCACGACAATGCGTCGTTTTCCGGCGACCGTGACGGTCATCACTGCCTGTGCCACGGGTGATCAGCGCGATCACGGCATGACGGTTACCGCCGTCACCTCGGTTTCGATGGAGCCGCCCTCTCTTCTGGTTTGCCTGAACAACCGCACGTTTCTGCACGAATTGCTGCTCTGCCGGCCCGATTTCATCGTGAATGTACTGACGCAGGACCAGATTGCCTTGTCTGATGCTTTCAGCGGCAAGGTTTCACCGGAGGAGCGTTTCCGCAACGGCGAGTGGCAGCGTCATGACAACGGTGTTCTTTATCTGCCCACGGCCCATGCCGCCATCGCCTGCCGCCGTGTCGCGGCAATGCCATATGGAACGCATACGGTGTTTATCGGACAGGTGGTGTCGGCCGATGTAAGCGAGACGACACGACCGCTGCTTTACGAAAATGCCCAATATTGCGCCGCAAGCCCGGCAGGCCTGTCCGCCTGATATTTCCCGGCTAGACTATTCTCGGAGGAGACAATCATGAACGATATGAGCCATGCGCCGCAGCCGGCGCAAACGAACCCGCATGTCCGCCTCGTCGGTCGCGTTGCCGGTGTAGCGGATCTTTTCCGCTCCAGCGCCCGACAAACAGAGGAGGCGCGCCGCGTTCCCGCCAGTCATATCGCGGCGCTGCGCGGCATCGGCTATTTCGACGTCGTCAAACCGCGGGCTTTCGGTGGGCAGGGCGGTGAATTTGCCGAGCTTGTCGAAGCCAATATCGAGCTTTCGGCGGCCTGCGCGTCGACCGGCTGGGTTGCCGGCCTGCTTTCCGCCCATCAATGGCTGCTGGCGATGTTTCCAGAGGAGGCGCAAGCGGATGTCTGGGGCGAAAACCCTGACGCGCTTCTGTGTGGTTCCTATGCGCCGGTAAAGATGGCGGAGGCCGCTGACGGCGGTTACCGCCTGAGCGGCAAATGGGCCTTTGCCTCGGGCTGCGAGAATGCCCAATGGTCTCTCTGCGCCGCCATCCTGCCGCCGCAGGGCGAAGGCAGGCCGGTTCCGGCCTTCCTTCTCGTGCCTGCGAGCCAATATGCCATTGAAGACACGTGGCATGTGGTCGGGCTTGCCGGCACGGGTTCCAAGACGCTGGTTCTCGATGATGTCTTTGTTCCCAAACATCGGGTTCTGACCTTTCCGGACGCGACCAGCGGCCACACGCCGGGCGGGCGGTTTTATGCGCAGGAAGGTCTCTTCAACATGCCGCTTCTGACCGGCATTCCTTCCTGTCTCGCCTCGACTGGCGTCGGCGCAGCCAAGGGTGCCCTGGCAGCCTATGTCGATCATGTGGGTGGCCGGGTGACCCGCGGTGCGGTGGCGGGCGGCAATAACCGCATGGCGGAATTTCCAACCATCCAGCTGCGTGTCGCGGAAGCCGCTGCGAGCGTGGATGCCGCTTGTGAAATCCTGTTGCGCGACGTTGCGAGGGCTCAGGCACTCTCACAGGCAAGGCTTGAAGGGCGGGCGGAATTTTCGGTGGACGACCGGCTATTGAGCCGTCGCGGCCAGTCCTTTTCGGTCTCTCTGGCGCTGCGCGCCGTGCAGGCACTCAACGATTCCACCGGCGGTGTCGGGCTTGATCTTTCCAATCCGGTCCAGCGGGCCTGGCGGGATGCGAACGCGGTGGGCCGCCATATCAGCATGAACTGGGATGCCGTGGGCACCATGATCGGCCAGAGCATGCTCGGCCTGGAACCCAAGGGCCAATATTGACCGCACACGTGGCGGCAACTGAACAGCGATTTTCGGAGGAAATAACATGCAAGGCAAGGTCGCTCTCGAAGAGCATTTCGCAATCCCGGAAACACTTCAGGATTCGGCCGGGTTCGTGCCCGGTGATTACTGGAAGGAACTGCAGCATCGCCTGCTCGACATTCAGGATACGCGCCTGAAGCTGATGGATGCGCATGGCATCGAAACCATGATCCTGTCGTTGAATGCGCCGGCGGTGCAGGCTATTCCCGACAAGAAGAAGGCGATCGAGATTGCGCGCCGCGCCAATGACGTCCTGGCTGAAGAATGCGCCAAGCGGCCGGACCGCTTCCTCGCCTTCGCAGCCCTGCCGTTGCAGGACCCGGATGCGGCGACCGAGGAGCTTCAGCGTTGCGTCAACGACCTCGGTTTCGTCGGCGCGCTCGTCAACGGCTTCAGCCAGGAGGGCGATGGCCAGACACCGCTTTATTACGACCTGCCGCAATATCGTCCATTCTGGGGCGAGGTGGAAAAGCTTGATGTGCCTTTCTATCTGCATCCGCGCAATCCGCTACCGCAGGATTCCCGCATCTATGACGGCCACCCCTGGCTGCTTGGCCCCACCTGGGCGTTTGCGCAGGAAACGGCGGTTCACGCGCTGCGCCTCATGGCATCAGGCCTGTTCGACGAGCATCCGCGCCTCAACATCATTCTTGGCCATATGGGCGAGGGCCTGCCCTACATGATGTGGCGCATCGACCACCGCAATGCCTGGGTGAAACTGCCGCCGCGCTATCCGGCCAAGCGCCGTTTCATGGATTATTTCAACGAGAATTTCCACATCACCACCTCTGGCAATTTCCGCACCCAGACCCTGATCGATGCCATTCTGGAAATCGGTGCCGACCGCATCCTGTTCTCCACCGACTGGCCCTTCGAGAACATCGATCACGCCTCCGACTGGTTCAATGCGACGAGCATTGCCGAGGCCGACCGGGTAAAGATCGGCCGCACCAATGCGCGCCGCCTGTTCAAGCTCGACGGAGCCTGATCCATGCAGCCGTTCGTCTATACGATGGCCCCGGCCCGCATCGTCTTTGGCACGGGTAGCTCCGTGGGGGTGGCGGAGGAAATCCGTCGCCTCGGGCTGTCACGGGCGTTGGTGCTTTCCACACCCCACCAGAAGGGCGATGCGGAGGCTTTGGCAGCCCGGCTTGGCCCATTGGCTGCCGGTGTTTTTTCCGATGCGGCCATGCACACGCCGGTCGAGGTGACGAAAAGGGCGGTCGAGGCCTATCGCGCTGCCGGTGCCGATTGCGTCGTATCGCTCGGCGGCGGCTCTACCACCGGTCTTGGCAAGGCCATTGCCTTGCGCACCGATGCGCCCCAGATCGTCATTCCAACGACCTATGCCGGCTCTGAGGTGACGCCCATTCTTGGCCAAACGGAAAATGGCGTGAAGACCACCCTGCGCGGTCCGGAAATCCTGCCGGAAGTGGTGATTTACGATGCCGAGCTGACACTTGGATTACCTGTTGGCATCAGCATGACCAGCGGGCTAAACGCCATGGCCCATGCGGCAGAGGCGCTTTATGCTCGGGATCGCAATCCCATCGCCAGTATGATGGCGGTGGAAGGGTTGCGTGCGATGATCGAGGCGCTTCCCGGTGTGAGGATGGCGCCGCAAGATACCAAGGCGCGCGAAACGGCACTTTACGGCGCGTGGCTGTGTGGCACGGTGCTTGGCGCTGTTGGCATGTCGCTGCATCACAAGCTTTGTCATACGCTGGGCGGCAGTCTGGATTTGCCGCATGCGGAAACCCATGCGGTGCTTCTGCCGCATACCATCGCTTATGTGGAACAGGCGGTGCCGGATCAGCTTGCGCCGCTGGCCGCACTTGTCGGTGGCAGGGCAGGGACGGGTCTTTACGATTTTGCCGCCCGGCTCGGCGCGCCGGCAAGCCTTGCAGCACTCGGTGTTGGCGAGGAACATCTCGACGCTATGGCCGAGCTTGCGACCGCCAATCCTTACTGGTGCCCGCGGCCAGTTGAAAAAACCGCGATCCGCGCCCTGTTGCAACGCGCCTTCGAGGGCGCAAGGCCAGAGTGATCCGGCAAGCAGGGAGTAGCAATGATGGGAGGAGGACATTATGGACATGAAAACGACCGGTGACGACGGCTATTTCGTCGAGGAACGTTCGGCCGAAACCGTGATCGCCCGTATGCGCGATTGTGACGATCCGCGTCTCAAGGAGATCATGTCGGTCGTCACCCGCAAGCTTCACGAGGCGGTGAAAGAGATTGAGCCGACTGAAGAGGAATGGATGAAGGCGATCCATTTTCTGACCGAGGTCGGCCAGATCTGTAATGAATGGCGGCAGGAGTGGATCCTGTTTTCCGATATTCTCGGCGTTTCCATGCTGGTCGATGCGATCAACCACCGCAAGCCGAGCGGCGCGTCGGAATCCACCGTTCTCGGGCCTTTTCATGTGGCCGATGCGCCTGAGATGCCGATGGGCGCCAATATCTGCCTCGACGGCAAGGGCGAGGACATGCTGGTAACCGGCCGCATTCTCGACACCGACGGAATGCCGGTCGCAGGCGCCCGCATTGACGTCTGGCAGGCCAATGACGAAGGTTTCTACGACGTGCAGCAGAAGGGCATTCAGCCCGATTTCAACCTGCGTGGCGTATTCGTCACCGGTGAGGACGGACGCTACTGGTTCCGGGCGGCGAAGCCGAAATATTACCCGATACCGGATGATGGCCCCGTGGGGCAGCTTCTGCGGGCCATGGGGCGTCATCCCTACCGACCAGCGCATCTGCACTACATCGTTTCGGCAGAAGGCTTCACCACGCTCGTCACGCATATTTTCGACCCTGATGATCCTTACATTCGTTCGGATGCAGTTTTCGGTGTGAAGGAAAGCCTGCTGGCCGATTTTCAGCGCGTGGAGGATGCGCAGAGGGCGCAGGAGCTTGGGTTCGCCAACGGCTGGTTCTGGTCGGTGGACCACGATTTCGTGCTCGCCCGATGACCCGCGGTAGCGATCGTCCCCGGCTCTATGTGCGTTTTGCGGAAAGTGATCCCGCTGCCGCTGAGCAAAGGTTGGCGCAAATGAGTGCCCACAAGGCTCATTTACGCAACGAAGATGGCGTTCCGGAAGGATTCAGAATTCTCGCATCCGGCCCGATGCAGGCGGAAAGCGGAGGGTCTGCCGCGGCCCTCATCATTGCTGAAGCCCGCTGTATCGAGGACATCATGGCTTTTAGCGACGCCGACCCTTTTGTCATTCACGGCGTCTATAACCGCATTCGTATTTTGAACTGGACGCCGACTTTGTCGAGGATTTCGGGGCTGGAAGGCGACTGAAATCCACGCCTGCAATGGCTGTTGACGATTGTTAATATTTCAATTGCAATTTTTGCAAACGAAACATTTAATCGAAGGCGGGTGATACCGGCGATATGTGTCTTGACAGGAGCGAGACGCACATCAGGGTGGAGCAAGCCGGGCACCCAGGGAGCAATCGCAGGAACGGGAAGACGTCGATCCATTCCGGGTGGCGCGTTCATGCGTGAAAGGGAGGAATATGTCCACGAACTATATGAGCGCCGCCTCGGTGCGGACGAAGAACCCGGCTGGCGTCATCGCGACATGCGGCCTGATGATCATGTTCGACGGTTACGATCTTGTCGTTTACGGCGCGGTCGCACCGGCGTTGCTGAAAGAAGGCGCATGGGCGCTCAATCCGGCCATGGTCGGGCGCGCTGCCGCCTTGACGTTGGTGGGCATGCTGCTCGGCGCGCTGTTTGCCGGCACCATGGCGGACCGTATCGGCCGCCGGAAGGTCGTTCTCATCAGCCTTGCCGGATTTTCAGCGATGATGATTGCCTCGGCCGTGACGCCGAACTTTCTTGCTTTCGAAATCACGCGCTTCTTCGCCGGTCTCGGCCTTGGCGCGCTCCTGCCGACGGTTACCGCGCTCGTGCTGGAATTCTCGCCGCCCAAGCGCAGGGCACAGGCAAACTCCCTGTCGTTCCTCGGTTATCTTATCGGCGGCATTATTTCCGGCCTTATGGGTATTTTGCTTCTGGAGAGCTATGGCTGGCGGCCATTGATGCTGATCGGCGGCCTGCCGCTTATTCTTCTGCCGATCTTCATGCGGTTCCTGCCGGAATCGCCGGAATGGCTGGCAAGCAAGGGCCGGCAGGCAGAGGCAGACGGGATTTGCGACACTTACGGCCTGCAACGCATTACGCCGCATGCCAAGATCCAAAAGGGCGGCGTGGGCGCCCTCTTCTCGGAAGGCCGGCTGCTTTCGACGCTGAATGCCTGGGGCATTCACTTTTGCTCGCTTCTGCTGACCTTCGGCATGGTCAACTGGCTGCCCACCATCATGAACAAGATGGGCTACGACATCAGTTCGGCGCTCAGTTTTTCCATCATGCTCAATGTCGGAGCCGCAATTGGCATTCTCATCGGCGGGCGTTTCGCCGACAAGGGTAACGTTAAAGTGGTTGTGGCTGTCCTCTTTGCCATTGGCGCGGCTTCGATCTGGGCATTGACGGTAAACAAGGGGCCGTTGCTCTATCTCTTCGTTGCCCTTGCGGGTGCGGGAACGATTGGAACCCAGATTCTTGCCAACGTTCTGGTCGGGCGGCTTTATCCTGTCCATATTCGCGGTACGGGTCTTGGCTTTTCCCTGGCCGTCGGGCGGCTGGGCGGCATCGCCGGTCCGATGATCGGCGGTCTCGTGCTGCAAAGGGGCCTGGCTCCGGAGTGGAACTTCTACATTTTCGGCTCGGTCGCGCTGGTCGGGCTGGCTTTGACCGTATTGACCCTGCTCTACCGCACTTCAGGCGACGGGCGGGTTTGACTAAGATGATGTTGGCCGCAGGGCAAAACCTGCGGCCAACACTTATGGATGGTCTAACCTCTGCGGCGGCTGCGGAGTTGCCCCAACGTCGCGAGTGTATTGCCGCTGATGGACGTGCTGCCGCTGCCGAATAGAGCGAGACGCGGATCCGACGTTGCGTTGTTCGCCTCGAATGTCAGCAAAAAGCGATTGACCAGTTTTTCGACCTTCTTGGGGTTCTGCAGGTCCTTTATCTTCAGCTTCTTCTCGATCATCTTTGCCTGCGCATCCACCTTGGAGTTTGCGGTTTCTGCGGGAATTCCAAGGGCGGTGCGGGTGAACTCCGCAAGCGCATTATCGGCGAGTATGTCGTAGGGATTGGAAATGCTGGCAGCCATGCGCTTGAAATAGAGCGCAAGGCGAACGCCGGAATTTTCTTCGCCCACCCGCTGTTCCAGCGTCTGCCGAACATATTTGTCGCGTGTTTCCATGAGGCTGCGGGTGTTCTGCACGCTCTGGCCGGCTTTCGCGACGATATTCCCCTTGGCGTCGAAATTGAAGGAGCCGGCAAGTGCGCGGAAGCGGGCATCTTTTTCGGTATTGGCGAAACTTTTGGGGTCCTTGAGGTCGGACTTGAAGATCTTCTTGAGGTAGTCGGTGGTGACCGTTTTGGGGTCGATACGCTGCGCAATCAGCATGAAATCGAGAAGGCGGCGGTCGGAGAGCAATTGATCGACGGTTTCAATCGTTTCCATTTTCTGGCGATAATAGGTGACCTCCTTTTCGCCTTTCTCCCTGACCTTTTTGTCCTTGTCCCAACGGGTAACTTCCTTCAGATAATTTCGTGATATTCGGGTGATCTCGTTTTCCGACTGGGCGAGCCGGGGTGAGCCGATCTTGCCCTCGGCATCAAAGTTGAAAGCCTTGGCCAGCCGCACGAAACGCTCGTCTTTCAAAGTATAAACGTAACTTTTCGGGTCTGACAGATCGCTGGTAAATACCCGTTTCAGCGTGAAGGACGAGGCTTCTTCAGCGGTAATATCGAAGGCCTTCAGGGCGAAGTTTCGAATGATGACCGCGCCCTGCGCGTTCGACAGAAAATCCTCGAGATTTTTCGTCAGGCCGATATAGCGCTGGTAGTTCTTGATTGCCTTTTCGTCCGCTGCTTCGTCCTTGTCATCGTAACGGCTGAAGTAGAGGTTCATCATGGTGTTGAGCTGTTCGGCGGTCTGCGCGACCTTGCCGGTCTTGATCTTGCCATCCGCACCGAAATTGAAGGCGCGTGCCAGATCGACAAGACCTTTGTCCTTCTCCTTGTGGATTGGGCTTTGCGGATCATTCGGATCCTGCAAGACGGCCCAGCCGATTTTCTTGTCCGTCTCATCATTGTCGGTCAGATTGAAGCTGACGATGAGCATCGTTCTCAGGCGCGCAAACTGCGTCATCTGGCTGGCCTCGGTGATGGTTTTCATCTTATCCGCGAAATACTCGCGGTTGAGAACAGCTCCGGCCTGCGTCAGGCGGGGATTTGAAAGAACGTAGGTTTCGTTAATCAGTCGCCTCTGCGCAGCCGTCTGCGCCGGCATGCCGTCATCTACGCGGCCGTCGTCCCGGAAATTAAACGCGGCCGCCATCTCGAACAGTTTGTTGGCATCGTTGATACGCTTGTTATATTGGCTGATCAGGTAGTCGATCTTTGCGAGCGCCGGTTTGTCGGTGGACGCGACGCCTGCACGTTCTATGCGCAGATCGGCCGCCTTCGCCTTCCACTCCGGTATCAATGACTTGTAGGTCTTGTTGATGTAGCTATCGGCATTGCTGATATCGCTCGTCAGAACGTTTTTGACGTGCTTGTAGCTGAAGGTCTCGGGGTCGATGCCGAAGGATTTGAAGATATAATCCCGAAGCCGCGTGTTCTTGAAGATATCGTCGACATGCCCGACCTTCTCGATGGCCATGTTGTAAAAACGGGTCTCTTCCTTTAATTCGGCGCCTTCCTGTTCGATCGTAGCATGATAGGTGGCAATCAACCGGTCCTGCTGGGATTTTGTCTGAACCGATTTTTCCGCTTTGATCGTGCCGAAATCGAAAGAGGCAGCGAAGTCGCGGTATCGCGTATCCTTCAGTTTGTTGGCGAAGCTGTTCGGATCGTTGAGATTGCTTTCCAGCACCTTCTTCATGAAGGCGGTGGCATAGATCATTTCCTCCAGTCCATGTGCCTTCATGGCATAGGAATAGAGCCGGAAGTCCTTCAGGAACGCGTCGAGGTTTTTGACCTTGCCGATATTATCCGCATAATATTTGGCGTCGCGAGATACGACGGGGTCGTTCGCGACGCGTTTCAGCGACAATTCCATATCACGATTGTAAAGAGCGTAAGTCGTATATGCGGGCAGCACCATGTGTCTCCGAAAAAACTATGGCAAAATCTGTGCGTGAACCAGTTATGAAGCGGATAATTGCAGTATAGTCTTGCGCGTAGCTGTATAATTAAAAGTAATATTTAGAGTAAATATTTTGTATTATTAAATTAGTTGAGATTTATATTGATTGTTTGGTGCGTGGCTGCGTTCAGATCGCGTGCAGGCAGAGGCGGCCCCAAGCGCCAACGCCAACACCACGCCGGCAGACAAAGGGGGAAGACTTGGCAAAAGCTGAGGGCGGCACATTTGTCCGGGCTGTTGGGACAGACATGCGAAAATACCGCTGGCAGCGTGTTCAGCGCTATCCTGAGGCAAGGCCGGATTAGAGGCTTTTTCTAGTGCAGTTCCGGGTACCGCTACGGGTTCTTGCGGGAGGCGGGGGCGATGGTCGCCATCTGCAACAATGTGCGCTCATTCGTGCGTTTGGCTCGCGCCAATGCATCGTCGCGATCTTCCGGCAGCGTGTAGGTCATGTAGGACAGCGAGGTTTCGAGGTCGTTATTGTTGTGTCCGAGGATGGCCGCGAAATAGCTGTTCTTGGTGACATGGGGCGGCGCGAAATTGTGATACGCCACCTCCGCATAAAGGTGCCGCAAGCCATAGGGCTTGGGCAGTTCTTCCTTCGGCCAGAGATCCTCGAACAGATTAAAAACCGTGTCCCGAAGCAGCAGGCGAGTTTCCGATGAAAAATCGTCGATCGACATGCCGTGCCACAATTTTCCCTGCCCGCTTTCGCGCAGGCGCTGGTAGGCGGACAGGATGGTTGCGGAGCGTGCAAGGACCGGGATCTCGTAGGTAATCCCGAATTTCGTTCCTTCGCCCTGCTTCGTCTTGGCCTGGCCGTTAAACAGGATGCTCCATTTGGAAACGCCCTTGCCATAGGGAGCGGGTGAAAACTCGGCCTGGGTGAAGACTTCATAGGGGCGGCGTCCCGTCATGCCGATCAGGCCGATGCCGATCATCAGCGGATCGCTGGACTTGAGACAATCCTCGCAGATCTTCAGCACCTGCCGGTAATTCTCGAATGTGATTAGCGCGCCGTGCTTGTTGGCGATCTTCTCCATCTTCACCCGGCGTGCCTCGTCATACATTGCGGCATCGCCGGTGGCGATCTTCAGCATCGGATGGTCGTCACCGAAGGCTTCGCGGATGGCGTTACGATATTTGGTGATGTAGGAAATGATCGTCGTCTGGGCGCGGCCCTTCATGACGGCGATTTCGGCGTCCCACAAGGCCTGCATCTCTTCTTTCGAGCCCAGGCCGTTCATCGCTGCAATAAAATCCGCGATCCGCAAAAGCACTGTCGGCTTGCGGCCGGCGGTGTTGAACTCCGCCCGTTCGATCTTTTCGACAATGGAAGTCGCCACGCCGGTTTTCGGATAGTCGGCCCGCTCTATATAGGTCTTCAGCCGCTCCCGCAGCTTTTTCATGTTGCAGATGGCAAGCGGGGTGCTCTTAGCTCCAAATTCGGCCTTCAGGGCATAGCGATATTTCATGATGTAAAGTTCGAGCGTCTTTTCCGTGCGGCCATTGTCGAAATGGTAGCGGACCTCTGCGTCCCAAAGATCGCGGATTTTTTTGTTTCGCAACGTCTCGCTGCTTTTCATCGCCTCCCTGACCCGACCGACGAACTGGTCGATGCGTTCCACGAGAACTGGAGTTTTGGTCTTTCGTGCGAGCATGCGGCGGCCCCTGAACCGGTCGGGAAATATAAAATCTATGATTGGCAATCAACAGAAGCATGGTTGCGGAAATGCCATGGATATCCGCCTCCAGCATATTTCTTTTGAATAATAGTTTAATCGATTCCGCAAGTATGGCCGTGATGCGTGGAACCTTCAAGGAAGGTTTGCGAGCCGAGATCGGCAAGTCGGGGAGCCGGCATCCTGCCGGCGGCGCTTCGGGTGATTGAATTCTGATGGAAGTATGGGCTTCGGGAATTCTCCCGAAGCCGCAGAGGTTGCGACAGCCTATTTCGGTAGCCGGGTTTTCAGGGAGGTCACGATGCGCTTGGCAAGCCCCTCATAGTCCTCATCGAAATGGTGGCCACCTTCGATGCCGACCGTCTCCACGCCCTTTGCCTTCAGGCCGGGGCAGGGGTCTTCATCCTCTTCCTCCGTGCCATAGACGCATTGCACCAGCTTCGGATCGATCTTAACGATGTCGTCGATGGTCTTGCCGCCCTTGCCTTCGCCGGCAACGCCGAGCCAGCCCTGGACGGAAATCTCGAAATCGACTTCGGTCGAAAGTCCAAGCAGCGTCAGCTGCACGACATGGGATTTCGCGCGTTCGGGCAGGAGATTATAGGTGGCGGGAATGATATCGGCGCCAAAGGAATAGCCGATCAGCACGACGTTCCGAACCTTCCATTCCTTGCGGTAGGTGTCGATGATGCGCGCAAGGTCATTGGCCACTTCCTGCGGCTGTTTTTCTTTCCAGAAGTAACGCAGGGCATCGACACCGATCACAGGTATCCCCTGCTTTTGCAGCGCGCCGCCGACTTCCTCGTCCAGATCGCGCCAGCCGCCGTCACCGGAATAGATCACCGCCATGGTGTCCATCGCCGGGCTTGTTTCGAGAACC
Source organism: Agrobacterium sp. 10T429 (assembly GCF_056393925.1). Classification (NCBI taxonomy): domain Bacteria; kingdom Pseudomonadati; phylum Pseudomonadota; class Alphaproteobacteria; order Hyphomicrobiales; family Rhizobiaceae; genus Agrobacterium; species Agrobacterium sp. 10T429. The sequence goes on from NZ_JBFTGV010000011.1 coordinate 51,521, forward strand.
GTGATCGGCAGGCCTAGCGGGCTGCTGGTGTCGCCCGCCGCATCGACCTTGTCGGACAGGGTCTGGGACAAAATCTCATCCGCCTTGCCTGTCACATCAGTCACTTCGATATCGGGATGAAGCTTCACCAGGGCGTTAACGTGGTCGCGGCCCTTCTGATCCGCATCGGGCGTGAACAGCACGCTGACAGGAGCTGGCAGCGGGCCATCGGTCAGGCCATAAACCGTTTCACCGTCCACCTTGTCCTTGGTGGCGGGGGTGCAGAGTATCTTCTCAAGCGGCAGGCCAGCCTTGGGGTCGACCGCGATGGCTTCCTGAACGGTGGAGACCGGGCTTTGCGCGATCATGGCGAGCGCCAGCGTTCCGCCCTTGCCGATGCCGGTGAGGATAGGCTGGCGATAGCTGGCCGTCCCGGCGGTGCGCTGGATCTGCTGCGACAGCGACTCGATGTCCGAGATCATATAGATACACTCGTCATCATCGGCCTCGAGTGCCTTCAGATATTCCTTGAAATCGATGCCGACCACCGCGGCACCCTTTTCCACCAGTGCTTTGGCGCGTTCTTCGTCGGTGCCGGTCCATCCGTCCGCATCGGAAATCAGGAAGACGCTGGCGAGAATTTCGCCATCAGGCACCATGATGTGCTCGGCGGGGATCATGCCAGTGTCATAGGCTGGTTTGTCCTGCGAAAAGGCGGCGCTGGAAGCAAACAATGGGGAGAGGAACAGGGCGGAGGCGGCAAGGGCTGCCTTCAGCATGCTGTATTTTCTCATTTTCCGATCACTCCTCTGACACCGCCACTGATCAGAACCGTCGCGTCCATCAGCGCCAGAGCGGCGTCTGCGCCATTTTGTACGGCGAGGTAACGCGGTTCCCATTTCGGGTGGAACTTCGTCTTGAACGCACGAAGGCCCTTAAAGTTGTAGAAACGTTCGCCATGTTCGAAAAGCGTGCTGCCAATGCGGTCCCAGACCGGTGCCGCATCGCGCTTCGACATGCCGGACATGGGTGCCATGCCGAGATTGAAGCTCTCATATCCCGCCTCGCGCAGGTGCTGCATGATGCTGACGAAAAGGAAATCCATCGAGCCGCGCGGTGCGTCCGGTGAAAAGCGCATGAGATCGACGGTGGCTTCCTTTTTGGTGTCCGTCACCATCAGATTGGCGAAGGCGGTGATCTTGCCATCCTTGCGCAGCACGGCGACGGGCTGGGAGAGAATGTAGTTGGGCTCGAACGCACCGAGAGAAAATCGCTTTTCCCTTGTATTATGGTGGGTGAGCCAGCCATCCGAGACCTGCTTGAGATCATCCAGAATATCGGCAACATGCGATTGCTCGACAACTTCGAAGGTCAGCCCGTCGCGGGCGCCGCGGCTCAGTGACTGGCGAAGGGTTGCGAGCTTGCCGCCCTTCAATTCGAATGCGGTAAGATCGACCAGCGCCAGTTCGCCAAGCTTGAAGGCACGCAGGCCCGCATCGGCGCAATGGGACAGGAGGAAGGGCGAAATCTGGTAGAATGCGGCGCGCGCACCCGCCGAACGGGCGGATTCCACGAATTGCCAGACCAGATCGGGAAAATCCTCCTCGTTGCCGACGGGATCGGCGAAGGCTATCCATGACCGGCCCTGAATGCCGTACATGATGAAGGCGCTGCCGCTTTCCGAGAACATCACATGCTTGTCGCCCATGCGCACCAGATTGGCATCGGCCGAATCCTGCTGCATGACGATGTCGGTTGCACGTTCAACGTCTTCCGGCTGGATGGAATCCGGCTTGAAAGTGACCGGCCGCATCAGGCTGAAAATTGCAATGGTGGAGGAAGCAAGCACCAGGCCGAGAAGGGCGCGCAGACCGCGCGGTGCTTCCTCAGAGAACTCGAATTCCCACCACAATGTGTGGCTGTAATCGGTGTCGCGGTAGACGAACAGAAGGATCGTTGCCGCGCCAGCGATGATGACGGCCATAGCGGCGAGCCAGCTCGGTCCCAGCGCCTGTTTGACCAGCGAGGCGTGACGGTTGAAGCTGCGCATATTGAGGGCTAGCGCCGCGATGAAGATGCCGAGGAAGATTGCCTCGAAAACGGCAATCGCCTTCACCAGCGACAGGATGAGCGCCAGCGATGCGGCGACAAGGGCAATCCACCACGCCCCATCCAGCCGCTGCCCGAGGCCGCGGGAGGCGACAACGAGTCCAAGGCCGAGAATACTCGTCAGAAAGTGCGCCGCCTCGATGATCGGCAGTGGCACGAAATTCGACAGGAAATCCAGATTGCTGCCGGGCGTCGGCGTCACGCTCGAAAAGATCAGCATGGTGCCGAGAATGATCGCGAAGGTGGAGAGCAGCGGTGGCGCCAGCCGCACGGCAAGCTGGCTGATATCGGAGACCACCGGCTTGGCCGCGAACTGCTTCATTTCGGAAACGATCATTACCAGAATGGCAACAACCAGCGGCAGGACGTGATAGATGACGCGATAAAGAACGAGGCTTCCGAGCAGCTGATCGACGCTGATCGCGTTGCCGAGCCCGGCTACCATAACCGTTTCGAACACACCGAGACCGGCGGGAACGTGGCTGAGAACGCCAAGGCCAACGGCGGTGGCATAGATCGCGAAGAATGTCGGCCAGCCGAGATGCGTCTCGGGCAGGAGCACATAAAGCACGGAGGCGGAGGCGGCGATATCAAAGGCGGAGACGAGGAACTGGCGCGAGGAGGTGCGGCTGTCGGGAAGGCGCAGTCGCCATTTGCCGAGCCGGATCGCCTTGCCGTTGCGGCCGATATAGGCGGTGGTAACGAGAACGGCAATGACGGCGAGCGCTCCGCCCCTTAGAACAGTCGGGTCGAGACCGATGATGGCGGCGATGCGTGGTGCGACGATGAAGGTCGAAAGGGCGCTGACAGACATAAGCCCCAGGCCGAAGGACAGCGTGACGAAGGCGATGACACGGGCGATGTCACCCGGCGAAAGTCCCAGCCTGGAATAGGCGCGAAAGCGTATTGCGCCGCCGCTCAACGGGCCAAATCCAGCAGTGTTGCCGATGGCGTAAGCGGCAAAAGCGGTGGCCGCCATGGACGGGAAGCGCACCTTTTTGCCGACATATTCGATAGCGTTGGCGTCATAGAAAATCAGCGACAGGAAGCTCAGCGCCGTAAAGACCATTGCAAGAAGAATGGCCGGAAGCGAAGTGTCCAGAAGAGCTGCGATCACATCATCGTACCGCACTTCGGATGTGAGGCGGTAAATCGCAAACGTCATCATCACGAAGATGAGCGTAATGGCGATGGCCGTCAGATAGGGCCGGTTTCTGGCAAAGAAGCTTTCAACCGGGGATTCGGTAATATCGGTCTGTATAATTTCGCTCTTGTCTGCCATTTGCTTTTTCCAGCGCCAGTCCCTTGGTTGGCGAACCACAGGATTGTGTCGCTAATTCGTTTCGGTTGAGGAAATTTGCTTAGCAGAAATGCGTGACGTGTCGATGTGAAGTTTGGCGACAAACCAACGAGATTTTCGCCGTTAAAATGAAAAATGCAACCAAAAAGAGCGATGTTCAAATTTTAGATCAAAAACTCCGTGAATTAAACGTTCCGATTGCTTGGAGGCGATGTTTGATGTGATTAAACGCTTCTTTCAATTGAAGGAAATGCAAAATGAACATGCCTACAAGAATAGTAATTTCGCTGATCGCAGCTCTTTTGGTGGGCGGCGGCTACATGGCTTATGACAAGATGCGGGGCGCCGAATGGGTTGTCTCGCCGCAGCAGATTGCTGATGCGAAGGCCGGCGGGCAGGCCGGATATGAATCGCGTCCGGGAACAGTGACCGTTCTGCCGATCCGTAGCGAGACGGCGGATGTACTGCCGATCAAATGGGCCATTGCTGGCCTGGTCGCAGGCCTGCTGGCGTTTCGGTCCACGGGCAAAAAGAAAGCGGCAAAGGCCTGAGGCCTGCCGCTTCATGTCTCCGGCACGGAAGTCCGGGGAGAATGCCAAAGTCGGGGCGCGTTACGCGCCCCACGTTTTCTCCAGCACGCGAACCCAGTTGCCATGGCAGATCTTGGCGAGTGCGGCGTCGTCATAACCGCCGTTGCGCAGGGCTTTGACCAGCAATTGCAGATCGGCCGCATCCTTCATGGCTGCTGGAATGGTGGTGCCGTCGAAATCCGAGCCGAGTGCGACGTGATCGATGCCGATGCGGTTGACGATATAGTCGACATGGCGGACCAGTTCGCCAAGATCGGTAGCCGGGTTCTTCACGCCGTCCTGGCGCAGGAACAGAACGCCGAAATTGATGCCGGCAAGACCGCCTGTGTCGCGGATCGCGTCCAGCTGGCGGTCCGTCAGGTTGCGGCTGTGGTTGCACAGCGCATAGGTGTTGGAATGGGACGCCACCAGCGGTGCGTCCGATATCTTCGCGATGTCCCAGAAACCCTGTTCGTTCATGTGCGACAGGTCGACCATGATCTTCAGTTCGTTGCAGGTCTTTACCAGCCGTTTTCCGGCATCGGTGAGGCCGGGGCCGATATCCGGTGTCGACGGGAAGCGGAAGGGAACGCCGTAGGCGAAGATGTTCGGGCGGCTCCAGACCGGGCCGAGCGTGCGAAGGCCAGCCTCGTGGAGAACATGCAGCGCATCCAGATCGGCGCCGATCGCTTCTGCGCCCTCGATATGGAAGACGGAGGCAAAGGCGCCCTCTGCCATCGCGCTGCGGATCTCGGCGGCCGTGCGGCAGACTTTCAGCGCACCGCCTGATTGTTTCTCGGCGCGGAACAGCAGGGCCGCCATGCCAAGCGTCGCCTTCAGCGCGTCCGCTTCAGCCGGTGTCGTGAAGTCGCCGTTCGCGTCCTTCTCCATGCTGGGCGAGGGGACGTAGATGGCGCAGAGGCCACCGGCCAACCCGCCCTTCCGGGCGCGCGGCAGGTCGATGTGGCCGACCGTATCACCCTCGATGAGAAGCGTTTCGGGAGAGGCATTGCCCGATCGCCATAACCGCAGAAGCACGTCGTTGTGGCCGTCGAAGACGGGTACGGTTTTTTCATCGGTCATGGTCATTCACCTTTGGATACGGGCGGGGCGCGGGCGCGCGGTCGTCAGACTTTTGAGAATTGGTAGAGGAAAGGTCAAGGTCGGAGCAAATGCAATCCGTGCATAGGCTCTGCCAAATTTGGAATTGGTCGCGCCTCGTTTGCTCGTGGTAATCGCGGGAAAACATAAAAAAAATGACTGGATTGGGGCGAACCCATACCGTTTCCGAAAAATAAGGTCCGAAAGGGGATTTTCGATGATTTCAAGACGCAACCTGCTGATTGCCGGCGCTGCCGTACCGTTCCTGTCCTATGCGCACATTCCGGCATTTGCTGCGACACCCAAGGATATTCTGGTGGTCGCGCAGCAGCTGGACAACATGACGAGCCTTGATCCGCATGAGGGTTTCGAAGCCGTCGGCGGTGAAATCATGTCCAACATGTACCAGAAGCTGGTGCGGGCGAACCGTGAAGATTCCACCAAGGTCGATCCGGTCATCGCGAAGTCCTGGGAAGCCGATGCGGAAAGCAAGGTTTTCACCTTTGTGATCGGTGACGATGCGACCTTCTCGAGCGGTGCGAAAGTGACCGCGGAAGACGTGGCCTTTTCTCTGCAGCGCGCCATCAAGATGAACAAGAGCCCGGCCTTCATCATCGGCCAGTTCGGCTTCACGCCTGACAATGCCGAAACCACCATCGTTGCCGCCGACGAAAAGACGGTGAAGCTGACGACGGCAAAGCCGACCGCAATCTCGTTCCTGCTCTATTGCCTCTCCGCCAATATCGGCGCGATCGTTGAAAAGAAGGCCGTGCTGGCAAATGCCTCGGGCGAAGACCTCGGCAATGGCTGGCTGCAGAAAAACAGCGCCGGTTCCGGCGATTTCATGTTGCAGGCCTGGAAGCCGAGCGAGAGCGTAGCGCTCACCGTCAACCCGAATGGCCCCTACAAGGGTAACATCAAGCGCGTCATCCTGCGCCATGTCACCGATCCGTCTTCCCAGCTTCTGATGTTGCAGAAAGGCGATATCGACATTGCCCGCGACCTGACTTCGGAACAGCTGCGTACCGTCCAGAACGACGCCAACATCGAGTTGCAGCGCAAGAGCATCGCCTCGCTGGTGCTGATCTCGCTCAATCAGGGCAATGAGAACCTTGCCAAACCACAGGTCTGGCAGGCCATCAAATGGGCGCTGGACTACAAGGGCATGCAGGAAAACATTGTGCCGCTGACGCACAAGGTTCACCAGAGCTTCGAGCCGGAAGGTTTCCCCGGCGCCGTTAACGACACGCCGTACCAGCGAGATGTCGAAAAGGCCAAGGCGCTGATGGCGGAAGCCGGTCTTGCCGACGGTTTCGAAATCACCATGGATCACTATTCCGCCCAGCCTTACCCGGATCTGGCGCAGGCCATCCAGGCAAATCTTGCCGATATCGGCATCAAGGTGCGTCTGCAATCTGCCGAGAACCGTCAGGTTCTGACCAAGATGCGTGGCCGCGAACACCAGATGGCGCTTTCCGCCTGGGGCACGGATTACTTCGATCCGCATTCCAATGCCGATGTCTTCAACATCAACAAGGACAATGGCGACGACGCCAAGTCCAAGCCCTTCCTGTGGCGTTCGCGCTTCAAGAACGACGACTTTGCCGCGAAGGCAGAAGCCGCCCGTGACGAGAAGGACCCGGCAAAGCGCATCGAGCTTTATGAAGCGCTGCAGCGCGAGCACATGGAAAACAGCCCCTTCGTCTTCATGTTCCAGACGACGAAGACGGCCGCGTTCCGCAAGGGCGTTTCCGGCTTTGAACTCGGCGTTCTCTCCGAGGGCAATTCCTACCACGATGCTAAGAAAGCGTAACATTGAACAAGCGCGTCAAAAGCATATCGTCGACACTGAGCAGCGTCATTCTGACGCTGTTCGGGTTGATGGTCATCACCTTCCTGATCGGGCGCGTCATGCCTGTCGATCCTGTCATCGCGGCAGTTGGCGACAACGCGCCTGAAGACGTCATTGTGCGGGTTCGGGCCGAAATGGGCCTGGACCAGCCACTGGTCGTTCAGTTTTTCCACTATGTGTCGCAGGTGCTGCACGGTGATTTCGGCAATTCCATCCTGACCCGCAACCCGGTTTGGATCGATATCAAGCGCGTTTTCCCCGCCACCTTCGAGCTTGCTACGGCAGCACTCATTCTCGCTGCGCTGATCGGCATTCCGCTCGGCGTATGGGCCGCCGTGAAGCAGGGCAAGTTGACGGATCAGATCATCCGCGTCGTCTGCCTTGCCGGCCATTCCGTGCCCGTCTTCATGCTGGCGCTGATTTCGCTGCTGGTATTTTACGCCACGCTTGGCGTCGCACCCGGACCGGGCAGGCAGGACATCATCTATGACGGCATGATCTCGCCGGTCACCGGCCTGATGACGGTCGATACGCTGCTTGCCGGCGACTGGGACGCGTTTTACGACGCCATCGCCCATATGGTGCAGCCCGTCTGCATCCTTGCCTATTTCAGCATGGCCTATATCACCCGCATGACACGCGCCTTCATGATCGATGCGCTGAAGGGCGAATATGTCATTACCGCCCGTGCCAAGGGGCTTTCGGCAATGACCGTTATCTGGGGGCACGCCTTCCCGACGGTTGCCGTACAGCTCGTCACGGTTCTCGCACTCACCTATGCCGGCCTTCTGGAAGGTGCCGTGGTGACGGAAACCGTCTTCAGCTGGCCGGGCCTTGGCCAATATCTCACCGTCTCGCTCATGAACGCGGACATGAACCCTGTCGTCGGAGCGACCCTGTTGATCGGCCTGATCTATGTCGGCCTCAACCTGCTCGCAGACGTACTTTACCGAGTAATGGATCCCCGCGTTCGATGATGTTAGCAACTTTCAGAAACTGGGCTCTGGATGAGACGCCGCATTCCCGCAGGCAGGCTGCCTGGGGAAACCGGTACCGCATCTGGCTGAACCTCAAGTCCAATCCGCTGGCGGTGGTCGGTCTCACGATCATCATCATCTTCATTGCGCTGTCGCTGCTGGCGCCGTTCATCGCGCCTTACGATCCGGCCGCGCAGAACCTCGGCAACCGCCTTGCCTTCCCGAGTGCCGAGCACTGGTTCGGCACGGATGAGCTGGGTCGCGACATTCTTTCGCGCATTCTCTATGGTGGTCGCGTCACGCTTGGCATGGTCATTGCCGTCGTTGTTCTCGTTGCGCCGATCGGTCTCGCCATCGGCTGCATCGCCGGTTATTTCGGTGGTATCGTCGATACGGTGTTGATGCGGGTGACCGATGTGTTCCTGGCCTTCCCGCGCCTCATCCTGGCGCTTGCCTTCGTCGCGGCGCTGAAGCCTGGCGTCGAAAGCGCCATTCTCGCCATCGCGCTCACCGCCTGGCCGCCCTATGCGCGTCTCGCTCGCGCCGAAACCATGACGGTTCGCGGCAGCGATTTCGTTGCGGCCTACCGGCTGACAGGCGCTTCCGCCTGGCGCATCATCGCCCGTCACATCGCGCCGCTCTGCGTGCCGAGCCTCATCGTGCGCATCACGCTCGACATGAGCTCGATCATCATCACCGCCGCAAGCCTCGGCTTCCTCGGCATGGGCGCGCAGCCGCCTTCGCCGGAATGGGGTGCGATGATTGCGACGGCCAAGCGCTTCATCTTCGAACAATGGTGGGTCGCCACCATTCCGGGCATCGCCATTTTCCTCGTCTCGCTCGCCTTCAACTTCCTTGGCGATGGTCTGCGCGACGTGCTCGACCCGAAGGGACATTGAGCCATGCTGGTCGAAATCGAAAATCTGAAGATCGCGTTCCAGACCCGCACCAGCCGCTTCGAGGCGGTGCGCGGTGTTTCCATGAAGCTCGGAACAGAAAAGCTCGGCATCGTCGGTGAATCCGGTTCGGGCAAGAGCCTCACGGCGCGCGCGCTGATGAAGCTTCTGCCCTCCAATGCTGATATCAGGGCCGACAAGCTCTCCTTCGACGGTATCGACGTGCTTTCCGCCAGTGAAAAGCAGATGCGCCAGATCCGAGGAAAACGGGCAGGTTTCATCCTTCAGGATCCGAAATATTCGCTGAACCCGGTCAAGACCATGGGTGCACAGATCGCGGAAGCCTGGCGCGCCCACAAGGGCGGCAGCAAGCGTGCGGCCATGGAGGCGGCAATCGCTCTGCTCGATCAGGTGAAGATCCGCAATCCGCGCCAGGTCGCTTCGTCCTACGCTCACGAGGTTTCCGGCGGCATGGGCCAGCGTGTCATGATCGCCATGATGCTGGCGCCTGATCCAGAGCTTCTGATCGCCGACGAACCGACAAGCGCTCTCGATGCCACGGTGCAGGCGGAAATCCTGCGGCTGATCGAGGAGCTGGTATCGGAACGCGGCATGGGTCTCATCCTCATCAGCCACGACCTGCCGCTAGTCTCGCATTTCTGCGACCGCGTGGCTGTCATGTATTCCGGCCGGGTGATGGAGGAACTGAAAGCTTCCGAACTCCTGAAAGCACAGCATCCTTACACGCAGGGTCTCTTGAACTGCATTCCCTCGCTGACGCATCCGCGCGAGCGTCTTCCCGTTCTCAACCGTGATGCAGCGTGGTCCAGCCTATGATCGACGTCGAAAATCTCCGTATCAAGTTCGGCGACCGTGAAGTGGTGAAGGGCGTGTCCTTTTCGGTCGAAAAGGGCGGCAGCTTCGGCATCGTTGGCGAAAGCGGCTCGGGCAAGTCCACCATTTTGCGCGCCATGGCCGGCCTTAATGAAAGCTGGGAAGGCCGCATTGCCTTTGCCGGCAAGGATGCGCCGCTGAAGCGCACGCCGGAATTCTTCCGGCAGGTGCAGATGGTGTTTCAGGACCCCTATGGTTCGTTGCATCCGCGCCAGACTATCGACCGTATCCTCAGCGAATTGCCGTTGGTGCACGGCATGGACAATATCGAAAAACGCATCCAGCAGGCGCTATCGGATGTGGCCCTGCCGCAGGCGGTGCGCTTCCGTTACCCCCACCAGCTCTCCGGCGGCCAGCGTCAGCGCGTGGCGATTGCGCGTGCTTTGATTGCCGATCCGCAGGTTCTGCTGCTCGATGAGCCGACTTCGGCGCTCGATGTTTCAGTGCAGGCGGAAATCCTGAACCTGTTGCAGGATCTGCGGGCGGCGCGCAACCTCACCTATATCCTTGTCAGCCACAATCTGGCTGTTATCGCGCATCTGTGCCCACAGGTGGGCGTGATGCTGAATGGTGAAATGGTCGAGCAGCTGAATGCAGGCGATCTACGCGAAGGCCGCACGAAACACCCGCATACCGAAGAGTTGCGCAGCCTGAGTATCCGGTTGGAAGAGCCGGCTTGAGCCCACGTCGCACATAGATCGAGCGGATGCTGCTCGCTTCTTCTCCCCACCGGGGAGAAGGTCGCGGCAGCGGTATGAGGCTTCCCACAAGACCCACGAAGACACGAGACCGAACAATGTCACAGCAATTCGACTGGAACGCCGCTTCGACGCTTGCCGAGAGTTTCGTCTCGCAATGGGCCGGCAACGAGCCAGGCGGAGCGGTGATCGGTTTCGATCTCAATGGCATCCGTTTTGCCCATGCGGGCGGGGTTGAGAGCCTTTCGACGTTTGCACCGTTCACGCCGAAAAGCGTGGTGCGTTACGCTTCCGTCACCAAACATGCCTTCTGTGCCATGGTGCTTGCCCATTCCGATCTGATCGGGCTTGACGATCCGCTCGGAAAGCATCTGCCGGAGCTGCAATCGCCACTCCGCGACGTCACTGTCGGGCAGGCGCTGGATATGAGCGGCGGGTTGCCGGACACGCGCGAATGCCTCTCGCTGCTTGGTCTTTCCGTCTACACCGAAACGAAGGCCGGCCCGCTTCTAGACTATCTGTCGCGGCTGACCCGGCTGAACTTTCCGGCCGGCAGCGAGGTTTCCTATTCGAATACCGGTTATCGTCTGGTCGAGGCGGCGCTGGAGCGCCATGGCTTCCGTTTTGACGATTTCGTGCAGACGCAAATTGCCGGACCGTTCGGTGTTTTCCTGAAGGCGCCGGACGTCTGGAACGATCCGGTGGACGGATTGGTGCCGGGTTACTGGAAGGCTGAGAGCAACTGGCAACTTTCGGCGGCGGGGCTGCATATTTCCGCTTCGGGCAGTCTTGCCGGCAGTGCCGAAGCGCTGACCCGCTGGCTGCAGGGGCTGATGCGGGGAGAGGGCAGCTTTGCAGCCGTTCTGGACGGGCTTTCCACCGAGCGGCGGCTCGCCGATGGACGGATGAGCGAATATGGTCTCGGCCTGCGCTGGTCACATCTCGGCGACAGACGTTTCGTCGGTCATGGCGGTTCGCATCCCGGCTACAAGACGTACTTCCTTCTCGATCCGGAAAACGGCACGGGTTTCGTCGTGGTATCGAACCGCGAGGATACCAACGGCTTCAAGATTGCGCTGGAAAGCATGGCGGCCCTGACCGGTTTGCCTTTACCCAAACCCGCCGCCAGCTTGCCGGAAGGCCTCTATGTCACCGAAAGCGGACCGTGGTGGCTGGAGATCAAGGGCAGTACCTCGACCTTCATCGATGGCGACGACACGCTTTATGAAGATGCCGATGGCTGGGTGTCATCGCGCTCCGCATCCTCTCCGATGCTTCTGAGGCTCGAGGGCGACGCGATCGTCGGCGAGGCAGGCCACGCCGCTCGTCGGTTCCTGCCGGTTGGCGACCATGCGGTGCCCGATGAGCTTTCCGGATCTTGGCGCTCTACCGAAGGGGCGGAATTTACGATTTCCGGTTCGTCGCTGACCATGGGTATCGGTCCCACGCGCCGCTCCATGCCTTTGACGGCGCTCGGCAATGGTCGCTTCCTCTTCACGCTCTCGGACGGGCCGTGGACGAAGCGCATCTGCCTCAATCAATTGAGCGACGGCCGGATAGAGCTTGTGGCGAGCCGGGCGCGAATGATCGAATATTCAAGAAGCCTTTAAGAGGGTTTCAATCAGCTGCTATTGCTCCTAATAAAGACCCTTGTTCCAGCTAAAGGCCGGTTCAACATCTTTGTGGGAGAACAGGCCCTTGGAAATCAAATGGCTCGAGGATTTCCTGGCGCTGGCCGGAACGCTCAATTTTTCGAAGGCGGCGGAAGAGCGGCATGTGACGCAATCCGCTTTCAGCCGGAGGATCAAGCAGCTGGAAGCCTGGGTGGGCGCGACGCTGGTCGATCGCGCTTCCTATCCCTCACGACTGACCGAGGCCGGGGTGAAGTTCGTTCCGGTGGCGCAGGAAACCCTGAAGCAGCTTTACCACGCCCGTCGCACCCTGTTGCAGGAAGACGGCGAGGATGCCAGAACAGTGCGGCTGACGGCGCTGCACACGCTGTCTTTCACCTTCTTCCCGGACTGGCTGAAACGGGTGAACGAGAAGGCGGGACCGCTGTTTTCGGTTCTGCGGCCTGATTCCGGCAGCATGGAGGAGAACCTCAATTCGCTGGTGGACGGGCAGAGCGATTTCCTTCTGACCTACGCCCACCCCGAAGTGCCGATGCTGCTCGATGCGCAGACCTTCGAATTCCGCATGCTTGGCGCGGAAAACATCATTCCCGTTTCTGCCCCCGCGGAGGATGGTGCGCCGCTGCACAGCCTGACGGAAGGCGCGAAAAAACCCTTTGCCTATCTGGATTACGAAAAAGCATCGTTCTTCGGGCCGCTCTTGCGCGATCTCCTGAGTGCGCGCCTGCCGAAATTCGAGCGGGTGCATGAGGGCAGCATGTCGGTGGGGCTGAAAGCCATGGCGATGGCGGGATGGGGTGTTGCCTGGGTGCCGGAAAGCCTGATGCGGCATGAGCTGGATAGCGGCGCGCTGGTGCGTGCCGCCGATCACAGTTTCGATATTGCCGTGGATATCCGGCTTTATCGTTCCAAGGAGAACCGCCGTCCAGTTGTCGAGCGCATATGGGCGGTTCTCGAAGATTGATCCTGGTCAGATCGCGGTGCGGTGGGCGTTTTCGAGATAGAGAGCGCGCAGGCGTTTCACCATCGCGCCTGGTTTGCCATCACCCACCGGCTTGCCATCGATCTTCGTCACCGAAACCACGAAGTTGGAGGCGCTGGTCAGGCAGGCTTCGTCTGCGTTCATCGCTTCTTCCAGCGTGAAAGGCCGTTCTTCCAGCGTGAAACCGGCCTCCTTGGCCAGTTGCAGGGCGGCAAGGCGGGTGCAGCCGGGCAGGGTCTTGTTGCTGTTGCCGCGGGTGATGATCTTCCTGTCGCCGGTGATGATATAGGCGGTGGAGGATGCGCCTTCGGTGACGAAACCATCCTCGATCATCCACGCCTCATCGCAGCCTTCAGCCTTGGCGATGCGTTTTGCCATCACTTGCGGCAGCAGGCAGACGGTCTTGATATCACGGCGCGCCCAGCGCTGGTCGGGAACGGATTTGACCGCAATTCCGGCCTCTTCCACGGCGGTGCCGACGAGTTTCTTGTCCTGCGTGAACATCACCAGCGTCGGCTTCAAATCGGCGGAAAACAGGAAGTTGCGGTCTTCCGCGCCGCGCGTCAGTTGCAGGTAGATCATGCCTTCGACAAGGTTGTTGTCGGCAATCAGGCGACGTTCGGCCTCGACGATTTCCTTTGTTGTGACCGGCAGCGGCACGTCGATTTCGCGGGCGCTGCGTTCCAGCCGCGCCATGTGCAGGTCGCTGTCGATCAGCTTGCCTTCGAGAACGGAGGTGACTTCATAAATGCCGTCGCCGAACAGGAAGCCGCGGTCGAAGATGGAAAGGCGGGCTTCCGCCTCGGGCAGGAATTCGCCGTTGAGATAAACGATGCGACCGGATTGGCTAGTCATGAAAACTCCGTCTGGAAAAGTCAGGCTGAAAGAAGGGTTTTAAGCGTATCGATGGAAATGGCCTCGACCGTGGAGACCTTGCCGGTTCCAGCGTTGAAGCCTGATGTTGTTGTTGCCGCGCATAGCGAATTGAGGATCGCTTCTTCGGTCGCCTCTATCGCAGCTTCGAACAGTGGCGAGATCGCATCGTTGGAAAGCTCGGGAAAATCCGCCACGGCCTTGCGGCGTGCGGGTGTTTTGCGAAGCCGCTCGTTGGTCGAAAATGCCAGCGCGTAATCGCCGGAACCATTGCTCAGTGCAGCACCGGTGCGCGAGAGGCCGCCGAAGCTCCTAGCGGCCAAGCGCTTCAAATTGCGCGACGACAGCGGCGCATCGGTTGCGATGATGATGACAATCGAGCCGTCCTTGTCCTTGTGCTCCGGGCTCACATAGGGTTTGCCGCAGACGAGAAGATGGCCGCCATAATTGGACTGCACGAGAACGCCGAGCGTATAGGCCTCCCCCGCGACGGTGACGATGCGGGATGCGGTTCCGATGCCGCCCTTCATGCCGAAAGCCACCGTGCCGGTTCCGGCTCCAACGCCGCCCTCGGCCACCGGGCCTGCGGCAGCGTTTTTCAGCGCGGCCGAAATTTCCTCGACGGTCGGGCGTCCAGCGCGGATGTCGTTGAGGCGGGAATCGTTGGTCTCTCCGACGACCGCATTGATCGACACCACTTTTTCGTTACCCGGCTGCGCCAGTGTGTGGCGGTTGATCGTCTCGATTGCCCGGCCGGTTGCAAGCGTATTGGTGAGGATGACAGGCGTTTCGAGTTCGCCGAGTTCCTCGATCTGGGTCGAGCCCGCAAACTTGCCGAAACCATTATAGACGGCGAAGGCGGCGGGCACCTTGTCCTGAAAAAGATTGCGGCCATGCGGCAGGATCGCGGTTGCGCCGGTGCGGATCGTGTCGCCTTCGATGACGGTCGAATGGCCGATCGTCACGCCTTCGACATCGGTGATGGCATTGAGCGGGCCGGTCTCGAAATGGCCGGGCGGCAAGCCGATATCGCGCAGTCTCGGGCGGGTCGTCTGATGCATCGGGCGATCACTTTTGCGGAATGCAGGCTCAAGGTGGAACAAGCGCGGCTTGCGAAAAGCTTTGCTCTGACTTGACGTTAGCCTAGTTCGCCGGGAAACGGCATCGCAAAAATGGAATAGTTTTATGCGGGCAATGGATGCGCTCAGAAGGCGCGTAGCGCCGGTCCCCGTTCACGCTCCAGCCATTGCCGCATCGCGTCTTCGGTCTCTTCGCGTGTGGGTGCGCCGATGCGGCCGCCGAAGACCGTGCATTTGAGCGCAGCGGCAACGGAGGAGAGCCGGATGGCGGCGCGGCTTTCCATGCCTTCGGCTATGGCAAGCGCAAAGGTGCCGTGGAAAATGTCGCCTGCCGCCAGCGTATCCACCGCCTTGACCTGCATCGTTTCCTGAAAATGGACAGTGGGATCGCCAGCTTCCGTCCACCAGCAGCCTGCCGGTCCGGCGGTAACGGCGATGAAGGTTTGCGGGTAGCGGGCATGCAGCACCGGCAGCATGTCCTCTACCGTCTCAAGCCCCGTCAGCCGGGCGGCGGCGGGTTCGGAAAAAACGATGTGGGTCGCGGCGGGTGCGAGCTTTTCGAGGGTTTCGACCGGCGCGACGTCGCCGTCGAGAATGGCGTGTTTGCCGAGTGCGCGTGCCACATCAAGAACATCGAGCGCCAGTTCCGGCCAGCGCACATCCACCAGCACGGCGTCGTAAGCGGCGAGGTCCGCTGGTGTGCAGGAGCGCTTCTTCTCATGCAGCCTGTGATCATAAAAAGGGACGATCAGCCTTTCACCGCGATCATCGATAATGATCGTGGAGAGTGCGGAGCGTGCGCCGGCGGCGACTGTCATGCCTGTGGTGTCGATACCGCTTTCGGCGAGATCGCGCAGGATGCGGGTTCCGGTCTCGTCGTCGCCCACAGCACCCCAAAGGCTGGCGCGGCCGCCCATGCGGTGCACCGCATAGGCTGCGCTGGATGCCATGCCCTCGGCGATCTGCAACATTTCGTAGGGCAGGACCTTGCCTTCGCCCTTTGGCATGTCATGGACGCGAAACAGGGTGTCGAGCACGGCTGCACCCACGCACAGCACATGTTTGCGGCTCTCGTGTTGGCTGTCCATGCCCGTCACCCTATGTCTTTGTCTTACGCAATTTTACTCGGCATGCGCCTTAGATGCGCTTGCCGGTTGCCTTGTCGAAAAGGTGAACCATTTCCGGGTCGATGGCGATATGGATCGTATCGCCGAACCTCACGTCCAGCCGCTCGCGGAACAGGCAGGCGATCTCGTCGCCCTTGCAGTTCAGCTTGGCATAGATTTCCGAACCGGTGCCTTCGACCAGTTCGACCCGGCCTTCGATACCGCCGCTTGCTGCACGGATATGTTCCGGGCGCACGCCGTAGACGAGGTCGCGACCGCCCAGTGCGGCAATGTCGCTGTTGGCGGGCAGGGGAAGGCTTAAGCCCTTCACGGTGCGGAACACGCCTTCTTCGACGCGTCCACGAATGAAGTTCATCGCAGGCGAACCGATGAAACCGGCAACGAAGAGGTTGGCCGGGCGGTCGTAAAGCTCGAGCGGCGCGCCGATCTGCTCGATCACGCCGTCATGCAGCACCACGATCTTGTCGGCCATGGTCATGGCTTCCACCTGGTCGTGGGTGACGTAGATGGTGGTGGTGCCGATGCGCTGGTGCATGGCCTTTATCTCGCCGCGCATCTGCACGCGCAGCTTGGCGTCGAGGTTTGACAGCGGTTCGTCAAACAGGAAGACCTGCGGATCGCGCACCAGCGCGCGTCCCATGGCCACACGCTGACGCTGGCCGCCGGAAAGCTGGCGCGGATAACGGTCGAGCAGCTTGTCCAGTCCCAGAATGGCGGCAGCCTTGTCGACCTTCGCCTTGGTTTCGTCGGCGCTCACCTTCTTCAGCTTCAGCGCGAAGCCCATATTATCTTTCACCGTCATGTGCGGATAAAGGGCGTAGTTCTGGAAGACCATGGCGATATCGCGGTCGCGGGCGGGCAGGTTGCTCACCTCACGCGCGCCGATGTGGATTTCGCCGTCGCTGACTTCTTCCAGGCCCGCAATCATGCGCAGCAGGGTGGATTTGCCGCAGCCGGACGGGCCGACCAGCACGACGAATTCGCCATCCTTGATATCGATATCGATGCCGTGGATGATGTTGACCGCGCCGAAGCGCTTCTGGACGTTTAGAATATTGACCGGTGCCATGTTTTTGGTTCCCGTATTTTTAATTGGTTGATTCAGCCGCCCTTGACGGCGCCGGCGGTCAGGCCCGCCACGATCTGTTTCTGCGCGAACATGGTGAGCAGCAGCACCGGCAGCGTCACGATCAGCGCGGCTGCGGCAAGCGGTCCCCAGCTCACCTGTTCGAAGGAGAGCATGTTGTAGACCGCCACCGGCAGGGTGCGCGTTTCACGGCTGGCCAGCACGATGCCGAAGACGAAGTTGTTCCACGAGAAGATGACCGCCAGAATGAAGGAGACGACGATGCCGGGCTTGGCAATCGGCAGCGCCACCAGCCGGAACACCTGCCAGGAGGATGCGCCATCGATGCTTGCCGCTTCTTCCAGTTCCTTCGGCGTGGTTTCGAAATAACCGATCATGATCCAGACCACGATCGGAACCGTCACCACGAGATGGATGATGATCTGCGGCCAGAGTGTGCCGAGCAGGTTCAGCCATTGGAACAGCAGGAACAGCGGAATAAGGAAGGAGAGGCCGGGCGTCATACGGGCGATCATGATGACGACAGCCGACTTTTCCGCCTTTAGCCGGGCGATGCCGTAACCGGCAGGCACGCCGATCACCAGCGCCAGAATGGTGGCCGCACCGGTGACGAGCACCGAATTCCAGAAATAGAGGAAGAAATTATTCTCCTCGAACACCTTCACATAGTTCGACCATGCGAAACGCTCGGGGATGAGGATCGGCGGATAGGCGCCGTTGTCGATTTCATATTTCAGCGATAGCGAAATCATCCAGATGAAGAACAGGATGACAGGCGAAATCATCACCAGCGCCACGAAAAACAGGCCGATGCGGTCGAGGTTTTTACGTTTGAGCAATTGGCGAGCCATCAGCGATCCTCCATCTCGTTCCATTGCGCACGCTGGCGCACCATCAAAAGTACAAAGGACAGCGCTACGATGATGATGAAGAAGACAACGGCCATGGCCGAGCCATAACCGATGTCGTAGTAGGAAAACGCCGTGTTGTAGAGGTAGATGTTGATGGTTTCCGAGGCCGTGCCGGGTCCGCCCTGCGTCATCGCGTAGATGATGTCGAAGCTTTTGACGGCATCGATGGAGCGGATGATGACGGCGATCATCAGGAACGGCGCGATCATCGGCATGGTCAGGTAACGAAACTTCTGCCAGGCGTTGGCGCCATCGATTTCGGCGCTCTCATAGGGTTCGCGGGGTACTGCAGCCAGCCCGCCGAGCACGATCAGCATGACGAGCGGCGTCCACTGCCAGGTTTCCACCAGCACCAGCGAGGGGATGACGGTGGACTGGTTGTAGATCCATTCCAGCGGTCCAATATGGATGAAGGACAAGAGATAGTTCAGAACGCCGAGCTGCGGGTGGAACATCATGGTCCAGACGAGCGCGATGGCGACCGGGGTCGCCATCATCGGCATCACGAACACGCCGCGCAGAAAACCGCGCAGCGGAAACTGCGCATCGAAAACCAGCGCCGCCAATGTTCCCAGAAACAGCGGAGCGACGACCGACAGCACGGTATAGATGAGGGTGTGCCAGAGCGACTCCCAGAACCTCACGTCGCTTGCGAGCCTTATATAGTTATCGAAACCGATAAAGCTCTGCTCCTGTCCGAGAGTCCAGCGATGCACGCTCATCCACAGGGTGAAGACCCACGGAAAAACGATCACCGCCGAGATGACGACAAGTGCCGGTATAACGAAAGGCCAGTAGTTAGGAGCAAGCCTTGCGGGCCTGCTCCCTTCTTTCCGGCTGACGCCTGTTTTGGTGTTTTCGATGCTCACGGAGGCCATTATCCCTCGCTACGCGCCAGAACGGGTGCGAACTGTTCCGTCGCTTTTTTCAGCTCAGCTGCCGGGTCGGCGCCGCCGATCATGTTGGTGAGGCCGACGCCGTAGATGTCGCGGAATTCCGTGACCGGAATGATGACCGGCAGGGCAAGCTGCGAGACCTTGCCGGAACCGACGACCGCATCCAGCCAGGCGGCCGGCATCTTCACGCCCTCACGCACCTTCTGGTCTTCGAGGATGGACTGGCGGAACGGAACGCCTGCACCTGCCTGCAGCAGGCGCGCACCCATGTCGTGCGAGATTGCCCATTGGCAGAAGAGGTAGGCTGCTTCCTTCTTGCTGCTGGCTTCGACGACACCGAGGCCATCGCCGAAGGTGCCGGCCGCCTGTACTGCCGGGCCCTTCGGCATGACACCGTAACCGACCTTGCCGACAACGCGGGATTTTTCCGGGTTTTCGATCGGCGGTGCAAAACCGACGCCATCGAACCACATGCCGATCTTGCCCTGAAGGAAGGCAGACTGCGCTTCGGCCCAGTTGAAGCCGGAAACGCCGGGAGGGGCGGCTTTGGTCATCAAGCGTTGATAGAGTTTCGCTGCCTCGACCGCTTCCTTGGATTCGGTGTCGACCTTTCCGTCCGCGCCGATCGGCTTTGCGCCGTAGCCCAGCATCAACGAAGTCCAGACCGGGGTATTGGCGTTCTTCAGGCCGCGGGCGACGAAACCGTAGGTGTTGGTTGCGGGATCGGTGATCTTTTCCGCTGCCGTCACCAGTTCCTCGAAGGTCTCAGGGTATTTCAGGCCCTTGGCTTCGAAGAGTTCCTTGTTCCAGTAGACGATCCAGTAATCCACCGAGAATGGCAGCGAGCGCAGCACGCCGTCGCTATCCTTGGCAAACAGCATGCCGGCTTCGGCAAAATCCTTTTCGACGAGGGACGGATCGGTCAGCGACGGGTCCTTCAGGAAGCCGCTGATATCGGCCAGCCACTTGCCCTTTTCGAACTGTCGCTTCTGCACGTGGTAGCTCAGATGCACAACGTCGAAGCTTGGCTTGCCGGAGGAAAGCTCGATTACCACCTTCTGGCGCTGCTGCTGTTCAGGCGTTGCTTCGGCATTGACCTTGATGCCGGTCAGTTCCTCGAATTCGCCCAGATATTTGATCAGCGTTTCGCTGCGCGGGCTTTTGACCAGGTTGACTTCAAGCGTGGTGCCGGCGTGTTTTTTCCAGTTCACCGCCGCCGATGCGGGGCGGATGCCGAGCACCGCGCTGCCACCGATCGCTGCCGTGCCTGCCAGAAAGGCGCGACGCGTGGGGTTGAGCAATGAATGCGTCATGTCAGTTCTCCTCCAGTTAGCCGGAAATTCTCCTCACCTCCGGCTTGTTGCTTATTTTCATGCAATTCCGGCCAGGACCTTTCTTCTGCCCTACCGGAATTGCCCTATACTGCCAGCGCCCTGTCCCTTGCGTTGCGGATATGGGCGGTCAGCCGCTCCACGGCGTCTTCGACGGATCGCTTCTCAATGGCTTCGAGAATGGCGAGGTGTTCTTTCATCACCGATTTGACATGGCCTGCGATGCGAAAGCGCTCCTGATTGATGAGGCGCATCTTGATGGAATTGACCCTGTAGGCGTTCGAGATGATCGAATTGCCGAGACTATCGATGAAGGCGTCGTGCATGCCCCAGTCCACCTGCTGCGCGTGCTGGTCCAGCTCTGGCGATTCCCCACCTTTTTCCGTCGCCTCGACGATATCGCGGTGCTGTTTCAACAGCTTGGCGATGGTCTCGTCCGAGGCTGAACGCGTAAAGAGCGCCACGGCCTCCTTCTCGAGAAAGATCCGGAACTGGAACGCCTCGCGAATGAGGTTGATGTCGATATGGGCGACCTGCAATCCCCGCTGCGGCACGGTCTTGATCAGACCTTCCGCCTCCAGCCGTGGAATTGCTTCCCGGATCGCGCCCAGCGGCAGACCCGTCAATTCCACGAGGCGGCGTTGCGAGATGAATTGCCCAGGGCGAACGTCGCGCGAGAGAAGGTGATGCGTAAAGCTTTCATACGCCCGTTCCCGCAATGTCTGTTCGCCGGTATCGTCCATGCTCAACCTTTCAAGGTCTGTTCAGGCGGCCTGTTTGCGAAACAGCGCGTCGAAAGCGCCTTCGATCTGCCGCCGGCCCTCCGGTGAAATGGCAACGAGCGGCGCGCGCACGTCAGACCAGATATTTTCCCCTGTCGTGTGTGATACCAGCACCTTGACGGCGGGCGTAACCGGAAATTTCAGAAGTTCCACAACAAGATCGACGATGCGCGCATCGTCCTTGCCGTCAACGGCCATGGCGCGGACTTCCTGCGTCAGGAAATTGGCAACGCCGGAGATGGCTCCCTGACCGCCCAGGCGAACGCCCTTGGCCAGATCACGCTCATCGCCGATCAGAATGGCGAGATCGCCGTGTTCTTTCAGCAGGCGCTCTGTGTGGCTCCAGTTGCCTGAGGAGTCCTTCACGCCGGTGACGATGCCCGGAAACGCTTGTCTCAGCCGCCCCACCAGTTCGACCGACAGTGTTACCATGGTTACGGAAGGGATGTTATAGACGAGAATGTCGCGCGCGCCCTTGCCGATCTTTTCGAAAACCGCCGAGAACCAGGCAAACAGGCCGTCATCGCTGACATTCTTGAAATAGGATGGTGGGGCGAGAAGAATATTGCGGGCACCTGCGTTCAGGGCCTCGGCGGACTGGTCGGCGGCATCCTCGATGGAATCCACGAGAACGCCGGTGACCAGACGGGAAGGCGCAATGCCTGCCTCAATGAAGCGGGAGAGAATGACCTGCCGTTCGCGGCTGCCGACGGAGCATCCCTCGCCGGTGGTGCCGAAGAGTGTCACGCTGTCGCAACCATTTGCAAGGCAACGGCGGGCATGCGCGATCATGGCGTCTGTATCGACGGTTCCGTCAGTTTTGAAAGGGGTCGTCAGTGCTGCCGAAAGGCCGAATTTCTGGGTCAATTAAGATGCTCCTCCAAGATGGCTGCAGATTGATGGCACACTGACATGTTAGTTGTAAAGCGGTAATTACAGAATGATTGTTCGGTAGGCTGGAACGGGGGGAATTGGCTTCTAAAGCTGCCTCAGGATCGGTGTTGCGCCCGGTGGGGCATGGAATGTTTACACCGGTTTACGCGAATGCCATTTTTTAGCGATGCACAGGAAAAATGCTAAAATAAATTTGACTGTTTAAGTAAAGATTTTTATCAGGCAATCTGAATATGGGATAAAGGGAAGCGTCATGACCATTGTGGAGCCATCAGCGCCTGTGGAAGAGATCGAGCAGAGCCGCGTGAAGCGCCTGAGGGCTGCCACGCGTGGCGCGCATGGTGGTCTCGATACCTTCATCATGGCAGCGAAGCCGTTCGAGAGCCGGGAGAACTTCGGCAAATTCGTGGAAACGCAATATCTTTTCCATCGCGACCTCGATGCGTTTTTCTCCAATGAAACGCTTGATGGCCTGCTGCCTGATCTTAAGGGTCGTCGCCGTCTCTCCATGATAGAGCAGGACCTTGCCGATCTGGGACACGCCATTCCTGAAACAAACGAGCCGCGCTTTACCAGCGAAACGCCGTTCGATCTACCTGAGGCCATGGGCTGGCTTTATGTGGTCGAAGGCTCGAACCTCGGCGCGGCTTTCCTTCTTAAAGATGCAGCCAAGCTTGGCCTCACCGAAGAATTCGGCGCGCGCCATCTGGCCGGCGCTCCGGAAGGGCGCGGCCTGCATTGGCGTACCTTTACGGCCGCGCTCGATGAAATTTCGCTGACCATCGAAGAAGAGGAGCGGGTCGTCGCCGGCGCCGAAGCCGCCTTCAGGGCCGTGCATGCCTACGCGCAGCAACGCCTCGGTTGAGGTTTTGGCATAGCTTGTCGCTGGTTGTCTTCACAGCGCTTGAAATGCCTCGTTGCACATTCGTGCTGACCCCGTCTTAGCATCCTCACGCCGTCACCCCGGGCTTGGTCCGGGGTCTAGTGCGATCAAGTGTTTGATCGCGCGGGGCTCTATTGGCGGCGCGGACGGGCCGCGGCTGGATACAGGATCAAGTCCGGCGTGACGGAGGAGTGGTTTTCGGCTGTCGTGCAACGCTTCAGAACCACTGTGAGAGCCGCTCATTTCCCGCACATTGCGTTCGATATTTGCCGAATAAACAGGCATGTTAATTTACCAAATGATAAAATTTTTATCTTTTGGTAAAAAGAAATTGGCCTCCAAAAAATTATCCAATTGATAAAATTATTTTTTTTCGTCTGGCACGGAACCTGCTACTCTTTCTTCAAATCAGGAAAACGCCTGATGCCAAAAAAGGGAACAGCAAGATGGAAGTTGGTGTTTTTATACCGATCGGGAATAATGGGTGGCTCCTTTCCGAGAACGCGCCGCAATACAAGCCAAGCTTCGACCTGAACAAGGAAATCACGCTTAAGGCGGAAAAGTACGGCTTCGATTTCGCGCTGTCGATGATCAAGCTGCGCGGCTTTGGCGGCAAGACCGAGTTCTGGGACTATAATCTGGAATCCTTCACCCTGATGGCGGGCCTCGCCGCCGTAACCTCCAAGATCAAGCTGTTCGGCACCGCCGCCACGCTTGTCATGCCGCCGGCCATCGTTGCGCGCATGGCGACGACGATCGATTCCATTTCCGGCGGGCGTTTCGGCATCAACCTTATTACCGGCTGGCAGCGTCCTGAATACAGCCAGATGGGGCTTTGGCCGGGCGACGATTATTTCGGTGATCGCTATGAATATCTCGGCGAATATACCTCCGTGCTGAAAGAGTTGCTGACGGAAGGGCAGTCGGACTTCAAGGGCAAGTTCTTCCAGATGGATGATTGCCGCATGAAGCCGGTGCCGCAGGGGGATGTGAAGCTCATCTGCGCCGGTTCCTCCAATTCCGGCATGGCGTTCTCTGCCAAATTCGCCGATTACAGCTTCTGCTTCGGCGTCGGCGTCAATACGCCAAAGGCTTTTGCACCCACCAATGAGCGACTTCTCGCGGCAACGGAAAAGTCGGGTCGCGAGGTTAAATCCGTCGTGCTGACCATGATCCTCGCGGAAGAAAAATCCGAGGATGCCTGGGCGAAGTGGGAGCATTACAAGGCGGGCGCGGATCAGGACGCGATCAAGTGGCTCGGCCTGCAGAGTTCTGTCGACACCAAGTCCGGCTCTGATACCAATGTCCGGCACATGTCCAATCCGGTCTCGGCGGTCAACATCAACATGGGAACGCTGATTGGCTCCTATGAGGAAGTGGCGGCGATGCTGGATGAAATGAGCGAAGTGCCGGGAACGGGCGGCGTGATGCTGACCTTTGACGATTTTCTCGAAGGCGTCGAAAAATTCGGCAAATATGTACAGCCGCTGATGAAGAGCCGCCAGCATGTGCTGGCCGAACTGGAGGCAGCGGAATGAGTGAAGCCGTCGTGGCGGGTTACAAGGGGCCGGAAAGCCGTTCGGAAAGTGTCACACTTCCCGCAAGGCCGGAGCCGATTACCCTCAAGCCCAGCGAGACCGCCGTTGTCGTGGTCGACATGCAGAACGCCTATTCGACCGAGGGCGGTTATGTCGATCTTGCCGGGTTCGATATTTCCGGCGCCAAGGGCACCATCGCCAACATCAAGAAGACGCTGGATGCAGCGCGGGCGGCAGGTGTTCAGGTCATCTATTTCCAGAATGGCTGGGACAAGGATTATGTCGAGGCCGGTGGGCCGGGTTCGCCCAACTGGCACAAGTCCAACGCGCTGAAGACGATGCGCAAAAGGCCGGAATTGCAGGGCCAGCTGTTGGCCAAGGGCACATGGGACTATGCCATTGTTGACGAGTTGCAGCCCCAGCCCGGCGATATCTTGGTGCCGAAGACGCGTTACAGCGGTTTTTTTAACACCAATATGGACAGCGTCCTGCGCGCCCGCGGCATCCGCAATCTGGTGTTCGTCGGCATCGCCACCAATGTCTGCGTCGAAAGCTCGCTGCGCGACGCTTTCCATCTCGAATATTTCGGGGTGATGCTGGAGGATGCCACGCACCATCTGGGCCCGGACTATATCCAGCAGGCGACTGTCTACAATGTCGAGAAATTTTTCGGCTGGGTGGCGACCGTCAATGATTTCTGCGGCGTCATTTCGCAGGCCGCACCCGTCAGGGATTGATCCCCAAACACAAAGAGGAGAATGAAATGCCGAAGAAGATCGTCGTGCCTGCCGGTACAAGCAAACCCATCGCCCCTTTTTCGCCGGGAACCCTTGCCGATGGCGTGGTTTACGTTTCCGGTACGCTGCCATTCGACAAGGACAATAATGTCGTGCATGTGGGCGATGCCAGCGCCCAGACACGCCATGTTCTGGAAACCATCAAATCCGTTATTGAGACCGCCGGCGGCACGATGGAGGACGTGACGATGAACCACATCTTCATCACCGACTGGGCGAATTATCAGGCCGTAAACACAGTCTATGCCGAATATTTCCCCGGCGACAAGCCCGCGCGTTATTGCATCCAGTGCGGCCTCGTAAAGCCTGATGCACTGGTGGAAATCGCCACCGTCGCACATATCGGCAAGTAAGGCGAAACGGCAAAATGATGCATTTCGAGGTTCATGGCCGGGCCGAGCCTGAGGCGCCCACTATCCTGCTGTCATCGGGGCTGGGTGGATCGGGCGCCTATTGGGCGCCGCAGATCGAGGCCCTTTCCAGCCATTTCCGGATCGTTACCTATGACCATCGCGGAACTGGCCGGACCGGCGGCGAGGTGCCGGCAGATGGCGGCATATCGGCGATGGCCGATGATGTGCTTGAGATCGTCTCGGCGCTGAACCTCGAAAAATTTCACTTCATGGGCCATGCGCTTGGCGGTCTGATCGGACTCGATATCGCGCTTCGCAAGCCCGGCCTCATCGACAGGCTTGTTCTTATCAATGCCTGGAGCAAGGCCGATCCGCATTCCGGGCGCTGCTTCGATGTGCGGATCGAGCTTCTGGAAAAATCCGGTGTCGAGGCTTTCGTGAAAGCCCAGCCGCTGTTTCTTTATCCGGCGGCCTGGATGTCAGAGCATCAGGAGCGGCTGGCACGTGACGATGCGCATGGCGTCGCGCATTTTCAGGGCAGGGCGAATGTGCTTCGGCGCATCGCGGCGCTCCGGGCCTTTGATGTCGACGCGCGCCTCGGCGAGATCGGCAATCCGGTTCTGATAGTGGCAACCAAGGATGATCTTCTGGTGCCCTATACCCGGTCGCTGCGTCTTGCGGAAGGTTTGCCGCAAAGCGAGCTTTGCCTTCTCGATTTCGGAGCGCATGCGGTCAATATCACCGATTCTGACCTTTTCAACGCGCGGCTTTTGCAGTTTCTGCTACCGACAACACAAACATTCTGACGGGATTTGAGAGTAAAATGACGAGAGCATTGGACGACGCTGCATTGGCAACACTTTTCACCGAGGCACGCACCCACAATGGCTGGACGGACAAGCCAATCGGGGATGAGACGCTGACAGCGCTTTATGACCTGACGAAGATGGGGCCGACTTCGGCCAATTGCTCGCCGGCGCGTTTCGTGTTCGTACGCAGCCCGGAAGCCAAGGAAAAATTGAGGCCGGCGCTTTCTTCGGGCAATCTGGAAAAGACCATGGCAGCACCCGTCACGGTCATCGCTGCCATCGACAGCGAATTTTACGAGAAGCTGCCGGTGCTGTTTCCCCATGCCGATGCGCGTTCCTGGTTCACCTCCAGTGCGGCGATGGCCGAGGAAACGGCATTCCGCAATGCCACGCTGCAAGCCGGTTATCTCATTCTTGCCGCCCGCGCGCTCGGGCTTGATACCGGAGCCATGTCCGGTTTCGACAAGGGCAAGGTGGATGCGGCATTTTTTGCGGGTACGACGTGGAAATCCAATTTCCTCATCAATCTTGGTTACGGCGATCCGTCGAAGCTGTTCGGCCGCCTGCCGCGACTTGCGTTCGAAGACGCCTGTGTTCTGGCTTGAGGGCCTGTTAAGGAAGGATGGTTTAGATGCGGATGATGTCTCTTGAAAAGGAAGCGGAAATGGAGACGAAGACTGCACAGGAACGCAGCCTCGATTATAGAAATGCCATGGCGCGGCTCGGTGCGGCAGTCAACATCGTCACCACGGACGGTGCGGCAGGCCGTGCGGGATTTGCAGCGACGGCCGTTTGCAGCGTTTCCGATAATCCGCCCACGCTTCTCGTCTGCCTCAACCGCGGCTCTTCCGCTTATAATGTGGTGAAGGGCAATGGCGTCATCTGCGTCAACACGCTTGCTTCCAAGCACGAGGTGCTGAGCACCCTGTTCGGCGGCAAGACACCGGCGGAAGAACGTTTCGCTGCCGGAAGCTGGGGCGTGCTCGAAACCGGCGCGCCTGTTCTGGAAGACGCACTGGTCTCCTTCGATTGCCGCATTCGCGAGGCACATGATGGCGGCACGCACGATATCCTGATCTGCGATGTCGTCGATATGAAGATCAATGAGGGCGACGAAGCACTGATGTATTTCAACCGGCGTTACCGGGTGCTTTGAGAGCGGTTTCTGGGGCCGGTTTACCCTTAACTCACGATCAGCTATTTGCGCGCCGTCATCCTCGGGCTTGTCCCGAGGATCTGCAACCGGGACAAGCCCGAGGATGACGGCGGAGCTTTCTTTTAACGTCAGTAAGAAGGGCGTTTCCGGTCTCCCGGAAACGCCCTTTTTCATTACTTGATCAGAGGCAAAAGATCGTTGATCGACTTCTTCGCATCGCCGTAGAACATGCGGGTGTTGTCCTTGTAGAACAGCGGGTTCTCGATGCCGGAATAGCCAGTGCCCTGGCCACGCTTGGAAACGATGACCAGTTTGGATTTCCATACTTCCAGAACCGGCATGCCGGCGATGGGCGAGTTGGGATCGTCCTGTGCCGCCGGGTTGACGATGTCGTTGGAGCCGATGACGATGACGACGTCGGTATTGGGGAAATCGTCGTTGATCTCATCCATTTCCAGCACGATGTCGTAGGGCACCTTTGCTTCGGCGAGCAGCACGTTCATGTGACCGGGAAGACGACCCGCAACCGGGTGGATGGCGAAACGCACGGTCTTGCCGTCGGCGCGCAGCTTGCGGGTCAGTTCGGAAACGGCCTGTTGTGCCTGTGCCACCGCCATGCCGTAACCGGGCACGATGATGACGCTGTCAGCGTCGTTCAGCGCTGATGCCACGCCTTCAGCATCGATTGCCACCTGCTCGCCCTCGATTTCCATCGCCGGACCCGTCGTGCCGCCGAAGCCGCCGAGGATGACCGAGATGAAGGAGCGGTTCATGGCCTTGCACATGATGTAGGACAGGATCGCACCCGAGGAGCCGACAAGCGCACCGGTAACGATCAGGAGATCGTTGCCGAGCGTGAAGCCGATGGCGGCCGCCGCCCAGCCGGAATAGCTGTTCAGCATCGAGACGACGACAGGCATGTCTGCACCGCCGATACCCATAATCAGGTGATAGCCGATGAAGAAGGCGGCAAGCGTCATCAGCACCAGCGTCCATGCGCCAGCACCGTTGCAATACATGATGAGCAGGACGAGCGACAGGATCGCGGCACCGGCATTGAGGACGTGTCCACCCGGAAGCTTCTTCGCCTTGCCGTCCACCTTGCCGGCAAGCTTGCCGAAGGCGACGACGGAACCGGTGAAGGTGACGGCTCCGATGAAGACGCCGAGGAAGACCTCGACCTTCATGATTGCCAGTTCTACCGGCGTCTTGTGGGCGAGGAGGGCGGAAAAGCCTGTCAACAGGGAACGCGCCGTCTCATCGAGCGAGGCGACATGCGCTTCCTCGATATGGGCGTTGAAGCCGATGAAGACGGCGGCCAGACCGACAAAGGAGTGAAGTGCTGCAACAAGCTGCGGCATCTCGGTCATCTGCACGCGGTTTGCGACGAAGTAGCCGAGAACGGCGCCACCCGCCAGCATCAGAAGTACGATGAACCAGTTGCCGACATCAGGTCCGAAGACCGTGGCGACAATGGCAAGACCCATGCCTGTTATGCCGTACCAGACGGCGCGCTTGGCGCTTTCCTGCCCGGAAAGACCACCGAGGGAGAGGATGAATAGAACGGCTGCGGCAACATAGGCCGCGGAAACGATACCAATGGTCATTATGTGTCCCCTACACGGCTCAGGACTTCTGGAACATGGCGAGCATGCGCCGTGTCACGAGGAAACCGCCGACGATGTTGATCGTCGCGATCAGGACGGAAAGTGAGGCGAGGATCACCACCAGCCAGTTGCCGGAACCGATCTGCAGCAGCGCGCCGATAATGACGATGCCGGAAATCGCGTTCGTCACCGCCATCAGAGGCGTGTGCAGCGAGTGGCTGACATTCCAGATGACGGAGAAGCCGATAAAGCAGGCGAGCACGAAGACGATGAAATGGCTCATGAAGCTTGCCGGCGCGTAAAGGCCGACGAGAAGCAGGGCCGCCGTACCGATGACGAGCAGACCGACCTGGCTTTTCGTCTGCGCCTTGAACTCGGCCCGTTCCTTGGCGTGCTTTTCCTCAGGCGTAAGCTCTTTTGCTCGTTCCTTGGGTTTCTGCGCGGCGATGGCCTGGATCTTCGGTGGCGGTGGCGGAAAGGTGATGTCGCCCTGATAGGTGACGGTCGCACCACGGATGACGTCGTCTTCCATGTTGTGAACGACCTTGCCGTCCTTTGCGGGCGTCAGATCGGTCATCATGTGACGGATGTTGGTGGAATAGAGCGTTGAGGCCTGCGTGGCCATGCGGCTCGGGAAATCCGTATAGCCGATGACGATGACGCCATTGTCCGAGACGACGCGCTGGTCGGGCACCGTGAGATCGCAATTGCCGCCGCGCTCGGCGGCGAGATCGATGATGACCGAACCCGGCTTCATTGCCGCCACCATGTCGGCCAGCCACAGCTTCGGGGCGTCACGGCCGGGGATCAGCGCCGTGGTGATGACGATATCGATCTGCGGCGCCAGCTCGCGGAATTTCTCAAGCTGCTTTTCGCGGAATTCCGGCGAGGAGGGGGCGGCGTAACCGCCGGTCGCTGCGCCATCCTGGCTCTGGTCGGCGAAATCGAGATAGACGAATTCGGCGCCCATGGATTCGATCTGTTCGGCCACTTCCGGGCGCACGTCGAAGGCGTAGGTAATGGCGCCGAGCGAGGTTGCCGTGCCGATGGCGGCAAGACCGGCAACGCCGGCACCGATGACCAGCACCTTGGCGGGCGGCACCTTGCCGGCGGCGGTTACCTGGCCGGTGAAGAAGCGGCCGAAATTATTGCCGGCCTCGATGACGGCGCGATAGCCGGCGATGTTGGCCATGGAGGACAGCGCGTCCATTTTCTGGGCGCGGGAAATGCGCGGCACCATGTCCATGGCGATGACATTTGCGCCCTTTTCCTTCGCCTGCTCCAGAAGGTCCTTGTTCTGTGCGGGATAGAAGAACGAGATCAGCGTCTTGTCCGAAGACAGGCGATCAATCTCCGACGTTTCCGGCGGACGAACCTTGGCGATGATGTCGGCACCGGTATAAAGCGCATCGGCGCTATCGACGATGGTGACACCGGCTGCGCGATAGGCGTCGTCGGAAAATCCCGCCGCCTTGCCCGCGCCTGTTTCGAGGATGCAATCATATCCGAGTTTCTGCAGGCCTTGCGCGCTGTCGGGTGTCATACCGACGCGCGCCTCGCCATCATATAATTCCTTAGGCGTCCCGATTTTCAAAATGGCTCTCCCTTTTCCGCACGATACGGCGTCATAGCCTATTTCGAGCGTTTTTGTCTTGTTTTTGGCGGTTTCTACCTGCGGCGGATTGACAGCCTGCGAAAGGCCAGTTCGGGCACTGGCGGTACTGCGGCAATAAAAAACCCGGCGCGTCAGCGCCGGGTTTCTATCGTCGGGAGCGAAACCGCTCACTCCATGGTGTGGATGTCGCGATCCTTGGTTTCCGGCAGGAACAGCAGGCCGATGACCAGTGTGATGCCTGCGAAAACGATCGGGTACCAGAGGCCGTAATAGATATCGCCCTTCGCCGCACTCATCGCAAAAGCGGTGGCGGGCAGAAGGCCGCCGAACCAGCCGTTGCCGATATGGTAGGGCAGCGACATGCCGGAGTAGCGGATGCGGGTCGGGAACAGTTCGACCAGCAGTGCCGCAATCGGGCCGTAGACCATCGTCACGTATATCACGAGGACGGTCAGGACCGCGATGATGACGACCCAGTTCACGGCAGCCGGATCGGCGACCATGGCGAAGGTACCACCACCGGCAATGCTGTAGACGGCCATTTCCGCCGCTCCGGCGGTCTCGGCCGGCGTCAGCAACTTGTCTGCCACCAGCTTGTCGGTCGCCACCATCTTCTTGTCGGCTGCGCGAACGGCTTCCGCATTGAGGTTGAGTTCCGGGTTGGCGGCAATGAAGGCATCCAGTTTTGCGTCCGGCACCTGTGCTACGCCGCGCACCAGCGGGTAGCCGCCGTCATGCAGCGCGATGTTGACCTGTTTCTGGAAGGCCCTGTCTTTTGCGGCAGCATCCGCGCCGGCTGCGATGGCGTCGTAGCTCGCAATGGTGGCGTCGCCGATCTTGACGCTTGCCGGCGTTCCAGCCGCTCCAGCAACGACGTCATAGGGAACGGAGTTGCGTGTCAGGAACGAGGTGGCGATATCACAGGATGTGGTGAATTTCGCCGTACCTGTCGGGTTGAACTGGAATTTGCAGTCTCCCGGAGCAGCGGTCACGGTGGCGCGAACGCTGGCTTGCGCTTGAGCCAGTGCCGGGTTGCCCGCCCATGTGAGCGCCTTGAACAGCGGGAAGTAGGTCAGCATCGCGAGAACGAGACCCGCCATGATGATCGGCTTGCGGCCGATCTTGTCGGAAAGCCAGCCGAAGAGCACGAAGAAGCCCGTGCCGAGGATGAGGGCCGCCGCGACCATGATGTTGGCCGACTGGCCGTCCACCTTCAGAATGCTCTGCAGGAAGAACAGTGCATAGAACTGGCCCGTATACCAGACGACGGCCTGACCGATGACGGCGCCGACGAGGGCAAGCAGGGCGATCTTTGCGTTTTTCCACTGGCCGAAGGCTTCGCTGAGTGGTGCCTTGGAGGTCTTGCCTTCTTCCTTCATCTTCTTGAAGGCAGGAGATTCGTTCATTTTCAGACGAATCCAGACCGATACGCCAAGCAGCAGAACCGAAACGAGGAAGGGAATACGCCAGCCCCAGGCGGCGAAGGCTTCCTTGCCGAGTGCGAACTGCACGCCGAGAATGACCATCAGCGACAGGAAGAGGCCGAGCGTCGCCGTCGTCTGGATCCATGAGGTGTAATAGCCTCTGCGACCGTTGGGCGCGTGTTCGGCCACATAAGTTGCAGCACCGCCATATTCGCCGCCAAGCGCCAGACCCTGAAGCATGCGCAGGATGATCAGGATGATCGGGGCTGCGATGCCGATCTGCGATGCACCGGGCAGGACGCCGACGAGGAATGTCGAAACGCCCATGATGAGAATGGTGATCAGGAAGGTGTATTTACGGCCGACAATGTCGCCGAGACGCCCGAACACCAGGGCGCCGAAGGGGCGCACGAGGAAGCCGGCGGCAAATGCCAGAAGCGCGAAGATGTTACGTGTCGTTTCCGGATATTGGCTGAAGAAGTTCGCGCCGATATAGATCGCGAGCGAGCCGTACAGATAAAAATCGTACCATTCGAAGACTGTTCCGAGAGAAGAGGCGAAAATCACCTTCTTCTCCTCACCCGTCATGGGACGGGCGGCGCCGCTCACGGCTGCTACGTTTGCCATTGTCTGTCCTCCACAGATGTCAAATGAGCGCATTGCAGAGCCCTGTCTCTCCTCCGGACTCCCCCGTAAGGGTGCAATGCGCGTAATGTTAGAGTGACAGAAAATTAACCCCAATGAGAGCGATGCTTTCGGATTATGACTTTAGTCTAATGCATAACGTGCAAAAATGTCGCGAGGTGGCATTTGCGCTTATGCGCCGGGTCGCTCGCAACGTGCCTTTTTTCTTGACACGAACACCAAACCTTCTAATAGCTTCTCGCGAAGAAGGAGCATCACCTTGCGCAGGCATGTTGCAGACATGATTGTCATGGAAGGACCGGCACAATCCGCCGGCGATGATCCGCGTCTTTCTTATTCTATCCGAATTACGGCCAAAACGACGATTAAAACCGTCTGACGTCTCTGGCCACCGCTCTCTCCCCGGTTTGGCTGGGGATCGAGGAAGCCGCAATGCGATGCGGGTTCCCCACCTCACCCAAAAGAGGAGAGACAGAAAGAGAGCTTGATCATGGGTTTCAAAGTTGCAATTGTAGGCGCCACCGGCAATGTCGGTCGCGAAATGCTCAACATCCTGGCCGAACGTGGTTTTCCGGCAGACGAAGTCGTGCCGCTCGCTTCCTCCCGCTCGCAGGGCACGGAAGTTTCCTATGGCGACCGCACGCTGAAGGTTTCCAACCTCGAAAACTACGATTTTTCCGACACGGATATTTGCCTGATGTCGGCCGGCGGCGAGATTTCCAAGAAGTGGTCGCCGAAGATCGGCCAGCAGGGTTGCGTCGTCATCGATAACTCGTCTGCATGGCGCTACGACCAGGACGTTCCGCTGATCGTTCCGGAAGTCAATGCCGACGCGATCTCGGGCTTCACCCGCAAGAACATCATCGCCAATCCGAATTGCTCCACGGCCCAGCTCGTTGTCGCGCTGAAGCCGCTGCATGACTTTGCCAAGATCAAGCGCGTCGTTGTCTCCACCTACCAGTCCGTTTCCGGCGCTGGCAAGGAAGGCATGGACGAGCTGTTCCAGCAGACACGCGCCGTCTTCGTGGCCGATCCGGTCGAAACGAAGAAGTTCACCAAGCGCATCGCCTTCAACGTCATCCCGCATATCGACGTCTTCATGGAAGACGGCTATACCAAGGAAGAATGGAAGGTTCTGGCCGAAACCAAGAAGATGCTCGATCCGAAGATCAAGGTAACCTGCACGGCCGTGCGCGTTCCTGTTTTCATCGGTCATTCGGAATCGGTCAACATCGAGTTCGAAAACGAGATCACCGCCGATCAGGCGCGTGATATCCTGCGCGAAGCGCCGGGTTGCCTCGTGATCGACAAGCATGAAGATGGCGGCTACATCACCCCGGTTGAATCCGCCGGCGAGGATGCGACCTATATTTCGCGTATCCGTGAGGATGCGACGGTTGAAAACGGCCTCAACATCTGGGTTGTTTCGGACAATCTGCGCAAGGGCGCTGCCCTCAATGCCATCCAGATCGCCGAACTCCTGGTCAATCGTGGTCTCATCAAGCCCCGCAAGGCGGCGGCTTGATACGATTTTTTAAGGTTCGTTAAGTATAACCCGTCTGTTCTGTGTGGGGCAGGCGGGTTTTCCAATTGGCTATCATCACGGCCAGTTTATTTGCAGGCCTTGCTGCCAAAAGGCAATTTAGGCGGCCAAAAAGCAATTTGGCACCCGAGCCCATACAGCAGCGACGTTTTGGTTCTCGGGATAAATTCCCCAAAGGATATCGAAGGCAGATTTTGATGCGGGCAATGAAGGCAATTCTGGCTGGTGTGGCCATGGTCTCGGTTTTGGCGGCGACGCCGGTTGTGGCTGCGCAATGCGGCAACACTTCGGCAGGGTTCGACGCCTGGGTCGGTGCCTTCAAGCAGGAAGCGGCGAGCCGCGGTGTCAGCGCCTCGGTGCTTGATCGTGCCTTCTCCGGCGTCTCCTACAATCAGCCGACCATCCGCGCCGATCGCGGCCAGCACAGCTTCAAGCTGTCCTTCGACCAGTTCATGCAGAAGCGTGGCGGCCAGACGATCATCTCGCGCGGCAAGACCATGAAGAAGAACAATGCGGCTCTCTTCGCCTCGATTGAAAAGGCCTATGGTGTGCCGGCCGGCCCGCTGCTCGCCATCTGGGGCATGGAAACCGGATTTGGCGGCTTCATGGGCAACCAGCACACGCTGTCCGCCGTGGCGACGCTTTCTTTCGACTGCCGCCGTTCGGATTATTTTACCGAGCAGCTTTATGCGGCCCTGAAGCTCGTCGGCAGCGGATCGCTGAACGTTAACGCCAAGGGTGCTGCCCATGGCGAAATCGGCCAGACGCAGTTCCTGCCGTTGAACGTTGTGCGCTACGGCGTGGATTTCGACCGCGACGGACGCATCGATCTCGTCGGTTCGCGCGCCGATGCGCTGGCCTCCACCGCCAACTTCCTTGTCGGCCACGGCTGGCAGCGCGGTGCGGGTTATCAGCAGGGGCAGACGAATTACGCGGCCATTCAGGGCTGGAACGCTGCAAGCGTTTATCAGCAGGCGATTGCGTTTATCGGCAAGGCGATTGACGGCCAATAAGGCCGCTTTCTCCCAATTGGAACGTCCACTTCCGTGATGCCGGACTAGTTCCGGCATCCAGTCACGGCGCGTCTGCGCCGTGAAAACAATCCTAAGCAATCAAAGACTTGATCGCACTTGGCCCCGGATCACGTCCGGGGTGACGAAGCTTTGAGAAGGTTTCGACAATCACAGGTCCGGGCGGCGAAAGTCGCCCGTTTTGCCGTCCATCACCCACAATTCGCCGGTCGAGATATCGAACCAGGCGCCATGCAGCTTCACCTTGCCGGCGGTTTCCTGCGCCTTGACGAAGGGGAAGCCGCGCAGGTTGGCGATGGAGTTGCGAATGGAAACGCGCTCCAGCGCCGTCTGGCGCTCGGAGGCGGTCATGACGTCGTTGCTCTGGATCTGCTCGGCGGCGGATTTCACCATGTTCATCCACTTGCCGATGAAGTCGCCGGGTGACAGAGGTTCAAGATTGGGGTCGAGTGCGGCCTGAATGCCGCCGCAGCGGCCATGGCCCATGACGACGATGTCCTTCACCTTCAGAACCTGCACGGCATATTCGATGGCGGCTGATGTGGCGTGGTACTGACCGTCAGGCTCAAAGGGCGGCACCATGTTGGCGACGTTCCGCACGACGAAAAGTTCTCCCGGTCCGCAGTCGAAAATCGTTTCCGGCGCCGAACGGGAGTCACAACAGGCAATGAACAGGGTCTGCGGTTTCTGTCCGGTATCAGCCAGAACGCGGTATCTTTCGCGCTCGTCGGCATAGCGGCCGCTCATGAAGTTCTTGTAGCCGTTGAGAAGGTTTTCCGGAAAATCTTTCATCTATCGCAGTACCGTTGTGCTTGGACCAAGATCAAGAGAAGAACTCGGTGCGTTGAAGACCAATCCTTTAGCCGCTATTTGCGCTTGCTGCGCGAAGGATGCAAGAGATGGCGCATCTGCACCATCGCCATGGGTGTGGAGAGACTTGAAGAATCCGTCTCCAGCGTCAATTCGTTCATGTCGCGTTTTTTGGTTCGCGCCAGAATTTCGAACACGCTGGCGGTGGCCAGTTGCAGCGCCTTCTCGTCGTCCATGCCTTCCAGCAGCCGGGCAAGGAACAGTGCCGCCATCAGGTCTCCGAGACCGTTCGGTGCGTCTTCTATGGCGCGGTGTTCCGCCATCAGCGCGTGCCGGCCGCTCAAATAGAGATTTCCCGTGCCGCCCGCCATCATCGACACGGCTGAGGTGACCAGCATTTTCGGCGGGCCGAGTGCGAGCGCGGCATCCATGATGGCATTGTTGGTCTCAAGCTCGGCACCGCTCATCCAGGCCAGTTCATAACGGTTTGGCGTGGCGACGGTGGCAAGCGGAATGAGGTGATCGCGGATGGCTTCGGCAGTCTCAAGGGGAATGTATAGTCCGCCCAGATCGCCCATGACCGGGTCACAGGCATAAATCAGCGACGGGTTCTTTTCCTTGAGATTGCGGATCAGCCTTGCGACGGAGCGCACCTGCGCCGCGCCGCCGAAATAACCGGTCAGTACGGCTTTGACCTCGCCGATCCATTTGGCGTTTTCGAGGTCGGTCATGGCCTTGTCGAAGTCGTCGTCCTGAAAGCGCATCCGGGTGGACGGGCCATGGCCGGGGTGCCAGGGCAAAACGATTGTGGGCACCGCCCATACCGGATAGCCAAGGGTCTCCAGCGCGAAGACTGCGGCACGGTTGCCGACCGATCCACGCATGACGTGGCTGGAAATGACGATGACGGCGCCCTGGGTATTTTCCTGCATCACGGCCTTCTTGCTTTCAAACGCCACAGAAGCCCGCAAGTGCCCCTGCTCACAGATCAAGATGCGCTCTCATGACATATCGCATCGTCACTTTCCACCGTTAATCCCGCAAGGGTCTATCCCGTAAAACGATGGGCGTCCGGTCTTCTTGGCCTTTCCGGTGCCGGTCCGGTATTGCGGTATCGGCGAACTGCCCTACCTTTTTGTTTACGCATCGGGTTTTCCCAAAACCGCGGTACACTTTTCGGCACGATGCCCTATAGTTGCATCATGCTCGATCTCGTCATCGCCTATTGGCCTCATATCCTTGCCGCTCTTTCCATTTTGATGGGAACCGTGGCGGCCGTACATGCCACGATGACGAAGGAAGAGGTCCGCTCCGCGCTTGGCTGGGTGGGCGTCATCGTTCTGTCGCCGATCGTCGGTGCAGTCATTTATGCGATTGCCGGCATCAACCGGATTCGCCGGTCCAGCATCAGGCAGCAGCGGTCTTTCATGCAGGACGAGATCATGGATCGCGTGGCGCGCCTGGATGCGAGCGGCGAGGTGATTGCCGCGCGGTTCGGACGCCGTTTCGAGGCGATGAAGACGCTCGGCGATCGGGTTACGCGCCACGCACTGACGACCGGTAACCGCATCGAGCCGCTTGTCACCGGCGACGCAGCCTATGCCGCCATGCTGGAGGCGATAGGCGAGGCGAAGCGGTCGATCATCCTCGAAACATATATTTTCGACAATGACAGGATCGGCGCCCGTTTTGTCGCCGCGCTGGAAAGGGCGAAGTTCCGGGGCGTGGAGGTGCGGGTGCTGGTGGATGCCGTGGGCGCGCGCTATTCCGTGCCGAGCATCCTGCCGACGCTCCGGGAAAAAGGCATCGTTGCCGATGTATTCAACGGCAATGTCATCATGGGGCTGCGGCTGCCCTATGCGAATTTGCGCACCCACCGCAAGATCCTCGTGGTGGACGGGCGCCTCGCCTTTAGCGGCGGCATGAATATCCGCGAGGGCTTCACCCTTGAATTCGGCGGCGAAAAACAGGCGCACGACACACATTTCAAGATCAGCGGACCGGTAGTCTCTGATTTTTTCTCCATTGCGGCGGAGGACTGGAGGTTCACGACGGGGGAGCTTCTGCACACGCCGGTCTGGGATATCGCCATTCCCGATGGTGTGCCGGGTTCACAGATCGTCGCCCGCGTTTCCTCCTCGGGGCCGGATAAGAGCATAGAGACCAATCACAAGATGCTGATGGGGGCGTTTTCCGTCGCCCGCTCCTCCATTCTCGTCATGTCGCCCTATTTTCTCCCCGATCGGGAGCTTATTTCAGCGCTCATTACCGCAGCGAGGCGGGGAGTCGTGGTGGATATCATCGTGCCGCAAAGCAACAATCTGGTGCTTGTGGACAGGGCGATGACGGCGCAATTCGACCAGATGTTGAAGAATTACTGCCGCATCTGGCGGGCGACAGGGCCCTTCAATCATTCCAAGCTTCTGGTGATCGACGAGCGCTGGAGCTACATCGGTTCTTCCAACCTGGACCCTCGTTCATTGCGGCTGAACTTCGAAGTTGATCTGGAAGTTATGGATGAGGAATTCGCCGCGACCATCGGAAACCGCATCCGGGAAGCACGGGCAACCGCTTTACCCGTGCGACTGAGCGAACTGAATGCGCGGCCATTCGTTGTCCGTTTTGTGGAGCGCGTCCTGTGGCTCGCTTCGCCGTATCTTTAGAGCGCCATACGTCGGAAACGCTCTAGAACTTTTAATTTGCGCATCGGAGGCGTCGCAGCGTGAAGAAAAACAGTTTGCTGGAGCGTGGAAAAACGGCACTGGCGAAAAACAGCAGCCTGCCCGCCTTCGTCATGCAGTCACTGCGCGACCGCCACCAACGGAAGAATGCCGGGCAGGTGGAGAGAGATCACTCCTTCCCGGTCATCGCGTCTTACAACGTCCATAAATGCGTCGGCCGCGACCGCAGGTTCGATCCTGATCGTACCAGCCGCGTCATTCAGGAAATCGGCGCGGATATCATCGCGCTACAGGAGGCGGACAGCCGTTTCGGCGAGCGCACGGGCCTGCTCGATCTTGCCCGGCTGGAGCGGGAAAGCGGGCTTGTCCCCGTGCCTGTTCTGGCGGGTGTGAAGGCGCATGGATGGCACGGTAATGTCCTGTTGTTCAAGGAAGGTGCGGTGCGGGATGTTCATACGCTGAAATTGCCGGGGCTGGAGCCGCGCGGCGCGCTGGTGGTGGAACTGGATTTGAAAAGCGGTGGCGCACTGCGAATAATCGCCGCGCATTTCGGTCTTTTGAGGCATTCCCGTGCCCAGCAGGCAAAGGCGCTTATCGGTCTTCTGGAAGCGCGAAACGAATGCGCGACCATCCTCATGGGAGACCTGAACGAATGGCGTCTCGGCAATGGCTCGTCGCTCAATACTCTGAGGGATGCATTCGGCGCCCTGCCGCCAGCAGTGCCCAGTTTTCCATCCAACCTGCCGGTGCTTGCGCTCGACAGGATCATCGCCAACCGCGAAGGGCTGATCGAGCAGGTGGAAGCGCATGACAGTGCGCTGGCGCGCATTGCCTCGGACCACCTGCCGCTGAAAGCCGCGATAAGGACCGATCTGCTTCCAACCTGATCCTGTGGCAGCATCGGATACGGCGACAGACTTCAGAGCCGCTGCGCTACCGTCAGATGGCTGCGCGAACGGGCCTCCAGCAGCGATGTGCGGATGGCTTCCATCAGCCGTTCACGGTTGTTTCTGGTCTTGCATCTGTCCAGATTCTGCGCGGCAAGCGCCAGATCGAGACCTTCATGCATTACTATCGAATAGGCAATGGTTGTCGCCCAGTTCTCGTATTCCTGCTCCATCATGTCACCCCTGAACTAAATCATTTAGCCCGAATCACCCTGTTCTTGAAATTACCACAAAATGGAAAGCATAAAATAGCATTGTTCCTTTACGTATCTGCTGCCTTATGCGGATATAGTGTATTCGTTATTTCTTTATTGCGGCGCAACATGTATGTGCTTGCTGCTTAAGTCATTGAAACAGATTCTGTTTCAGGCGATGCACATGGACGTTCCCACCAACAAAAACGCCGCGCATCGTGAGATGCGCGGCGGGCTTTCGTCGAAGTTTGCGGTGGATTGGATCAGGTCTCAGCCGGACTTTTCGAGCTTGTAGTCCGAATTGGCAGGTTCTTCCTGTTTGTGCTGGATGAGAGGACGGTTACCCGACAGCTTGCGCACCAGCACGTAGAATACCGGTGTCATGAAGATGCCGAAGAACGTCACCCCGATCATGCCGGAGAACACTGCGACACCCATGGCCGCGCGCATTTCCGCACCCGCACCGGTGGAGATGACCAGAGGCACCACGCCCATGATGAAGGCGAGTGAGGTCATCAGGATCGGGCGGAGGCGCAGGCGACTTGCCTCGACTGCGGCCTGAAGCGGCGTTCGTCCTTCGAATTCCAGCTCGCGGGCGAATTCCACGATCAGGATCGCGTTCTTCGCCGATAGTCCGACAAGGACGACAAGGCCGATCTGCGTAAAGATGTTGTTGTCCCCTCCCGTCAGCCAGACGCCTGTCAATGCGGCGAGAACGCCGAKCGGAACGATCAGAATGATCGCGATCGGCAGGGTCAGGCTTTCATATTGCGCAGCCAATACGAGATAGACGAGCAGCAGCGCCAGCGGGAAGACCACGAGGCTGGAATTACCGGCAAGGATCTGCTGGTAAGTCAGGTCCGTCCATTCGTATTCGATCCCGGCCGGCAGGTTTTCGGCAAGGATTTTCTCGATCGCTGCCTGCGCCTGTCCAGAGGAGAAGCCCGGTGCCGGACCGCCGTTGATATCGGCTGCAAGGAAGCCGTTATAACGGTTTGTGCGCTCCGGTCCTGTTGTTGCATCTACCTTCAACAGCGTGGAAAGCGGGATCATCTGACCGGTGGACGAGCGAACCTTCAGGCGGCCGATATCTTCGGCATGGGCGCGGAATTGCGCATCTGCCTGCACACGCACGCTGTATGTCCGCCCGAAGGCGTTGAAGTCGTTGACATAAAGCGAGCCCAGATAGATCTGCAGCGTCTGGAAGACGTCGCTGACCGAAACACCCAGCTGCTCGGCCTTGGCGCGGTCGAGATCGGCGAAGAGCTGCGGCACGTTGATCTGGAAGCTGGAGAAGATGCCTGCCAGTTCCGGTGTCTGGTATGCCTTGGCGATGACCGCCTTGGCCGCTTCGTCAAGCGTCTGGTAGCCGTAACCGGCACGGTCCTCGATCTGCAGCTTGAAGCCGCCCGTCTGGCCGAGACCGTTAACCGGCGGCGGCGGGAACATGGCGATGAAGGCATCCTGAATGCCGGCAAACTTCTGGTTCAGCTGCATTGCGATGGCGCCGCCTGACAGTTCCGGCGTCTTGCGGTTTTCGAAGTCGTCGAGAACTGCAAAGACGATGCCGGAATTGGAGCCGATGGTGAAGCCGTTGATCGACAGGCCGGGGAAGGCAATGGCGTGGCTGACGCCCGGCTGTTGCATGGCGATATCGCTCATCCGCTTGATGACGCTTTCCGTCCGGTCAAGCGTTGCGCCGTCCGGAAGCTGGGCGAAGCCGATGAGATATTGCTTGTCCTGCGCCGGTACGAACCCGCTTGGGACCGCGCTGAACATGCCGTAGGTGGCAGCCACCAGCGCCATATAGACGATCATGACGAGGCTTTTGCGCGTTACCAGCCCGCCTACGGTTTTGCCGTAACCGTTGGAGGCGGCGCCGAAGGCGCGGTTGAAGCCACGGAAGAACCAGCCGAAAATCCGGTCCATGAAGCGGGTCAGCCAGTCTTTCGGTGCGTCGTGCTCTTTCAGCAGCAGGGCTGCAAGAGCGGGTGACAGCGTCAGGGAATTGATCGCCGAAATGACGGTCGAAATCGCGATCGTCAGCGCGAACTGCCGGTAGAACTGGCCGGAAAGGCCGGAGATAAAGGCTAGTGGGACGAAAACGGCGACCAGCACAAGCGCGATTGCTATGATCGGCCCGGAGACTTCGCGCATCGCCTTGTAGGTGGCATCACGCGGAGAAAGCCCGTTTTCGATGTTTCGCTCGACGTTTTCCACCACCACGATGGCGTCATCCACCACGATGCCGATGGCCAGCACGAGGCCGAACAGGGTCAACGCGTTAATGGAGAAACCGAAGGCATACATGACGGCGAAGGTGCCGATGATCGACACCGGAACGGCGATCAGCGGAATGATCGAGGCGCGCCAGGTCTGGAGGAACAGGATGACCACCAGTACCACGAGGCCAACGGCCTCGAGGAGTGTATCAACGACCTTTTCGATGGACGAGCGAACGAACTTCGTCGTGTCGTAGACGATTTCATATTTCACGCCATCAGGCATCGCCAGTTGCAGATTGTCCATTGTCGCGCGGACATTGTCGGCGATTTCGATGGAGTTGGAGCCGGGAGCCTGCAATACGGCGATCGCCACGGCGGGTTCGCCGTCGAGCAGCGAGCGCAGCGTATAGTCGGCAGCGCCGAGTTCGATGCGGGCGACGTCGCGAAGACGGGTGATCTGGCCGTTCGCGCCGCTCTTGACGATGATGTTGCCGAATTCCTCCGGAGTCGTCAGACGGCCCTGGGCATTGACGTTGAGCTGCAGGTCGACGCCGTTGGGGCTTGGCGATGCGCCGATAACGCCGGCTGCGGCCTGGACGTTCTGCTGACGGATGGCGTCGGATACGTCGCTGGCGGCGAGATCGTGTTCGGCCACCTTTTGCGGATCCAGCCAGACGCGCATGGAATAGTCACCCGCGCCGAAGACCTGCACCTGACCCACGCCTTCGATACGGGCGAGGCGATCCTTGACGTTCAGCGTCGCATAGTTGCGCAGATAGGTGATGTCATAGGCATCGGTCTTCGACACGAGATTGACGACCATGATGAAGTCGGGCGAGCTTTTGACGGTGGTGATGCCGAGTGCGCGCACTTCCGCGGGCAGGCGCGGTTCGGCCTGCGACACGCGGTTCTGCACCAGCTGCTGCGCCTTGTCCGGGTCGGTGCCCAGCTTGAACGTGACGGTCAGCGTCAGCACGCCGTCCGATGTCGCCTGGCTGCCCATATAGAGCATGTCCTCGACGCCGTTGATCTGTTCTTCAAGCGGCGTGGCGACTGTTTCAGCGATGACGGCAGGGTTCGCACCGGGATAGGTGGCGCGGACGACGACGGATGGCGGCACGACTTCCGGATATTCGGAAATCGGCAGGGCGCGCATGCCGAGAAGGCCTGCGACCACGATCAGGATCGACAGCACGCCGGCGAAGACCGGCCTGTCGACAAAAAATCTGGAAATATTCATATCCAGTCCCCTCTCCGGGTAGATTTGGAAATGCAAGGACCGTTCCGGCGGCATCATGGCCGCCGGTGAGGGCCGGTTCTTTGTGAAATGCGTCTCGCCGGAGGCGGGACGGCGTTATTGCGAGGCGGCGACCTTGTCTTCCGCCTGCGGTGCGATGGTTGCACCGGGGCGAATGCGCTGCAGGCCGTTGACGACGATCGTATCGCCGGCGGCAAGGCCGCTGTCGATGATGCGCTGGCCGTCAGCCGGTGCGCCGGGCTTGATCTGGCGGTAGCTCACCTTGTTTTCGGCATCGACGACAAAGACGAACCGCTTGTCCTGATCCGTGCCGATGGCGCGGTCGCTGATGACTATCCGGTTTTCCGGCTTCGGTTCACCCATGCGCACCCGCACGAACTGGCCGGGAATGAGCCTGCCATCAGGATTTTCGAAGACCGCACGCACACCAATGGTGCCGCTGGCGGAATCGACCTGGTTGTCGATGAGGTGCAGGGTGCCCTTGATCGGCGTGCCTTCATCCGAAAGCGTTCCGATTTCCACCGGGATCTGTTCGAGCGCGGGCAGGGCGTCGGTCGTCTTCGGCAGCTCGGAAAGCGCTTTCGCTACCGTTCCTTCGCTGGCGTTGAAGCTGGCATAGATCGGGTTGACCGAAACCAGCGTCGTCAGGGCAGGCGATGTCGAGCCGGCGGCAACGAGGTTGCCGGCGGTGATTTCGATGCGGCCTACCCTGCCGGAAACCGGTGCAACGATTTCGGTGTAACCAAGATCGAGCTGAGCCGTCGTCAGCGTCGCGCGGGCGGCGCGAAGCTGGGCTTCGGCATCCGCAAACGAGCTTTGCCGCTGGTCGAGATCGCTCTGGGAGATCGTGCGATTGTCGGAAAGCCTGCGGCCACGGTCGAGTTCCGTCTTGGCAAGGCTGACCTTGGCTTCGGCGGAGGCGACCTGGGCTTCAGCACCTGCAACGGCTGCCTGATAGGGGGCCGGATCGATGGTGAAGAGGGGGTCGCCTTCCTTCACCAGCGCGCCTTCGCGGAAATGCACGGCCTTGATCTGGCCAGCGACGCGGGAGCGGATCTGCACGCGGTCGACGGCTTCGAGACGGCCGGAAAATTCTTCCCAGCGCATCACATCGCGGCTTTCCACCTTGGCGACGGTGACTGGGATAGCCGGCGTTTCGGCCGGGGCGGAAGCTGCCGTCGCATCACGGCTGGTGGGCAGGTCGAAAATGAGTGCTGCGGCTGCA
This sequence comes from Agrobacterium sp. 10T429, assembly GCF_056393925.1. NCBI lineage: Bacteria > Pseudomonadati > Pseudomonadota > Alphaproteobacteria > Hyphomicrobiales > Rhizobiaceae > Agrobacterium > Agrobacterium sp. 10T429. The sequence continues at coordinate 96,230 of NZ_JBFTGV010000011.1, forward strand.
ACGGACATAGCAAGCCCGATACCGGCGCCCGTCAGGGCCCGGCGCTTTGTGGTCAGCGTCATGGGTCTCTCCTTGGCTCGGATCAGGAGCCGGTCAGTTTCTCTATCTGTGTGTTTTGTCGCATGGTCCGGGCGTAAAACCGCTACGCACTTTTACTGGACATGCTCAAAATGCGATTTCAGTGTTTTATCTGGTCAACGAAGGTCTTGAACTCCGAACAGACGGATGGAACCCATCCGCCGCCCTTTCCTTGATAAAGCCCCGTCCAGCCAATACCGGCGGGGAAAACATGCTGCCGGACGCTGACACCGGAGGCGATGAGCCTGTCGGCATAACCGACCGTTTCGTCGCGCAGAGGGTCGTCCTCGGCGGTAAAGATCAGCGCCGGCGCCACCCGGTTCAGCCGCGTACACTGGCAGGGCGCGGCATAGGGGTGAAAAAACCCGCAGGCCTTGGCAAGGTAATGGCTCCAGCCATCCGCCCAGCGCTGGCGCATGCCGATCCTGTCCGCATCGCGGAAGGATTCCGTCGTCATCATCGGGTCGATCATGGGCGACAGAAGTATTTGACCGGCAAGCTTGCCCGGCATGCGGTCACGCGCCTTCAGCGCAAGCCCAGCCGCCACATTGCCACCAGCCTCTTCGCCGGCCACAAACAGCAGCGATTTTGCGCCGCCATAATGCTTGCGGTCCCGGCTCAGATGATCCAGCGCTTCGAAGGCACAATCGATCACCATCGGAAACTCGTTGCCGGACGACTTGCTATAGTCGGCCTCGACGACGATCGCGCCGCTTTCAGCGAGCGCGCGTGCCACCGGAAGCTCCGGGCAATTGCCGCCCTTTTCAAGAAACGAGCCGCCGCGCAAATAAAGGACCACGGGCGGGTTGGTGCACAGGCCGGCACTTTCATATCGGCGCACGGAAAGCTGGGACGCCGAGCCCCCACAGCCTTCGATATTTTCCCAGTGCGCTTTCATCTGATCCGGTCCCGTGCGCCGCCATCAGCAGCTCACCATATTTGCAAAATCTGAAATTCATATTATTGTTCGGGAGAAAACGATCAAGTACGTCAAAATGAAAACACTATTCCAAAAAAACGGATAATAGCGACATGGATCAGCTTTCCGCCATGCGGGTATTCACTCGCGTCGTCGAAACCGGCAATTTCAGCCGCGCCGCGACCGCGCTGAACATGCCCAAAACCACCGTCACCAACATGGTCCAGGCGCTGGAGGCGCATTTACATACCACGCTTCTCAACCGCACAACGCGGCGGGTGATGCTGACGACGGACGGCGCTCTCTATTATGAGCGGGCCTCGCAGATTCTGTCGGAAATCGAAGAGCTTGATGGCAGCATGTCCAGCGCGCAGGTGCAGCCGTCTGGCCGGTTGCGGGTGGAAATGGCCGGTGTCTTCGCGGACCTCGTGGTTATTCCACATCTTTGCGAATTTTACCAGCGCTATCCGCAAATCCGGCTCGATCTCGGCGTCGGCGACCGTCTGGTCGATTATATCGCGGAGAATGTCGATTGCGCGCTGCGGGTCGGCACGTTGCGGGATCAATCCCTTATAGCGCGCAAGGTCGGCGAGCTGAAATTCGAAACCTTCGCCTCTCCCCTGTACATCGAGAGTTTCGGCATGCCGCAACAGCCGGAAGATCTCGAAAACGGACATCATTCCGTGGGATATTTCAATGCCACCACGGGCCAGATCATGCCGATCTCATTCGACAACGGGCTTCGCAGCGTCGAGATTACGCCCAACTATGTCGTGTCGGTGAATGACAGCCGCACCTATCTCAACGCCGCGCTGGCGGGCATGGGCATGGTGCAGCTGCCCGTTTTCATGGTCAAGGATGCGCTTGCGCGTGGCGAGCTTGTGCCGGTTCTGCCGGAATGGCGGCGCGAACCGATGCCGATCTATGTGGTCTACCCACAGACACGGCACGTCACCAACAAGGTCCGTGTTTTCGTGGACTGGCTGGCGAAGATGGTTCACAGCCTGGTCTGAGGCGGCTAGTCACCGCCCGACCTTTGCCGCGACAAAATCGATAAAGGCGCGTACGCGGGCGGCCAGGTGATCATGTCCGGCATAAACGGCGTGGATCACCTCCATGTCGCCCGGATTGTAATCCTCCAGCACCGGCACGAGCAGACCGGCCTCGATATCCGGCTCGACATGAAACTCTCCGACCCTTCCCAGCCCAAGGCCCGTCAGGCACAGCCGACGCATTGCCATGCCGCTGTTGACCGAGGCATTGCCGGTCACGGGAAGGCGGTAGACTTCCGTCGTGCCTGGATCACGGAAAGGCCATTCGTTGAGGCTGCGACTGAAATTGAAGCTGATGCAATTGTGTTGGGCCAGATCCTGCGGCTTTTCCGGCATGCCATGTTTTTCGATATAGGCAGGGGAGGCGACGATGATCCGTCGGACCTCTTTCAGCTTTCTTGCCTTGAGGGACGAATCCGCCATCCCGCCGGATCGTATCGCAATATCGGTGCGCTCCTCGATCAGGCTGATGACGCCGTCGGTCAGCGAGATATCCAGCTCGATTTCCGGATAAAGAGATAAAAACTCCGGTGCGAGCGGCAGAAGATACCTTTCGCCGAAGCCCAGCGTGGCGTTGACACGCAGTAGCCCCCGCGGCACCACCTTGCCGCCGCCTGCTACGATCTGCTCCGTATCGGCGATGTCGGCCAGAATGCGCCTTGCCCGGGAAAGATAGATTTCCCCCTCCGGCGTCAACGTCACCACGCGGGTGGAGCGAGCGAGAAGGCGGGTGCCGAGGCGGTCTTCAATGCGGGTGACAAGTTTGCTCACCGCCGAGGGTGAAAGCTTGAGCCTGCGCCCGGCTGCGGAAAAACTCCCCAGCTCGGCTGCCGCGACGAAGACTTCCATTTCTCCGGCCCTGTTGTCCATCGCTGCACCGCTTGTGAAATTAATTCAAAGGCCTTTATCCAATCTTGCTGATTATCATGCAAGTCCCCTTCGCCCATATTGCAATCACACAGTTGATCCAAACGGACAGCACCCGCTGTCCATAACGCCCGCGATCCCGCTCCGGGCGAAGAGGTACTCGTCATGCCATTGGCCATATTTGCCTTGACGATCGCTGCTTACGCGATCGGAACCACGGAGTTTGTCATCGTCGGTCTTTTGCCGACGGTCGCCGCAGATCTTCACATTACACTGCCGCTTGCCGGCCTTATCGTCAGCGTTTACGCGCTGGGTGTCACTTTCGGTGCGCCGATCCTGACTGCGCTGACCGGCAAGATCGAAAGAAAGCCGCTGCTGCTGGGTCTGATGGCGCTGTTCGTCGTCGGTAATGTCGCAGCCGCCGTGTCGCCAAGCTATGAGACGCTTCTGGTCGCGCGGGTGCTTTCCGCCTTCGCCCATGGCGTGTTCTTCTCTGTTGGCGCCACCATCGCCGCCGATCTCGTGCCGGAAAACCGCCGTGGCTCGGCGATTGCCATGATGTTCATGGGTCTGACTGTCGCCATCGTCACCGGCGTGCCGATCGGTACCTATATCGGGCAGATTTTCGGCTGGCGCGCCACCTTCTGGGCGGTTGCAGGTCTTGGTGTCATCGCCTTTGCCGGTATCGCGGCCCTGTTGCCGGGAACGCTGAAGAAAGCGCCGCCCGCCAGCCTTCTCGATCAGGTGCGGGTGCTGGGTTCCGGCCGACTACTCATCGTTTTCGCCATGACCGCACTTGGTTACGGCGGCACCTTCGTAGCCTTCACCTTTCTGGCGCCGATCCTTCAGGATGTCACAGGCTTCTCCGAAAAGAGCGTCGGCCTGATCCTTGTGCTCTACGGCATCGCCATTGCCGCCGGTAACATCGGTGGCGGCAAAATCGCCAACCACAATCCGGTCAAGGCGTTGATCGGCCTCTTTCTGGCACAAGCCATCGTGCTGCTGGTCTTTTCCTTCACCGCCGTTTCGCCGATTCCGACCCTGATCACGCTGGTGGCGCTCGGCTTCCTGTCCTTTGCCAACGTTCCCGGCCTGCAGCTTTATGTGGTGCAGCTGGCCAAGGAACACCGCCCCGGCGCTGTCGATGTCGCCTCGGCGCTCAATATCGCCGCCTTCAATCTCGGCATCGCGATTGGTGCGTGGCTTGGCGGTCTGGTGGTGGAATCGCCGATGGGCCTTGCCGCAACCCCGTGGGTCGGCGCCATCCTTGTCGCCATTGCCCTCATTCTCACCCTCTGGAGCAGTGCACTCGACCGGCGCGCCTCGCTCTCGCTGAAGACTGCCTGAGTTTTTCATATAAATCCCGGCCACTGCCTAAGGGCTGGCCGGGTGTACCCTAAAAGGAGAAAATATATGTTTGATGTCACCGCCAACGGCGCATCGATCCCGGCGCTTGGCTTCGGTACCTTCCGTATTCCCGGCCCCGATGTTCTTCGGATCGTTCCGCATGCCCTGAAGGCCGGCTTTCGCCATATCGATACCGCGCAGATTTACGGTAATGAGGCCGAAGTCGGCGAAGCCATTGCCGGTTCCGGCGTGGCACGCAGCGATATCTTCCTGACCACCAAGGTCTGGGTGGAGAACTACAGGCACGATGCCTTTCTTGCCTCCGTCGATGAGAGCCTGAAAAAACTGAAGACCGATTATGTCGATCTCCTGCTTCTGCACTGGCCGAACGAGGCGGTAACGCTGGCCGAGCAGATCGGCGCGCTGAACGCGGTTCGCGACGCCGGCAAGGTTCGCCATATCGGCGTGTCCAACTTCAATACGGCGCTGATGGCTGAGGCGGTCAGTTTGTCGAAGGCACCGATCGTCACCAATCAGATCGAATACCATCCCTATATCGATCAGGATATGGTGATCGCGGCGGCCAAGGCTGCCGGCATGTCGGTGACGGGTTATTACGGTATGGCCGACGGCAAGGTTTTTGCCGATCCGGTTTTAAAGGACATCGCCGCAAGCCGGGGCAAGTCGGTGGCGCAGGTGGTGCTGCGCTGGCTCGTGCAGCAGCAGGGTGTGATTGCGCTTTCGAAGACCGTGAGCGAAGCCCGTGTTGATGAAAACCTTGCGATCTTCGATTTCACGCTGTCGGTCGCTGAGACGGATGCGATCCGTGCTCTTGCTCGACCGGATGGCCGTATCGTCTCGCCGGACGGGCTTGCGCCGGTATGGGACGCGGCTGCCTGACCGTTGCCAACGGGTGTGGGTGGAATTCCTCCTGGTGCCGTCACCCGGGTCTAGCCCGGCATGACGGGGGAGCGGTTTTCACTGATATAGATAACCTTAAGACACCCGGATAAGCTATCCGGGTGTCTTCTGAGAGAGTGGATCAGAATTCGCCCCATGTCTGATCTTTCGAGGCCGTGGATACGCCGAGCGCTGCGGCCACCTGGCCGATCATGCGACGCGCCGGGGATGGTCTCGGCTGTGCGTTGTCCGCAACGCGCACCGGCGCTGAAGGCTTATATGCGGTTCTAGCCGTGCTGGTGCTGGCCATTGCGCCATCCAGCTTGAACTGGCCGACGATCTGGCGGAGTTTTTCGGCATCACCGGCAAGCGATGCGCTGGAGGCCGTCGCCCTTTCGACCATCGCGGCATTGTGCTGCGTGACCTGGTCCATCTGGTTCACCGCGCTGTTGACCTCGGCCAACCCGACCGACTGTTCCCTTGCGGATGTCGCTATGGCGTCGAGTTGTGTATTGATGGCGATGACGTGACTTTCAATGATCTTGAGTGCGTCGCCGGTTGCGGTCACGAGTTTCACGCCGTTCTGCACTTCGTCGGCGGAGTTGCGGATAAGCTCCTTGATTTCCTTGGCCGCTTGCGCCGAGCGCTGGGCCAATTCACGCACTTCCTGTGCCACAACCGCAAAGCCCTTGCCTGCCTCGCCCGCACGGGCCGCCTCGACGCCGGCGTTGAGTGCCAGAAGATTGGTCTGGAAGGCAATCTCGTCGATGACGCCTATGATGTTGGAAATCTGGCTTGAAGAGCTTTCTATGCGCTTCATGGCATCGACCGCAGTTGCCACGACCTGACCGGATGTCTGCGCGGATCTGTTGGCCTCGACCGCCACGATCCGCGCCTCCTCAGTCCGTCTGGTCGAATTGCTGACGTTGCTGGTTATCTGGTCGAGCGCTGCGGCTGTTTCTTCCAGCGATGCGGCTTGGGTTTCCGTGCGTTGCGACAGGTCGCTCGCACTCGAACTCAACTCGCGAGAGCCGTTGTCGATCGTGGCCGTGACATCGGCAACGGACAGTAGTGTTTTGCTAAGCTGGTTTACGGCGATATTGAAGTCCGCACGCAGGCTTTCGAATTCTGCGGAGAAAGGCGTTTTCAGCTGGTAGGACAGGTCGCCATTGGCCATATGCTTCAGACCTTCGGCAAGGCCGCTGGTCGCTTCCGCCATTTCGGCGGCGCGCCTGCGATCAATTTCGGCGGTTCTTTGACGCTCTGCCTCGGACTGGTTACGCACCTGCGCCGCATCCGCTTCCAGCCGGCGGGCCTTCAATTCGTTATCCTTGAAGACCTCAACGGCCTTTGCCATCGTGCCGACCTCGTCGCGCCGGTCCGTTCCCTCGACATTGACGGAGAGGTTACCCTCCGCAAGCGTTTGCATCGTGCCGACAAGACCCCGGATCGGCGTGACAAGCCAGCTGCTGATCGCGAAATATCCGATGACGACGACGGTGATGAAGCCGAGGACGACCGCCGCGACGGTAATCAGTGCAGTCCGTTGGCTTATGTCGCTCAGATCATCGCTCTGCTTGGCGCTACGGTTCGAAATATCAGTGGCTATCTGTGTAAGTTTCGCGCCGATCTTGGCAAAGACTGGCTGGCACTCGGTGCCAAACGCTTTTTGCGACGCAAGTGCCTCATCCACGGTTGATGCGGTTCGGCCCAGGTGCCAGGCGTTCTTGCACGTCACGTTATAGAGCGTCGTCACGTCGTCCTTGAGTACGCGCAGGCGGTTGTCTTCGGGGATATTGGCGATGGCTCCATCCATCGATACCATGAACTTGTCGCGTGTGGCCTTCACCTCAGCTTCGGCAGCGGCATTACCCTGTTCCGTAAAGGCGATCATCATATCGGCCAGAGCCGCACGCCCGTTCAGCAGTTCCTTGTTCGCGAGCGCCAAATTCAAGGCCGCTGCGCTGTCACGAGCAATAAGATCACTATAACTTCCATCGATCGATTTGATCTGTATGGCGGAGTAGGCCGCAATCAGGATTGCACATACGCCGAATAGCGCAAATACCGTCAAAAACTTTCCGACAACGGGAATATTTCTCATCGTTATGGCTCCCACAAGAAAATCGAGCCCTTCATGGGTCATATTTCGGCATCATGCGCTTTTCCGGTGATGATTATACTTACAAATTTAAGAAACAATTATGTATTATTAGTAATTACGTATCTTATAATAAGATACTGTACTATTATATTAAATAAGAATAGCATTTAATACTGAATAATTCTAATGGGCATCTCAAATCGGTTGTCATGTCTTGCGCGTCCGCGAACGCCTTCCCGAAGCGAATAAGTTCGGTATCTAGGGCACGGGACTATGGTTGGGCGTCAGATCGGCCCAGAACATGCGGGTAGGCTTCGGTTGAAGAGGAGCTATCTGGGACCGGCGGCAAAATCAGGGCGGTGCCTGTAAGCGCTTTGACATTCCCGACGTTTTCCATGGAAAACTGGAGCGGGCGAAGGGATTTGAACCCTCGACCCCAACCTTGGCAAGGTTGTGCTCTACCCCTGAGCTACACCCGCTCAAAAACCGCTGGTCCGGGGTAGTTCGCTGGACCGCGGGCCGCCAAAGCGCGGCGACGGGTGCTATATCGCTCAATCGTTTTTGGAATGCAACAGTTTCTTTTGCGGTTTCGGTGGAAATCCGTCTGGCCTGTGGGTTTATTCAAAACGACCGGCCCGATGCGTCGTAAAAAAGGGTGTTGGCGGGCGAAGGTATTGTTTCGGCTGGCCTTTATTTGGGTTGTAAAAGCACACAACCGGCCGGATGGCCAAAAAATAACCTGTTTACATTTGGTTAAAATCTGATTCGACAAGTGATTCGTTCGGGTGTACAAATTTCATGTCCACAAAAAAAGAAACGATACTTGGCATGTCATCATCGGGAGGATGAGCCTTGTCGTATGCAGCTTTTGAAAGAGTCGGCGCACAATTGTCGCCCCAGCAGATCACCGATCTGCAGAATATTTTCGACGGCGTATGTTTCGAGTGCCTTCAAGATCGCTGTAGCCACGTCGCCAACGAGTGCGCGGCGGTTTTGATCCGTAGCGCCCAGCGCGGCATTCTCGATCATGAGATGTTGCGCGACATCGGTCTTGCGGTTTTACGTCGGCACTGATTGCGCCATTTCATAAAAAAAGCGCCCGGGCATCTCGGGCGCTTTCGTGTGTGTGGTGTCAGTAGCCGCGTTACGGCTCAGCTCTTTTCCTGAACGTGCGCCTCGAGGAACCACAGCGCCTTGTCGAGATCGCGCGAGGCGGCGGTGAAGATATCCGCTGTCGTTGGGTCGCCGGCCTCGTCGGAATCATCGATAGCCTTGCGGATCATGTTGGCCACGTCGCCATAACGGGCGATCAGTTCGTCCAAATGATCGTGGATCTTGTAGATATCGGTCGGATAGGCCTTGAGCTTGGTCATCGAAGAGACGGATTGCAGGCTACCGAGCGCCGTGCCACCAAGCTGCACCACACGTTCGGCAATGGTATCGCCGTGATTGTCGAGCTGGGCGCGGAAGGTGTCGAGAAGTTCGTGCACGGCGATGAATTGCGGACCTTTCAGGTTCCAGTGCGCCTGCTTGGTCACCAGTGCAAGGTCGATCACCGAAGCGAGCGATTCGTTCAGAATACCCATCACCGTTGATTTGGCGTTGGAAGGCAGGTCGTTCTTCGTCTTGTGCGTCTTCATCGATGTCTCCTGACGTTGCGGACGGAATGCCGTTTGGCAAAATCTCCGCCGATTAACGCCCTGGCCGGTTGCCCTGTTCCGTCGCTCGGACGGCAATGGCAAAAAACCTCTGCAATCGTCGTATCTCACTCATAAAACAGACAGATGCGTCGACCGTCTATGTCGTTGACACTGATGGTCATGTCGTAGATTTCCCGCAGAACCTCCGGACGGATAATCTGTTCCGCCGGTCCCTGGCGGCAGATTCGGCCATCACGCATGGCGATGATGGTGTCGGAGTACCAGGAGGCGAAGTTGATGTCGTGCAGTACCAGAACCACGGTCTTCTTCAGCTCGTCGGCGGCGCGACGCATGATCTTCATCATGCTTGAGGCGTGTTTCATGTCGAGATTGTTGAGCGGCTCGTCCAGGAGCACATAGTCCGTGTCCTGACACAGAACCATGGCCACGAAGGCGCGCTGACGCTGGCCGCCGGAAAGCTCGTCGAGAAAGCGGCCGGAAAGGGTTTCGAGATGGAGATATTCCAGCGCCCGGTCGATATGGACCTTGTCCTCGATGGTGGGACGGCCCTTGGAATAGGGATAACGTCCAAAACCGACGAGATCGCGCACCGTCAGGCGTGACGAGATGTGGTTGTCTTGCCTGAGGATCGAGAGCCGTTTTGCCAGAGTGTCGGAAGGGGTCTTGGTCACATCCAGCCCGTCCACCGTCACGGTTCCCGCATCCATGGACATCAGCCGTGCCACGATGGAGAGCAGCGTGGATTTTCCCGCCCCGTTCGGCCCGATGATGGAGGTGACGCCGCCTGCCGGAATGGCGACGGAGACGCCATCGACAACAACCGTTTCGCCATAGGATTTGCTGATCTGACTGGCGATGATCATCGCGCACCCCTCTTGAGAATAAGACCGATAAAGACGATGCCGCCCAGAAATTCGATGATGATGGAAAGCGCCGTGTTGAAGGCGAAGATCCGCTCCAGCACCACCTGACCGCCGACCAAGCAGATGATGGCGATGAGGATTGCAGCCGGCAGCACATAGGCATGTTTGCCGTTGCCTGTGAGATAATGGGCCAGCGCCGCAACCAGCAGCCCGAAGAACATGACAGGGCCGACGAGTGCGGTGGAAACGGCAACGAGAACGGAGACCAGCACGAGGATGATCGTCACCGTTCGCTTGTAGTCCACGCCAAGGCTGATGGCCGTTGCGCGGCCGAGCGAAAGAACGTCGAGCGTGTGCAGGAGCCGCAACCCGATAATCGTCACCACGCCGACGATGATGGCTGATACCGCAAGAAGGGTGGGATCGATGGAATTGAAGCTGGCGAACAGCACATCCTGCAGCACCGCATATTCATTGGGGTCCAGTACGCGCTGCATGAAGCCCGAGAGGCTGCGGAAGAATACGCCGAAGACGATGCCGACCAGCACCAGAAGATGCAGGCTGCGTTCCGCGCCGACGAAAAGCCAGCGGTAGAGCAGGGCGGAGAAGGTGACGAGCAGCGCGGTTTCGGCAAGAAACTTCAGCTGCGGATCGATCATCACCACGGTTGCCGAGCCAAATACGAAGATCAGCGCCGTCTGCACCAGCACATAGAGCGAATCGAAACCCATCACCGAAGGGGTGAGAATGCGGTTGTTGGTGACCGTCTGGAACAATACCGTCGAAACGGCGATGGCATAGGCCACCAACAAAAGCGACAGAAGCTTGATGCCGCGAAACGGCAGGATGAAGCTCCAACTGCCCTTTGCACCGAGCGTCATGAAGGCAGCCATGGAGATGAGCGTCAGTGCGAGAAGCATCAGCAGCACGAGTTTCGCGCGCCGGTCGGGATGTCTCTCATGCATGGTGGCGTTTCCGGAGCAGGAGATAGAGGAACAACGCGCTGCCGATGACGCCGACCACGGTTCCAATCGGTATCTCATAGGGCGCGCGCACCGTTCTGCCGATGATGTCGCAGGCAAGAACGAAGACCGCGCCAAGCGTCGCCACCCAGGGCACGGAACGGCGCATATTGTCGCCGATAATCAGGCTGACCACATTCGGCACAATCAGGCCGAGAAAGGGGATCATGCCGACGGTGACGACGACGACGGCACTGACCAGGGAGACGATGGTGAGGCCGAGCGCCATCACCCGGCGATAGTTCAGTCCGAGATTGGTGGTGAAGTCGCGCCCCATGCCTGCCACCGTGAAACGGTCGGCGGCGAGATAGGCAGCGATGGCGAAAACGAAGCCGATCCACAGCAATTCATAGCGGCCACGCAGCACGCCGGAAAAATCCCCTGTCATCCACGCGCCGAGCGATTGCAGCAGATCGAAACGATAGGCGAAGAAAGTGGTGACGGCAGAAATGACGCCGCCCAGCATGATGCCGATCAGCGGCACCAGCAGCACATCGCGCAGCGGCACCTGCCGTAGAATACGCAAGAAAAGTGCGGTTCCAGCCAGCGCGAAAGCGGCGGCCACCAACATCTTGCCGAAGATCGGCGTTTCCGGGGCAAGCAGGGTGACGGTGAGCAGGCCAAGGCCGGCGGATTCGGTGGTGCCAGCCGTCGAAGGCTCCACGAAGCGGTTGCGCACCAGCATCTGCATGATGAGACCGGCAATCGCCATCGAGCTTCCGGCTAGTATGAGCGCCAGCGTGCGCGGAATGCGGCTGACGAGGAGCACCCGCAGTGCATCCGCGCTCGTATCCGGCGCAAAAAGCGTCGCCAGCGAGACGTTGCTCACGCCGACGAACAGGCTGACGATGGCGAGTGTCAGCGCCAGAAGGAGGGCGAGGATGAGGGACAGGGATTTCACGTCAGTGGTTTTTCGAAAATGGTGATGGCTCGCTTCGACCTCGCAGATTGCCCGGAGGACTGAACCTCTCCTTCGTCATCCTCGGGAGAAGCCCGGGGATGACGTCGCGAAGGCAGTTTTTACGACTTCTTCTCGGACACGGCCTCGTAGACCTGATCAAGCAAGGTGGTGAGCGCCGTATAACCGCTGCTGACGATATAGGCCGCCTGCGGGTCGAGATAGACGATCTGCTTTTTCTTCCAGGCGTTGGTCTGGTGGATCAGTTCGTTGTCCAGCACCTGGGCGGCGGCCTTGCCTGGGTCCGTTGCGCGGCCGATGCCGGCATCGCGGTCGATCACGAACAGCCATTCGGGATTGACCTCGGCCAGATATTCGAAGGACACGACATCGCCCCGGTCGAAGCGGTCATCGATATCAGGAGCGACCGGCTTGAAGCCGATTTCCGTGTGCAGCCAGCCGGTGCGCGAGCTTGGGCCGTAAACACCGACCTTGCCGGCATTGGTGACGAGGATCATCGCCGTGCCGGAATTCGGCGCGATGGCCTTCAGCTTTGCGACCTTCTCGTCGATGGAGGCGTCGAGCTTCTTTGCTTCTTCCTGCTTGCCGAAGATATCGCCGAGCTTGGTGATATTGGCTTTGACGCTCGCGATGAATTCCTTGGAATCGATCGACATGTCGATGGCGGGCGTGATCTTCGCAACATCGGGATATTTCGCACGCGAACGGCCGCCGACGATGACGAGATCGGCTTCTGCCGCATTGATCGCCTCGTAATCGGGTTCGAACAGCGTGCCGACCTTCAGATATTTGCCATCGGCATATTTCTGGAGATAGGTCGGCAGGTTGGAACCAAGGACACCAGCTGGCTCGACGCCCATCGCATCGAGATTGTCGAGCGAGGGGATATCCAGAACCAGAACCTTTTTCGGCGCGGCTTTGAGAACGGTCTCGCCCTGCGCGTGCTTGATCGTCATTTCCTCAGCGCCTGCGGTCATTGCGCCAAGGCTGAAGGCCGCTGCTGCCAGCAGCCGAACGGGGAAGGTGAAGTTGATGGCCACGGATATGTCCCTTGCAATATGGTTCTTGACCCTGCGGAAGCGGATCCCGCAGGCGTAACTTGATGTTCGCTGTCAGCTTTATTGGCAAGGTATGCGGAAATCAAAAATATGTTTTAGAATAATTCTGAATTGCCGTGAGCGGGAAATGTGTGTGGCACCGGAAGCAAACCCCGGAGCCACATCAGGGGCCGTATCTTCTTTCAATTCGGCGGCCAGTCGCCGACGATCTCGCGTCTTTCCAGTTTCAGCGACCGGTCAGGCTGGATGCGGTAGGTTTCAATCGCCAGCCGGCCATCGCCCATGACGAATTCGTGGCTGAGCGTGCTGCCGATGGGTGACTTGGTCAATTTGGTATGGGGTTGTCCGCCATAGGTGATGCTGCCCGGAATGGGTTGCACGTCGGGTGCCGCGGTGGCACAGCCGGCAAGGCCCAGAACCAGCATGATCGCGATCTTGCGCATGTTTTTCTCCTGCGTTGGACAGGAATACTATCACGGCCGTGCCTGCGCCACACATCCCGTTGCCGTGAATAAAAAGGGCCCCGCATCCGGAAGGAGACGGGGCCAGTTGCCTTGGGAGGCTGTTTGTTATCAGTCCTCGTTGGCGGCAAGCTGCGTCAGCACCTCGCCGCGGCCGCGGATGCGCATGATGAGCGGGACGATGAAGGCGGCGGCTGCGACAAGGAACAGGCCGACGGCAATCGGTGAGGTGAGCAGCACGGTCGGGTCGCCCTGGCCGATGGCGAGTGCACGGCGAAGCTGCTGTTCGGCAAGCGGCCCGAGGATGAGGCCGACCACGGCAGGCGCGATCGGATAACCGAAGATGCGCATGATGTAACCAAGGATACCGAAGGCGAGCAGCATGCCGAGTTCGAACACGGACGGGTTGGCGCCGATGGTACCGAGCGTCGCAAACAGCAGGATGCCGGCATAGAGCCAGGGTTTCGGGATGGTCAGCAGCTTCACCCACAGGCCGATGAGCGGCAGATTGAGCACCAGCAGCATCAGGTTGGCAATGAACAGGCTGGCGATAAGACCCCAGACCAGCTGCGGATTGGTGGCAAACAGCAGCGGGCCGGGCTGAAGACCGAACTGCTGGAAACCGGCAAGCATGATGGCAGCGGTTGCCGTCGTCGGCAGGCCGAGCGTCAGGAGGGGCACGAGCGTACCGGCAGCGGAGGCATTGTTGGCGGCTTCCGGACCGGCAACCCCTTCGATGGCGCCATGGCCGAATTCTTCCGGATGTTTGCTGAGCCGCTTTTCGGTGGCATAGGAAAGGAAGGTGCCGATTTCAGCACCACCGGCAGGCATGGCGCCAATCGGGAAGCCGATCAATGTGCCGCGCAACCAGGGTTTCCAGGAACGCGCCCAGTCCTGTGCACTCATCCAGACCGAACCCTTGACGGCTTCGACCTTCTCGTCGCCACTCTGGCCCTGCGCAACGATGAACAGCGTCTCGCCGATGGCGAACATGGCCACCGCAAGCGTCGTCACTTCCACGCCGTCGAGAAGGTCGGGAATGCCGAAGCTCATGCGGGTCTGGCCGGTCAACTGGTCGATACCGACGATGGCGAGCGCGAAGCCGATGAACAGCGAGGTAAGGCCGCGCAGTGCCGAGTCTCCGAAAGCCGAGGAGACGGTGACAAAAGCGAGCACCATCAGCGCGAAATACTCGCGCGGGCCGAAAACCAGCGCCAGCTTGACGATATAGGGTGCAACAAAGGCGAGAGCGACGGTGGCGATGAGACCAGCGACGAAGGAGCCGATGGCGGCGGTGGCAAGTGCCGGGCCGCCGCGGCCCGCACGGGCCATCTTGTTGCCTTCGAGCGCAGTCACGATCGATGCGCTTTCGCCCGGCGTGTTGAGCAGGATCGAGGTGGTCGATCCGCCATACATGCCGCCATAATAGATGCCGGCGAACATGATGAGCGAACCGGCGGGATCAAGCCGGTATGTAACGGGCAGAAGCAGAGCGACCGTCAGCGCCGGCCCGATGCCGGGCAGAACGCCGACGGCAGTGCCGAGTGTCACGCCGATCAGCGCATAGAGCAGGTTCATGGGTTGGGCAGCAACCTCAAGACCGTGCAGCAGGAATTCAAACGTACTCATGGACAGATGTCCCCCAAGTCGAGCAGATGGGCGGGCGGAACGGCTGGCGTTTGCGTCATCGCGCGCCGGCGGTTTCCTGTGATCTCGAATTTTGGCCGGAATGGCTGTTAGAACAACAGCCGTTCCAGAGGCCCGGCAGGCAGAGAAAGTTGCAGCAGCCGCGCAAAGATGATCCAGATGACGAAGCTCAGAGCGATGCCGATGGGGATCGAATACCAGAGCTTGCGTTTGCCGAAGGCGCGCGCCGTAAACGCAAACAGGAGACCGGTAGCGATGGAGAAACCGGCGACGTTCAGCAACAGCATCTGCGCGGCAAGGCCGGCGACGACCCATATGACCGGGGCGACTTCCTGTTTGTCCCGTTCAGGAAAATCACCGCGCCAGGCTTCGATGGCCGTCCAGAGCGCAAGGCCGACAAGACAGAAGGCGATGGCGTAGGGGACCGTTGCCGGACCGACCGGCGAGTAGCCGGTGACGCTGGCGAGACGCGCACTGTCCCAGAAGATCACGCAGGCGATAAGGACGAGGGCTACGGCGATCGCCAGCGCCGCCCAGTCAGGGCGGCGCTCTTGATGTTGTGAAGGGTTGGAACCCTGGCTCATTTTACCAGTCCGATTTCTTTGAGGATGGCGGCGGTGGCGTCGGTGTCCTTGGCAAGCTGCGCCTTGAACTCGTCACCGGAAAGATAGGTATCCATCCAGCTCTTGGTCTTCAGCGTTTCCTGCCACTTTGCGGATTTCGCCAGCTTCTCGATATCGGCGCTGACTGCCTTTTCCTGTTCCGGTGTCAGGCCGGGAGGAGCAGCGACCATGCGCCAGTTCTGCACGACGACGTCGAGGCCGCTTTCCTTGAGCGTCGGTGCGTCAACGCCTTCCAGCTTCTCTTCGCTGGAAACGGCCAGCAGGCGCAGCGTGCCCGCCTTGACCTGGCTTTCGAATTCGCCGTAGCTCGAAATGCCGGCTGTTACCTGCGAGCCGAGGATCGAGGCAAGCGCTTCGCCGCCGCCGGAATAGGCGATGTAGTTGATCTTGGTCGGATCGACGCCGGCCGCCTTGGCGATCAGGCCAACAGCGATATGATCGGTGCCGCCGGCCGAGCCGCCGCCCCAGGACACGCTGCCCGGATCTTTTTTGAGCTGGTCGACGAGGTCGCCGATGGTTTTCAGCGGCGAAGATGCCGGAACGACGATTGCTTCATATTCACCGGTCAGGCGGGCGATTGGCGTCACTTCCTTGAGGGTGACGGGCGCCTTGTTGGTGAGGATCGCGCCGACCATCACGTAACCGCCGACGATGAGGGCGTTCGGGTTGCCCTTCTGCTGGCTGGCGAACTGTGCAAGACCGATGGTGCCGCCGGCACCTGGCACGTTCTGCACCTGAACGCTCTTGGAAATGCCTTCTTCCTGCAGCACGGTCTGCAGGGAACGCGCGGTCTGGTCCCAGCCGCCGCCGGGATTGGCCGGCGCGATGATGGTGTAGTCCGCTGCGACCGCCGGAAGCGCGATCACGCCTGCCAGAAATGTGCCGATAAGAAAATGTTTCACTTAGAAAACCCTCCTCAGGATGCCCTTTTTGGGCGTCGTTTTTCGTTTATGCGGAAGGGAGTTTCAGGCCGTGCTTATCCTGACGCTGCCAGGGCAGCGCGGAACTCTACGGTCCTCAAGATTTCCTCCCGCATCTTCTTCCGCCTCCACGGAATGAAGAAGGATTGCAGAGCATCATAAAAAGCTGTCATCTAACTGACGCACCGCAAGTCCTTGCGCATTTACTCTCTATTAATTTGTGCTCGCCGTCTACTATTGCGAGCGTAGCGCCTCGTTCCAACGCTCGATCAGGCGGCTGCGCTTGACCTGATCCAGATAGACCATCAGGCCCGGGCTGACGGGCACGGGGCGCAATTGTGCGCCGTGGATCGCCTGCATGGTGTTGGCGGTGTTTTCGCCCGCCACGTCAGGGCTGACGGCGGGGATCTGCAATTGCCGGGCCATGATCGTCTGGCCCTCCTTGGACATGAAGAATTCGAGATAGCGGCGGCCGAGCGCCGGGTTGGCGGCGGCTTCCGGCACCAGCCCGATGCGCGACATGACCACGGTATAGTCCTTGGGCAGCACGATGCCGACATCGGGATGGCGCGAGGCCCAGTCGGCCGCGTAGGAACCGAGAATATTGTAGCCCAGCACGAAGCGCCCGTCGGAGACACGCTCCAGAATGGCGGATGACGTGGAATAGACCTTCACGCCGGCCGCGCCCATGGCCTTGATGACGCTCCATATATCGCCGAACTGCTCCTGATCGCGCGACATGAACAGGAAGCCGACGCCGGAGCGCTCAATGTCGTAGGTAGCGATGCGGCCATGCACTTCCTTGGCGTGGCGCTCAAGATAATCGACGAATTCGGCACGGGTGGCGGGCGGCTTTTCGGTGGTGAAGCTCGGCTTGTGATACACGAACACCGCCGGCTCGAAGGTCAGCGCATACGCGGTGTTGCGCCAGTTGGCCCAGATGGGCCAGCGCGCGCTCATGGCAAGGTCGGAGCGCTGGGCGTAACCGTCATTGCTCAACTTCACCTGCAAATCCATGGCGGATGAAAAGGCGAAATCGGCGGTCTTTTTGCCCGCATCGGTTTCTTTCACGATGCGATCATAGATTTCGCCGGTCAGCATGTCCTCGTAATGGACGGCGATATGGGGGTTGGCCTTCTGGAAACCCTCGATCATCGGCGTGGCCAGCGGTTCGTCCAGCGAGGAATAAACCACCAGCGTTTCCGCATCCGCCTTGCCTGATGGTGCAGGGAAAACGGCGACTTGTGCAAGCGCCGGTGAGGCCATGCAAAGACAGAGACAGAGAAAAACGGCGATACGCATGGAAAAGATCATGCCGCACGCGCTTGCCATTCACAAGCGCCAAGGGCTTGGATAAGCTCGGCAATGTTGCGGGAGGAAGAATTGCGTATTTTGCTAGTCGAGGACAATCAGGTGCTGTCGGAAGGGCTGTGTGCGCTTCTGCGCGGCAGCGGTTATGCGGTGGATGTCGTTTCAGACGGCGCTTCCGCCGACGCGGCGATTGCGGCGGAAAATTTCGATCTCGTCATTCTCGATCTCAACCTGCCGGAAATGGACGGCATCGAGGTGCTGCGCTCCATGCGCTCGCGCCAGGACAAGGCGGCGGTGCTGATCCTGACGGCGCGTGGCACGCCGGAGGAGAAGGTCAAGGGGCTCGATCTCGGGGCCGACGACTACATGATCAAGCCCTTCGACATCACCGAATTTGAGGCGAGGGTGCGGGTGCTGCTGCGCCGCAATGCCGGACTGCGCTCGTCTACGCTCAGCTTCGGCAAAGTCCTGTTCGACCTCACATCTCGCACCTTTTCAGCCGATGGGCGCCCGCTCGATATTCCGGCGCGTGAAGTGGCGCTGCTCGAGGTGCTGTTCATGCGGGCGGGCAAGGTGGTTGCCAAGGAGGCGATCGTGCAATCGCTGACCGGTTTCGACGACGAGATATCAGGCAACGCCATCGAGCAATATGTCAGCCGGCTGCGCAAGCGGCTTGCCCCCCACGGGCTGACGGTGAAGACGGCGCGTGGCATCGGCTATTATCTGGAAAAGCTGCCGGAGATGGCTGAATGAGACAGGCCGCCTATTCGCTCAGGCGGCGTCTTTTAGGCTGGCTTCTCATCTCCACCGCCATCATCGGCTGCGTTGCGCTCACTGATACCTGGCGCGAGGCGGTTAATACGGCCAATGTCGTCTCCGACCGGGTGCTGTCAGGTTCCGCGCTTGCGATTGCCGAGCGGGTGGTGGTGGCCGAAGACGGCTCGCTGGAGGTCGATATTCCCTATGTCGCGCTGGAAATGCTGACATCGGCGGCGCAGGACCGGGTGTTTTATCGTGTTGACGGGCCAAACGGGCAATTTCTCACCGGTTACCAGAACCTGCCGACGGTGGAGAATCCGGCCGGAGAAACGCCTGCCTATCGCGATGCAGTGTTTCGTGACGAGCCGATCCGCATCGCCGCGATCCGCCGTTTTGCTTCCACCGGCATCAATTCCGTGCCCTTTTCCGTGACGGTGGCTGAAACGACGATCGCCCGCAGCCAGCTAGCGCAGGCCATCATCCTGCGCTCGGCCTTGCGCCTGCTGTTCATGATCGTGGGCGCGGCGATCATTGTCTGGATCGCGGTGACGATTTCGCTCCGGCCGCTTTACCGGCTCAGCGAAGCGATTGCCGAGCGCAGCCCCAACGACCTGCATCCAATCCGGCAATCCGTGCCGGTGGAGGTGGAAAATCTGGTGGAAACGGTCAATTCCTTCATGGTGCGGCTGCAATCGGCGCTCGATGCGCTCAGGCATTTCACCGGCAATGCCAGCCATCAATTGCGCACGCCGCTTGCCATCATCAGCACCCAGCTTGCGCTTTCCGCCCGCGCCGCAAGTCTCGAAGACGCGCAGGCGGCGGCGCGCAAGGGCGGCGCTTCGGTGGCCCATGCCGAACACATCCTCGCCCAGTTGCTGCGCATGGCCAATATCGATGCTGCCGGTTCGAGCGAAAAACATGATTTTTCCGAGATCGACCTCGTGGCGGTGGCGCAAAACGTGACGGCAGATTTCGTGCCACGCGCGGCCGACGCCGGCATCGATCTCGGTTTCGAAGGCGAGGGCGAAGCGACAATTCTCGCCGAGCCGCTCCTTATCGGTGAACTGATCGGCAATCTCGTTTCCAACGCCATCAACTACGCGGGGCGTGGTGCGGAAGTCACCGTGCGCGTCGGCAGGCAAGCGGGCGCCGTCTGGCTGGAAGTGGAAGATAGCGGCCCCGGCATACCCACGGAAAAACGCGCCATGGTGCGCCAGCGCTTCGCCCGCGGCGAAGCCAACGCCGCCCCCGGCGCCGGCCTCGGCCTTGCGATCATCGAGGAGATCGCCGGGCTGTTCGGCGGGCGACTGACGCTGGAGGACGGCGCGGGCGGGCGGGGTTTAAGGGCCCGGGTGGAGTTTTCCTGAGGCGGCACTGCCGCGCCGTCCCCTTGGATGAGACTCGCGGTCCTATTCGTTCATCTTGTCGATAATCTGCATCATGATGTCAGCGCAGGCCTTCATCGGCTCGTCATCGGCACATTTGACGTCGATTTTGCGCTCGCCGTCTTCAATCCTGAAATGCGCTGCTTTGGAGGGCGGGGGTGGCATTCTCCTGCCATGCGGGCCGTCCCGCCAGCCTGCTTCCCTCGGACCACCACGGCCGGGCGGAGGAGGTGGCGGCGGCGCATCCGCCCTTGAACCAGCGTCCGCTGGTCCTGGCGGTGGTGGCGGCTGCTGGGCGAAGCTGGACCCCGCCGCGATGAGAAACGCGGCGCCGGCAATGACGAGTTTTTTCATGTGAGAGACCTCGCTGTTGGGCTACAGTGAAGAAACGGTCACATGGGATGCTCGGTTGCCGGTCGGTAAAAATAATTCCGCGTTGTTTTCGTGGCGTATTAGCCCATCCGTTCCGAAGCGTAGCTGCCCGGGCTTGGCGGGAAGACTACGGTGCGGTTGCCGTTGATGAAAGTGCGGTGGTGGATGTGGGCATGGATGGCGCGTGCCAGTACCTGGCTTTCCACATCACGGCCAAGAGAGACGTAGTCTTCGGCAGATTGGGCATGGGTGACGCGCACCGTGTCCTGCTCGATGATCGGGCCTTCGTCCAGATCGGCGGTGACGTAATGGGCTGTCGCGCCGATCAGCTTTACGCCGCGGTCATAGGCCTGCTTGTAGGGGTTGGCGCCCTTGAAGGATGGCAGGAAGGAGTGGTGGATGTTGATGATCCGGCCCGACATCTTGCGGCACATGTTATCGGACAGCACCTGCATGTAACGCGCCAGCACCACCAGTTCGGTGCCGCTGGTCTCGATCAGGTCCATCAGCTGCGCTTCGGCCTGCGGCTTGTTTTCCTTCGTTACCTTGATGTGGTGGAAGGGAATATCGTGGTTGACCACCACTTTCTGATATTCGAAATGGTTGGAGACGACGCCGACGATATCGATCGGCAGCGCGCCGATCTTCCAGCGGTAGAGCAGATCGTTGAGGCAATGGCCGAAGCGGGACACCATCAGAAGTGTTTTCATGCGCTGGCCGTCGCTATAGATGCGGGCTTCCATGCCGAATTTTTCCGCCACCGGCTGAAAGCCCTCGGTGATGGCCTGCATCGTCGCGCCCTCTTCGGAAATGAAGGAAACGCGCATGAAGAACTTGCCGGTCTCGAGGTCGTCAAACTGCGAACTGTCGACGATGTTGCAGCCCTTTTCCGCCAGATAACCGGAAATCGCGGCGACGATGCCGCGGGTCGATTTGCAGGCTACTGTCAGAACATAGGTTGTCATTCGTTTTCCCTCAAAGACTTTGCACCGGCGAGAACCGGCGCAGTTGGCGCGTTCCATAGCGCAGCTCTGTGGCGGAGCAAAGCGCCAAGACGAGTGCAGCAAAGTCATAAGACGGGAAAAGGGGCCGCGCCGTGCCGGAAGCGACATGGAATGTTCCACGGCCAGCACGGCGGCGGCAGGCGTTGCCGCCTGCCGTTACCACTCTCAGGCGCGGCGCAGGCGCATGGCCGGGCGGCCGCGGCCGTCGATCAACTCCAGCGTGCCGCGGCGCGGCTCGAGCCGGAAGGAGCGGGCGCCTTCAAGCGCTTCGATGAACTGCCGTTCCTGGCGCATGATGTCAGGAGCGCAGGCCATCTGGGTGGAAATCATCCGGCCGAAATCGACGCGGTTGCGGCTTATCTTCACCTCGCCGCCGATGCCGTTGCAGCCGGCATTGCCGGAAACGCGGCCCTCGCGGGAAATTTCCAGCGTTGCCTCGCGGCGGCCGCGAACCCTTTCGCCACGGATTTCCTGCACCAGCCAGCGCCCCTCAATGCCAGCCTGCGGCTCCGGCCTGCCTGGAGCCGCCGCCACCCGTTCCAGAACGAGATCGGTGTCGTCACGCCCACCGGCCAGAACCGAGTAACGGCGCGTGGTGGCGAAGAGCAGCCGGTCGCCCTCGCGGATTTCGGCGCTGAGCGCATAGGAGCGGCGGCCACGGATGTCGCGGTCGTCATAACGCAAAACGAAGGGTACCGGCACCTGCCCACGCGGGCGTATGGTTGTTTCGGCGATCGTCTGCGAAGGCGCGTCCGCCAGCGAGACATCGATGAGGCGCACCGTAACAGTCGCGCCCGGCGGCAGGGCGATCCGCTCGCGATAGGAAACGCTGCCGCGCAGGCTTGCGGGTGCGGCAGCCGCACCGCCCGCTGCAAAAAGCGGTGCAAGCGCGAGGAGCCCTGCGAAATTCCGGCGCGAAAGAAGTGGCTGGCGGTCGTTCATATGGTGCTTGCTCCGTGCTGCTGATCGAATTTCAGCGGATGATAAAAAACGGCACTGAACGGGCGATGAACCGGTGAATGTTTCCTCACGAGTGGGGCTGAGCCATCGTGGATTGATGAGGAAGGAGGGAGGCCACCACCAGCAGCCTCCCATTCACTTAGCCACGGAAACTGTCCCGCAGCGCTTCGAACTTCGCCAGCTGATCGCCACGCAGTTCCTTGTTTTCGTCGCGACGGACGAAAATCTTGAACATGGCGCCGCCGGCGGCATTCATGAACCAGACGGAACAGGAGCGTCGGCCATGAAAGCCGCGATCGACGAAGGTGATGCCAGTGCAATTGTCCTTCTTGATGTGGCCGCCGATGGGGCTGTCACCGTGGATGTTGAACCAGCCGTGGCTTTCGCTGCCCTCTGGCAGGTCGCCCGGCACTTCCAGCACGATATCGCCGGTCTGGACGATCATCAGGACTTCGCCCCAGCCGCGCATATCGTTCCAGATCGCGTCGAACTGATCGGAACCAGCCGAAACGGCCGCACCTTGCGGCAGGATCGCCAGAACTTCGGCTGATGTCACCTCTGCCTTGGCGGCAATGGCTTCCACGATGCCGTCGGGCTTTTCGGCAAGTGCTGCGGCAGCGCGGGCCTGCCGACCATCGGTCTTTTGTGCTGCAATGCTCATAGGCGAGCCTCAGGCGGCAATCGAACGGCGTTCGCCATTCTTGTCTTCGTGGATGATGACGTCAAAACCTTCGAAATGCGGGCCGGAAAGATATTCGACCTTGCCACGGTTCTCACCGGCCTTGGCATGGGCGGCGCGGAACTGTTCGGATTTGGTCCAGCTCAGGAAATCGTCCTTGGTGGCCCAGACGGTGTGCGAGGCATAGAGCGTGTGGTCATCCGCCTTCGGGCCTTTCAGCATGTGAAATTCGATATAGCCCGGCAGCTCGCTCAGGTGCGATTTACGCTCGCGCCAGATGGATTCAAAGGTATCCTCATAGCCCGGTACGACGCGAAAACGGTTCATTGCGATAAACATGGAAGTCTCCCTTTAAGTTTACAGTTGCAGTCAGGATATCCAGCCGAAGCGTGGATGGAAAGAGGCTGACGATAAAGCGAACAATTTTACTCCACTTATCGATTGCGCCTTCTATAAACATGTGCAAATAACTCAAGTTAAATAAGATGGGCAATCCCGTATCCGCCCGTGCCAGCTTGTGTTTCAGGATAGCGTCATGTTGAATTTAAGCCTTCGCTCGTTCGTTTTCGCCGCCCTCGTGCCCGCCGTCATCGCCGTTGCCGCGCCCGGAGCTAGAGCTTCGGACAAGGGCAATCCGGAGGCGAAACGCATCGTTGCAGTCGGCGGTACGGTAACGGAAATCCTTTATGCGCTTGGCGCGAGCGACCGCATCGTTGCGCGTGACAGCACCAGCAGCTATCCGGCGGACGTGCTGTCCAAGCCCGATATCGGCTATATGCGGGCGCTCTCGTCTGAGGGCATTCTGTCGCAGAAGCCCGATCTCATCCTGTCTGAAGACGGGTCCGGCCCGGCGGATGTCGTTGCCATCCTCAAGGCCAGTGCGGTGCCTTTCGTCACCGTCGATACCCCGCCGAGCGGCGACGCCATCCCCAGGAAGATCGAAGATGTCGGTGCGGCAGTTGGTCTTGCCGACAAGGCAAAGGCATTGGCCGCGGAAACCAAAGCCGGGCTTGATGTGCTCGCCAAGGACGTCTCAGCCGTGCCGGAAAAGAACAGGAAGCGTGTGCTCTTCGTGCTCTCCAGCGCCGGCGGTCGCATCATGGCGGCGGGCAAGGGCACCGAAGCGGCGGCGATCATCGAAATGGCCGGCGGCATCAATGCCGCGCAGGAAATCAGCGGGTACAAGCCGTTGACGGATGAGGCGGTCATCGCCTCCGCGCCCGATGTGGTGCTGACCATGGCGCGCGGCGACCATGCCGGCAAGGCGGATGAGATTTTCGCGCTGCCCGCGTTCCAGTCCACGCCGGCTGCTGCGGAGAAGGCGCTGATCAGCATGGACGGGCTTTACCTCATCGGTTTTGGCCCGCGCACGCCCGCCGCCGGTCGTGAACTGGCGCACAAGCTCTACCCTGATGTGGTGAAGCCGTGAGCCTTGCTGCCTTGAGTTCCACGGAGGGCAGGGTTGCCGGTGACAGATCCCGTCAGGGGGTCGTTACCCTTGCCGTGCTCGTTGGCATCCTGCTGTTTGCCTGCGGCGTGTCGCTCGTCAGCGGGCCCACGGGTGTGGGCATTTCCGAACTCTGGGCCTATCTGACTGGCAGCGCGGATCAACTCGATGCGCGTGATAAAGTCATTCTCGAGGCGGTGCGACTGCCGCGCACGGCGCTCGGCATGTTGATCGGTGCTGGGCTTGGCGTCTCGGGCGCCATGATGCAGGGTCTTTTCCGCAATCCGCTGGCCGATCCCGGCATTGTCGGTGTCACCTCGGGTGCAGCACTTTTTGCGGTTGCGGCAATCTCTCTTGGGGAAGGTGCGCTCGCAACGGTCGCCGTATTTTTCGGCCCGCATTTTCTGCCGCTGATGGCGTTTTTCGGCGGGCTTTTGAACACCTGGCTGCTTTACGTCATTGCCACAAGGGATGGCGCCACCTCCACGACGACGCTTATTCTGGCCGGCATTGCGGTTGCGGCGATTAGCGGTGCGCTGACCGGCCTGATGATTTTTGTGGCCGATGACCGTGCGCTCCGCGACATCACCTTCTGGTCTCTCGGTTCGCTTGGTGGGGCCACCCCTGCCAAGGTTCTCGCCACCTTGCCCTTCATCATCGTCGTGCTCGCCATCATTCCCTTTGTCGCAAGGGGGCTGGATGCGCTGATCCTTGGCGATGCGGCGGCCTTTCACATGGGCATTCCCGTGCAGCGGCTGAAGCGAGTCATCATTCTGGCCGTTGCCGCTGCCTGCGGGGCGAGCGTGGCGGCTGCCGGCTCCATCGGTTTTGTCGGTATCGTCGTGCCGCATCTGCTGCGGCTTGCCATTGGCCCATCGCACCGCTTCCTGCTGCCGGCCTCTGCACTTGGCGGGGCCGCACTTCTGCTTCTCGCCGACAGTTTTGCCCGCACGGTTGCGGCACCGGCGGAATTGCCCATCGGTGTGGTCACCGCGCTGATCGGCGCGCCGGTCTTCCTGTTCCTGCTGCTTGGCCGCGGCGGATTTTCCATGCGGAACATGTCATGATCCAGGCCGAAAACCTCACCCTCATCCGCTCCGGCCGCCGTCTGCTCGACGAGGTCTGCGTCGATCTGAAGCCCGGCAAGGTCAATGTCATTATCGGTCCGAACGGTGCCGGAAAATCGACGCTGATGAAGGTTCTGTCCGGCGAGATGCGTGCCGAGGCCGGTTCAGTGACCTATAATGATGTTGCCCTGCCGTTGTTTACGCCGGTTCAGCTTGCGCGCATCCGCGCCGTGCTGCCGCAGAATACCCAGCTTGCCTTTCCTTTCACCGCGCTCGAAATCGTGCGAATGGGCGCTGTCGCGCAAGGGTCGCGCGCGCCGGAAGAGCAGGCCCGCCGGGCGCTCGCCAGGGCCGGGCTTCGCGGGTTCGAGCAGCGCTCCTACAACATGCTGTCTGGCGGCGAGCAGCAGCGCGTGCAATTTGCCCGCGCTCTCGCCCAGGTGCCGCATCCCGTGGAAAACGGCGAGGTGCGGGCTCTCTTTCTCGACGAGCCGACGGCCAGTCTCGATATCGGCCACCAGATCGCGGTGCTGGAAACGGCGCGGGATTTCGCTATTGGCGGCGGTCTCGTGCTTGCCATCCTGCACGATCTCAACCTTGCGGCAGAATTTGCCGATCAACTTATCGTCATGCATGGCGGCCGGGTAACGGCGAGCGGT
The DNA here is from genome assembly GCF_056393925.1 of Agrobacterium sp. 10T429. NCBI lineage: Bacteria > Pseudomonadati > Pseudomonadota > Alphaproteobacteria > Hyphomicrobiales > Rhizobiaceae > Agrobacterium > Agrobacterium sp. 10T429. Next base: position 122,314 of record NZ_JBFTGV010000011.1, read on the forward strand.
CCATCGCTGGACACGATCAGCGACGAGACGATTGCAAGGGTCTATGGCATTGGCGGCGTCGTCGGACGTCTGCCGGCGCGGCATATTCCTTATGTGCTGCCGCAGTCGAGGCATCGCTAGAGCATTTCCAGGAAAAGTGGAGCCCGGTTTTCCGTCAGGAAATGCGACAAGGCTCTAAAGGTGATGTCGCCTCAGCTTTCCGGCCGGGTGACGATGAAGAGTGCAGAGCCGAGCATGACGGCGGCAACGATTGCCGCGCGCAGAGCCGGCGGGTCGCTCAGGAACCAGAAGGCGGCATAACTCGCACACATGGCCGACAGGGCCGCAATCTTCGCCTTGCGGGCAATTGCGCCGCGTTCGCGCCATTGCCGAAGCGACGGGCCGAATCGGGGGTGGGTCAGAAGCCACGCCTCGAGTTTCGGTGATGAGCGGGAAAAGCACCAGAGCGCCAGCAGCAGAAATGGCGTGGTGGGCAAAACGGGAAGAAACGCGCCGACGATGCCGGTCGCGACCATAAGCCAGCCAAGACAGAGGTACAGAAGGCGCATGGATATGCCGGTATCATGAGTTCTCTACTCAGGATAGAGCGGCGGGGCGAAATGTGAGGGCCATTTTGACCGGAAAGCCCGCGTGTCCAGGTCATGCGCCAACTGTTTCGCCATCACATTTGCCGTGATCGGGCGGTTTCCCCTGCTCCTTAATCCGTCTTTAGGGTTGAAAGCACGGCACTCTGTCTTTATCCCCTTGGTCCGCAATGTCCGGAGCACAACCGGACGACGACGAGATAAGAAGCAGAAGGAAAACACCATGGCCAAGCTGATCCACTCGATGGTCCGGGTGCTGGAAGAAAAGCGTTCGGTGGAGTTTTACAAGCAGGCTTTCGGGCTTGAGATTGCGGAACGTGCCGAGTTCGAAAATTTCACGCTGATCTATCTCAGCAATGCCGAAGGCGATTTCGAGCTGGAGCTGACTGTCAACCGGGGTCGCGAAGTGCCCTATGCGCTGGGTGACGGCTACGGCCATCTCGCGGTCAGCGTTGCCGATGTGGATGCCGAACATCAGCGTTTCATCGAGCTTGGCCTGTCTCCGGGCAAGATCATCGAAGCCGACCATAAAGGTCAGCCTTTCGCGAAATATTTCTTCATTTGCGATCCGGATGGCTACAAGATCGAAGTGCTGCAGCGCGGCAACCGGTTCAAGTAACAAAGAGGCACATCATGGCAGAGGCAGGCGTCAAACTCGAAGACAGCTGGAAACGTGTTCTTTCCACCGAATTCGCCAGCCCCTACATGCAGAAGCTCAAAGATTTCCTGCTTGCCGAAAAAACTGCTGGCAAGCACATCTTTCCCAAGGGTGCCGAATATTTCCGAGCGCTGGATCTGACCCCGCTCGACAGGGTCAAGGTCGTCATTCTGGGGCAGGACCCCTATCATGGGGTTGGCCAGGCACATGGGCTTTGCTTTTCGGTGCAGCCCGGCGTGCGCATTCCGCCCTCGCTCGTCAATATCTACAAGGAATTGCAGAGCGATCTGGGCATCCGCCCCGTCAGTCACGGTTTTCTGGAAAGCTGGGCGAAACAGGGCGTGCTTTTGCTCAACAGCGTGCTGACGGTGGAAGAATCGCGCGCTGCCTCGCATCAGGGGCAGGGCTGGGAAAAGTTCACCGATGCCGTCATCCGCGCCGTCAATGACGAATGCGAGCATGTGGTGTTCCTGCTCTGGGGTTCCTATGCCCAGAAGAAGGCGGCTTTCGTGGACCAGAAAAAACATCTCGTGCTGCGCTCGCCGCACCCTTCGCCGCTTTCGGCCCATAACGGCTTTTTCGGCAATGGCCATTTTTCCAAGGCAAACGCCTTCCTGGTATCCCATGGCCGTGAGCCTATCGACTGGCAATTGCCGGAAACTGCTTAAGCAACCTTCCAGCCTCCCCGTCATGCCGGCTCAAGACGGGCTTGATGGGGAGTGCAGCAAACATCTTTACAGCGCAGTCGGGTCCGGTTTAAGAATACTCGACTACAAAGTGAAGGATTTGTGCCCGTGTCTCTCCTGTCTGCAGAAACCTCTGTCTCGCTGCCCGATCCCGCATCGATCGTCGATGCTTTCGAGGATCATTTTTCGGAGCATATGGAGATGGAGCGGGAAGGGACGACGGTGCGTTTCAAGGCGGAATATGGCCATGGCAGCTTCAGCGCCGAAGGTGGCCGGTTCGCCGCCCGGGTAAGCTGCGTTTCGGAACATATATTGACGTCGGTCAAGGCCATGGTGGCTGAGCATATCGTTGAGTTTTCCGGCAAGACGGGACTCGATTTCCGTTGGAGCGGACACGGCGCCTATCAGCGCGAGCTATCCAATCTCTTCGTCGGCAAGGTTGCCCGCGCCTATAATCTGACGCCGCATATGCGCCGTCTCGTGGTGTCCGTCGAAAGCGGTATTGAAAGGCTTGTCACCGGCGGCATGCATGTTCGCCTGCTGCTCGTTCCCGATCAGGCGCGCGCTGCGGTCTGGCCTTACCTCGCGCCCACCGGCGCGATCGTCTGGCCGGCGGGCGACGATCTTCTGACGCGGCGCGTCTATACCATCCGCTCCGGCGATGTCGGCCGCGGTGAGGTGGATATCGATTTCGTCATGCATGAGGGCGATGACATGCCGGGCGCAAATTTCGGTGCGACGGCAAAGCCGGGCGACGTTCTCGGCATCATCGGTCCGAGCGGCACTTGCCCGGAAGCGGAGCGTTACGTCTTTGCCGGCGACGAGACCGCGCTGCCGGTGATGCTGCGCATGGCGGCGGAAATGCCTGTTGGCAAGACGCTCAGCGTCTATGCCGAGATCGACAACGAGGCGGAACGGCAGGAGATCGTCTGCGCAGCCAATGTCGAATGGACATGGCTTTATCGGCGCGGCAAGCCCGCCGGCACATCGGGCCTTATCGAACAGGCGTTGCGCGGCCATGCCTGGACGGGCGAGCATGACGGCCTGCATGTTTTCGTCGCCTGCGAGAAGTCCGAGGCGAGGGCGGCGAAATCCTTCCTCACTGATGAGATCGCCTTCCCCAAGGCATCGCTGCGCGCCGTCGGTTACTGGAGCATGGGCCTCGCCGACGATCATTGAGGCATGCCTCTATCGACTGGGTTGAACAGTCGGTTTTATCGTTCACCAATCGGGAACAATCCGTTCCTGTTGCCGGTCTATGCCCGCAGCACTTCTTACCCCATCTTCACGCCATGAACACGGCTGGCCCGATTGACGGGCCGCCAGGGCGAAAAGGGGTTTTTCATGTTGAACCAGATCAAGGGCCTGCACCACGTCACCTCCATGGCCGGTAGTGCGCGCCAGAACAACGGCTTTTTCACCGATACGCTCGGCCTGCGCCGGGTGAAGAAGACGGTCAATTTCGATGCGCCGGATGTCTACCATCTCTATTATGGCGATGAGCTCGGCACGCCCGGCTCCGTCATGACTTACTTCCCGTTCCCGCATATTGCCCGTGGTCGTCCCGGCACCGGCGAAGTGGGCACAACGCTGTTTTCCGTCCCGGAAGGCTCGCTCGGCTACTGGCAGGATCGTCTTTCCAAGGCGGGCGTGGACGGTCTGAAGGCTGACGAGGCATTCGGCAATAAGCGCCTGCATTTTGCAGGTCCCGATGGTGATGGTTTTGCGCTGGTCGAGGTCAAGGATGATGCCCGTGCGCAGTGGACCGGCAATGGGGTCAGTGCGGATCAGGCGATCCACGGTTTTCAGGGCGCGTCCTTGCGCCTTCATGACGAAGGGGCAACCGCCGAGCTTTTGAAGTTCATGGGGTATGAGGAAGTGGACCGCCAGGATGGCGTGCTGCGTCTCGGCATGCCCGGCGGCAACGGTGCTGATGTCATCGACATCGAAACCATGCCGAACATCTCCGGCGCGCGCCTTGGCGCGGGTTCGGTGCACCACATCGCCTTTGCGGTCGAAAACCGCGAAAAGCAGCTCGAAGTCCGCAAGGCGCTGATGGATACGGGCTATCAGGTGACCCCGGTGATCGACCGCGATTATTTCTGGGCGATCTATTTCCGCACGCCCGGCGGCGTGTTGTTCGAAGTGGCCACAAACGAGCCAGGTTTCGACCGCGACGAGGATACGGCGCATCTCGGCGAGGCGCTGAAGCTGCCGACCCAGCACGCGCATCTGCGCGCCCAGCTGGAAAAGCAGCTGGAGCCGCTGGGTGACGAGAAGGCGGTTTAACCCTATCGGACCTGGCCATCCTTTGGCGAAACGTTAGCCACTCTTTTCTTCTCCCCGTCCGGGGAGAAGACGACACGCTGAAACCTCTCGCTCGACATGTGATGCCTAATGCCTTGCGGCAGAGTGAGTTCGGTATCGCTGCATTTCTCCTTTCAGAAAGGATTATCCAATGACCAAAGACACATATTTCCACAAATCCCGTGCCGGCGTTGCGGGTGCACCGCTTTTCGTCGTGCTGCACGGCACCGGCGGTGATGAAAATCAGTTCTTCGACTTCGGCTCGGGCCTGTTGCCGAATGCCACGATTGTCTCGCCGCTCGGCGATGTCGCCGAACATGGCGCTGCGCGGTTTTTCCGGCGCACGGGTGAGGGCGTTTACGACATGGCCGATCTAGAGCGGGCAACAGCCAAGCTGGCGGATTTCGTCAAAGCCAACCGGGAGCACTATCAGGCTGGTCCGGTAATCGGTCTCGGTTTCTCCAACGGCGCGAATATCCTCGCAAATGTGCTGATCGAACAGCCGGAGCTTTTTGATGCCGCCGTGCTGATGCATCCGCTCATCCCGTTCGAGCCGCAGGCGGCTGCGGCCAAATCCTCGCGCCGGGTGCTGATCACGGCCGGAGAACGCGATCCCATCTGCCCGGTGCCGCTGACGAAGGCGCTGGAAAAGAGCCTTGAAGCGCAGGGCGGCACGGTGGAAACGGTTTGGCATCCGGGCGGGCATGAAATCCGTTCGAACGAGATCGAGGCGGTGCGGGAGTTTCTAGCGCCTTATGGAGGGTAGCTTTCTGCCCGGCCTCCTTCCTCACCGGCATGCCGGATCTAGTCCGGGGTGACGGTGAGGGTAGGTGATCCGCCTTTCCGCATCGCAGCCAGGCAGAACGATCCTGCTACCCCCGCCTTAGCGATATCCGCATTGCTGCAACTGCGCCTCGTAACGCAGCGCCATGTTGGCGGAGCGGCGGGCGGCTTTCTGGACGGCGGAATTGTTGCGCCAGCTTCCCTTGGCGTAACCGGCATGGCCGGAATAATAAGCGAGGTAGAGGTTATAGGGATCGTTCAGCGCAATGCCGTTTTCGCGGCGGCTCTTGGCGTGATACCAGCCGACGAAATGGATCGCGTCGGTGAAATCCGTGCGGCTTGCCGACCAGCGGCCGGTTTCGCGCTTGTAGACTTCCCATGTACCGTCCAGCGCCTGGGCATAACCGTAAGCGGTGGACTGGCGCGTCCAGGGAATGAAGCCGAAGAGTTTGGTGCGCGGCGGGCGGGCATAGGGGCGGAAGGCAGATTCGGTGTAGATCGTTGCCATCATCACCGGCACCGGCACGCCGAACTCCCGTTCGGCTGCCCTTGCGTCACGTCGCCAATTGTTGAAGAGGCCGTTCCGCTGCTCGAAAATCGCACAGGCATTGGTGACCTGCGACGGTGCGGTTGCGCAACCGGCCAGAACAGTCATCAGTAAAACAACGGCAAATACGCCACGCATCGCGGAACCCTTTCGTTCCGCTATTCTTAAATTGCTAACCATTAACGTCGGGTTTTAAGACAAGGTTAATTCAAATGCCGCCGATCAAGCGCTTGTTAACCCGCTGAAAATTCCTGTGTCCGGGATGCGGCAAAACCATGGGGTGAGTGGCGTTTTTTTCCGGGCATGGCATTGCCGGCATCCCCGCACATCCCCGGTCTCACAAAGCCGCTTATGCTTATCCCATCCCGGTCATCCAGCGTGCGCGCGGCGCAAGGTGGGCGGGGCAGGCGGCCAAAACCGGGGAGTTTCCCGATGTCACGGTTGAGGCGGCCGGCATGTGCTCATCCTCCAAACAGGAACCGGTTTGGCGGGCGGGTCACATGTTGAAGCCGGGGCCGCATCGTCTGCAAAACCCTACTACACCATTTGATACTCCCGCAGCGATGCGGCCCCTTTATCGCTTCTAAGCGTTGCCTCGGTTTCGGGGCGACGGGCGCGGGCTATGTTTCCGGAGAGCCTGCCCGCTGTACAAAAATGAAAACCGATAAAATTGTAGCAATCGGCTTAAAGCGGCTGAAAACAGTGCTGTGCCATTGTGGGATCACAGACAAGGAGCGGACAACCTGCAAGGACGGGGCCGCTGCGGAAAACAGAAATCGAGACCGGCACAAGCCGGCGGATCGTCAAACGGGGTATGAAAATGCTGAAGAAGATTATTGCTGCCGCCATCTGCGGAATTGCCATTGCTTCCATGTCCACTCATGCCGATGCGGCTGGTGCCGCGGGTTTTGCCCGCAGCTTTGCCGCAGCCGAAAAGAGCGCCGTAACACAGATCGGTATTTCGGCGCCCGGCGGTTTTGATGGCTGCGTTCTGTCCGCCGGCCAATGCGTTTCGACGATTGCCGCGCCGCTGACTGGCGAACGCCGCGATGAACTGCTGCGCGTCAACCGCGATGTGAACGCCACCATGGGCGCACTCGATGATTATTTCTCCGGCTTTTCAGCCGATGTTCCGGCAACGCCTTCGGTAAGCGCCAACGATTGTGGCGATTGTGCCGCGATCAAGCGCACGGCACTGGCCGGTGCCGGCTGGTCTTCCGCAGCACTGCGCCTTGCCTTTTTGCTTGATGATGACGGATCGCTCGAAAAGGTGCTTGTTGTCACCACAGACAAGGGCGATATCGTGCTCGGCAACGCCGCTTTCTCTCCGGTTGAGCGCGAAACCGCGCTCTAACCCGAACTTTTCATGCCTGCCAGACTGCGCCGGTTTCCAGACCCTTAGGGGATCAGGAAGCCGGCGATTTTTTTCGTTCCGCCACGGCAATGCCGGCCAGTGCCATCACCAGCGCCGCGATCTGGTAGGGATGCAGGGTTTCGCTGAGGACGATGACGGAGAGAAGCGTGCCGAAGACGGGGACGAGGTTGATGAAAAGACCGGCGCGGTTGGCGCCGATCTGCTCCACGCCCTTGATGTACAGGATCTGGGCGATGAGCGACGCGAAGATGGCGGCATAGACCACCAGCACCCAACCCTTCTGATCGGGCCAGACGACGTTGTCGCGTGAGATTTCCCAAAAGACCAGCGGGACTGAGGTTAGGAGGGCGAAAAAGGCTGGGATCGCCATCAGCGTGCGCCAGTCCACGATTGGTTTCCAGCGCAGGATGACGGTGTAGATGGCATAGACCAACACCGCCAGCAGCATGATGGCGTCGCCGGCATTCATCTCCAGTTGCAGCAGCGAGACCGGATCGCCATGCGAGGCGAGAAGCGCCACGCCGGCAATGGTAAGACAGAAACCGGCGATCTGGCCGAACAGCACGCGAGTGCGGAACAGGATGAAGTTCAGCACGAATATTACCATGGGAATGCCCGCCTGGATGACGGCGGCATTGATGGCGGAGGTGTGCTGAAGCGCGGTATAAAGAAAGACGTTGAAGGCGGTGTAACCGATACTGCCGAGCACGAAGAAGTAAGGCAGGCGTTTTTTCACCACCGGCCAGTCCTTGATGAGCTGCGGCACGGAAATGGCGAAGATGATGGCGACGGCCAAAACCCAGCGCAGGAAGGTAAACGCCATGGGGCTGATGTGGCCGACGGCGAGCTTTCCGGCAACGGTATTGCCACCCCAGCAGAGCGTGGCGATGATGAGGGCGAGATAGGCTTTCGAAGGCACGCTGATGTTTCGCTTCTTCAAGGGGCGGGAAAAAGGCTAAGGGGTGAATAGCGGCCTTGTGTCCGCGCTTGTCCCCCCACGGGGCGAGATAATGCGGAATTCGACGTTTTGTCACGGAAAAAGCAAAATTCACCATAAGAAACAGGGTCGCTTTCCGTAAAACAACGCAGTATACATTCGCGGGTTTGGGTTTCCCATCGGGTTATCGGGCGCGCAAGCGCCATGAGCAGGAAAGCAAGAAATGACGAATGTTGTGGTGGTCGGCTCGCAGTGGGGCGACGAAGGCAAAGGCAAGATTGTCGACTGGCTGTCCGAGCGGGCAGATGTCGTCGTGCGGTATCAGGGCGGCCACAATGCCGGCCATACTCTTGTCATCGATGGCATCAGCTACAAGCTTTCGCTTCTTCCTTCCGGCGTCGTGCGTCCGGGCAAGCTCGCCGTCATCGGCAACGGCGTCGTGGTCGATCCGCATGCGCTGATCGCTGAAATCGGCCGTCTGGAAGTGCAGGGCGTAAAGGTCACGCCGGAAAACCTGCGCATTGCAGACAATGCCACGCTCATTCTTTCCCTGCACCGCGAACTTGATGGCATGCGCGAAGACGCTGCCTCCAACAGCGGCACCAAGATCGGCACCACGCGCCGCGGCATCGGCCCGGCCTACGAAGACAAGGTCGGCCGCCGCGCCATCCGCGTAATGGATCTGGCCGACATGGAGGCGCTGTCCGCCAAGGTCGATCGCATCCTGACGCATCACAATGCGCTGCGTCGCGGCTTCGGCGCTGCTGAAGTTTCGCATGAAACCATCATGGAAGAGTTGAGCTCGGTTGCAGAACGCATCCTGCCGTTCAGCGAAACCGTATGGCTGCTGCTCGACAAGAAGCGCCGCGCCGGTGCGCGCATCCTGTTCGAAGGCGCGCAGGGCTCGCTGCTCGATATCGACCACGGCACATACCCTTATGTCACCTCTTCCAACACGGTTGCCGGTCAGGCCGCTGCCGGTTCGGGCATGGGTCCGGGTTCGCTGGGTTATATTCTCGGCATCACCAAGGCCTATACGACCCGCGTTGGCGAAGGTCCTTTCCCGACCGAGCTGCATGACGAAATCGGCCAGTTCCTGGGCGAAAAGGGCCATGAGTTCGGCACTGTCACCGGCCGCAAGCGTCGTTGTGGCTGGTTTGACGCAGCGCTGGTGCGCCAGTCAGTCGCCACCAACGGCATCACCGGCATCGCGCTCACCAAGCTTGACGTTCTCGACGGTCTGGACGAGCTGAAAATCTGCGTCGGCTACAAGCTCGACGGGCAGGAAATCGATCATCTTCCCGCAAGCCAGGGTGCGCAGGCTCGTGTCGAGCCGATCTATGTCACGCTGGAAGGCTGGAAAGAATCTACCGTCGGCGCCCGAAAATGGGCGGATTTGCCTGCTCAGGCAATTAAATATGTCCGTCAGGTGGAAGAACTGATCGGGGCGCCTGTCGCGCTTCTGTCGACAAGTCCGGAGCGTGACGACACCATACTTGTGACTGATCCGTTTGAGGACTAATGTCCTCGGCGATCTAGATTCATAAACCATATCGGGCCGGTACGTCGCCGGTCACGACGAGAAAGTGCTTATGGCGGATTTTGTAGCAGTCATTCGCAAGGCCGTGGATGGCTTGGCGAACAATACTCCCGAAAACCGGGCGAAGGTTTACGACAAGGCGCGCAGTGCGGTTGTGCGCCAGCTCGAGAATATGAAGCCACGTCCGCCGGAAGAATTGTTGCGCCGGCAGATCGCCAAGCTGGACGCCGCCATAGCCGAGGTGGACAGTGAATATGCCGAGGCCTTGCCGGCACTGGAGGAGGATGATGCTTTCTCCCCCGTGGCGGAAGAGGCGGATGCTGTCTATCATCCGCAGGACGTTGCCGAAGAGCCTGCCGTTCATGCCGCCGAGCGGTACGAGCCGGTGGAGGAAGAGCCTGCTCCGCTTGTGCCCGCACATTCGGAGCCGGTTTATCCTGTCCAGCCAGAGCCGGTTTATGAAGAACCGGCCCGCGAAGAGGAGCCTCTCCCCGAGGAACCCGTCGCCGCTTTAATCCCGCATGAGGAGCAGCATTACGGCGCGCGTGAGCCGGAGGAGCTTTACGACGCACCCGAACCGGCCCGTGTCGCGCCGGTTCATGAAGCCGGTCCTCACGAGGAAGCCGGTACCTATTTCACCCGCGCGCATGAAGAGCCGGTCTATCAGCCGGAGGACGAGCGCGTTGATGATGTCGCGCCTGAAGCGGCGGCCCCCCATGCCGATGATTCCGTGCCGCCCCATTGGGCGCAGCCGGTTGACGAGGATGACTGGCGCAAGCTCGAAGAAGCGCAGGACGAGGATGTTCGCCCGGCTGCCGAGGCCGAAGTGCGCCACGAGAGGGACGACCATTCCGTCGTCGCCGGTTATTCCGCGCAGCACTATCAGGCCCCGGATGTCAGCTTCGAGCCTGAGCGGCGCGACGGGAACGAGCATGCCGGTTACCGCGCTGCTGCCGATCACGATCCGATTTTTGGCGGGCACGACGATTTTTCCGAACCCCGGCAGACCGAAGACACGGCCCCGAAAAAGGCTGCTGTCGTCGAGGACTTCTCGTCCTATTTCGAGGACACGGATCTCGCGATGCCGCCGAAGGCCACGCCTGCGTTGCCGCGCGCCGATAACGATCCCTTCGATGACCGTGCCTCCAAGGACAACAAGGAGCGCACGCCCTGGGACGATCTGGACGAGCTGATCGGTTATGACGGCGCATCGTCTTCCAGCCGGGCAACGACGAACGAAATGCCCGCTCTCGGTGCTGGTGCCGCGACGCCCGCTTACATGGTCAAGAAGAAGCCGCGCCGGAATTATGCCTCGCTGGTACTTGCGCTTGTGGGCGCCGGGCTTCTTGCCGGTGGTGGTTATGCGCTCTGGTTGAACCGTGATGCGCTGAACGACATGGTCGGCGGCCTGGTGCAATCGGCACAGAAGGATGGCGGCACCCAGACGCCTCCAGCCAATACGGCGCAAACGCCGACATCCACACCGCCAGCTGCCCAGCAGCCGCCCGCCAGCGGGCAGCAGCCGACGACAAGCCCCACCAACCATCAGGCGCAGCCGCATGCCGATGACGGGTCCGTCACCGGCACGAAGTTCACCCAGCGGCTTCTGGCCGACGGGACCGAGCGCGACGAGGGGCCGGCGCCGGGCGCCAATGGCCAGCCCGTCACGGCGGAAGGCCAGTCGGTCTATGAGCAGAATGTCGCGCCGCCGCCTGCGGGCGAGGCTCCGGCCAATACGGCTGCGGGTACTCCGGCTGGTACGCCGCCGGCACAGCCGCCTGCTGCGGCCGCTGCCGCCACGGGCGACCGCATGTTCCTCTACGAGGAAGTGCTGGGCCAGACGGTTCCGACCGCCATTCAGGGCAGCGTTTCCTGGTCCTTGCAGCAGGAGAACGACAATGAGGGTCGTCCGTCCGCAACGGTGCAGGGCCAGATCACGGTTCCCGGCCGTGGCCTCAGCGCGCTCATTACCTTCAAGCGCAACACCGATCCTTCGCTTCCGGCAAGCCATCTGATCGAGATCGTCTTCTCGGTTTCGCCCGGTTTCGAAGGCGGCGCGATCGACAGCGTCCAGCGTATCGCGATGAAGAGCACGGAGCAGGATCGTGGTAACGCCCTGATCGCGGTTCCGGCCAAAATCACCGACGATTTCCACATGATCGCGCTTAACGACTTCCCGGATGCGATGAAGACCAATCTGGAGCTGTTGAAGAGCCGCAACTGGATCGACATCCCGGTTTCCTACCGCAACGGCCGCCGTGCGCTTCTGACCTTGCAAAAGGGCAATGACGGCATCGCCGCCTTCGATACGGCGCTACGCGAATGGGCGGCTGCAAAGCCCGCGACCGGTCAGTGATTTGTGTGGGGGATCGGCTAAAGCCGGTCCCCTCATTTCTTTCTTATGTCTTGCAAATAAAAAGCCCGCAGATCTCTCGATCTGCGGGCTGAGAAATTTACTGGCAAAGAACCTCACTCTTTCGTCACGCCGGACACCAAGGGGAGTGAGAGGGGATGGCAGTAGAGCCAATTACTCCGACGTCATCCTCGGGACAGGCCCGAGTATGACGTGGTCCATAAGTTCAGCCCCACTCTCTTAAAAAGACCGAGCCTTACGCATCCACCACGCGCAGCGCGCGGGCGGCTTCGAGGGCTTCCTTCTGGACGGCTTCCTGAACCTTCTCGAAGGCGCGAACCTCGATCTGGCGCACGCGTTCGCGGCTGATATCGAACTCGGATGAGAGTTCTTCCAGCGTCACCGGGTCTTCGGCAAGGCGGCGGGCCTCGAAGATGCGGCGTTCACGATCGTTCAGCACGCCCATGGCCTTGGCCAGCATGCGGCGGCGGGTTTCCAGCTCGTCCTGCTCGATCAGCACGGCTTCCTGGCTTTCATGGTCGTCCACCAGCCAGTCCTGCCATTGGCCGGATTCGCCTTCGGATGCCTTGATGGGCGCATTCAGCGATGCGTCGCCATGCAGGCGGCGGTTCATCGAGATCACTTCTTCCTCGGAAACCTGCAGCTTGGTGGCGATTTCCTTGACGTGTTCCGGCTTCAGATCGCCATCGTCGATCGCCTGGATACGGCCTTTCAGCCGGCGCAGGTTGAAGAACAGGCGTTTCTGGTTGGCAGTCGTGCCCATCTTCACCAGCGACCACGAACGCAGGATATATTCCTGGATCGAAGCCTTGATCCACCACATGGCGTAGGTGGCCAGACGGAAACCGCGTTCCGGATCAAACTTCTTCACCGCCTGCATCAGGCCGACATTGCCTTCGGACACGACTTCGCCAATCGGCAGGCCGTAACCGCGGTAACCCATGGCAATCTTGGCAACAAGGCGCAGGTGGCTGGTGACGAGCTTGTGAGCGGCGTCGCGGTCGCCATGCTCGGCGTAACGCTTGCCAAGCATGTACTCTTCCTGCGGCTCCAGCATCGGGAATTTACGGATTTCGTCGAGATATCTATTGAGACCGGCTTCGCCGGCCGTAATTGTAGGCAAACTATTGCGGGCCATAAAGCACCCCCTTATCTATGGTCTGGAACGGCACCCTCATCGATTGGCGATTACTCGCCCAAGGCACACCGCTAGTGGCGGGTCGTTACCGACCCCGCACGAACCCACGTAACAAATATGTATGCACCCGCCGCGTTTCAAGCGAACACAGCGTTCACACATGCGTTATGTCCCGGCGACACCTTCTTTGACCTGTTTAACTTTCGAACGGTAAATTCGTTCCGAAAAACCACCGAGACCGGAGCGCACCATCAACTCATACATGACCCGCCGGCGGGTGGGGTTGTGCAGGCGAACGACCCGGGAGCCAAGAAACTCCGTTTCGACATGATCGAGTGTCTGCAAGTCGGGGCCAGAGGCAATCGCGTCCGCGTAGACAGCGTGAAATTCGCGGCGGCAGACATAGGTCTTGTATTTCGTCATGGCGAAGCAGGCGAGGCTGTGGCCGTGGGTGCGCAGAAAATCGGCGACGCCAACGGTCACTTCCGGCCATGCGGGGTTGAAGGTATCGTCGAAGACGATGACGCCGTGCGGGGCGATCACCTCCAGCGCCAGTTTCGCGTCCGCCAGCACATGGTGCAGGTGGTGCCCGCCGTCGATGCTGAAGAACCTGACGGGACCAGTCCGCGAAGTAATATCGGTGGGTGCGAGCCGGGTGCTGTCGCCCTTGATGATCAAGTCCTCATCCATCGCAAAACCCAACCGCCTGCCGTTTTCCATCAGGCGGTCATATTGGTCGAGGCTTCCGTCCGAGGGTGGGTCGAGTTCGAACAGGTCGACGCCCAGAACCTTTTCCTGCGGCTGCGCGAATTTGCGCAGCAGAAAATAGGAGCGGCCATAATAGACGCCGATCTCCGCAATGCCGCCCTTCAGGCCGTCCCTTGTCTGCGCCTGCAGCAGCGCCTTGAAGACAAGCGCGTCGGGTGGGTCGATATAGCCTTCGACGCTTCGTAATCCCTGAAAGATAAACTGGCGTTCATCGGTGTTCATGCGCGATAGATCCCGTCGTCATGCCGGTTCCGTTCAGCTCTGCGGATAAAACGGCGTTCCTTGCAACGTCTGTCTTTCGGCAAGCCAGAGGTCCGGCCACGGCATTCGCGGTGACGATTTCAAGCTTTCCGGGGTTCGAAGAGGTGCGACGATTGAAGCGGAATTGGGGCGGTCTACAAGAAAGACCATGTGGGGAATATCGCTATCCGCTAATCTCTTTTTATTTTCCGTGGCTTCCGGCAAGATGCACGGCGTGGTTTTTTTGACCTCGCCGTGCGGCATTTTCAGCTCCGCAGGGCGATGAGCAGTTCTTCCATATCATCAGGCATGTCTGTTTCGAATTCCATCACCTCGCCGGTGCGGGGGTGTTCGAAGGCCAGGAGATAGGCATGCAGCGCCTGTCGCGGAAAGCGGTTGACGGTGCTTCTTGCCGGTTCCTCAAGCAGGTTCGCCTTGGTGCGGAAGGCAGCGCCATATTCGGGGTCGCCGATCAACGGATGGCCGATATGGGCCATGTGCACGCGGATCTGATGGGTGCGGCCGGTTTCCAGGCGGCACTCCACCATCGAGGCGAGGCAGGACGCATCCGCCTTTTCATGGAAACGTTCGATAACCTCGTAATGGGTAATCGCCTCGCGGGCATCGTCCGTGTCCTCGCGCTTGACGGCGCGTTTGGTGCGGTCGGCGCCGCGGCCGAGTGCGGCGTCAATGGTGCCGCGCAGCGTGCGCGGTCGGCCCCAGACGACGGCCTTGTAGGCGCGTTCCAGCGGGCCGGTGCGGCCGTGATCGGCAAATTGCGCGGCGAGATGGCGGTGTGCATTGTCGTTTTTTGCCACGACCATGACGCCGGAGGTTTCCTTGTCCAGCCGATGCACGATGCCGGGGCGCTTCACGCCGCCAATGCCGGAGAGGCTGTCGCCGCAATGATAGATGAGGGCGTTGACCAGCGTTCCGGTCCAGTTGCCGGCGCCGGGATGCACGACGAGACCGGCGGGTTTGACGAGCACGATCAGGTCGTCGTCCTCATATTCCACATCGAGCGGGATATCCTCGCCCTTGGGTTCGGGGTCTTCCGGCTCCGGCATGACGATCTCGACGCGGTCGTGCGGGTGCACCTTCTTTTTCGGCTCGGTCACCGGCGTGCCGTTCAATAAAACGGCACCCTGCTCGATCAGGGCTTTCAGGCGGCTGCGCGACAGATCGCCGCCAACTTCGCCCGCCAGCCACACATCGATGCGGCCTTCGGCGTCTTCGCCGGCAATCAGGACTTTCCTTGCGTCTCCGCCTTGTTTAAAGGGGTCGTTCATTCTTATTTTTCCGATCAATCAGCATTCTAGGGAACCCGATGACGCACATCGAGCAAGACGAACAGGAAGACAAGCCGCTTGATCCGGCCATGGATAAAGTTCGCCGCAAGATGATCCGTTTGCAGATCGTGTCGGGCTCCGTGATGTTCATCAGCCTTATGGCTGTGTTCGGCGCGGTTGTCTACAAGGCGGTAGGACCATCGAAAACCGTTGTAACGCAGAGCGTACCGCAAAATCTGGCGGTTCCCACCGGCAACGGACCGCTTGCCGTGACCGCCAGCCTGCCGCAGGGCTTTACAATCGACAATGTCAGCTATTCCGGCGGTGACATGCTGTTTTACGGCAAGCTTGCCAACGGCACCCGCAAGGCGCTGGTCTTCAACGTCGCGGCCGGCCGCTTTCTCGCCGATGTGACGGTCGATGCCCAGTGAGGATATTGATCCGGCGGGCGTGCATGCGTTCCTGGACGGTCGGGCTCTGATCCCGGTCGAAGACCCGGCCGATCCGCGCATTGCCGCCTTTCGCGATATTCGCGAGCGTGATCTCACCGGTCGCCAGGGCCGTTTCATCGCGGAAGGCACGGTTGTGTTGCGCATGCTGGCCGCCGCCCACAAGGCGGGTGGTGCCTTTGCGGCGGAAAGCATTCTCATCCTCAAGAACCGGCTTTCCGGCGTCGCGGATATCCTTGCCGATTTTCCGCCCGATGTGCCGGTCTATGTGGCGGAAGCGCCGGTGCTGGATGGCATTGTCGGTTTTCACCTGCATCGCGGCATTCTGGCGCTCGGCCGCCGGGTGCGTGACATTATGCTGGACGGGTTGACGGACGCGCTTCCCGCCTCGTCGCTGGTGCTGGTGGGCTGCGGCATTTCCAACCACGACAATCTGGGTGCGATGTTCCGCAACGCCGCGGCCTTTTATGCCGATGCGGTGTTTCTGGACGAGACTTCATGCGATCCGCTCTATCGCAAGGCGCTCCGGGTGTCCGTCGGTTCCGTTCTCTCGGTTCCCTATCATCGCGGCGGTGGTGCGGTGCAGATGCTGGAGCGGCTTTCGCAGGCCGGTTTTGCGATCTGGAGCCTTTCGCCGAATGGCGAGACCGAGATTCGCGATATTCCACGTTCGGAGCGCATGGCGCTGGTCATCGGCACGGAAGGCGAGGGGTTGCCGCAATCGGTACTGTCTCGGTTCCATACCGCCCGGATTGCGCAGTCGCCGCAATTGGACAGTTTGAATGCGGGGACGGCTTCGGGGCTGGCGCTTTATCAGATGGCGGGGGCGATAGGGCGGGTTTAGGTCTTCGCGATGTTACTCGTGACGAATGCCGCTCACCCCCCTCTGTCCTGCCGGACATCTCCCCCACAAGGGGGGAGATCGACCTGAKGCTAGGTCTCGGCCATCTCGATGTTTGCGAATGAAGTGACGTAAAGCTTCTTGCCGATCTCCCTCCTTGGGGGGGAGATGTCCGGCAGGACAGAGGGGGGTAAACCACACCCACCGAAGGGAATATCAACCCTTCCGCTTCTCCATCAACACACTCGCCCGCTTCGCAAGGCTCTCACGGCCGGTCGAGGCGCTGGCCTTCGCAAGCAGCCCCGGGATCGGCGATTTCTCGCCCTCCTGCGCTGCGGTGAGCGCGATCATCTGGGCGGCGATGCGGGCGATTTCGCGACGGATCGGTTCGTCGTTGCCGGTGCCGCGCACATTCAGCAGGCGTTCGGTGAGTGCCGTTCCCTGATTGCGGATATCCTCGATCTCCTGCTCCAGACCTTCCGGCGGCGTCGCTGCCGGTTCCATGGCGGTTGAGACCGGTGGAATGTCTGCCGCGACCACGGGCGCGATTTCGGGCAGGACGGGCGCCTTCTGCTGCTGGCTTGCGGTTTCCCCGTTCAGTACGGCGGGGTTGGGCAGACGGATGATCATGTCGTCGGCGCGGCCGCCGGTTGCGGCAAGCTGTTCCTTCAGGCGGGCAACCTCCTGATTGCGCAGGGTCAGCATGGTGTCGAGATCGGCATTTTTTGCCATGACAATGGCGATCTGTTCTTCCAGCCGGGTGACCTTGCGGCTTTCGCGCGCAACCGCTGTCATGGCCTCCTTGTTGCGGGCAGCGACATCCTGCAATTCGCGGGTCGCCGTTTCGCCCTCCTTGCGGAAACGCGAGGCGGTCTGTTTTGCCTGCTCGGCCTCCAGATCGCGGGTGGCGGCGAGGATTTTCGAATCATCCAGCTCGCGGGTCAGATTGGTGAGGCGAGCGGTGATCTCAGACATCTGGCCGGCACGCGCATTTGCGGCCTGTTCCTGCTCCAGAAGGTTTGCCTGTATTGCGCTCGCGCGTTCCTCGCTGGCGTCGAGTGCGCCTCGCAATTCACCGATTTCCAGCGTCAATTCCTCGATTTTCAGCAAAAGGCCGCGGTTCTGCTCGCCGAGGCGATAGGCATCGCTGGATGCTGCCTCGTTGGCGAGGCGGAGCGAGGTGTTCTTTTCCCGTTCGGTGTCCAGTTCCTGACGAACCTTGGCGTTTTCGGCGGCATAGAGCGCGCGTGCCATGTCCTTCTGGGCGCGAACTTCCTGGGGGCTGATGGGCATTGTCGCGCGCAGCCGGTTTTCCGTATAGGCAACGATGCGGCGATGGATCGCGGGCGCGATCAGCAAGGCCAGCAGGGTTGCGGTGAGAAAACCCAATCCGAAAAGAATGGCATATTCAATCACGCGAGACAGTCTCCGAAACTCAGATACGCGCGCATTCGGAAAGAGGAGCGCGAGAGCACGTTACGCTATTATTGCAACCGTTGGGAGGGGTATCGCCAAGGCAGTTGCGCGGGGAGCCGCAAGAGTGCCTCCCCATCTCAGCGTCAGAAGGGGTTCCAGGTCGGTTCCTGGGTAAGCTTCAGGTAGCCGACATTGATGCCGAGGCGCGCGCCGATGCCGGTGCGAATGGGTGCCAGCGTGACATCGCTGCTTTTCAGATAGGTCATGCCGACGCCGGCGACGATGAAGGCCGAGCCGCTGACGCCGCCGTAACGGCGATAAAGCGAATCGACCGAAGGCAGGTTGTAGACCAGCATCATGGCGCGGGTGCCCTGGCCGCCGTAATCGAGGCCGAGCGACGGGCCTTGCCAGAAGACGGGATGCTGGCCGGCATTCTTGGTATAAAGCGTGCCTTCGCCATAGGTGAGGCCCGCGACGAAAGCGCCAGAGCCTTCCTGCCCCAGAATATAACCGTTCGGAAGACCGTATTGCTGGAAGGCGCGTTCCACCACCTTGGCGAGGCCGCCGGTGGTTTCACCGAAGAATCCGTGGCCTGCATCCACGACTTCCTGAAAAGAATATTGATCGCTGTTCTGGGCCGAGGCCGGTGCGGCCCACATCAAAAGGCTGGCAAGGAGCGCAAAAATCTTTCCCAGTCCGAGGCGTGCAATGGTGCGGGTTTTCGTAAGGCGCATCGTCATGTCCGTCCGTCTGTTCGTTGGTGCATCAGCCCGAAAATCCGAATCAATTTTCGGCAGGGCCCATGCGAAGATTCAAAGTTCCAGAGCATCCTTTATACGTCCGAACGGACGCAGGGCGCTCCAGGGTGGCCTGTTAAGGCATTTGGCATTTTGAAACCATCCTATTAACAATCGGTTTACCAAATATGGTGTCATTATGGCTTAACAATTTCCACACCGTCCGCGCTTCCCTTGCGCAGGAGAGAATTTTATGACGAGCAAACTCAATATCACGCTGTCCGGTCCCGATCTGGCAGCTCTTCTGTGCAGTCGTGTGTGCCATGACGTGATCTCCCCTGTCGGCGCCATCAATAACGGCCTCGAATTGCTGGACGAGGGCGGCACCGATGACGATGCGCTGGATCTCATCCGCACATCCGCTCTTAACGCATCCGTGCGGCTGAAGTTCGCCCGCCTCGCTTTCGGCGCGTCCGGCTCCGCCGGTGCTTCGATCGATACCGGCGAGGCTGAAAAAGCCGCCAAGGATTTCGCTGCCGCCGAAAAGAAGGCCGAAGTGACCTGGAACGGCCCACGCGCCATCGTCGCGAAAAATCGTGTCAAACTTTTGCTCAACCTCTTTCTCGTGTCCTACAGCGCGATCCCGCGCGGTGGTAATGTGGATGTGGTGCTGGAAGATCCGGAAGGTGACGCCAAATTCGAAATCACCGTCAAGGGCAAGATGATGCGCATTCCGGCCAAATTCGCCGAGATCTACGAAGGCAGGCTGGAAGAGGCGGTCGACGCCCATTCCGTGCAGCCCTATTACACGCTGCTTCTGGCGGAGGAGGCCGATATGGCCGTGGAATACAAGGTGCATGAGGATCGCATCGTGTTTACCGCAAAGACGGTTGCCGCGTGATCGTTCAGTTGCAGAGGTAGTTTTGCGAAAGGGCCGGTTAGCGTTTTCCGACGCGCCGGCCTTTTTTGCTTTTGGGGAAGAGGTTCATGACACGTCTGACAACCGCGCGCCTCGTCCTGCGGCCGCACGCCATCACGGATGAAGCGCTTTATTGTGCGTTCTGGAGCGCGGATGTCCGGCCCATCGAAGGGGTCACATCGATTACGCCGCTGGACCCCGAAATCGCCTTTGCCCGTCTTTTGCGCTTCATCGGCCATTGGTCGGTCTTCGGCTTCGGTCCCTTTGTCGTGGAGGAGGCAAGCTCCGGGCGTATCGTCGGCGAGGTGGGCTTTGCCCATATGCGCCGTGGAAACGGCACCGATTTCGATGGCGTGCCAGAAGCGATGTGGAAAATCGATGCTGATCTGAACGGCAAGGGCGTCGCGACCGAGGCGGTGGCGGCGGCAACAGGGTGGTTTGATCGCAGCGGAATTTCGCAGCGGACCGTCTGCATGATCGACCCGCTCAACACCCCCTCGCTCGTCATCGCCACCCGTTTCGGCTTCCGCCTGTTTCGCGATTCGACATTCCGGGGCAATCCCATCCGGCTTTTCGAGCGGGTTGTGGGGGTTTAGTGCTGCGCATTCCCGCCGTGCCGTCTCGATCGCGTTTCAGGGCGACCTGAAATCTGTTCGAGGTCTCGGACGGTGGCGGTTTGAACCAAGGGTTGATCCAAGATCAATTTTTGGAGCTTCACATGCGCTATTTTCTTGTGGTCGCCATCGCCATCCTCTCCACCGCTGCGCCCGTGATGGCGGAGAACGCGATTGGTTTCAGACAGCTGGAATTGTCCGATGATTCGGGCACGCGAATGCTGAACCTGTCATTGTGGTATCCGTCCGCACCATCGGGAAAAACTGAGACGGTGGGCGAAAACGCTGCTTTTTATGGTCTCGAGGTTCAACCTGATGCGTCGTTTCTGGCCGGTTCCCGTCCTCTGGTGTTGCTGTCACACGGATTTGGCGGAAGCTGGCGCAATCTGAACTGGATCGCCGGTGAGCTTGTTCAGCAGGGTTATATCGTGGCCGCGCCGGATCACGCGGGCGAATCATTCACTGAAGAGAATGCGATGGAGATCGTGCCGTTATGGGAACGCCCGCGCGACATCAGCAGAACGTTGACGGCGTTGCTCGATAACGATCAACTTGCTGGAAAAATCGACAGGGCACGCATCGCGGTCATCGGCCATTCTCTCGGAGGCTGGACCGCTATGGAGCTGACTGGCGCCCGCTACAGCGCCGATCTCGCGCTAAAAGACTGCAATGCGGAGAAGGTTCTGCCGCAATGCAAGGCGCCACGGTTGCTGGCCAAGGTCGGGATCGTTAACGGCGGCAAGGCCGATCCACGCCTTTCGATGGATTTGCGCGATGCTCGCATCCTCGCGGTGATTGCGCTGGACGCTGGCCCGGCCGCCGGTTTCCTGCCGGAAACACTGAAACGTGTCGATGTACCGGTTCTGGTTCTGGCCGCCGGTGTGGAAACGCCCGAGATTGCCGCCCTCAAGGCTGATTCGGAATATATCGCCCGCAATCTGCCAAAGGCGACCACGGTTTATCGCGAAATACCGGATGCCAGCCATTTCAGCTTCATGCAGACATGCAAGCCAAACGGCGAAAAAATCGTCGAGGAGCTTTCGCCGGGGGAAGGTTTCGTCTGCCGTGACGGCGGGGGCAGGGACCGCCTGGCCATCCACCGGCAGATCGCGGAGGCGATTGTCGGCTTCCTGAACGTGGAAATGCATTAAGACAGGTGTTCGGAACGTCTCGATGAACCGTTGCGCGACGTCCCGATCCTTCAGGCCACTTTTTGCGGACGATACCGATAGGCAAGGTCTTCGGGATCAGACCGTGGTGCCGATGGGTCGATAACACCGCCGAGGCGCTGTGCAACCGCTGCGGATTTGCTGTTGCGCGGCGAGACATAGCTGACGAGCGTCTGCAATTGCAGGGTCTCGAATGCCCAGTCGCGCAGTGCAGAGGCCGCTTCCGCAGCATAACCGTGGCCTTCCTGGCCGCCATAAAGCAGCCAGCCCAGTTCCTTTTCGGGAAATAGCGGGCCGTGATTGATGCCGACCTGGCCGATACATTGCCCGGTTTCGCCAAGTTCGATCATCAGCGCCCCGTGGCCGAAAAAATGCCAGTTGGCGAGATCGTGACAAAAAACGCCCCAGGTTGACGGCAGGTCATATGGTCCGCCGACGCCGATGGAGCGGGTCGACGCCATAAAGTCTCTATAGGCGGGGAAATCCGCCATGATCTGCGGGCGCAAAATCAGGCGTTCCGTTCTGAGGGTGGGGATAGAATGGTCCATGGCACTATCCAATCATGAAATCGCAACAAAAAACCCGCTGTCGCCAGCGGGTCTTTTAAAAACTGCCATATCCTGAAGGGGATCAGGCGGTTTCGAGAAATTCCGTGGCTCCATCAGGCTCGCGCAGGACATAACCGCGGCCCCAGACGGTTTCGATGTAGTTTGCGCCGCCTGCGGCATTTGCGAGCTTCTTGCGCAGCTTGCAGATGAAGACGTCGATGATCTTCAGTTCCGGTTCGTCCATGCCGCCATAAAGGTGGTTCAGGAACATTTCCTTGGTCAGCGTCGTGCCCTTGCGCAGCGAAAGCAGCTCAAGCATCTGATATTCCTTGCCGGTCAGGTGAACGCGCTGGCCGCCCACTTCAACCGTCTTGGCATCGAGATTGACGATCAGCTCGCCGGTGGAGATGACCGATTGCGCATGGCCCTTGGAACGGCGGACGATTGCGTGAATACGGGCAACAAGCTCGTCCTTGTGGAACGGCTTCGTCATGTAGTCGTCTGCGCCGAAGCCGAGACCACGAACCTTGTCCTCGATGCCGGCCATGCCGGAGAGGATGAGGATGGGTGTCTTGACCTTGGAAAGGCGCAAGGTTCTCAAGACCTCGTAACCCGACATATCGGGCAGGTTGAGATCGAGAAGAATAATGTCGTAATCGTAGAGTTTACCGAGGTCCACGCCTTCCTCGCCGAGGTCGGTCGTGTAGACGTTAAAACTTTCCGACTTGAGCATCAGTTCGATGCTCTGCGCTGTTGCGCTGTCGTCTTCAATAAGTAGAACCCGCATAATTATCCCCTTTGCCGCCCGCAGATTGGTAAATCATTGCCTCGCGCGATGCGGATCCAGACGTTGCCTGATTTGCAGGCTGCCACCAAATGGTTAACAAATTCTAATTGCCTTTGGCAAGGTGTATCGAATTTATTAAGCAAAGTTGGCATTTCGCTGTTTTTGCACGTGAATCCACCATCGCCAAAATTGAAGCTTAACGTGAGGATATCTCGCTAAGTGATTCAATCGACTCTTACATCGTCGGGCCCGTTTTTTTGGACCTGGCATTTACCGACCCTTAAATGATCGTGTTTATCATTAACGATGCCCGTAAACGAAAGGTTAACGGCGGCGTTTTTTTATTAACGCCGGGTAACTTTTGGGAATCATTCCGGCACAACGGGTTAACCGGGCCGGTTGAGCGGGCGGGTTAAACGGGCCGATCGAGGGGGCATAGTGCCTTTTTGATCCGGGTCTCGCTATCCATGGAGTATTGCGTATGAAGTCGCGTGACAGCCTGGTTCGCCTGAAAGAATTTCAGGTTAATGAAAAACGCCGGCAACTTAGCCAGTTGCAGCAGATGATGTCCGAGTTTGAGCGGATGGCAAAGGAACTGGTGCATCAAATATCGCTGGAAGAGAGCAAGTCCGGCATTACCGATCCGACCCACTTCGCATATCCGACCTTCGCCAAGGCCGCGCGTCAGCGTGCGGACAATCTTCAGGTCTCGATCCGGGAGCTGAAGACCCAGCAGGAAGCCGCAGAGGCTTCTCTGGAAGAGGTGCAGGCCGAATATGAAAAGGCGGCGGCACTGGAAAACCGCGACGGAGCGATCCGCGCCCGCGCCTAGGTATTGGCGCAAGATCATATAAGGATCGTCCTCATTGACGGCTGCCGGTGGATCAGGAGGCGGCTTTCAATGACGGGATGCCCATGCTTTTTTCTGGAAGGCCGCCCCTCGTTGGCGGCCTTTTGCTTTGGCGCACCGCAGCGCCTTGCCCTGCTGGTTTCTTGCGGGGCAGGGACGCAGGGAATCCCTGCGTTTTCGATTGTCCGGGACCGGGGAAAGGCGTAACTTGGTGAAGTTCCGACTAAGAGCCGGAGGCTTGTCCCACGCGCGCCCTGCGCGGACGCGGGTGGGCCAGAAGCGGGGAGGAAACAAATGGCCCGCCAATATATCGATTGCCGCGAATTCCCGAGCGACAGCAAATGCTCGATCGCCATCTCAGCCGATACGCCGGAGGAGCTCATGGAAGCGGCGGTTCAACATGCCGTGGCAGTGCATGGCGCCGAGGATACGCCGGAATTTCGGGCCGAAGTTCGAAGGAGCATACATGCAGGAACACCGCCGCTGAAGGTGGCGTGATTGCTGGCAGCCTGAAATCTATCCGTCGACATGCCGGGCCTGATCCGGCATCCAGCCGACGCGCGTCTGCGCGGCGGAAGATTCCCTTAAGCTCAAGGATTTGAGCTGGCTGGACCCCGGCTCTTGGCCGGGGTGACGGAGCGTGTGGGCTCCGCTTTCGCTAAAAAACAAACTTGAGGTTTTGTCCCAAGCCTCAGCCCGTCTGGCTGGTTACCCCTGAATGACATCTGCCCAATCAGGGTGGCGTAGCGTCTGAGCCTTGAAGAAAGGGCAGAGCGGAATGATTTTCCAGCCGCCCTTGCGCGCTTCATCGATGGCATGGGCCGCGAGCGCCTGGCCGACACCTTTGCCGCGCAGGGCATCCGGCACGCCGGTATGGTCGATGATGATGAGGGAAGGGGAGGTGCGCGAATAGGTCATCTCGGCCTTGTGGCCGTCGATGGTTGCCGAATATTCGCCGCGCGATCCGGTTTCGGTTGTCTTGATATCCATGATCTCTGCCTTCGCATTGCTTTTCGTTTTTTCCACTGTAACGGCCTGCGCCTGAATTGAAACAGCGGGATAGCGAACGCAGTGGACACAAACCGGTGACAGTCACCGGCTGTGTCTGGCAATTTTCAGGGGAAATCCAAAATCAAACCGAAAGCCCCGTCGATGCGACGGGGCGTTTTGGAAGTTCGGTTTGGGCGCGTTGCCGCGCCGGCGCACTGGTTTAGTGGCGATATTGCTGAATGCGCGTCGTGCGCAGGCCGGCAAGGCCATGATCGGCAATCGACGACTGCCAGGACAGGAATTCTTCGACGGTGAGCGTATAACGCTCGCAGGCTTCCTCAAGGCTCAGAAGTCCTCCGCGCACGGCGGCGACGACCTCTGCCTTTCTGCGAATAACCCATCGACGGGTATTTGACGGCGGAAGATCCGCAATCGTCAGAGGGCTGCCATCGGGGCCGATGACATATTTAACTCGTGGGCGTATCATTTCGGTCATTGGACACTCTATACAAACTCAAGACCATATGACGGGAACTTTAGCCCCGTACCTTTAAAAATTGCCTAAGCAGTTCGTGACAATTTATTAAGAATTTGAACGGTTTCGCCCGATCTGTTCGAGTCGCCTTATTTTGTCGGGAAAAAATTTTTCCAAAAATCGTGTTTTTTATCGTCCATCGGTTGTTTTCCTCACAGCGCCGCAAGCGAAAGGCACGTTTTCCCGCTGCCGTTGGCAAATTCCGCGGTTCCCTCATGCACCAGCCGCAGGCGATCGCCGGCATTGAGGGGCAGGATAAGGGTCGTCGACTGCGAGGTGCCGGCATTGGAGGCGTTGCCCGCTACAGTGAGGCCGCCAGCCGCGCCGTTGACGGCAAGCGAAACCCGGTGCCCGGATGAGGACACCACGGCAAGCGACAGGGTGGCCAGATAGAGACCTTTCACGGGAACGACGAGTTCCCTTCCGCCGCCTGTGCCGACCGCGTCGCCGAGAACGAAACCACCCTCATCGATGAAGAGCATGGAAAACCCCGAAGCCGAGCCGTTGGCCGGCCTCGTCGTGCCCGAAGGCAGGCTTGCCAGAACCACGGGCCGGTTCGGCATCGTGACCCTGCCGTCGCCGCTGCACAAAAGGGCCGTTTGCCAGGAAATGCCGTCGGCGCTGGTCTTGATCGAAAAACCGTCATTGCCTGCAAGGCCCATTTCCGCCCGGCCGCTCCAGCCGGACTGGAACAGCAGCGAGGCGGTATCGGCCTTTGCCGCCTTGTTGATCGCCATGCGGTGGTTGCCGTTCTCTTCTGTGTGGGTGAAGAGGCTGGCGGGGGCGGCAAGCGCCAGACGGTTGGTGACATCGGCCTGTGTGCCAATGCCAAGCCTTTCGAGGGTCGCTGCGGCAGGCAGCGGCACGTCCCGCCATGCGCTGTCCCGCAGGACGCGATGTTTACCCTCGCTCGCAAACCATGCCGTCCAGCCGGGTTGCGGCGCTATCAGCAGCCATTCACCGTCCTGCCGGAAGGCAAGCTTCCCGCCCTTGCCCGCCCAGTCGCCAGCGGCGTCAAGCGAGAGCAGGAAGCAGTCTCCCTCCGGCGCATTGTCGGGCGGGGCGGCGACCACGTCCTTGACGACCAGCTGGACGATCGCGTCCAGCCGCTGCAGCGCCTCGTTGTGGGTGACGTGTTTCTGTGCCTGCGAGGGCAGGATATAAGGAAGCCTAAGTCTCGCCGTCTGTTCAGTCATGATGTCTCTTCCGCGCTCCGTGGCTGTTCGCCGGCGATTGTGATGCGGCGCGGCGGGGCGGGGATGAGCGGGGATGAAATTATTTTCCGAGATACCGGTTCAACGCCGGTTTGATCGATATGGAGGAACTGATTTTGGGGCTCGGCGTATGCGGCTTACCCCCCTCTGCCCTGCCGGGCATCTCCCCCACAAGGGTGGAGATCGGCAAGCGGCTTTACCGTCGCTTCATTCTCAAACATTGAGATCTGCGAGACCTTGCCACGAGTCGATCTCCCCACCTGTGGGGGAGATGCCCGGCAGGGCAGAGGGGGGTAAGCCGCAGACACCGAAGCGAACGCCTAAAAACGCCTGATCACGAAGGAGGTCTAGCGGTCTCCTCGCAGGCTTATGTCGCAATTTCCACCGTCGCTGCCATTGCGCCCTCGGCAATGAAATCCGGGTTGGCGAGTGCATCTTCACCATCGCCTCTCACCTCATAGGCAAGCAGCCGCCCCTCGCAATCCAGCGTTCTGCCACCGGCGGCGCGCAGTACGGCGTCGCCTGCCGCCGTATCCCACATCATGGTGCGGCTGAAGCGGGGATAGATATCGGCAGCACCTTCCGCCAGCATGCAGAATTTCAGTGAGGAACCAACGGAAATGCAGTCTTTCAGGCCGTGTTCGGCCACGAAGGCTTCCGTTTTCGCGGTACAGTGCGAGCGGCTGATCAGCGCCACGGGGGAGGCGCCGCGCTGGCGTGCCCGGATGGGGTGGCGCGCGAGGATCACGCCTTCGCCTGATATTGCGAGCTTTTCGGCGCTGTTGTCCTTGCCGGTCCATGCCTGGCCGCGGCAGGGGGCGTAAACCACGCCTGCAACCGGCACGCCGTTTCTGATCAGGGCGATATTGACGGTGAAATCATCCTTGCCGGAAATGAATTCCTTGGTCCCATCCAGCGGATCGACCAGAAAAAATTCCGTGCCTGTCTCCGGCAGAATGCCGTTCGAGACCGCTTCTTCGGCAATGACCGGGATTTCGGGAAAATGCGTAGCCAGTGCCTGCAGAATGATCACCTCCGCCCGCTGGTCTGCCTCGGTCACGGGTGAGCAATCGTCCTTGTATGATACGTGTGGCCCGGCGCGATGGACCGCCATGATTGCCTGCCCGGCGTCCAGCGCCGCTTTCGTCAATATGTCGATCATCTTGTTGCCGTTGCCATTTCGTGCCGGGGATCCTTTGCCCCTCTATTTCGCTACTCTTTTGCCCGCCACCCGTCAAACAATGCGTCAGGCAACACTGAAATAAGCATTCGAACGCCATTTTTTTAGCACTTACTGCCGAAATCCTGGCTATTCTGATCGGGAAAACGGCAACGAATGTGGAAATTCCAAATTTTGTGCAGGATCGCCCGTTTTTGACTTCACATTTTTAGCGAACACGATATGCATTTTGCAGGTGGGGGCTAATCGAAAAGGTTCCCCCTATAATTAACATAAACGAGGCGTGGCTCATTAGAGGTCATGCCCAGGGGAAAGACATGGAGTATTTTATCCAGCAGCTCATCAACGGGCTGACTCTTGGATCGATCTACGGCCTCATCGCAATTGGCTATACGATGGTCTACGGCATCATCGGCATGATCAACTTCGCCCATGGCGATATTTTCATGCTTGGCGGTTTCGCCGCGCTGATCGTTTTTCTGATCGCAACATCGTTTTTTGCCGGTATTCCGGTGGCGCTTCTTCTGATTTTGATGATGGTCGTCGCCATGCTGATGACCGGCCTGTGGAACTGGGTGATCGAGCGCGTGGCCTACCGTCCGCTCAGAGGCTCGTTCCGCCTTGCGCCGCTGATCACCGCCATCGGCATGTCGATCGCGCTGTCCAACTTCATCCAGGTGACACAGGGTCCGCGTAACAAGCCGATCCCGTCAATGGTGACGGACAGCTACCATTTCGGCTCCATCACCGTCTCGCTGAAGCAGTTCATCATCATGGCGGTGACGTCGGTGCTGCTGTTCGCCTTCTGGTACATCGTCAACAAGACTCCGCTCGGCCGGGCGCAGCGCGCCACGGAACAGGACCGCAAGATGGCGGCCCTTCTGGGTGTGGATGTCGACAAGACGATCTCGATCACCTTCATCATGGGGGCCGCACTCGCGGCGGTCGCCGGTACAATGTATCTGATGTATTACGGTGTCGCATCCTTCAACGATGGCTTCATTCCGGGCGTCAAGGCGTTTACCGCAGCGGTTCTCGGCGGTATCGGTTCGCTTCCGGGCGCCGTTCTCGGCGGTCTCCTGATCGGCCTCATCGAATCTCTCTGGTCCGCCTATTTCTCCATTGCCTACAAGGACGTCGCGGCATTCGGCATCCTGGCTTTCGTGCTGATCTTCAAGCCGACCGGCATTCTCGGTCGTCCGGAAGTCGAGAAGGTGTGATCCCATGACCAATATCGCTTCCGAAAACGACACTTCCAGCCCGAGCCTGATGGCAACGGCGGTGAAGGAAGGCATCTTTGCGGGCATCGTCTCGCTCGGCATGTTCATTCTTTACGTCGGTATCGTCACCTATCAGGACATCAACAACCAGCTTATCTGGGGCACCCGCTGGGGGCTTCTGTCGATCTTCGTCGGCGTCGCCGCCATCGGCCGTTTCCTGATGGTCGGCTTCATCCGGCCGTCGATGGATCGCCGCAAGCTTGCCAAGGCCAAAAGCGGCATTCTGGAAATCTCCGAGGAAAAAGGCTTTTTCCACAAGCACTTCCTGAAGCTCGCGCTTGTCCTGCTGCTGCTTTATCCCGTCGTCGCCGTGCAGCTGTTCGGTTTTCAGGGCTCGCTGAAATTCGTCGACAATTTCGGCATCCAGATCCTGATCTATGTGATGCTGGCGTGGGGCCTCAACATCGTCGTTGGCCTCGCGGGCCTGCTCGATCTCGGTTATGTGGCATTCTATGCGGTGGGCGCCTATTCCTACGCGCTGCTGTCAAGCCATCTCGGCCTTTCCTTCTGGGTGCTTCTGCCGGTGGCCGGCATTCTCGCGGGCTTCTGGGGCATCATTCTCGGCTTCCCGGTGCTCAGACTTCGTGGCGACTATCTTGCCATCGTCACGCTCGCCTTCGGTGAAATCATCCGTCTCGTGCTGTTGAACTGGACGGATGTGACCAAGGGCACCTTCGGCATTTCCGGCATCGCCAAGGCGTCTATCTTCGGCATCTGGTCCTTCGATGTCGGCGCGCCGAACAATTTCGCCAAGGCCTTCGGCCTGACGATGTCGTCGGCCTATTACAAGATTTTCCTGTTCTACGTGATCCTGCTTCTGTGCATGCTGACGGCTTACGTCACCATCAAGCTGCGCCGCATGCCGATCGGCCGGGCGTGGGAAGCTCTGCGTGAAGACGAAATCGCCTGCCGCTCGCTCGGCATCGATACCGTCATCACCAAGCTTACCGCTTTTGCGACAGGCGCGATGTTTGGCGGTTTCGCTGGCTCGTTCTTCGCCGCCCGTCAGGGTTTCGTATCGCCGGAAAGCTTCGTCTTCCTGGAATCGGCCGTCATCCTCGCCATTGTCGTTCTCGGCGGCATGGGTTCGCTCACGGGCATCGCCATTGCCGCCCTCGTCATGGTCGGCGGCACGGAGCTGCTGCGCGAAATGGAATTCCTGAAGCATGTCTTCGGGCCTGATTTCACGCCGGAACTCTACCGCATGCTGCTGTTCGGTCTCGCCATGGTCATCGTCATGCTGTTCAAGCCGCGCGGCTTTGTCGGCTCACGAGAACCGACGGCCTTCCTCAGGGAACGCAAGGCCGTCTCGGGCAGCTTTACCAAGGAAGGTCACGGTTGATGGCTTCCGGAACGACAAACATGACACCCAATCTAACTGGCGACACGATCCTCAAGGTCGAACATCTCTCGATGCGGTTTGGCGGCCTGATGGCCATCAATGACTTCTCCTTTGAGGCGAAGCGTGGCGAGATCACGGCGCTGATCGGTCCGAACGGTGCTGGAAAGACCACGGTTTTCAACTGCATCACAGGCTTCTACAAGCCGACGATGGGCATGATCACCATGCGTCAGCAAAACGGCGAGGCGCATCTTCTGGAGCGCCTGCCGGATTTCGAGATCACCAAGAAGGCGAAGGTGGCGCGTACCTTCCAGAACATCCGCCTGTTTTCGGGTCTGACGGTTCTGGAAAACCTGCTGGTGGCGCAGCACAATGCGCTTATGAAGGCATCGGGCTACACCATTCTCGGTCTTCTCGGCCTGCCCGCCTACAAGAGGGCGGTCAACAGTTCGATCGATAAGGCCAAATACTGGCTGGACAAGGCCGATCTGACCGACCGCGCCGACGACCCGGCCGGCGATCTGCCCTATGGCGCGCAGCGCCGTCTGGAAATTGCCCGCGCCATGTGCACGGGGCCGGAACTTCTCTGCCTCGATGAACCGGCGGCCGGTCTCAACCCGAAGGAATCGCTGGCGCTCAATGCGCTGCTGCGCGGTATCCGCGACGAAGGCACGTCGCTGCTTCTGATCGAGCACGACATGTCGGTGGTTATGCAGATTTCCGATCACGTCGTGGTTCTCGAATACGGCCAGAAGATTTCCGACGGTTCGCCGGACCATGTGAAGAACGACCCGAAGGTCATCGCCGCCTATCTGGGTGTCGAGGATGATGAAGTGGAAGACGTGATTGCGGAAGAACTCGACGGAGGAGTGGCCTGATGTCCGGTGAACCGCTTCTCAAAGTACAGGGTGTCGAAACCTACTACGGTAACATCCGGGCATTGGCCGGTGTCGATGTCGAGGTCAACAAGGGCGAGATCGTCAGCCTTATCGGCGCCAACGGCGCCGGCAAATCGACACTGATGATGACCATCTGCGGCAGCCCGCAGGCGCGCACTGGCCAGGTGACGTTCGACGGCGAAGACATTACCCGCCTGCCGACGCACCTCATCGCCCGCAAGCGCATTGCCCAATCACCCGAGGGCCGCCGGATTTTCCCGCGCATGACGGTGCTGGAAAACCTGCAGATGGGCGCCAATCTCGACAACCTCAAATATTTCAAAGAGGACGTCGAGAAGATTTTCGTCATGTTCCCGCGGCTGAAAGAACGTCAGAGCCAGCGTGGTGGCACGCTTTCCGGCGGCGAGCAGCAGATGCTCTCCATCGGCCGCGCGCTGATGGCACGGCCGAAACTGCTGCTTCTCGACGAGCCGTCGCTGGGCCTTGCCCCGCTGATCGTCAAGGGCATCTTCGAGGCCATCAAGAAGCTCAACCAGGAAGAGGGCCTGACCGTCTTCCTCGTTGAACAGAACGCCTTTGCGGCACTGAAGCTTTCCGACCGCGCCTATGTGATGGTCAACGGCAAGGTGACGATGAGCGGTTCGGGCAGGGAATTGCTGGCTGATCCGCAGGTACGCGCGGCCTATCTCGAAGGCGGCCGGCACTGAAAGATTTTACTTGCGCCGGAAATTTTGCGGCGCAAGATAACGAACCGCCGCCGGCCGTTTTCGAAGGGGAAATGGCCGGTGGCAAACAATAAAATGCCTGCCGGAAAAACGGCGGGACGACAACAAGGCAGGGCCGGACATTTGCATCCCGGCGCTGATGGGGAAAGAAGATGCAGGGCCTTTTATTCGAGACCGATAGCGGCGTGCGTTATATTCTGCGCGCACTGGTTGTTCTTCTTGGTTTCTGGACGGCGTGGCGCACGGGCAGATCCGTCGCCGATGGCTGGGGCGATTTCCCGCGTGTGGTGATCTATACGCTGGCTTTGGGGCTCGTGATGCGGTTTCTGCATTTCGCGCTTTTCAACGGGCCGTTCATCAACGGCTTCTACTACGTGTTTGACGTCGTTCTTCTTCTGGCTTTTTCCAGCATCGGTTTCCGCATGCGCAGGACGAGCCAGATGGTCAATAACTACTATTGGCTCTACGATCGGACGTCGGCATTTTCATATAAAAAGAAAGATTGACAGCCGGATTCCTCCGGCTGCACGATACTCGCGTGAGTGGAACGTTTCCTGTTCGGTTAAGGTGGGTACTGAACAGGTCCTGGTAGTCAACCCATCCAAAGGAACTGGGAGTATAGTAATGAAGAAGTCTCTTCTTTCCGCCGTTGCGCTGACCGCCATGGTCGCCTTCAGCGGTTCGGCCTGGGCCGATATCGTGATCGCTGTCGGCGGCCCGCTGACAGGCCCGAACGCCGCATTTGGCGCTCAGCTTCAGAAGGGTGCTGAACAGGCTGCGAAGGATATCAATGCTGCAGGCGGCATCAACGGCGAGCAGATCAAGATCGTTCTCGGCGATGACGTTTCCGACCCGAAGCAGGGTATCTCGGTTGCCAACAAATTCGTTGCTGATGGCGTGAAGTTCGTCGTCGGTCACTTCAACTCCGGCGTCTCCATTCCGGCTTCCGAAGTTTATGCCGAAAACGGCATTCTCGAAGTAACGCCTGCTGCGACCAACCCGGTTTTCACCGAGCGTGGCCTGTGGAACACCTTCCGCACCTGCGGTCGTGACGACCAGCAGGGTGGCATTGCCGGCAAATATCTGGCCGACCACTACAAGGACGCCAAGATCGCCATCATTCACGACAAGACCCCCTATGGTCAGGGCCTTGCCGACGAAACCAAGAAGGCAGCCAATGCGGCCGGCCTGACGGAAGCCATGTATGAAGGCGTCAATGTCGGCGACAAGGACTTCTCCGCACTGATCTCCAAGATGAAGGAAGCCGGCGTTTCCGTTATCTACTGGGGTGGCCTGCACACCGAAGCCGGTCTGATCATCCGCCAGTCGGCTGACCAGGGTCTGAAGGCGAAGCTCATTTCGGGCGACGGTATCGTTTCGAACGAACTTGCCTCCATCGCCGGCGACGCCGTCGAAGGTACGCTGAACACCTTCGGTCCCGATCCGACGCTGCGTCCTGAAAACAAGGAACTGGTAGAGAAGTTCAAGGCCGCCGGCTTCAACCCGGAAGCCTACACGCTCTACTCCTACGCCGCCCTGCAGGCGATTGCCGGTGCTGCCAAGGCTGCCGGTTCCGTTGAGCCGGAAAAGGTTGCCGAAGCTCTGAAGAAGGGCACCTTCCCGACCGCACTCGGCGATATCTCCTTCGACGAGAAGGGCGACCCGAAGCTTCCCGGTTACGTCATGTACGAGTGGAAGAAGGGCCCGGACGGCAAGTTCACCTACATCCAGCAGGGGACGTAAGTCTTACTGGACTGCAATATGGAGGCCCGGTCGCAAGACCGGGCTTTCTGCTTTCTGGTGCGGGGCATTTCCGGCGTCAGCACCCAGCCAGCCCAAGTCCTTGGGCTAAAACACTTTCCGAGCCGCACGTCAGACGAATTCCGTCTCAAAGACGGAATGACGGTGATGGGAAAGGCTCGAAACACTTGGCTCCGATCGCGCCTTCAGCCAGCTTCAGCCGCCAGCCTCTCCAGCACAATATCGGCACGTTCCGTGACGGGTGCTTTCGGCAGCACAATCGTCTCATAATCCAGACGGGCATAGTCGTGCATCAGGCGTTGATATTCCTCCACTGCCACCTCGAAACCGTGCTTGCGCTCGCTGTCGCCTCGGTAGATCTCCGGCCAGGGCGGGGTGAGGAAGACCAGCGGGTTGTAACGGTGCGTGCGCCGCAGCGTTTCGATGAAGCCATCGCCGCTAATATGATGAAGTGCTGAGGCGGCGTCGATCAGGCCGCGGTCGAAGAAGACGAAGCCTTCCGCTGGCGCCTTTTGCCGGTCCTCCAGCGCCATGGCGATCGCCCGGCGGGCAAAGGCTTCCAGGTCGATCCAGGGGAGGGCGGTGCCGTTATTTCTCGTTTCCTCAATCACGATGCGCCGCCCCGGTTCCTCGACGGTCGCGAAACCACGGTGAGCAAGCTCGGCAAGCAGGGTTGATTTACCGCCGCCGGAGCAGCCGGAAAGAATAATGAAATGGTGCATGGGAACCTCCCTGCGCGGGGTTTGGGTTGGATGGAAGATGATGTTTTGGGGGGGCTTGGATTGCGGCGTTGCCGCTTGTTTCTTTCCTCGAGGGGAGAAGAAATGTGCTGCACTCGCTCGGCGAATAAGTCGATGCTCTACGCTTAAGCGGAAAATATATGTTTTTCCAACCGTATCACATCAGTTGCAGCCGTCACCCCTGATGCAAAATATGCGCGGCCTTGACGGCGGCGGAGGCGCGGTTTTCGACACCGAGTTTGACGTAGATCTGTTCCAGATGTTTGTTTACGGTTCTGGCGGAAAGGCCGAGAATATCGCCGATATCGCGGTTGGATTTGCCTTTGGCAATCCAGAGCAGAACTTCCGATTCGCGCGTTGTCAGGGCAAAGTGGTCCTTCAGCAGGTGGTCGTCGGATTTCTCGTTGGCGGCTGTCAGACGGAAGAGATATTCGTCCGGTCCCATTGCGCCGAGGAAGGAGAGGTGCAAAGCGGGCCGCCCGGCCTCGGTGATCGTCAGCGGTGCATCGCGGGCGGAATCCACCGTTGTCCTGTCGGCCAGCCAGCCGGAAATATGGGCAACGACAATCTCCAGCCCATCATCACGGCCGGTGGCGGCGTTGACCAGCCGGGTTGCCTGTGGTGTGGACCAGTGGATCGCGCCGTTGGCGCGCACGGCAAGCAGGTGGCGTCCGGCGGCATCAAGCGCCACGCGGGCGCTCTGCGCCGAGCGGGCATTGGAGAGATGCACACGGATGCGGGCGCGCAGCTCATCGATGTTGATCGGCTTGGTGAGATAGTCGACACCGCCGGATTCGAGCGCCCGCACCACATGTTCGGTTTCCGTCAGCCCGGTCATGAAGATGACAGGCACCTGGGCCACGGCGGCGTTGGCCTTCAGCCGGCGGCAGGTTTCGAAACCGTCCATGGCCGGCATGACCGCATCGAGCAGGATGATATCGGGCGTGATGCGTTCGGCAATGTTGAGCGCGGCCTGACCGGATGTGGCGATCAGCGCCGAAAAGCCTGACTGTTCCAGCGCATCGGTGAGGAACCCCAGCGCTTCCGGGCTGTCATCCACCAGCAATACAATGTCTCTCGGCAGTGCTGCGCCTTGCCCGCTCATGCCTTGCCGTCTCCCCTGTCGTTCTCTTCAAACCGCTTTAGAAAATGGGCGTAACCGGCCAGATCGAAGGCCTGCACATAGGTGCCAAGCTCTTGCGTGAAGGGCAGGTTGTTTGTGTTGCGGGCGAGATCTGCGAGTTTTGCCTCTATGCCGCGTATGTAGCCTATTTCGCCGAGCCTCTGCAAATCCTTGATATGAATTGCGCCGGGATGAACGATCTGCGCCGGCGGCTGGGGGATGGGTGCCGGGGGAAGGTCGGTATCGTAAATCCATTTCAGGCCGAGATGCACCGCAAGCCTGTCGCACAGGTGGCGGATATCGACCGGCTTGGCGATGGCGTCGTTGTGATTGTCTTCTCCGGCACCCGCTACGGTGCCGTCACCGATATTGGCCGAGAGCATGATGAGCGGAGCCGTCTGCCCTGCTTCACGCAACTTCGTCACAAGCTGCCAGCCGGACATTCCGGGCATGGAGATATCGATGAGAAAGAGGTCGGGCTGCACGCCTTCGATGAGTGTCAGGCATTCCGGTCCGCTCTGGGCGGTCAGCACCACGAAATCGAGCGGCGAAAGCACCTGCCGCATCAGCTCGCGGTGATCCTCGTTATCATCAACCACCACGATGGTGCGGCGTGGGCCCGAATAGGAGCGAATGGTTTTTTCCGGCGCAGGTGCGGTACTTGGCCGGTGCACGGCCGACAGCATGAGACGGACGCGGAAGGTGGAGCCGTTGTCCTTTTCACTGGAGACGGAAATCTCGCCGCCCAGTGTGTTGGTCAGAAGCCTCGTGATGGTGAGGCCGAGGCCAAGGCCCGGCATGGGGCGCACGCTTTCGGCCTCGCCGCGCTGGAAAGGCTCGTAGATGCGGGCGAGGTCTTTTTCGGCAATGCCGCGCCCGGTATCCGACACCGTGAAGCTCGCCACCTGGCTGCGATAGGCGACATGGAAGGTGACGCTGCCCTCGTCGGTGAACTTGATGGCGTTGGAGAGCAGGTTGACGAGGATCTGGCGCAGACGCTTTTCATCCGTGCGGACATATTGCGGCAGGGAATGGGCGCGTTCATGCCGGAATTCCAGACCCTTTGCCTGCGCCTGCGGGCGGAACATATCGACGATCTGGTCGAGGAAATCCTGAATATTGATCTCGTTGGAATAGACCTGCAGGCGGCCAGCCTCGATCTTGGAAATATCCAGAAGCCCGTCGATCAGGCCGGAGAGATGGTCGGCGGAACGGCGAATGACCTTGATGGCCGATTGCCGCGGCGCGGGAATGGTCTCATCGCGTTCGAGGATCTGGGCGTAGCCCAAAACAGCGTTGAGCGGCGTGCGCAATTCGTGGCTGAGGCCGACCACGTAGCGGCTCTTGGCGCGGTTGGCGGCCTCAGCCGTGTCCTTGGCGTCCTGAAGGGCGGCGTCGGTCTTCTTGTGGGCGGCGATTTCCTTCAACAGCAGCGTGTTCTGGCGTGAGGATTCCTCTTCCGCGACCACCCGGCTGTCATGGGCAAGAACTAGAAACCAGCAGACGATGCCGGCAATGACGGCAAAGACGAAAAACACGATGAGGATGGTGCGGTTGACCACGTCAGCCGTTGCCGGCGAGGCGGTGCCGACCTGATGGGCGATGAGCGCCAATATGCCGCCAATGGCGGTGACGGCAATGGCCGCCGCCATGCCATAACGTCCGAGCCGTGTGGCGAGTTTTGCAACCAGTTGGTGGGGCAGGAAAGATTTTGCGACCGTCGCGACCTGATAGTTGAGCTTGGCCTTTGGCTTGCACATGTCATGGCAGCGGCTGTCCAGCGAGCAGCAGAGCGAACAGATCGGCGCCGCATAGGCCGGACACCATGCCATGTCTTCCGGCTCGAACGGGTGTTCGCAGATGGAGCAGGTGATGGCGCTCAGCTCGCGCCATTTCTGGCGCGGCTTGCGGGCCAGATAGAATTTGCCCTTCGTGCCCCAGGCGATCAGCGGCGAGGCGATGAAGGCGACGATGAGGGTGAGATAGGGCGCTAGCGAGGCAGCGAGTGCGCCGAAGGTGCCGAAATGCGCCATCAGCGCAATAGTGGCCGAAAGCGCCATGGAGCCGACGCCGACGGGATTGATATCGTAGAGATGGGCGCGCTTGAACTCGATGCCCGGTGGGGCAAGGCCGAGCGGCTTGTTGATGAACAGATCGGCGGAGATGGTGCAGAGCCAGGCCATGGCGACGATGGAAAAAATGCCGAGCGTTTCTTCCAGCAGGCGATAGATGCCGAGTTCCATCAACAGCAGCGCGATCACCACGTTGAAGACCAGCCAGACGACGCGGCCGG
Organism: Agrobacterium sp. 10T429; assembly: GCF_056393925.1. NCBI lineage: Bacteria > Pseudomonadati > Pseudomonadota > Alphaproteobacteria > Hyphomicrobiales > Rhizobiaceae > Agrobacterium > Agrobacterium sp. 10T429. The sequence continues at coordinate 159,952 of NZ_JBFTGV010000011.1, forward strand.
GGTGGCTGTGGGTGAGGCGGGAAAAGAAGTTGGACCAGGCGAGCGAACCCGCATAGGCGTTCATGACGTTGATTTTCAGCTGCGAGACCACCACGAAGGCGACCATCAGCAGCATGGCTGCCGTATGGTTGGGGATCATGTAGCCGAAGGCGGTCAGGTACATCTGGGCCGGATCGGCGGCGCGGTCCACCGAGACGCCGGAACTGAAGGTCAAGACCACGAGGAAGGAACCGGCCAGCAGCTTCGGCACGCCCACGACGACCCAGCCAGCACCGGCCAGAAAGACCGCGATGCGATGGCGCAAACGGCTCTGGCCCTCGGCGGGCAGGAAGCGCAGGAAATCCACCTGTTCGCCGATCTGCGACATCAGCGCGAGGATGACGGCAGACGCCGCGCCGAATTCCACCAGATTGAAATGGGCCACGGTGCCCGGCGGACCGGAGGCGTGATGAATGCCGGAAAAGGCCCGCCACAGATCGTATTTTTCCCAGTCCATCAAAGCGATGAAGATGAAGGGCAATACGTTCAGCACGATCCAGAAGGGCTGGGTGATGATCTGGAAACGGCTGATGAGGCGCACGCCGTGGGTGACGAGCGGAATGACCATGACGGCGGAGATGATGTAGCCGATCCACAGGGGAATGCCGAGCGCCAGCTCCAGCGCGCCGGACATGATCGACGCCTCGATGGCGAAGAGCATGAAGGTGAAGGCGGCGTAGATCAGCGAGGTGATGGTGGAGCCGATGTAACCGAAGCTCGCGCCGCGTGTCAGGAGATCGATATCGACGCCGTGACGGATGGCGTAACGGCTGATCGGCAGGCCGACGGCAAGCATGGCAATGGCCGCGACGATGATGGCGTAAAAGGCGTTGGTGGTGCCGTATGACAGCGTGATCGCGCCGCCGATGGCTTCCAGTGCCAGAAAGGAAATAGCGCCGATGGCGGTGTGGGAGATGCGGTTGGACGAAAATTGCCGGGCGCTTTTAGCGGTGAAGCGCAGCGCATAATCTTCCAGCGTCTGGTTGGCGACCCAGCGGTTATATTCGCGCCTGACGGGGATGATGCGTTGCCGTGCGGCCATGCCTAGGATCCAGCCCCTTCCCGCAAAAGGTGTTTTGCCATTCTCACAGCCGCACCGACATGCCGCCATCCACCGTCAGCACATGGCCGTTGACGAAGGAGGAGGCGTCGCTGGCCAGAAACAGGGCTGCACCGGCGATTTCATCCGGCCTGCCCCAGCGTTCCAGCGGCACGCGCAGTTTGGCGAATGCGACCATGTCAGGGTTTTCGGCAAGGGCCGCATTGGTTTCCGTGGCGAACATGCCGGGTGCAATGGCGTTGCTGGTGATGCCGCGCGCGCCATATTCGACAGCGATTGCGCGCATCAGCCCGGTCAGCCCCTGCTTGGCAACGGGATATATCGCATCGCCCGGCCTGACGATGTGGCCGAGAATGGAGGTGATGGTGATGATGCGGCCGTAACCGTTGGAATTCATGGCTTGCGCGGCGTCTCGCGACAGCGAGACGGAGGAGGTGAGGTCGGTGCGGATAAGCTCCAGCACGTCCTCGTCGCTGAATTCGGAAAGCGGGCGGCGGTCGCGTGCGCCGACATTGTTGACGAGGATATCGAGATGGCCGAATTCGTCCATGATGCGGTGGACGAGGGCAGTTCCGGCGGCGGTATCGGCAATGTCGAAAGCGGCATAATCGGCTTTTCCGCCGGCTTGCCGAAGTGTGCCTGCTGCCTGTTCCAGCGCCTCGGCGTTACGGCCAGTCAGCCACACATGGGCGCCAGCCTCGGCAAAGGCCCTGGCGATTTCAAAACCGAGACCGCGGCCGCTGCCGGTGATGATGGCGATGCGGTTTTCGAGAGAGAATTTTTTGAGAATGCCCATCGCTCACCTTCTTGCTTTAGAGCATCGGACCGAAAACCGTGTCGCGGTTCGGAAAAGCCGATGCGGTTGGTCAAAGCCACGCAACGTCTTCGAGTTTGCGCATAGGCAAGAATATTCCACGCAGGGCAGAGGGCGAAAGGTCGCCTGTCCGGTCCGGCCGTTCGGTGGACATAAAAATGGCGTCGCCCGGTTGCGGGCGACGCCATGTCTTGGGTTATCAGGCCGCAGCCGACTTTGCGAGCGGCACTTCTGCAATCGTCTTCAGAACAACGGAAGCGATCTGGTAAGGGCAGCCCTGCGAGTTCGGACGACGGTCTTCGAGGTAACCACGGTAACCGTTGTTGACGAAGGAGTGCGGAACGCGGATCGAGGCGCCACGGTCGGCAACGCCGTAGGAGAACTTGTTCCACGGAGCGGTTTCGTGCTTGCCGGTCAGGCGCAGGTGGTTGTCCGGACCGTAAACGTCGATGTGCTCCTGCCAGTTCTTGGCGAAAGCGGCCATGAGGGCTTCGAAATACTCCTTGCCGCCAACTTCACGCATGAACTTGGTGGAGAAGTTGCAATGCATGCCCGAACCGTTCCAGTCGGTATCGCCGAGCGGCTTGCAATGGAATTCGACGTCGATGCCGTACTGTTCGCAAAGACGCAGCAGCAGGTAACGGGCGATCCAGATCTGGTCGGCGGCGCGCTTGGAGCCCTTGCCGAATACCTGGAATTCCCACTGACCCTTGGCCACTTCGGCATTGATGCCTTCGTGGTTGATGCCGGCTTCGAGGCAGAGGTCGAGATGTTCTTCAACGATTTCGCGGGCAACCGAGCCGACGTTCTTGAAGCCGACGCCGGTGTAATACGGACCCTGCGGAGCCGGGTAACCCTGCTCGGGGAAGCCGAGCGGGCGGCCGTCCTGGTAGAAGAAATATTCCTGTTCGAAGCCGAACCATGCGTCCTCGTCGTCGAGGATGGTCGCGCGGCTGTTCGATGCATGCGGGGTGACGCCGTCAGGCATCATGACTTCGCACATGACCAGTACGCCGTTGGTGCGGGCCGGATCGGGGTAAATCGCGACAGGCTTCAGCACGCAATCCGAAGAGTGGCCTTCGGCCTGCTGCGTGGACGAGCCATCAAAACCCCAAAGCGGCAGCTGCTCGAGCGTCGGGAATTCATCGAATTCCTTGACCTGTGTCTTGCCGCGCAGGTTGGGGACCGGCTTATAACCGTCAAGCCAGATGTACTCGAGTTTGAACTTAGTCATTACGAACCTCTCATAGGTAACAATGCGAAGCCTTGAGGCTTGCCGTGGCTTTCGCCACCGGAAGCACATTCGCGTTCAAGGGCTGGCCATATAGATGCATGCCGCGTGCCAGATTGGCGATGTTTTGCGAATTCTTCGAAAAATCTTTCAGGCATGCTCAGGGCCGAGGGGGCTGATATGGCCATTAACCGCTCATGCTGCACTGCGGCAGGTAAATCGAACCCTAATGTTTCGTCAGTGATTCCTAACAGATAGCGGGTGGCATCGCTCAAAATGCCCTGTTGCGGTGCAATGTTTTCGATTGCGAACGACGGATCGGCATTTGCCCCAAAAACCGGCGCTTCCGGAATGGTTTTTCTTGCTGAATGACCATTTAATGCCTATATTTTTCGCAACGTGATTTTTTTTTAATCAGATGGAGCTAAACCAGAGCTAACGGGTTTGCTTCACAATCAAAGTGCTTCGATGCAAACAAAGTGAGATGTTCGATATGGCAACTGGCTTTCATCGTGAAACGGCAACGATCTTTCAATTTCCGGTCGGCGGACGCGCGGGGCTCTCAAAGTTCCGTAACATCGGGCTGAGCGATCTGGAGCGCGAGGCACGTCAGCCGCATGTCGATTTCGGCTCCTGGTATCATGACGATGCGATCCGCGACGAAGAGCGGGACGACAAGCCGCACGCCTGATGTGAAGCGTTGCTGATCGTTTCTTCTCCCCTGCCGGGGAGAAGGTGGCGCGAAGCGCCGGATTAAGGGACGACTTCTCAGTCTGCCTCCGACCTCGCACCCTCGACCCGCTGCTGCTCTCGTCTTGCCTGCCGGAGAAGAAGCAAGTTGAAACGCCAGGTTTCACATCGGTTGCCCCGGCCGGGATTTCCCTCTCCCCAACACCCCCTGCAGCTTTCGCCACCCCGCCTACGTCAATTGACGTATACGGTTTCTCGCCCGCGAGATCGATAGTCCCTTCCAGCAGCGGTCAACGATGCCGCTGAAGCCCCGTGAGGGCTAAACAAGGAGAGGGGTTCTTCCGATGACATTCCGCAAGACGCTTAGCGCCGCGCTGCTCGGCGCAATCATGTCCACCACCGCCTTCCATGGCGCATTTGCCGCCGACGATACGATCAAGGTAGGCGTGCTGCATTCTCTTTCCGGCACCATGGCGATTTCAGAGACGACGCTGAAGGACGCCATGCTGATGCTCATCGACGAGCAGAACAAGAAGGGCGGCGTTCTCGGCAAGAAGCTCGAAGCCGTCGTGGTCGACCCGGCCTCCGACTGGCCGCTGTTTGCCGAAAAGGCCCGCCAGCTGATTTCGCAGGACAAGGTCGCCGCCGTTTTCGGTTGCTGGACATCTTCGTCGCGCAAGTCCGTGCTGCCGGTTTTCGAAGAGCTGAATTCCCTGCTGTTCTACCCGGTGCAGTATGAGGGTGAAGAATCCTCCCGCAACATCGTCTACACCGGTGCAGCGCCTAACCAGCAGGCCATTCCGGCCGTCGATTATCTCGCCAAGACCGAAGGCGTCGAGCGCTGGGTTCTGGCAGGTACCGACTATGTCTACCCGCAGACCACAAACAAGATCCTGAAGGCCTACCTGATGTCGAAGGGCGTCAAGGAAGAGGACATCATGATCAACTACACGCCGTTCGGCCAGTCCGACTGGCAGACGATCGTGTCCGACATCAAGAAGTTCGGCTCGGCCGGCAAGAAGACCGCCGTTGTTTCCACCATCAACGGCGATGCCAACGTGCCCTTCTACAAGGAGCTGGCGAACCAGGGCATCAAGGCCGAGGACATTCCGGTCGTCGCCTTCTCGGTCGGTGAAGAAGAGCTTGCCGGTCTCGATACCGCGCCGCTGGTCGGCCACCTTGCCGCCTGGAACTACTTCCAGTCTGTCGATACCGAGGTCAACGCCGAATTCATCAAGACCTGGCATGCGTTCACCAAGAACGACAAGCGCGTGACGAACGACCCGATGGAAGCCGCCTATATCGGTTTCAACGCCTGGGTTAAGGCCGTCGAAACCGCAGGCACGACCGATACGGACGCGGTTCTTGACAGCATCATCGGCGTTTCCGTGCCGAACCTTTCTGGTGGTTACTCCACCGTCATGCCGAACCACCACATCACCAAGCCGGTGCTGATCGGTGAAATCCAGGCCGATGGGCAGTTCGAAATCGTGCAGCAGACGCCACAGGTCGTGGGTGACGAATGGTCGGATTACCTGCCTGACTCGAAGGATCTGATTTCGGATTGGCGCAAGCCGATGTCCTGCGGCAACTTCAACGTGGCCACGGGCAAGTGCGGCGGCAAGGGCAGCTGATAAGGAAACGAACGCCGCCCCTCTTTGGAGGGGCGGATTGTTTACAAACTGAGCCAGAATTACCCCCCTCTGTCCTGCCGGACATCTCCCCCTCAAGGCGGGAGATCGGCAAGATGCTCTCCCGCCATTTCATCCTTGAACGTCGAGATGGACGGGACCTTGCCACGGGTCGATCTCCCCCCTTGAGGGGGAGATGCCCGGCAGGGCAGAGGTGGGTGAAGCCGCATATTCAGGTCGTGCCACACGCAACCGCAGAGTCGCAAACCGCTCCAAGGAACCCGACATGACGATCCGATCTTTTCTCGGAGCCATCTTCCTCTGGCTCACCCTGGGGATCGCCGCCCAGTCCCTCGCGCAGAGCGATCCGAAGGCGCTGATAGACCAGCTCGGCACGGCTGACTTCAAGCAGGCCGAAACATTGATCGGCCAGATTGCTGCCACCGGCGACGCGCGGGTGGTGCCGGCGCTTGAGGCTTTTGCATCAGGCGATCTTTACGTGCGCAAGGCCGACAATCTGGTGTTCATGACCAAGCCGTCGGGTTCCAATTTCACGCTCATCGATCCGCTGACCGGCGAAAGTGCTGGCGAAGCGCCGAAGGCGGCGGTTACCAAGATCAGGGTCAACAACAATCTGCGTCGCGTCATCCGCGCCGCGATGGGCGGCCTGACGTTGCTCAGTCCGGAACGCTCGGTGCGGCTTTCCGCCGCCGATGCGGTTCTGAAAGCCCCCAGTGCCGAAAATCTGGAATTGCTGGAAGCGGCCATATCCAAGGAAACCGACAAAGAGGTGCGGACGCGGATGGAGGAGGCGCGGGCAGTCTCGCTGCTTTCCTCCGACCGCCCCCTTGAGGTGAAGAAAGAAGCGATCGCCACCATCAAGGCGCTTGGCGGGCGCGATGCGATCAGCATTCTGATGGCGGCGACGCCCACGGTTGATCCGAGCCTGAAGCCCGATGTGGACGAGGCGATTTCCAGCATCGAAAGCGCGCTTGCCATCTGGGACTACGCACAGAATGTCTGGTACGGCCTGTCGCTCGGTTCCGTGCTGCTGCTCGCCGCCATCGGTCTTGCCATCACCTTCGGCGTCATGGGCATCATCAATATGGCGCATGGCGAGATGGTGATGATCGGCGCCTATTCCACCTTCATGGTGCAGGAGCTGATCCGCAGCCATTTCCCCGGCCTGTTCGACTGGTCACTGGCGATTGCCCTGCCGGCCGCCTTTCTGGTCACAGCCTGCGTCGGCCTCATCATGGAGCGCGGCGTCATCCGCTATCTCTACGGGCGACCACTGGAAACGCTGCTCGCCACCTGGGGTATCTCGCTGATCCTGCAACAGGGCGTGCGTTCCATCTTCGGCCCGACCAACCGTGAGGTCGGCAGCCCGAGCTGGATGTCCGGCTCCTTCAGCGTCGGTTACCTCAATTTCACCTGGAACCGCGTGTGGATCGTCTGCTTCTCGCTTTCCGTCTTCTTCGCGCTGCTGGTGCTTTTGAAGCGCTCCGCCTTCGGCTTGCAGATGCGCGCTGTGACCCAGAACCGCCGCATGGCCTCTTCCATGGGCATCCGCACGCCCTGGGTGGATGCCTTCACCTTCGCGCTCGGTTCCGGCGTTGCCGGCCTTGCCGGCGTGGCGCTGTCGCAGATCGACAATGTCTCGCCCAATCTCGGCCAGAGCTACATCATCGACAGTTTCATGGTGGTGGTGTTCGGCGGGGTCGGCAATCTCTGGGGAACGCTCGTGGGTGCGCTGTCGCTCGGCGTGCTCAACAAGTTCCTTGAGCCGACGGTGGGCGCCGTGCTCGGCAAGATCCTCGTGCTCGTTCTCATCATCCTGTTCATCCAGAAGCGGCCACGTGGTCTCTTCGCACTCAAGGGAAGGGCGATCGAAGCATGATTACCGGCTTCCTCCTGCGCGCGCTCGATCGCCGCATTTCCATCGCCATCGGCATCATCCTGGCCATCGCCGTGCTGGTGCCCGCCTCCAATCTGCTGTTGCCGGCTGATAGCGCGTTCCGCATCCCGACCTACATCATGTCGATGCTCGGCAAATATCTGGCCTATGCGCTGCTGGCGCTGGCGCTTGATCTGGTTTGGGGATATTGCGGCATTCTCTCGCTCGGCCACGCCGCCTTCTTCGCGCTCGGCGGTTATGCCATGGGCATGTATCTGATGCGGCAGATCGGCACGCGTGGTGTTTACGGCCATCCCGTGCTGCCTGACTTCATGGTGTTCCTCAACTGGAAGGAACTGCCGTGGTTCTGGCATGGCTTCGACATGTTCTGGTTTGCAGCACTGATGGTGCTGGTGGTGCCCGGCCTGCTCGCCTTCGTGTTCGGCTGGTTCGCCTTCCGCTCACGTGTCAACGGCGTTTACCTCTCCATCATCACGCAGGCCATGACCTACGCCCTGCTGCTTGCCTTCTTCCGCAATGACATGGGTTTTGGCGGCAACAATGGTCTCACCGATTTCAAGGATATTCTCGGCTTTTCCGTGCAGGCGGATGGCACCCGTGCCGTGCTGTTTGCGATGACGGCCGTGATGCTGGCGCTTTCGCTGCTGATTGCATCCGGCATCGTCAATTCCAAATTCGGCAAGGTGCTGGTGGGCGTGCGCGATGCCGAAAGCCGGGTGCGCTTCCTCGGTTTCCGGGTGGAAAACATCAAGCTCTTTACCTTCGTCGTCTCGGCCATGATGGCGGGCATTGCCGGTGCGCTGTTCGTGCCGCAGGTGGGCATCATCAATCCCGGCGAATTCTCCCCCGCCAACTCCATCGAGGTGGTGGTTTGGACCGCAGTCGGCGGGCGCGGCACGCTGATCGGGCCGATCATCGGCGCGCTGCTGGTCAATGGCGGCAAGAGCTATTTCACCGGTGCTTTCCCCGAATTCTGGCTGTTTGCGCTGGGTGGGCTGTTCATCGCGGTGACGCTGTTCTTCCCCAAGGGCATCGTCGGCACCGTGCAGCATTATCTGGTCGGCCGGCGCGAAAAGCGTGTTGCGCGGGCGGCAAGTGCGGCCGGACAACCGGGCAATGACAGTGCTGCAACAGCGGCGCAACAGGCGGCGGAGTGAGGCTGATATGAACACGGTTTCCGAAAACAGAACCAAAAGCCTGCTTTATCTCGACGGTGTTTCCGTTTCCTTCGACGGGTTCAGGGCGCTCAATTCCCTGTCCTTCGTGGTGGAGCCGGGCGAGCTGCGGGCCATCATCGGTCCGAATGGCGCCGGCAAGACGACGATGATGGATATCATCACCGGCAAGACCCGGCCGGATACCGGCACGGTGCTGTTCGAAGACAGCATCGACCTCACGAAAAAGGACGAGGCGGATATTGCCCAGCTGGGCATCGGGCGTAAATTCCAGAAGCCAACGGTGTTTGAAAGCCATACCGTCTGGGACAATCTGGAACTGGCGTTGAACCGCAAACGCGGCGTCTTCGCCACGCTGTTCTACAGGCTGACAGCGGAGGACAAGGCGCGTATCGAGGAAATCCTCGCCACCGTGCGTCTCAGCCACCGCCGCGGCGATCTCGCGGCCAACCTCTCGCACGGCCAGAAACAGTGGCTGGAGATTGGCATGCTCTTGGCACAGGAACCGAAGCTGCTGCTGGTGGATGAGCCGGTGGCCGGCATGACGGATGCGGAGACAGCCGAAACCGCCGTGCTTCTGAAGGAAATCGCCAAGACCCGCTCGGTCGTGGTGGTGGAGCACGACATGGGCTTCATCCGCGAGCTGGGCGTGAAGGTGACGTGTCTTGCCGAGGGCTCGGTGCTGGCTGAAGGGTCGATCGATTTTGTGTCCAGCGATCCGAAGGTGATCGAGAATTATCTGGGGCGGTGATGGAAGCGTCTGCGGCTTTACCCCCGTCTGCCCTGCCGGGCATCTCCCCCACCAGGGGGAGATCGGCAAGACTCTCTTCCACCACTTCGTACTCTAGAGTCGAGATGGGCGAGACATAGCCGCGAATCGATCTCCCTCCTTGTGGGGGAGATGCCCGGCAGGGCAGAGGGGGGTAGCGCCGCCCACCAAAGCATCAATGGAGTTGCACCATGCTGAACGTCGAAAACATCAACCTCCACTATGGCGCAGCACAGGCTCTGCGGGGCGTGTCGCTGAAAGCGGAGATGGGCAAGATCACCTGTGTTCTCGGCCGAAACGGCGTGGGCAAAAGCTCGTTGTTGCGCGCGGTCACCGGCCAGCATGCCATCAGTGGCGGGTCGATCAGCTTTGAAGGGGCGGCACTGGATGGGCTTGCGCCTTACCACCGGGCCAAGCGCGGTGTCGGCTACGTGCCACAGGGGCGTGAAATCTTTCCGCTGCTCAGCGTGCAGGAAAACCTTGAAAGCGGGTATGCGCCGCTGCCGCGCAAGGAGCGTTTCATTCCCGACGATATTTTCAGCCTGTTTCCGGTGCTGCAATCCATGCTGGGCAGACGCGGCGGCGACCTGTCCGGTGGCCAGCAGCAGCAGCTCGCCATCGGCCGGGCGCTGGTGACGCGGCCGAAAATCCTCGTTCTCGACGAGCCGACCGAAGGCATTCAGCCGTCGATCATCAAGGATATCGGCCGCGCAATCAAATATCTCAGGGATTCCACCGGTATGGCGATCCTGCTGGTCGAGCAATATCTGGATTTCTGCCGTGAGCTTGCCGACTATGTCTACATCATGGACCGGGGCGAAATTGTGCATGAGGGGTTTGCCGAAACGCTGGATACGCCCGAGGCGCGTCGCCATCTGACAGTATAAATCGAGACTAGTAGCCACGCACGCCGATCACGGCGTGCAAACGGCCGATTAATATTTTGAAAGTCTATGCGTGTCTGCATGGCTTTTATGCGCAATTTTAGCATTTCATTGAATAAACGCCTGTGATATTGGCAGCGGAAATGCTGCATGCGAGACACAGACGAAGTCTATTCGCACGCCGCGACAGTTGATCCCTTACATTCCACGCGCGTCCGACGTATCGTCGGGGAAACCGTGCCCAATAAAGGCGTGTCAATGCATCAAGACTTTGCCCTTGGCCGGGCTGCCCGGCTGTTCCGCTCCGCCCGTACCCTGTTTCTGGGTCTTGCGATCTGCGCGAGCGCGAGTGTCGCAGCGTCGGCCTCGACCTGCGGTCAGCTTGCTCAACCCGGCGTGGAACCGGGCAGGCATGATTTTTCCATTCTCTCCAGTGGTCAGAAACGCGAAGGCGTTTATTTCGTTCCATCGGCCTATGACGGAAAAAAACCGGTGCCTGTCGTGTTCGATTTCCACGGCTCCAACAGCAATCCGCACGGCCAGTTGAACCGCAGCGGCTGGGACAAGCTTGCCGAGCGCGACGGCCTGATGGTGGTGGCGCTGGCGGGCAGCCTCAATGGCGAATTGCCCGGCACCCATGCCTGGAATGTTCCTGGTGTTACCACCCGTCCCGGCGGGCTGGATGAGGTGAGCTTCATTCGCGATGCAATTGCCATGGTGAAAGGCAAGTTCTGCGTGGATGAGGAGCGCTTTTACGGTTCCGGTTATTCCGGCGGCGGGCGCATGCTGTCGCAATTCATCTGCAATGGCAGCGCGGATTTCACCGCTGCCGGCTTCGTTGCATCGTTGCGCGCGGGTTATCCGCTGGAGACAGAGGGCAAATGGGGACCGGATGCGGCAAGCTGCAAGCCGGCGCGGCCAATGTCGATCATCGCCTTTGCGGGTCTGAAGGATCCGGCCAATCCCTATCAGGGTGGTGGCAAGTCCTACTGGCAATATGGCGGCGAGACGGCGCTGAAACGCTGGGCGGAAATGGACGGCTGCAAGGGCGGCGCGAAAACCAGACCGGGCGAGAGCTTCACCGTCAATTCCTATGACGTTTGCAAGGGCGGGGCACGTATCCAGTCCTACGTCATTGACAATTGGGACCATGCCTGGCCGCGCGCCACCATGAAGGCGGAAGTGCTGGCAGCGTCGGCGGTCCTTACCCGCAAGCCGGGTGGCGAGCAGACGCCGAAGGCGGAACCTGCCGTGGAGCGCAAGATGCCCACAGGCGAAGTGACGCGCACGGTTGATGCGGCGGAAAGAATGTGGGATTTCTTCCGCAACACGGAAGGACAGATGGTGGTGGATGCCGTCGTCAAAAAAGATTGCGGCGCCAAGGCCGGGTCCGCTTCCGCAACCGTTTCGGAGACCGCGTGCAGCCAGAACAGCAAGCCATCCGCCCTTCCGGTCTCGAAGACGGCGAACCTGCCCGGCAGCAGCGCGCCCGTGGCAGAGGACGCATTGTAACCAAGGCTGTCGAAGGGCGCAGCCGGCTGGACCAATTGTTCCAGGAAGGTTGCGCCAAGATCCGCCTGCCGGATACGTTTTCCAACGAGATCGAGGCCATCCTCATCAACTCCTCCGGCGGATTGACCGGCGGAGATGAAATGGAATGGCAGGCTGTTGCCGGAGCCGGCACCTCGCTGGTGGTGACGACGCAGGCCTGCGAGAAGGTCTACAAGGCATCCTCCGGAACCGCCACCGTCACCGCCCGCGTTTCCGCAGGGCCGGGCGCCCGGTTGCACTGGCTGCCGCAGGAAACCATTCTTTTCGACCGCGCGTCGCTGACCCGCAGGCTGGAAGCCGATCTCGACGCAACCTCCGAATTCATCGCCGTCGAAGCCGTGCTGCTCGGGCGTCAGGCCATGGGCGAAGCGATGCAGCATGGCCTGTTCCGGGATCGATGGCGCATTCGCCATGGCGGCCGGCTGGTACATGCCGAAGAGCTGTTGCTTGCGGGAGAAGTGGCGGAGCTGACTGCAAAACCGGCGGTGCTTGCCGGGCAGGTGGCCTTTGCCACGCTTCTTTATATCGGGCCTCTGGCCGAGGCGCTTTTGCCTAAAATCCGGGCTATTGCCGGGGAAAGCGGCGGCGCCAGCGAATGGCAGGGCAAGCTTGTCGTGCGCGTGTCCGCCGCCGACGGTTTCTCCCTTAGAAAAATACTTTTTCCGATCATTTCGCTCTTGCGAAACGGCGCGCCAGTGCCGAAAGTCTGGAATCTGTAAAGCTCCGGATCGCCCGCGACAGGCGACCTTCCGGGGTCTGTCAAACAAGTCGGATCAGCCCCCGAAACACTGTGTTTTGCGGGGCAGGTGCGAAAGCTGCGGGACGACGATGAACCTTACTCCGAGAGAAAAAGACAAGCTGCTGATTTCCATGGCCGCCATGGTGGCGCGCCGCCGGCTGGAGCGTGGCGTGAAGCTGAATTACCCGGAAGCGATTGCGCTGATTACCGATTTCGTTGTCGAGGGCGCCCGCGATGGTCGCGCGGTGGCCGACCTGATGGAAGCCGGCGCGCATGTCATTTCCCGCGATCAGGTTATGGAAGGCATCGCCGACATGATCCATGATGTGCAGGTGGAAGCAACATTTCCCGACGGCACCAAGCTTGTGACCGTTCACGAACCGATACGCTGAGGGGGACGATATGGCGCTGGAGCTTCGGCCCAATTGCGAATGCTGCGACCGTGATCTTGCCCCCGACAGCCGGGTTGCGATGATCTGCTCGTTCGAATGCACCTTTTGCGCCGATTGCGCGACCGATGTGCTCAAAGGCGCCTGCCCGAATTGCGGCGGCGAGCTGGTTCGCAGGCCCATCCGCCCGGCGGCCAAACTCGTCAACAATCCGGCATCGACGACACGGGTGCTGAAGGCTGAAGGCTGCGCGGCAGCCACCGCTGCTTGAGAGAGACAAAGGGGAGCACCATGAAACCAGGCGAAATCATTGCCGCAGAGGGCACCATCGAACTCAATGCCGGCCAGCCGACGGTGACGATCGAGGTGGCCAATACCGGTGACCGGCCGGTTCAGGTGGGCAGCCATTACCATTTCTTCGAGACCAATGCGGGTCTTGTCTTCGACCGCGACAAGGTGCGCGGCATGCGTCTCGACATTCCGGCCGGCACTGCGGTTCGTTTTGAACCCGGCCAGAAGCGGGAAGTGACGCTGGTGCCGCTTTCCGGCAAGCGCGAGGTTTACGGGTTTCGTCAACAGATCATGGGGAGGTTATGAGATGGCGACGGCGCATTATCACGGAAGTTGCCAATGCGGCGACGTGAGCTTCGAGGTCGATGCCGATCTCGACCACACGGTCGTGTGCAATTGCTCGCGCTGCAAGCGCTTGGGCTCGACGCTTGCCTTTGCGCCGCGCGAAAAATTCACCCTGCTTTCCGGCGACGACAAGCTGACGGAATATCTCTTCAACAAGCACAAGATCCATCATCTGTTCTGCGCCACCTGCGGCATTGAGAGTTTTGCCTATGCCGATGGGCCGGATGGGACGCCGATGGTGGCGGTGAATACCAATTGCCTTGATGGTGTCGATCCGCGTGCGCTGAAGCCGCAGGCTTTCGATGGCGCGGCTGCCTGAGTGATGGCCATGACTTTGAAAAAATTCTGTTTCGGTGCGGCTGTCCTGCTGTCTCTTGCGGCGTCTCCCGCATTTGCCGATGACGCGCCCGATTGCACCTCGCCGCAAACGCAGGCCGATATGACCATCTGCGCCGGCAAGGATTACGAAAAGGCCGACAAGCAGTTGAACGCCGCCTACCAGAAGGTTCGCAAGCAGCTTGCGGAGCGTGACAAGACGGCAGACGAAAGCGGCAAGGGTGCCGTGGATGCATTGGTTGCCGCCCAGCGTGCCTGGGTGGCGTTTCGCGATGCAAATTGTGATGCCTTCGGGTTTCAGGCGCGTGGCGGCACGATGGAGCCGATGCTGGTTTCCTCATGCCTGGCCGATATGAGCAATAAGCGCGCTGATGAATTGCGCCAGTTGTCCGAAGGTTTCTGAACGGTATGGGGCGGCGGATCATGATTGTCGGAAACGGAGAAATGCCGCAGGGCGTGGCTGATCTCATCGACCTTTCCGACATTGTCATCCGCTTCAACGATTGCCGTTCGCTGGGCGCTGGCGGCAGCCGCACGGATGTGGTGGCCGTTTGCAACACCGGCCGGCCCGGCCGCGAGATGAGCGAAGGGGCCGCGTGGCGCGACAATGAGGGGGTGCAGCAGGCTTCCGCCATCTGGTCGGTGCGCGATCCCGCGAAATTTTCGCAGATGGAGCCGGATATCCGCGCTCGCTGGCCCGAACTGACCGATTTTTGTGCCGATTATACCGCCGGTTTCGCAGCATTAGCCGAAGAGACCGGCAAGAGCCACCTCGTCATTCCGCGCGGGGTGCATGAGCGGCTTGATCACGCATTGCAGGTCTATGCGCCGGCCCCTTACGTCTGCCCGAGCACCGGGCTTCTTGCCATCGCCCATGTTCTGGAGACCGTGAGCGGCGGCGATGACGAGGTGGCGATTGCGGGCTTTGGTCATCAAGGCTGGAACGGGCATCCGTTTGCCGCCGAAAAACAGCTTGTAGAGGCCCTCACACACGAGGGCCGGCTGACACGAATTTCTCCCATATCGATTTTCTCCGCGTCCGAAGGAGCCTGAACCCATGCCTTACAAGATTTCCCGCGCCGCCTATGCCGGCATGTTCGGCCCGACCGTCGGCGACAAGGTGCGTCTTGCCGATACCGAACTCTTCATCGAGATCGAGAAGGACTACACGACCTATGGCGAGGAAGTGAAATTCGGCGGTGGCAAGGTCATTCGCGACGGCATGGGCCAGAGCCAGGCGACGCGGGCCGAGGGCGCTGTCGATACCGTCATCACCAACGTCGTCATCGTCGACCATAGCGGCATCTACAAAGCGGATGTGGGCCTGAAGAACGGGCGCATCCACGCCATCGGCAAGGCGGGCAACCCCGATACGCAGCCGGGCGTGACAATCATTGTCGGCCCTTCGACAGAGGCGATTGCCGGCGAAGGCAAGATTCTGACTGCCGGTGGCATGGATGCACATATCCACTTCATCTGCCCGCAGCAGATCGAAGAAGCGCTGATGAGCGGCGTTACCTGCATGCTGGGCGGCGGTTCCGGCCCCGCGCATGGCACGCTTGCCACCACCTGCACCGGCGCGTGGCACATCGAGCGGATGATCGAGAGCTTCGATGCTTTCCCGATGAACCTCGCATTGGCGGGCAAGGGCAATGCTTCGTTGCCCGCGCCGCTGGAAGAGATGATCCTTGCCGGTGCCTCATCGCTGAAGTTGCACGAGGACTGGGGCACGACGCCCGCCGCCATCGACAATTGCCTGACGGTGGCTGACGAATATGACGTGCAGGTGATGATCCACACCGATACGCTGAACGAGAGCGGTTTCGTGGAGGACACGGTTGCCGCCATCAAGGGCCGCACCATCCATGCCTTCCACACCGAAGGGGCAGGCGGTGGCCATGCGCCTGATATCATCAAGGTCTGCGGCAATCCGAACGTCATCCCGTCTTCCACCAATCCGACGCGGCCCTACACCATCAATACGCTGGCCGAACATCTGGATATGCTGATGGTGTGCCACCACCTGTCGTCGTCCATCCCTGAGGATATCGCGTTCGCCGAAAGCCGCATCCGCAAGGAAACCATCGCGGCGGAGGATATTCTCCACGATATCGGCGCGTTCTCGATCATTTCCTCCGACAGCCAGGCCATGGGCCGTGTCGGCGAAGTGGCAATTCGCACCTGGCAGACGGCTGACAAGATGAAGCGCCAGCGCGGCCGTCTGAAGGAAGAGACCGGCGAAAACGACAATTTCCGCGTCCGCCGTTACATCGCCAAATATACCATCAACCCGGCCATCGCGCAGGGCGTCAGCCATGAGATCGGCTCCATCGAAGTCGGCAAGCGTGCCGATCTGGTGTTGTGGAACCCGGCATTCTTCGGCGTGAAGCCTGAAATGGTGTTGCTCGGCGGTTCCATCGCCGCGGCACCGATGGGCGATCCGAATGCCTCCATTCCCACGCCGCAGCCGATGCATTACCGCCCGATGTTTGCCGCCTATGGCAAGCTGCGCACCAATTCCTCGGTTACATTTGTCAGTCAGGCGTCGCTGGATGCCGGCCTTGCAGGGCGTCTTGGTGTTGCCAAGAAACTGATGGCGGTGAAGAACGTGCGCGGCGGCATTTCCAAGGCCTCGATGATCCACAATTCGCTGACTCCGCATATCGAGGTTGACCCGGAAACGTATGAGGTGCGCGCCGATGGCGAGCTTCTGACCTGTGAACCGGCGACGGTGCTGCCGATGGCGCAGCGTTATTTCCTGTTTTAACGGCGTTTCGTGGTGAGATTTATCACAAGGTGGATCGGCGGTGGCCTGCTGCTGATCATCCTGCTTCTTGTGCTCGGCACCGTCGTGCCGCGACCCTTTTTTGCCGATGAAACAAGCGGCGTGAGGGATCGCGCGATATTGCTGTTATCCAATCCGATCCATACCGATATCGCCCTGCCTGTTGATGACGATCTGCGGCGGGTCTTTTCCGAATTGCAGGAGGGCGGTATCGCGGTCAACCATCCGGCTGCTGCCTATCTGGTGTTCGGCTGGGGTGGCCGGTCGTTTTACATACAGACGCCGACTTGGGCCGACCTGAAGCCGATGCCGGTCTTGCGCTCTCTGACACTCGACCAGTCGGTGATGCATGTGGATGTGACGGGGGATTTTCCCGCCGACCTTGCCGGGGTGAAGCGCCTTCGCATTTCCGAAGCGGGATATCAGCGACTTGTGGCGGGCATTCGTGCGAGCTTCCTGCGGGACGATGGCAAAGTTAAGCTTATACCCGGTGCTTCCTACAGCCTGACGGATGGATTTTTCGAGGCGAATGGCTGGTTCAATGCGCTGGCCGGCTGCAACACGTGGTCTGCCGCCATGCTGCGGCAAGCCGGCATTCGCACCGGCTGGTGGACACCGTTGCCGCCACTGTTGCGCTGGTCGGTAGCGCTGCACAATTGATCTTCCCGCGGTGCGACGTTTCGTTGATTTGACGTCTGGTAATCCGATTTTTATGCTGCACCGCAGCGCATCTTGCGCTAAAGAAACGGCAAAAGAATTCCGTGCGGATCGGTCCCAAGCGATCCGTGCAAAACGCCAGAAAATTGAAGACAGATCAGGAGACAAGACATGCTCGGCAAAAAAGTGCCCGCCGTTACCTTCCGCACGCGTGTTCGCGACGAGGCCGTTGGTGGCCCCAACCCTTTCCGTTGGCAGGACATGACCTCCGACGATTACTTCAAGGGCAAAAAGGTCGTTCTCTTCTCGTTGTCCGGCGCTTTCACGCCGACTTGCTCGACCTACCAGCTTCCCGATTTCGAAAAGCTCGCGGGCGAATTCCGCGCGCTCGGCGTCGATGAAATCTATTGCCTGTCGGTCAACGATGCCTTCGTGATGAACGCCTGGGCAAAAGGCCAGAACCTCGAAAACGTCAAGGTCATTCCTGACGGTTCGGGCGAGTTCACCCGCAAGATGGGCATGCTGGTCGCCAAGGACAATCTCGGTTTCGGCATGCGCTCCTGGCGTTACGCCGCCGTCATCAACGACGGTCTGGTGGAGCAGTGGTTCGAGGAAGAGGGCTATTGCGATAATAGCGATACCGACCCTTACGGCGTTTCCTCGCCGCAGAACATTCTGGAAAACCTGAAGAGCCGCGCTGCGGCCTGATTGCGGTTTGCTTTTTTTGACAAGGCCCGGCAGCGATGCCGGGCTTTTTCGTTTTCCGAGACGCGTTCGACCTGAAAACACGCCTTGAAATCGGCCGGGCTATCCGTCAACAATCGGAACCCCAAGACTGTTTCTGAAATGGATCATCCCATGCTGCGCGTCACGTCCTATCACCCCGCCGGAACTCCAGCCGACGAACCTTCAGGTTATGTCACTCTCGCGCATGACCAGCGACATCTGCGCCGCAAACTTCTGCATTTGCAGAATGACGAGATGGTGATGTTGGATTTGAAGGAAGCTGTGCTGTTTGCCCATGGCGACCTGCTGGTGGTGGAGAACGGTGATCTGGTGGAGGTTCGCGCTGCGGACGAAAAGCTGTTCGAAATCAAGGCGAAGGACCGTCTTCACCTGATCGAGCTTGCCTGGCATCTGGGCAACCGGCACCTTTCGGCGCAGATCGAGGAGGAGCGTATTCTCATCCTGCGTGACCACGTGATCCGCGCGATGCTGGAAGGCCTTGGCGCAACAGTGCGTGATGTGGAAGAACCTTTCCAGCCAGCGCGCGGTGCTTACCACGCCCATGGCGGCCATTCCCACGGTCATGGGCACGGGCATGACCATGGTCACCATCACGACCATGGCTGAGGCATGAGCGAAGATCGCGGCGTTGCCGCGCTGCTGCGGCTCATGGCCTGGATGTCGCCGGCCTTTCCTGTCGGCGGCTTTTCCTATTCTGGCGGCCTTGAAAAGGCGGTGGAGGACCGGCGCGTCAGTGATGCCGCCGGTCTTTACGGCTGGGTGGAGGTGCTTCTGCGTTCCGGCAGTCTGTGGAACGATGCGGTATTTCTGGCTGATGCCTGGCGTAATGGAACGGACGCCGTCGCCCTGAGTGAAGCGGCGGATCTGGCTCGCGCGCTCGCCGGTTCTGCGGAGCGCAACCGCGAGACGGTGCTCCTCGGCGATGCCTTCGTTTCCGCCGCCGGCGCCTGGCCGAACGCGGTTCTTGAGCTGTTGCCGAAAGAGGTTCCTTATCCTGTTGCCATAGGTGCGGTGGCGGCAGGGCATGGCGTGCCGCTTCGGGAAACGGTTGCCGCATTCCTGCATGCCGGTGTTTCGCAGATCGTCTCCGCCGGTATCCGCCTCGGCGTCGCGGGGCAGAAGGATGGCGTTGCCATTCTCGCCGCAAGCGAGGCGTCGATTGGCGAAATGGCGGCACGGGCAGTGCAATCCACGCTCGACGATCTCGGCAGCGCAACTGTTATCGCCGACACCGCGACCATGCGGCACGAGATGCAGGGAACGCGGCTTTTCCGCTCCTGAATATCTCGCCGCAATGCAGCATTGCCGCCCTTGAAGCGGTCGTGCGAAGCGTTATGGTGGGACAACATCAAAGCATATTGAAGGGAACATGGTTGTGACATCGGGCATGAAATCGGGCAACGGTCCGCTGCGCGTCGGCATTGGCGGGCCGGTCGGTTCCGGCAAGACCGCGCTGACGGAAAAGCTTTGCAAGGCGATGAGCGCCGATTACTCCGTCGCCGTCGTTACCAACGATATCTACACCAAGGAGGATGCGGAAGCGCTGGTGCGCATGCAGGCGCTGCCGTCCGAGCGTATCGTTGGAGTGGAGACGGGCGGATGTCCGCATACCGCCATCCGTGAGGATGCGACGATCAATCTGCAGGCGATTGCCGGTCTCAATGCGCGCTTTCCCGATCTCGATGTTGTCTTCATCGAATCCGGTGGCGACAATCTTGCGGCGACTTTCTCGCCCGATCTTGCCGATATCACCATCTATGTGATCTCCGTCTGTCAGGGCGAGGAAATTCCGCGCAAGGGCGGGCCGGGCATCACCCGCTCGGACCTGCTGGTCATCAACAAGAAAGACCTTGCCCCTTACGTCGGCGCTGATCTGACGGTGATGGACAGTGACGCCACCCGCATGCGCAATGCCATGCCTTTCGTCTTTACCGACATGAAGCGCGGCGAGGGTGTCGATCGCATCGTCGGTTTCCTGAAAGAGCAGGGCGGTCTCTGAGACATGACCACGCCCCTCCGTTTTGGTTCCTATGACGTTTCCCGCTTTGTCGATGGTGTCTACAAGGCGCCTGTCGGCCACCTGATCCACCGGCAGGGCGCGGATGCGCTGGCGGCGGCGCTTGCCGGGCATGAGGGCGAAACGGTGGATATGGACGTCAACTGTTTTGTGCTGTCAGGGCCTGATGGTATTTCGCTGATAGACACCGGTTGCGGCACGGCCTGGGGGCCGACCTACGGCCATGCCCGTGCGGGGATGATTGCCGCTGGGATCCAGCCTGATGATGTCAGCCGTGTTATCCTCACCCATATTCACGGCGACCATGCGCTGGGACTTATCGAAGGCGACCAGCCTTATTTTCCCAATGCGGACATATGGGTGCCCGAGGCCGATCTTGCCTTTTTCACCAGCGAGGATGCACGCAAGAGATTGCCGCCTGCGAGGCAGGGCGCCTTCGATATTGCCGCCCGGCTGCTCGACATTTGTGGTGCCATGCTGCGGCCAATCCCAACTGGCAGGATTGCCGAGGGTATGGAAGCCATCGCCATGCCCGGCCATACGCCTGGCCATACCGGCTATCTCATCGGTAACGGCGATGACCGGCTGTTATTGTGGGGCGATGTGCTGCATGTGAGCGCGTTGCAGGCGGACGATCCGGGTATCGGTTTCGTCTATGATATCGATTCCGAAACCGCATACTCGACACGTCTCGATGCGCTGACCCAGGTTGCCGATCACGGCTGGCTGGTTTCCGGCGGCCATCTTGGCGGGTTTTTCCGCGTCGAGCGAGAGGGCGATCGCTTCCGCTTCGTGCCGCAGCCGGTCTGATATCCTGCTCGACAAAAAATTAGAGGACGGGATACCCGTAGGCGTCCCGTCCTCTTCCTCTCCCCGGTACTTCTTCAAATCTGCTTCAGCGCCGCGACATCATTGACCTGCACGATGCGGCCGCGAACGGTGACGCCCGCCTTTTTCAGTGCGGAGAAAGCGCGCGACAGCGCTTCCGGCGCAAGGCCGAGCTTGCCGGCGAGCAGGCTTTTCTGGAACGGCAGACGCAGCGAAAAGGACGTAGCGTCGCGAGGCCCCTGATTGATCAGGTAATGGGCAACGCGTTGCGGCGCGGTTTGCAGCCGGTCGTTGGCAATGCAATCCATGGTGCCGAGCAGGCTGTTGGAGAGGCAGCGCATCACGGCCTTGGCGATTGCCGGTTCCTGATCCACAAGGCTGCGGATTCTTGCCAGTTCGAAACGCGCCACGGTGCAGCTTTCCGCCGCCTGCGCGCTGTAACGATAGCTGTCGCTGCCGAAGATCAGGCATTCGTTGAAGGTATCGCCCGGACCGCTGACACGCACATCCGCCTCGCGCCCGTGCCTGTCCAGCCGGTAAAGGCGGACATAGCCCGACAGCACACAGTAGAAATATTGCGCTGCCTCGCCCTCCTTGAAGAGCACATGGCGGGCATTGAGATTGGTGACGGTTGCCGCCTCCATCAGTTTCAACGCCGCCGCTTCATCCGCAATCCCTATCAGGGGCACGCGCAGCAGAATGTTCCTGTCCCTGTTGCTCAGCTTTACGGTCTTGTTCACGTCCATCCGGCTCCCGCTCAAACCTTTTGCCGGGTTGTCCGAAGCGATACGAAACCGGGGATGTTCCTTTTCCCTCACGCCTATCTGAAAAGAGCTCATCGCATTATCCTTCGACCGGCAATTCCCGATGCGAGGGAGATTAGCAGTTCACCTGAAAAGCGAATTGATTTCGATCAAATGGGTTTGGCGTTGTTGTGCGGGGAGCAGGGAAATGTGGAGCGAGCGGGTGCGGCCTATCTCTTCTCCCCGGCGTGGAGAAGAAGCCAGCCGCAACGCAGTCGCGACCAAGCAAACTCACCACAAAAGGAAACGCCGGGCACTGGACCCGGCGTTTTAACTTTCACTCGGCAGCGAGCGGCGGCAACCGCAATATATTGCTGCCCTTGTCACCGGATTTTTCACCGGAGCCTTTTTCCATGCCGGCGACGCGCGCTTCCAGCGAGGAGAGCGCCAGGCTGTTTTCGCGGGCGATCTCCGAGAGTTTTTCGTTGGAGAGCGACTCTTCCTCCTCTTCCTTCTTGCCGACGAAGCGGCCGAAGAGGTGGGCGAGCAGGCGCGACAGGTCATCCATGATCAGGAAGAAGGCGGGGACCACGATCAGGGACAGCACCGTGGAGACGATGATGCCACCGATCACCGCAATCGCCATCGGCGCGCGGAAGGAGCCGCCTTCGCCGACGCCAAGTGCCGAGGGCAACATGCCCGCCGACATGGCGATGGAGGTCATGATGATCGGGCGGGCGCGCTTGCGGCCGGCCTCGACCATGGCATGCACCCGTTCCATGCCGTGCCGGCGCATTTCAATGGCGAAGTCCACCAGAAGGATGGCGTTTTTCGTCACGATACCCATCAGCATCAGAATGCCGATGAGAACGGGCATGGAAAGCGCGTTCTGCGTGATGATGAGCGCCACGGCCACGCCGCCAATGGCGAGTGGCAGTGAGAACAGGATGGTGAAAGGCTGGATGATATCCTTGAACAGAAGGATAAGCACCACCAGCACCAGAAGCAGGCCGAGCAGCATGGCGTTGACGAAGCCCTGCTGCATTTCGCCCTGCACCTTGGCATCGCCGCTTTCGGCAAGGCGAACGCTTGCCGGCAGTTCGGTTTCCGAAACGATCCGCTTGAACTCCGCCGTCGATGTATCGAGCGCTGTGCCGAACGGTACATCGGAGCCGATGGAGACGACGCGGTTGCGGTCGTTGCGCTTGATCGAGCTTGGACCTTCCGAATAGTCGATATCGGCAACACTGTAGAGCGGCACCAGCGAACCGGATGCGGTCTTGACCTTCAGCGCGCGGATGGTGGCGAGGTCACGGCGGGTATCGATGGATGCCTGCACGCGGATCGGGATCTGCCGGTCGTCCAGCGAGATTTTCGTCAACTGTGCGTCGATGTCACCGATGGTGGCGACACGCACCGTCTGCGAAATCTGCTGCGGCGTGATTCCGAGGCGGGCGATCTCGTCCTTGCGCGGGCGGATCTGCAGTTCAGGACGGGGAAGCGCTCCCTCCGAGCTGACATTGGCAAGGATGGGCGAGGCGCGCAGGCGGCTTTCGAGAATGCCGACGGCGTCGTTCAGATCCTTCTCGTTGGACGAGAGGAAGTTGAAGCTCAGTTCGCGTTCCGCGCGGTCGTTCAGCTTGATGATGCGCACATCCGGAATGCTTCGGACCTTGGCGAAGATATCCCGCTCCACATCCCACTGCGGACGGACACGGCCCTTTTCCTCGATCTTCGGAAGATATTGGCCGACAAGCGGAAGCGAGCCGAGACCCTTGTTGACAAGGGTTTTCAGCAGCGAATGGTCGATATGATGGAGAATGACGTTGACGGTGGCGCGGCGAAGCTCCAGATCGCCCTTGGGCGAGGCGCCGCCGAGGATGAAGACGCTTTCCACACCGTTGATATCGCGGATGGCGTGGAAGATTTCGGTCGTCGTCCGGTCTGTCTCGTCCAGCGTCGCATTGGGCGGCAGTTCCACCGAAAGCGTTACGCGCGAGGCGTCGTCCGGCGGCAGGAAGCTGCCCGGCACCTGGCTTAGAAGCATGACGGAAGCAATGAGGAAGCCGATGGCGCCGACCAGCGTCAGGTAACGCGCCCACCATTTGGAGGTGGTGGCGGAAACCATGCGCGTATAGGCTTTCATCAGCCAGCCGTCATTGTCGGCATGGTCGTCCATCGCGTCTTCGGCGCGCATGAGATAGGCGGCCATCAAGGGCGTGATGAGACGGGCGACCGCCAGCGAGAAGAACACCGAGAAGGCGACCGTCAGACCGAACTGGATGAAGTACTGGCCGGGAATGCCGGGCATGAACGACACGGGTACGAAGACGGCGATGATGGTGAAGCTGGTGGCGATGACGGCAAGGCCGATTTCGTCTGCGGCTTCCAGCGAGGCGCGATACGGCGTCTTGCCCATCTTGATGTGGCGGGCGATGTTCTCGATTTCCACGATGGCGTCGTCCACGAGAATACCCGTGGCGAGCGTCAATGCGAGGAAGCTGACGAGGTTGAGCGAGAAGCCCATGATGTCCATGATCCAGAATGTCGGGATCGCGGAGAGCGGCAGGGCCACGGCGGCAATCAGGGTAGCGCGCCAGTTCCTGAGGAACAGCAGAACCACGATGACGGCGAGGACCGCGCCTTCGATCAGCGTATCGAGCGCTGCCGTATAGTTGCCATAGGTGAAGTAGACGGCGTCATCGACCATCTGGATCGCGACGTCGGGATGGTCCTTGCGGACCTGATCGAGGCTTTCGGCCACGGTTTTGGCGACCGAAACCTCGCTGGCGCCCTTGGAGCGGAACACCGCAAAGGTAACGGCCGGGTTGCCGTTGAAGCGCGAGAAGGACTTCTGCTCCTCATAGGTGTCCGTGACGGTGCCGAGTTCGGCGAGCTTTACGAAACGGCCATTGGAGAGCGCGATGGTGGTGTTGGCAAGCTGGGTGACATCGCGGGTGTCGCCGAGCGTGCGGATCGTCTGTTCGTTGCCGCCAACCTGGCCGCGGCCGGAGCCAAGGTCGATATTGGTGCCGCGCAGCTGGCCGTTCACTTCGCTTGCGGTGATGCCGTAGGCGTCGAGCTTTTCGGGGCTGAGCGAAACGCGCACTTCGCGGTCGGCGCCGCCGTAACGGTCGACCTTGCCGATGCCGGACTTGCCCTGCAGCGAACGCTTGATGGTGTCATCCACGAACCAGGACAGTTCTTCCAGCGTCATGTTCGGCGAGGAGACGGCAAAGGTCTGGATTGCCTGGCCTTCCACGTCGATCTTGCTGACAACAGGCACTTCGATGTCGGATGGCAGATCGCTGCGGATCTTGTCGATAGCGTCCTTGACGTCCTGAACCGCCTCTTCCGTCGGCTTTTCGATGCGGAAGACGACGGTTGTCAGGGATTGTCCGTCGGTGACGGTCGACTGGATTTCGTCGACGCCGCTAATGGCAGCGACGGCATCTTCGATCTCCTTCGTCACCTGCATTTCCAGCTCGGACGGCGAAGCGCCGCTCTGGGTCACGGTGACGGCAACGACGGGAACGTCGATATTCGGAAAGCGAGTGATCGGCAGGGCGTTGAAGGCCTGGATGCCGAGGAACATCAAAAGCGCGAAGCCGAGAAGCGGCGCAATCGGGTTACGGATTGACCATGCGGAGAAGTTCATTTCATTCCCTCAGTCAGTTGGACGCAGCCGTCTGGCCTTCCACCGGTCTTATCCGGTCACCATCACGCACGAATGCTCCAGCTTTCTCGACAACCTTGTCACCAGCGGCAAGTCCGCTGACAATCTCGATGAAACCGCTGTCTTCAATGCCGGTCTCGATCTTCACCTGCTTGACGATGTCGCCTTCCACCTTGCGGGTGGTTGAGCCTTCACGCCCGGAGGTGACGGCCGAAAGCGGCAGGGCAAGCGCGTTCGTCTCTTTTACGATGATCTCCGCGCTGGCATACATGCCCGACCGTGCCGGGCTGTCCGTCGGCAGCACAACATGCACGGAACCAAGGCGCGTGGCCGGATCGACGGTCGGCGAAACGAGACGCACCTTGCCCTCAATTTTTTTGGCTCCGCCGGCAACCGTCAAGAAAGCTTTCTGGCCGGCCTTCACCCGCTGGATGTCAGTCTCGGAAAGATCGGCGACAAGCTCGATCGCGCCGTCCTTGATGATCGTGAAAAGCGGGTTTCCCGCACCGCTGGCGATGGCGCCGACCTTGGCATTCTTGGCGGAAACGATGCCGGTGACGGGGGTTTTCACACCCGTGCGCGTCAGTTTCAGATTGATGTCGTCAATCTGCGCGTCGACGACCTTGATGTCTGCCTCTCCGGCGGAAACGGTCTGCTTGGCGGCATCAAGGCGTGCCTGCGCAACCTGGGCAGCGGCCTCGGTTTTTTCCGTCTCGGAGACGGAACCGGAACCGCTCTGGCCGAGCTTGGCGGCGCGGTCGCGCTGGCGAAGGGCATCCGCCTTGTTGGCCTCAGCCTCCAAAACCTGCGCCTTGGATTGCGCAACGGCGGCCTGCGCCTTGGCCCTGTTGGCCTCAAGCTGGCTTTTTTGCAGGAGAAGACTATCCGAGGAAAGCACGGCCAGAACCGCATTCGCCTCGACCCTGTCGCCGATATCGACGTTCAGTTCGTCGATCGACAGGCCGTCGACCAGCGGCTGTACATAAATTTCGTCCACGGGCCTGATGGTGCCGGTGGCGATGATGCGGTCCACGAGATCGCGTGTTGCGGCGTGCGCGACGATGATGGAAGGCAGGTTCTGCTGTTTGACCGGTTCCGGCACTTCTCCCTCGGCCACGGCCGAAAATGGCAGGGCCGTTGCGGAAAGAAAAAGGAAAACAAAGCGGTTAAACGTGACTTTATGCTGCATGTGTCTTGGCTCGCGCAATATTCGATCGCATGTCCTTCAGCCTGAAGGCGTGTTTTAAAAGGTCATGCGGCAACGAATGTGAAACAAGGGATCACAATACTTCCTTCTCGATCCTCCCGATTCAAACGCCCCTCAACGCGAATCTTAAGCACCTTTGCCTCGTGCTTTTTTACAAGATCAAATTCGGCAGTCTTGTTGGCGGGGACTCTAATTGTTGTTGCTATACAAATCAATCCGCATAGCCTCGAGGGTTGATATACATTTTTGTATATGGCCGAGTGTTGTAATTCATCAAACGGGTCACCAGCGCGCAAAAAAACGCGCGGTGATGGCCGCGCGTTTCCATGTTTTCGGCTTCGACGTGACTATTTCAGCGCCGCATCGGTGATTTCAGTGGTGTAGGCGCCTGTCGGCTCCTTGGTTATGACGGGATCGGAACCGCCGCCGAGCAGCGTCTTGACGGTGCGCTCGTAATCCGCCTTGTCCAGCGCGCCCTTCGAGCCGGCGGTCAGCTTGGCGACTTCGCCCATCATGCGCTTCTGGTGCTTTTCGGTCTGGGCGCCGGAGGCGTCATTTTCAAGAACGATACCTGCTGCATCGTCAGGGTGTTCTTCCGCCCACTTCCAGCCCTTCATGGAAGCGCGGACGAATTTGACCATGTCTTGCTTGAACTTGGCGTCCTTCAGCTTGTCTTCGAGAACGTAGAGCCCGTCCTCCAGCGTTGCCACGCCTTCGTCCTCATATTTGAAGGTGACGAGTTCCTCCGGCTTGATGCCGGCATCAATGACCTGCCAGTATTCATTATAGGTCATGGTGGAAATGCAGGCGGCCTGCTTTTGCAGTAGCGGATCGACGTTGAAACCCTGCTTGAGGACGGTGACGCCATCCGCGCCGCCGGTGGTCGGGATTTTCAGGTGCGCCATCCACGACAGGAACGGATATTCATTGCCGAAGAACCAGACCCCGAGCGTCTTGCCCTTGAAATCTTCCGGCTTGGTAATGCCGGTTTCCTTGAGGCAGGTCAGCATCATGCCTGACGTTTTGAACGGCTGGGCGATGTTGACGAGCGGCACGCCCTTTTCGCGGGTGGCGAGTGCCGATGGCATCCAGTCAACGATCACATCCGCGCCACCGCCGGCCAGAACCTGCGCAGGCGCAATATCCGGTCCGCCCGGCTTGATATCGACATCGAGGCCTTCGGCTTCATAAAAGCCCTTGTCCTTGGCGACGTAATAACCGGCGAACTGCGCCTGGGTGACCCATTTCAGCTGCAGGGTGATCTTGTCGGCGGCCTGAGCCTCAAATGCGCTCAGAAGTGACGCGCCGGCAAGAAGCATGGAGGCAAGTTTCATTTTCATCGCTGTTCCCTTTTTCGTTATTTACGTTCGTCCCCCACGGACGGACGGATGCCAGAAGGTGACGGCGCGCTCGATGAGCGCCACCAGACCGTAAAATCCTGAGCCTGCGAGCGCCGCCACGGCAATTTCTGCCCAGACCATATCGACATTGCTGCGGCCCATTTCCGCCGAGATGCGAAAACCCATGCCGACGATGGGCGTGCCGAAGAATTCCGCGACGATGGCGCCGATCAGCGCCAGTGTGGAATTGATCTTCAGGGCGTTGAAGATGAAGGGCCAGGCGGCGGGCAGGCGCAGTTTCAGCAATGTCTGCCCCCAGCCTGCGGCATAGGTGCGCATCAGGTCGCGTTCCATGTGGCTGGAGGCGGCAAGCCCTTGAACCGTGTTCACCAGCATCGGGAAAAACGTCATGATGACGACGACAGCCACTTTCGACTGCCAGTCGAAGCCGAACCACATGACCATGATCGGCGCGATGCCGACGACTGGCAAAGCGGAGACGAAATTGCCGATGGGCAGAAGCCCGCGTTGCAGGAAAGGCGAGCGGTCGATGAGGATGGCGACGAGGAAACCGAGGCCGCAGCCGAGCACATAACCTGTCAGCACCGATTTGAGGAAGGTCTGGCGGAAATCCGCCCAGAGGATCGGTAGCGAGCCGAGAAGGCGGGCGAGGATGGCGCTCGGGGCAGGCAACAGGATGGGTGGGACGGAGAAGCCGCGCACCACACCTTCCCAAAGCGCGAGAATGGCCAGCCCGAAGAGAAGCGGTACGGCCATGCGGCTCATTCGCTTTGCCGACTGTGATGCGAAGGTGTGGCGCACCAGCCATTCGTTGGAGGCCCAGGCGGCAAGCCAGAACAGGATTGCGCCAATAAACCAGACGGGATTTGTCATGGCCGCGCTCCCATTCTCTTGAGGACGGCAGCGTGGGCGATGCCGATGATCGATACCAGAATGGCGGCCACACCGGCGGCCATGAACAGCGCTGCCCATATCTGCACCGTCTGGCCGTAATAGGAGCCGGAGAGCAGACGGGCGCCGAGACCGGCGACGGCGCCCGTCGGCAATTCGCCGACGATGGCCCCGACCAGCGCAATCGCGATGGCGATCTTCAGCGAGGTGAAGAGATAGGGCAGGGCAGACGGCCAGCGCAGCTTCCAGAAGATTTGTGCGGGCGAGGCATTATAGGTGTGCATCAGGTCCAGCTGGATGGTTTCGGGGCTTCTGAGGCCCTTCACCATGCCGACGACAATCGGGAAGAACGAGAGATAGGTGGAAATCAGCGCCTTGGGCAAAAGCCCGGAAATGCCGATGGAATTCAGGACGACGATGATCATCGGCGCGACAGCAAGGATGGGGATGGTCTGGCTGGCGATGATCCACGGCATGACCGAGCGGTCCATGGCGCGATTGTGGATGATGGCGACGGCAAGCAGGATGCCGAGCACCGCGCCGATGGCGAAACCGAGGAGCGTGGCCGAAAGCGTGACGCCCGCGTGATAAACGAGGCTGCGCTTCGAGGTGATCGCCTTGTTGACGGTGGTGTCCCACAGTTCCGCGATGATCTGGTGCGGGGCGGGGAGAACCGGGCGCTCCTGTGCGAAGGTTTGCGGCAGAAGCTCCATGAAGCTCGGCGTCCGGCCGGCGCGGTTTGCCTGATCGCGGACGAAGGGCATGTTGAGGTAGATGACGGAAAGGTGCCAGACGATGAGGATGGCGAGGAGGACGGTGAGGATGGGGAGGACGCGGTGGCGGAGGAGGGTCATCGGGTTGCCCTCGGTTGATGGGGGGTAATGCTGGCGCTGACCTCAACCCTCATAGCTATGCCCCGCCTTCAATCCCTCACGCACGCGATGCGCAATTGCCAGAAATTCCGGAGTCTCCCTGATCTCGAGCGGCCTTTCCCTTGGCAGCGTGGATTCGATGATATCCGTTACCCGGCCGGGCCGTGGTGACATCACGACGATCTTGGTCGAGAGATAAACGGCTTCCGGGATGGAATGGGTGACGAAGCAGATGGTCTTGCCGGTCGTATCCCACAGTTTCAGCAGCTGTTCGTTCA
Organism: Agrobacterium sp. 10T429; assembly: GCF_056393925.1. NCBI lineage: Bacteria > Pseudomonadati > Pseudomonadota > Alphaproteobacteria > Hyphomicrobiales > Rhizobiaceae > Agrobacterium > Agrobacterium sp. 10T429. The sequence continues at coordinate 189,876 of NZ_JBFTGV010000011.1, forward strand.
GATGGTCGCGGACGATCTCGTCCAGCGCGCCGAAGGGTTCGTCCATCAACAGCAGGTCGGCATCGAAGGCCAGCGCGCGGGCGATGGAGGCGCGCTGCTGCATGCCGCCGGAAAGCTGCCATGGGTATTTCTTGCTGAAACCGCTGAGATTGACGAGATCGAGCGTGCGGTCGATGCGCTCCCTCTGTTCGGCCTTCGTATAGCCCATGATTTCGAGCGGCAGTGCAATGTTCTTTTCGATGGTCCGCCACGGATAGAGTGCGGCGGCTTGAAAGACATAGCCGTAGGACCGGTCCTTGCGGGCGTTTTCCGGCGTGGTGCCATTGACGGTGATATCGCCGGATGTGTGCTTTTCGAGATCGGCAATCACGCGCAGGAACGTGGTCTTACCGCAGCCGGAAGGGCCGATGAAGGAGACGAACTCGCCCTTGCCCACTTCCAGATCGACATTGGAAAGCGCGTGCACCGGGCCATCGCCGGTTTCGAAGGTGAGGCCGAGATTTCCGGCGGAAACGACGGAATAGGACGAGGCTTGGTTCATCGTGGCTTGTTTCCACTTTCCGTCAGGGCTGCGCGTGCCAGCGGCAGCATACGTGTTTCCGTGAGTTTGGCGATCGGCAGATTGGAGGCCGCATCCAGATCGAGCCAGCGCACCTCCTCTATCTCGGCCTGCGGGGTAACGTCGATATTCAGTTGGGCGACGAAGGCATGGGCCACGACCTCCGCCCCTGTCTCATTGGCGGCCTCCTCCCGAAAGATGCCCTCGTATCGCGCGGCATTTTCAGGAAGCGTGAGGCCGATTTCCTCGGCAAGTTCACGGTGAAGCGCCTGCTCAGGCGTTTCACCCGGATCGATCTTGCCGCCCGGCTGCATGAATTGCGTGGTGCCGCGCTTGCGCACGACAAGCATTTGCCGCCGCGCATTCAGGAGAACGGCGGCAGCGATGACGATTTCGCGTTTCGGATCGGTGCTCAAGGTCATACACCCGATGCCGGGATGCCGCTGCGTTCCACCTTGCGTGGCGCGACGAGCTCTTTCCATGTGGACAGCGCCTTGCTGACGGCGGGATAGGGATCACGGGCGACGAACGTGCCGTGACCTTCCTGCGTCTTGACCGTGCTTTCCTCGATGCTGACGATGCCGCGCGACAGGGTGAAGCGCGGTAGGCCCTTCACCTTCTGTCCTTCGAACACGTTGTAATCGATGGCCGATTGCTGGTTTTCCGCGCGGATGGTCTTTTCCCGCGCCGGGTCCCAGACGACGAGATCGGCATCGCTGCCGACGAGGATCGCGCCCTTTTTCGGATAGATGTTGAGGATTTTCGCAATGTTGGTGGAGGTGACGGCGACGAATTCGTTCATCGTCAGCCGGCCGGTCGCCACGCCATGGGTCCAGAGCAGCGGCATGCGATCTTCCAGCCCGCCGGTGCCATTGGGGATCTTGCGGAAATCACCGAGGCCGAAGCGTTTCTGGTCGGTGGTGAAGGCGCAATGGTCGGTCGCCACGCATTGCAGCGAGCCGGAGGAGAGACCCGCCCAGAGGCTATCCTGATGCTGGCGGTTGCGGAAGGGTGGCGACATGACCCGGCGGGCAGCATGGTTCCAGTCGGCATTGGCATATTCGCTTTCGTCGAGGATGAGGTGCTGGATCAGCGGTTCGCCATAAACGCGCATGCCGTTCTGACGCGCACGGCGGATGGCTTCATGTGCCTGCTCGCAGGATGTATGAACGACATAAAGCGGCGCACCGGCCATATCGGCGATGATGATGGCGCGGTTGGTGGCCTCACCTTCGACGGAGGGCGGCCGTGAATAGGCATGCGCTTCCGGCCCGACATTGCCTTCCGCCATCAGCTTTTCCTGCATCTGCGCGACGATATCGCCGTTTTCCGCATGCACGAAGGGAATGGCGCCAAGCTCGGCGCAGCGCGAGAAGGAGGCGAACATCTCGTCGTCATTCACCATCAACGCGCCCTTGTAGGCCATGAAGTGCTTGAACGAATTGATGCCCTTTTCCTGAACCACAGTCTTCATCTCGTTGAAGACCTGCTCGCCCCACCAGGTAACGGCCATGTGGAAAGAATAATCGCAGTTGGCGCGCGTTGCCTTGTTGTCCCATCTTTGCAGGGCATCGAGCAGCGACTGGCCGGGATCGGGCAGACAAAAATCCACCACCATGGTCGTGCCGCCGGCAAGGGCGGCACGCGTGCCACTCTCGAAATCATCGGCGGAATATGTGCCCATGAAGGGCATTTCCAGATGCACATGCGGATCAATGCCGCCAGGCATGACGTAACATCCCGTGGCATCGAGCACTGTGCCGCCGGTCAGATCGGGTCCGATCTCTGTGATCTTGCCGCCTTCGATTTTAACATCGGCCTTGTAGGTCAGGTCGGCGGTGACGATGGTGCCGTTCTTGATGACTGTGCTCTTCATAGGGCTGTTCCCTGCTAGAATTCCGAGATCTGACAAGCGTTTATTGTAAAATTGCTATCGTGAACCATCCGGAAGCATGTTCCCGATCCTGCGCACTCCGCATCTATATCCTGTTTGGTTTTTTCGATTTTCTCGATTCGAATAGGAAGCGTGGCTGTTCTCTTGCAGTCGGCAAGAGAAGAGTTTTTGGCGTTGGACTGGGTGAGATAGATTTTCCCATTTATATTATCTGAATAATATTTCTCAAATTTTTCAACGTTCATTTTATACTGTACGTTTGTCTTGAAATAACCGATCACCGGGTTTTGCAGAATTTTTGAAACCGACATTAGGGCAGGTTGCTCGACGAAGTCCGGAATGTCCAATCCGATATGAAAATCACCGTCGATCCCGGCCAGTTCCTGTGTAAAGAAGAGATAATCGTCCCGCCCGAACTGTTTCGGGCATTCTCCGGCCATCGCGCAGTGGTTTCCTTCTTCGAGGTCGTAGGCGAATGTTCCTCGCTTTGAGCCTTCCTGCGTGACTTTTATTCTGCCTTTCTCCTTTACCAGTTCCGCGCTCGTAAACCCCATGTCTGCCGCGTCCAACCATAGTTTGCCGATTGGTCCATCATTCGCCGGGTTACGGAATATGATCAGGTTTTGCTCTCCGAGTGGGTGCGCTTGCCTGTCAGGAAAGTCTTCGCTTTTCTCGAAGACCGAGAAGGAGATATGTCCGCCGTCAAAAGGCTTTTCTATATCCAGATACTGTAGCTGAATGGTGGTTTGCGCTCGTCGGTTTTCAGTTTTGAGCGTTTCCGTCTCCCTCTTCGCCTGATCTGCCTGATAGGCCGATTCCCGGCTGATGAAGATGTTGACGCTACCGGTTACTATAATGAGCATAATCAGTAGAACGCCCACGCCACCAACTTTGTCTACCGCGCCATCCTTCTTGTAGAAGAACGCCAGAACGCCTGACAGAAGAGTCATTCCTGCGATTATGGTGCCCAGGTCCATCGTTATCCCACGATCTCCGCAGTTTCCAGCACCGCATGCAGCAGCACGTCGCAGCCCGCGGCGGCCCATTCGGAGGAGATGTCTTCGGCTTCATTGTGGGAAAGACCGTCCACGCAGGGGCAGAAGATCATGGTGGAGGGGGCAACCCTTGCCGTCCAGCAAGCATCATGGCCAGCGCCGGAAATGATGTCCATATGGCTGTAGCCCAGCTTTTCGGCAGCAGCGCGCACGCGGCCCACCAGCACCGGATCGAACGTGACGGGATCGAAATGGCCGATGGCCTCGATTGAGCAGCCGACGCCGAGTTCTTCGGCGATAACGGGCACCTCGCGTTCGAAAATGGCGCGCATGTTGTCGAGTTTTGCCTGCGAGGGGGTTCTGAGGTCGATGGTGAAAACCACCTTGCCGGGCAGCACATTGCGGGAATTGGGCGTGAAGATCATCTGGCCGACGCCGGCGACGGCGCCCGGCTGGTGGGCCATCGCCACTTCCTGCACCTTTTCGAGGATGCGGGCGGCGGCGAGGCCGGCATTGACGCGCATGGCCATCGGCGTCGAGCCGGTATGCGCTTCCTTGCCTGTCAGCGTCACTTCCAGCCACCACAGGCCCTGACCATGGGTAACGACGCCGATCTGCTTGCCTTCCGCCTCGAGGATAGGCCCCTGTTCGATATGATATTCGAAATAGGCGTGCATCTTGCGGGCGCCCACCTCTTCCTCACCCAGCCAGCCGATGCGCTTCAGCTCGTCGCCATAGGTCTTGCCGTCGGTATCGGTGCGGCTATAGGCGTAATCGAGATCGTGAATGCCGGCGAAGACGCCGGAAGCCAGCATGGCCGGAGCAAAGCGCGCGCCTTCCTCGTTGGACCAGTTGGTGACGACAACAGGGTGTTTCGTCTTTATGTTGAGATCGTTCAGGCTTCGCACGACTTCCAGTCCAGCCAGCACGCCGAGAACGCCATCGAACTTGCCGCCGGTCGGCTGGGTGTCGAGATGGCTGCCGATATAGACCGGCAGTGCATCCGGGTCCTCGCCGGGGCGGGTGGCGAACATCGTGCCCATCTTGTCGACGCCCATCGTGAGGCCGGCCGCTTCGCACCAGCTCTTGAACAGGCTGCGGCCTTCAGCATCTTCATCCGTCAGCGTGCGGCGATTATTGCCGCCGGCAATGCCGGGGCCGATTTTCGCCATGTCCATCAGACTGTCCCACAGACGGTCGCCATTGACCGTCAAGTTCTTACCCGCTGCCATGAAGTGTCGTCCTCACCTGTTTTGTTTTTATCGAAGCAAAGCTTGTGCCGTTCCCGTTTTTGCCGGTTAAGATAACAGCCATTGCCTTGTGATGGTGATGGTGGATAAATTGACCGGCTGGTAAACATTGCAAATTCGCCATGACGTCAGCAAGGGATTTTCGTGACGAATCGCACTAATTTTGCCTAAACTGTACGCGGCGATTATTTTTTAAGCATACTGTAGCGGCAATTGCATCGAAAAGAAACACAGAGAGCAGAGTATGGCCATACCGCGCGCAGCGAAAACACAGAAGCGGACCCGCATTCAGGAAGAAAAGCAGGAAGCGATTCTTGAGGCCGCGCTGAGTGTGTTTTCCACCAACGGCTTTCGCGGTTCCACCATCGACCAGATTGCCGAGGCCGCCGGCATGTCGAAACCGAACGTACTTTATTATTTCCGCACCAAGGAGGCGATGCATCGCGCGTTGATCGAGCGGGTGCTGGATACCTGGCTGGATCCGCTCAGGGCTTTTGATGCCGAGGGCAATCCTGAAAGCGAAATCCGCTCCTATATTCGCCGCAAGCTGGAAATGTCGCGCGATTTTCCGCGCGAGAGCCGCCTGTTTGCCAATGAAATCCTGCAGGGCGCGCCACATATCGAGGATGAGCTGAAGGGTCCGCTGAAGCAACTGGTGGATGAAAAGGCGGAGGTAATCCGCGTCTGGATCAAGGCCGGGCGGATGGCGAAATGCGATCCCTATCACCTGATTTTCTCTATCTGGTCGACCACGCAGCACTATGCGGATTTCGACGTGCAGGTGCGGGCAGTGCTGGGCGACAAGAACGGTGGTGAAGGCCGGTTTGAGGATGCAGCCCGGCACCTGGAGCAGCTTTTCATGGGTGGATTGAAGATCAACAACTGATCTGGTGAGGTTATCGCGAATATGTGATCGATTCTTTATGTCAAAACATGAGGAAAATTATCACCTTTATACTTTACTCCAAAACTCATCTTTATTATGGTGCCGGCATCCCGAACGTCGGGGCATGAAAAAATCAACCGGCAGGTGAGGGAATGGCACGCAAGGAAAAGAAGAAAGCCGAACGCGGCGGCAAGCAGGGCAAGGGCGCGCCTCAACCTGAAAAGGATGTGGCCGAACAGCAGCTTTCCGGTCCGAAGAGCTTTCTTTATGTTGGCGGCCGTGACTGTCAGGTTGCCCATCTTCGCCAGATCGCCAGCAATTTCGGCGCCGAGCTTATCCATCACGATGGCGGATTGCGTGAGGCGGTCTCGCGTATCGACACTGTTCTTCCGTCCGTCGACTGCGTTTTCTGCCCGATCGACTGTATCAGCCACGATGCGTGTCTGCGGGTGAAGTCCGGTTGCAAGAAATTCGGCAAGACGTTCATTCCGCTGCGCAATGGCAGCAAATCCAGTCTGGAGCGGGCGCTGCAGACGATGAATGAACGGACCTTAAACGATGAGCGACGAGCGCAATAATTTTAAGGATGCAGAGCAGGCGGTGGCTGAGGCCTGCCGCGTGGAGTTGCACAAGATGGCCGACCAGGGCGCCGATCCGGCCCTGACGGAGATGTATGAAGTCGTCGGCGAACGCGAGCGGCGCAACCGCGCCGCAGCTGACGGCGGCAATGTGCTCGCTTTTCCCTATCTGCGCACCCGCCAGCCGGGCGAAAAGCCGTTCTTCGAGATCGGTGACGCGGCTCAACGTGGCGGCAACATCCTGTCGTTTCGCTGGAAACGGCGTTGATGCCGATTTAGCCCCTCGGCTTCAAAAATGCACCGGCGCAGAGCACCAGCCATCCCGCGATCATGCCGAGGCCACCCAAGGGAGCCGCGTAGGGAAACAGGCTGTGACCGGAAAAATGTCTGGTGACGAGATCACCAACAAAAACCGCCGTGCCGAAGCCAAGGATCAGCCCTGCCGGAATGGCGGTTCTGATGCGGTCCGCGCCGATATGCAGTGCCACAAGCACCGGCGCATGGGCAAGCGCCATGGCCGAGGCGTTGCCAAGCATATAGGTTTCGCCGGTATGGGTGGCGGCGGCGGCAAGCATGACGCCGGCAGCACCCAAAAGGCTGCCCAGCAGCAAAATCAAGGCGCGCAATCTTTCCGTCGTCATGGGTTATTCGCTTCCTGATTTTGCATGTGAAAGGCCAGCCGCTCCACGGGTCCCCAGATGATGTCCCGGAGCTTTGCGTTCTCGATGGTCTCGTCCATCGCGCGGCGAAAGCAGAGCAGCCATTCGTCCCGCTCGGCGGGTCCGATAGGGGCCACGAAATGACGCCTGCGCAACATCGGGTGGCCGTGTTTTTCGAAATAGACCGGCGGTCCGCCAAGATATCCGGTCAGATAATCGTAGAACTTGCTTTCGCTGCCGGAAAGATCGGCTGGATGGATGGCGCGGCAATGCGCCGCCTCTGGCAGGGTGTCCATCAATTCGTAGAAGCGCCGGGTCAGTGCTCTGACTGTGGCATCGCCGCCGATCGCTTCATAAAGGGTAATGGTCTCGCCGCTCACATCCCGCCTCCTTGAGCCCTGCGGCCCTTATCGCTTTCCCGAGCGGGAAGAGCAACAGGCAAAGACGGGATGCGACATTTGCGACACTGGGACATTCATGGTGGCCGTCCGCTTCAAGCGTTCAGCGCCATCCACTCATCCAAAGTTGCGGATGAGATCGAGGCCCTTGCTGAGCAGCGTTTCGGCTTCGTCCTGATTGGCTGCCTCGACGTAGCAGCGCATTTCCGGAGCATTGCCGGACGGGCGGAAATGGATGGTGCTGCCGTCGGTCAGGGCCACGCGCAGGCCGTCAATGTCGCTCAGCGCCTTGACCGTGCCCACGGGGGCGAGGAAGGTTTCGAGATTATTCCGCGAGGCGCGCAAATGCGTCATCAGGGCAGCGCTCTTTTCCTGTGCGAAGTTTTCCAGACGATCGGCAGCCGCGACCGGCAGGTTATAGGCGGCGGCAATCTGCGATAGCGGCTTTTTCTGCTCGGCGGAGAGAAGCAATACGGCGAGGATGGGCAGGAAGCTGTCCCGCGTCGGCAGGGGCGATAGCGGTTTGCCGTTCAATGTGAAGGTGGAGGCTGTCAGAAGGCCGCCATTGGCCTCGAAACCCATGACGCCGTTGTTTCCTTCGGCAAGGGCCTGTGCCATGCCGGCAATCACGAAAGGCGAACCGACCCTGGTGCGGATGACCTTGAACGAACCGCTCGCCTCAATGCCGGAATTGGAGGTGACGGGGGTGACGACCACGCCGGCATCGAGAAAATTCGCCGTGATCAATCCGATCAGGTCGCCGCGCAGCGGCACGCCGTTTTCATCGGCAAGCAGGGGCCGGTCGCCGTCACCATCGGCGGAAACGATGGCATCGAGGCCGTGTTCCGGTGCCCATTTTTTGAGAAGCTCCAGCGTTTCAGGGGAGACCGCCTCGGTATCGACCGGAATGAAGGTCTCGGAACGGCCGAGCGACACAACTTCGGCGCCATAGTGGGCGAGAACGTCGACGAAGAGATCGCGCGCCACCGTGCTGTGCTGGTAAACGCCGATCTTCAGGCCCGACAGCGCCTTTGCCGGCAGGAGTGCGGCATTGCGCTCATAAAAGAGCTCGGCTGCAATTGCAGAATGGTCGTCCGCCGTTGCGGCCTCGTCGTTAATCCCTTCAGCCTCGACTTCGGCTGCGAGTGCGGCGATCGCCGTTTCGTCCTGTTTGTCGATTTCGCCGTCCGGGCGGTAGAATTTGATGCCGTTGCGGTCGGCCGGAATATGCGAACCGGTTATCATCAGCGCGCCGGCCTTGAGGGAAAGTCCGTAAAGCGCCAGTGCCGGTGTCGGCACCGTGCCGCAATCGAGCGGTGTGAGGCCGGCCTTTTTCAGCGCGGCGATACAGGTTGCGGAAACATCCGGGCTCGAATCGCGGAAATCGCGGGCCACGAGAATGGGGTCGCCCGCCTTTGTCTGACCCGATGTGAGAAGGTGCCTTGCAAATGCCGTTGCGTAGACGGCCGAGGCCTTTCCTTTCAGATCGACAGACAGGCCGCGAAGGCCGCTCGTTCCAAATTTCAGGCTCATGCCAAACTCCGTTTCGATAAAATCTTTGAGGTTCAAATGGATAATACAAAAATATAACGCCAGAAAGAACCGTATCGATCCATTCAAGTCAATCATCTCTTTCATGGACGCGGCGAATAGGTGATGATGGCGGGGATGATGCGGGTAACCTAAAATTCACCCGTTATATCTAGACTTGCCGGTTAATAGTGGTTCTGGCGACGATGAAAACCATCTGTTGCAGGCCTTTTTTGTGGTTCGTTCAAGTTGGATTGGCTGATGTACAGGCTTCAAAAGGCGGGACATAAGCAGGCACGTCCGCTGGATGAAAAAGCGGCGCCCGCCGCCAGACCCCACGGTTCCCTGCTGGACGATCTGGTGGATGAGGATGAGGTTTTCGAGCGCACGGTGCTGAAAGAGCATCTTGAGCCGAAGCCGGCGGCTGCCGTTGCCGAACCCGCTCCGGCTGAAAAGCCCACAAGGCCGGCCTCGCCAAGCAACAGTTTCGCGGCCACGCTGCCGGGCCTGAAATATATCGACCGGATCGGTGTGGACGAGGTACTCGGCTGGCTGCGTGCCGGGATCGTCTGGATTGTGCTTGCGATCATTCTCTGCGTCGCCGCTGCACTCGCCTATGCCTATATGACGCCGCCGCGTTACACCGCCTATACGGATATCGTCGTCAATCCCTCCAACCTGAATGTCGTCAATGACGGGGTGTTTTCGCCCAACCAGCAGCGCGACACCCAGATTCTCGAAGTGGAGAGCAAGCTGCGCACCGTCACGTCGCGCAACGTGCTGGCGCGGGTGGTGGACGAGCTGAAACTGGATGAGGACCCGGAATTCATATCCCCACCGCCTCTTGCGCGGCTGAAAGCATTTTTTTCACCCAAGCCGGAAGATGGTGACAACAAGGTCGGCGCGCTTCGTTCGCTGGGCGAACGGGTTGCGGCGGAACGGGATCCGCGTTCCTTCGTGGTGACGCTTGCGGTCTGGACCAATGATCCGGACAAATCCGTGACAGTCTCGAAGGCGATCGTGAAGGCTTTCGAAAGCGAGTTGTTCCAGACGACCTCCGACAGCAGCCTGCGTATCGTCGATGATCTAAAGAAGCGGCTTGAGGAAATGCGTCAGAACGTGACGGTTGCGGAAAAGCGCGTCGCCGATTTCCGCCGCGAAAACGGCCTGCAGGAGAATAACGGCCAGCTGGTCAGCAATCTGGCGTCCGGCGAGCTGAATGCGCAGGTTCTTGCCGCGCAGCAGCGCGTCATTCAGGAGGAGTCGCGCCTCAAGCAGATGCAGGCGGCGATTGCCCAGAACCGCACCCAGAGCGACGCGATCTTCGACAGCCAGACCATGAACACCATTCGTGCGCAATACAGCACCTTGCAGCAGCAGATTGGGGCGATGACGCTGACCTATGGCGCCCGCCATCCGCGTCTGGCGACGGCGGGGGCGGAACGCGACATGCTGGAACGCGGCATTGCGGATGAGGCGCAGCGGATTTTGCTGGCGGCCAAGACCAATGTCGCCGAGGCCCGCTCCTCGCTTGATGCCCTGCGGCTGAAGGCGGTTGCGGAACGCGCCAATGTCTTCACCGACAATGAGGCGCAGGTGCGGCTGCGCGATCTGGAGCGAGACGCCAACTCAGCTGCTGCGATCTACGAGACCTATCTCAACCGATCACGCCAGATCGCCGAGCAGCAGACAATCGATTCCACCAATGTGCGGGTGATTTCGCAGCCGGTAGCGCCCAATTCCAGAAGCTGGCCGCCCGGCAAGCTGATCTTCCTGATCGCCGGTGGCGTGGGCGGTCTGTTCCTTGGTCTCGGAATTGCCATCGCACTGGGGCTTTTGGGTTTTCTGCGCCGGACAGACCACGCGGAACGCTACGCCTGAGGGCTGCGACCGCGCGCGCTTATTCCTCGGACATCAGGCCGTCATAGACCTCGAGCAGGGCGGCGGCGATGGCGGCACCCAGCGCATTACCCGCATCGCGAATGCCTGTCTCGTCGCCGTCACGGACCGAAACGGCAAGATCGGACGCCTCGTTGGCGACGATTTCCTTTGCCCGTTCGATGGCCCAAAGGCCGAAATCGCCGCGGTTGTCGATCGATATGGTTTCCATGGCCGGGACCTTTTCTATGGTGTGGTTTCGTCGTCCCTTAACCCATCAGCCGCAAAACCGGAATAGGGGGGAGGAGAGGTTGGGGTGGTCACTCAACCCCCGGGCGTATAATTGTTTGATTCAAGCGTCAGATTTATAAGAATATTAATGATAGTTATTCGTAGTGTTTGAAGCCTTATACCTTAATCCTATGCGTGAATATAACAGTGAAACGATGCCTATCTTGGACACCGGACAGAATATGACAGGGAGAGATGTCCCGCATGCGGAAGGGCCTGGCACACACTGGCCGGTTGTTCCGCTTGCGGCTTTGCCCATCACCGATGCGACCATCGAAGAGACGGCGCAGGATTTTATCCTGCGGGCGGAACGTGAACGCGCGGCCGGCGCAAAGCCGTTCTATTCGACATCGGCGAACGGTCAGGTCATCGCACTCTGTCACCAAGACAAGGAATTCGAAGCCCTGCTGCGGCAGGCGGACCAGATTCATGCCGACGGCATGTCGCTGGTGATCTTTTCCCGCCAGTTCTGCGTAAGAGCGCTGCGGGAACGTGTGGCGACGACGGATCTCGTTCATGCGGTGGCCCGGAGGGCTGAGGCGACCGGCACGCGGTTCTATTTTCTCGGCGGTTCCGAAGAGGTGAACCGTGCGGCAGTCGAGGAAATGCAAAAGCTCTATCCACGGCTTGTTTTTGCCGGTCGGCGCAATGGTTATTTCAGACCCGGCGACGAGGAGGCGATCCTTGCCGATATCGTCGCATCGCAGACCGATATTCTCTGGGTGGGCTTCGGCATACCGCTGGAGCAACGTTTCGTCGCGCGCAATCTCGACAGGCTTTCCGACATTGCGGTGATCAAGACCTGCGGCGGTCTGTTCGATTTTCTCGCGGGCAAGAATAGCAGGGCACCACAATGGATGCAGGATATGGGGCTCGAATGGCTCTACAGGGCCATGCTTGAGCCGAGGCGTCTCGGCAAGCGCTACCTGCTGACCAATCCCATCGCCATATATTCGCTGCTGAAGCATCGCTACGGGTTCGGGGCCGGCAAGGTCTGAAATCTGCGCATTCTCATTGATTCTTTACGGAATTGCCCCTGACCGTCCGGCCGGTTCAGGACTGAGCTCATTTGAGCGGCATCTGCCGGCGCATGCAATCATCATATGGAGTCGCGCTATATGAGGTCGCTCTAACGTATCGGGGTGGAGGTGTCTTTCCGCGGAAAATCGTTGCAAGTGGGCGTAACGGCGGTACACTGAGCGGATATTACATATTTATTCGAATCAGAAATATATTGAGGACAGCGATGGTAATTACGTCCATTTCTCTTTTCGTATATGGGATTGGCACCGTTACTTCTCTTGCCATGACCTATATAGAAGGCGCCCGCCGCGACAAGGATTGGGACTTTTACCGGGTGACCGGTATCATCCTTTGTTTCTTCTGGCCGATTCTTGTGCCGCTTCTCATTCTTGCAGCCGTTTTTTCGTCATTCGCTTCCCAGAAACGGCATGTGAATGGGATCTCTTTGCGCAGGGAAAAAACCCTGAGCTGAAAAGCTGATATTAACTGCCGGACGAGCCCGCGTTCAGGCCTTTTTCGCCGGCGCCTTATAGGGCGTGAGCGTAATACCGAGGCTCGCCATGACGCGGCCGATGGACATCAGCGGTGGATGCGTGGCGGGCAGCAGCGCACCGGTTTTCAGGAATGCGGAAACGGCGCGGACCAGCGACAGGCACAGGCTGACAACGTTTTTGGCGGCAAGCAGCAGCCCGCCCTTCAGGCCGGGGCGTCGGGCGCGGTCGATGCTGTAATTAATGATCCCGGTTCGGAGCGAGCGCTCCATGATCCAGCGCGGCGCCATGCGGTTTTCCGGCACATATTCGATGATGAGGGCTTGAGCGTTCCAGGCGAATTTGAAACCCGCCTTTCGGCAACGGGTGAAGAAATCCATGTCGCCGCCGCCGAGGAAGTTGAACCGTACATCGAATTCCGGCTTTTCCAGCGTTTCGAAAACCCGCCTCGAGATCAGGCAATTGCCGGACCCATGGATTTGATCGACTACGCCGGTCGGCGCCTCGATGGAGCCGAACAGCGGGTGTGCCAGAACCGCCTTGGGTGCGGGCGCATCGAATTCGCGATCGACCGGCCCGCCGACGATATCGACGCCGAAGGATTTTGCGGCAGAGACCATTTCAGCGAGCCAGACGGGCGAGGCCGCTTCGTCGTCATCAATCATCAGAAACCACTGCGCGGATGGATAGCTCTGCCGCGCCGTGCGGAATGCCGTGTTGATGGCGTAACAATTGCCCTGCGTCGGCTCAACCAGCGTCTGGCCCATCATTCCGCTCTCGGCAAAAAAAGCGCGCGCGACGGCCAGCCCCGCCTGGCCCACCCCGTCATTATCGACGACGACGATGGCGAAGGGGAAATCGACCTTCTGGGCTGCCAGCGAGTTCAGCGTTTTCTGCAAACCTTCCGGCCTGCGGAAACTCGGAATGCACACCACCGCTTCCGGCATGATTTCGGACATGAACACTCCTAAATTCCGGCAAGGGCTGCGGCGGAAAACACGACGGCGCGCAGGCTTTGGCGCGGGCGATTGACAAATGTATCGGCAAGCGCCGAAAAGGCCTCGCGATAGCGCCGGGCGCGAAAGGCCTGCGCCACGGTATAGGCATTCATGTGATTTTCGGATTTGCGGCGAAGCCGGCGCAATTCCTGCGGCGCAATGGCGGCGACGATGGCGGGATCGGAAAACACCGCTTCGATCGCCGGTTCGCAATCCCGGAAGGTCAAAAGGCGGTTCATCATCACGCTTGTCCGGTGCACCCGGTAATCCAGCACGTGGCGGCCGGGCAGATAGGCGAAACGGCCGGAGGCAGCCAGCCGACACCAGCCATACCAGTCTTCTGCATAACGCAATGTCTCGTCGAAACCGCCGAAATCCTGAAAGATGCGGGTTTTGACCAGCATGATGCCGCCATTGACGATGAAGTTTCCGCCCAAAAGCGGCTGGAGGATGAAACCATCAGGTTTTTCCCGCCGTCTGATGAGGTTGCGCCGTCCGATCTTAGCGCCATTCTCGTCAATGCGCTCATAATCACCGTAGACGGCAACGACATCCGGTCCGGAGATGCCGGCGCATAGGGCGGCGATCGCGCCCGGCTTCACGCGGTCGTCGGCATCGAGAAACATCGTCCATTCACCGCGCGCCTGCGACAGGCCGAAATTGCGCACGGCGGAAACGCCCTGCCGTCCCTGCGGCCGGGCCAGCAGTTTTACGCGGGGATCGGCGAAACTTTGCACCTTTTGCGCCGTTGTGTCGGTGGAGCCGTCATCGACGACGAGCACTTCGCAAACGGTTTTCCCCTGAGACAACACGCTTTCGATCGCTTCCACGATGTAACGCTCGCCGTTGCGAACGGGAATGACAATCGAGACGGAAACCAATATTTTTACTCCATCAGGGGCGGATCAATAATTCTCACACTGAAGTTACTACCGGATTAAGCCGGCTTGCGCCAATTGTGACGTGGTATAGCGTCAGTTAACCTTGCAAATCTTTAATATCCTTTTGGCATGATCAAGATGTTATGTTTTGAGAATTAGAGCGCCGTGCGGCCATTGGGACGCATCAGCGACGTTCTGACAGTTGTGATATGCGCATCGTCCCTGTCGAAAATCGCTTTCGATTTTCAGGCCGATGCGCCGGGGTTGTGGAGGCGGGCGAATGCGGATCGGGCGGCGGAATTTTCTGGGTGGTGCTGCAAGCGCGGGCCTGTTGCATGCCATGGCAGGGCAGGGCGTTGCCGCTACCAGGAAAACGTCGACAAAGATTGCCCCTTACGGTGCGGCCATCTATCTGCCGGACCTTACCGCCGATAGCCGCATCGGCGAAGCGGTGGTCAAATATTGCTCGCGCATCACACCCGTTACTGAAATGAAATGGGAGGTCATGCGGCCTTCGGCAGACGTTTTCGATTTTGCCGCTGCCGATGCGCTTGCGAACTTCGCGCGCCAGAACAAACTCACCATGCATGGTCATCCGCTTATCTGGTACGCTTCCAACGCGCCCTGGCTTGCCAGCATCGGCAGCGGCGCGAAGGTCGAGAAGTTGATGGAAACCCACATCGTCAAGGTGATGGAACGGTACAAGGACGTGATACACAGCTGGGATGTGGTCAATGAACCTATCCCCGACGTGCCCGGCAATGTGCGCTCGCGCCGCGACGCCTGGTATTATGGCGCAGGCCCGGACGCCATCAAAAAGGCCTTTGACATCGCCCATTCCGTCGATCCGAAGGCCCAGCTTGTCCTCAACGAATATGATGTGGAATTTGCGGTCGAGAAATCGCCGGCCAAGCGCGCGGCCTTCCGCAATCTCATCCTCGAGCTGCTAGAGAAAGGCGCTCCGATCAACGCTATCGGCCTGCAGGGGCATCTGCGCGGTGGCTGGCCCATTGCGAAAGACGAGCTTGCAGCCTTTACCAAGGAAATGCGCAGTTATGGTCTTGCCGTTCTGGTGACGGAACTGGACGCGATGGACCAGACGCTTCCCGCCCCGGAAGCCGAGCGCGACATGCTGATAAACGGTCAGGTCCGCGATTTTCTCGAAGCGGCGTGCGAAGGCGGCCCGCTTTCCTCCATCACCACATGGGGCATTTCGGACCAATATACCTGGATCCGCTGGGCCTATCCCCGCCGGGATGGCACCGCGAACCGGCCGCTGCCGCTCGACTGGAGCTTCAACGAAAAACCCATGATGGCCGTCATCAATGAATTCCGGAACCGTGGTGCGTAATTATGACTGCTGAAATGCCGCTTCCTCCCGTACAAAAGGCGCTGCAAATCAATCTGCATCCCTTCGACGCACCGCATGCGGCCCTGACCGTTCCGCATCAGCTGCGGGTCTGGGGCGGGCAGGTGGACCGCATTCTCCTGACGGTGGATACCGGCCAGGTTGGAGCCGGCCGCTACAAGGGCAACGGTTTCGAGGCCGCCAGCAAACGCCTGTTTGACATGCTGGAGGAAATGCAGGCCAACTATCCGCATCTGTATGTGGATATTGCCGACTATAGCGATGCGGCGCGCAGTGCGGTGGCGGAGACGTTCTTTTCGCGCTCGCCGGTTCCTTATCCCGCCAAGGCTTTCGACGGCGGGCCTTTCCATGTTTATTTTCACGGGTTGAAACGTGCCAACGCCCGTTATGTGCTGCATATGGACAGCGACATGATGTTTGGCGGCGGTAGCCAGAGCTGGTTCAACGAAGCCATTGCGCTGCAGAAGGCCAACCCGGACGCGCTCTGCATCACGCCGTTTTCCGGGCCGCCCACCGTGCGCGGCGATCTCGATATCTCCCGCCATGTCGGCATGCCGGGGGTGAAGAACATTCCCGAACCGCGCAAGCTGCCGAGCCGCGTTCCCACATGGCGGTTCGCGACCGTTTCCACCCGCCTGTTCATGATCGACATGGACCGTTTCGCCAAGCGTATCGGCTCGCTCGAACTGCTGAGACCCGACGTCAAACGGCGCATCCGCTCCTATGCCTATAATCAGCAACCGGTCTCAATGCCTGCCGAAGAGGTGCTAAGCGACAACATGATGCGCATCGGCGTATACCGGCTTGATTTTCTCGGCACGGGCAAGGGCATGTATTCGCTGCATCCGCCTTATCGCTCGCCCGAGTTTTACGCGGCGCTGGGCTCCATCGTCGAGCGCATCGAAAAGGGTGACGTTCCCGAAGGCCAGCTCGGAGATTTCGATATCAACGGATCGATGGTGGACTGGTCGAGCGCCCTTGCGGCCAAGACGCGCTCCAAACGTTACGCGAAGGCGCTGCGTCACCTGATTTCAGCGAATGTCCAGCGCTTCACTGGGGCATAGAAGGCTCGGCATTTTCTTCACAACCGGCGCATGTGCCTTAGAAATCTGTGATGAGCTTGCTCCAGCTTTCCGAGCTTAGCCCGCCAATATAGATATCGCCGGCAAGCGCCCGATCCCGGAGGGCTTCATCCCGGGTGGCCATGCAGAAATAACCGCGATGATGGAAGGTCACGTGGTTCTGACGGTAGAGCGCGTTCATGAGAAACGGCTGCGACATGCCGGTGACATGGGCATAGTTCTCATCATCGAAATGGCGGAACAGCGCACCGAGTACGTCGTTTTCGCGACCGGCATCGCAGACGAGGTTCAGCACATAGGCGGTCCGTCCCGCCTGTCCGAAAAACAGGGCAGCGCCGATGATGCGGCCTTCGGCATTTTCGATCGCCAGGCTACTCAATTCACCAAGGGTGCCGTTGGTTTTACTCATTTCGATCAGCCAGTGGAATTCCTCGTGGGACCATTCCGGGCGGACGGAAAAACGCTCGATCATTTTCAGCGCGTTGCGTCGGAACGTCTCGAAATCCACCGGTCTGACCGTGGTGCCGGCAACTTCATTGGGCCTTATGCCCTTTTTCCACGATCGCAGGATACGGTCCACAAATCCAAGCGCCATAAGTCCGGGCCTGGATTTGACTACCTGCGAACGGCGCGGCATGCGCAGGGCAATCGCGCTGAAAGGCTTGAGCGCCTTGTGCCATTGCAGGCTTTCCATCGGCAACATGCTGCCGCCGATCGCAAGCCAATGATCGGCGCTGACGGGGGAGGCCGTGTCCGAAAACAGCATATCGTGTTTCGTCGCCCGCATGCCGCGGGACAGGCGCGCGGCGCCGAGTGCGCCGAGTTTTCCTTTCGACGCGAAAGCACATAACAACCTTGCGGTAATGGGTTTTCCATTCGCGACAAACCGCATGGGGACGGCAAGGATAACGCTTGTAACGCCGCTCTCTCCAGCATCGTAGACAACGCTGCCATATTCGGGATCAAACACAGGACTGCTGAAAAACAATGTTTCGACGTAAGCGCCGAAGTCGAAGTTTCTATCAAGCCCGGTCTTTTTGAACGCGCTGTTGAGCACAACCTCGACAGCCGGAAGATCGTCCCTGCGCATGGGTCGAACGCCGGGCGCAGCTGGCTGAACCGGGCGTTGTGTCGCCCCTTCGTTGTTGCTATCGTCCATATTGGTGTGTATCGGAACGTCCACCGTCGGTTTCCAGCTATTTACGCGTTTATGAAATCAACCATAGGCAGTGTAGATTTTAATATCTTAATATAGGTATAAAACTTGCAATTCTGCGGTACCGTAATATCATCCGGAGAATAAAACGCCTTGTTTCAATCTGTTAGTGGATGCCGCCCGTATTGCGTTAGGTTAACAAAATATACTTAAACAAGCAACTAATGGACGAAATATGGAGCAATTTTGCTGTTATTTTTGAGTTTTGGAATTTAACTTCCAGATGCGAGGGCGGTGTCCCTTGTCTGCCGATTCCGATTTCCTGAAGAAAAAAGCGGCAAGTCCCGGCGCTATTCCTCCGTGTATTATGGATAACTAAAAAATAGGGTTTTGACGGGATATTCATGTTACCGAGACGAAGCATCGGGTACGATGTGAGAACGTATGGAAAAAGGTAGAGAAAATTACCTGATGGATGCAGCGCATGATGAGCAGGCGAGTGTCGCCTGGCGGAATGCACTGTTTTATGTGACGTTCTTTTATTTCACGGTCGGCTTCTCGCCCTATATCTCGCTTTCCTCGACCTATCTGGGGTCCGCCATGGCGGCCGGGTCCAACCTCCTCAACCAGCTCACCGCGATCATCCTGCTCATCAGTTTCGTGGCGTTCATGGCAAAGGAGCGGTCGTCTTCCATCGTCTTTACGCCGCGTTTGCTGATGCTCGCGATCTTCGGCTGGTATATCTTCACCTCGGTGGTGGGCGGCGCGCCGGTGTTTTCGCTGCGGCGGCTTGCCATGTGCGCCATCATCTGCGTGCTCGCCAGCTGCTTCCTGCAATTGCCGCGCACCGAGCGGCATTTCACCACGCTGCTTGCCACATGCGTGCTGATTATCCTGTTCCTCTGTTATTTCGGCGTTGCTGTCCTGCCGTCGCGGTCGATCCATCAGGCAAGCGATGCGCTGGAGCCGCTCCTTGCAGGCAACTGGCGCGGGGTCTTCCGTCACAAGAACGAGGCAGCCTCGATCATGGCGGTGCTGATGATCGTCGGGATTTATCTGTGCAAGCGCTGGTCCCTTATCGGCGGCCTCGCGGTGCTGTTGCTGTCGTTGATCTTTCTCGTCAAGTCGGGTGGCAAGACCGCGCTCGGCCTGATGCCGATTATCATCGCCACGGGCTGGTTCATCGTGGGCTGGCCAAGATGGCGTTACGCGGTCGTGACCCTGCTTCTGGGAACCTTCGCCGTGGTGATCGTCGGCACGACCGTTGATCCGGTCTTTTCACAGATGCTGACGAAACTGGGGATCGACGCCAGTTTCACCGGCAGAACCGATATCTGGACCGTCTCGATAGATTATATCCGCCAAAGCCCGATCGTCGGATACGGCTACCAGGCCTTCTGGCGCAGCGACACCCTGATGACGAGCTTCACCGAAAACAATACCTGGGCAACGACGGCGCCGGATTCCCACAATGGCTATTTCGACCTTGTGCTTGGCGGCGGCGTGCCAGGTCTTATTCTGGTGCTGACGTGGATTTGTCTGATGCCGCTTCGCGATCTCGGCAAGATGGATGAGGCCACGCGCAAAAGCCCGCTGACGAAGCTCTATGTCGGCGTCTGGCTTTATGTCCTGCTCTACGGCTTTCTCGAAACGATGTTCTTCCTCAGTACCGGTTTCGTCTGGTTTTTCCTCGTCGTTGCCGTGATGGGCCTGCGTTTGCAGGCGAATGCCAGCCTTGTCGAGGATGAGGCGCAGGCGGAACCGCAATTGGCCCTGACTGGCAGTAACGCGGCCAGCGTGGCGAGGCGCATCAGGGGCAAATCGCGCAGATCGTTGCTCGCAGATGATATTTTGAAATGATTTTTCGTTTCAAATGTGTAAAAGAGCCTGATATTGCGCGCGTTTGCGGCAGGTTTCGCTAAACATGCGTGGCTTAAGTCTTTGTTGTTATGCATGTCCTGTCGCAAAACCGCTCCGCATTTTGCTCGACACGCAATGAACCGGATCGGCAAGGTCAATAAATGGCAGATACAGGCGCCTGTGCGCTCGAAGCGGATGACATCCACAAGAGCTTCGGCACACACGAAGTTTTGAAGGGCGTTTCGCTGAAGGCCCACAAAGGCGATGTGATATCGATCATCGGCTCGTCCGGTTCCGGCAAGAGTACCTTCCTGCGCTGCATCAACTTTCTCGAAACGCCGGATCGCGGCCGGGTCATCGTCAATGGCGAGGAGATCGCCATGAAGATTGGCAGGGACGGCAAGGCTGTGCCGAAAAGCTGGCGGCAAGTGGAAAAGCTGCGGACAGGGCTTGGCATGGTGTTCCAGAATTTCAATCTCTGGGCCCACCGCACCGTTCTGGAAAATGTCATCGAAGCGCCTGTTCACGTTCTCGGCGTCAAGCGACAGGAGGCGGTGGAAAAGGCCGAAGCCCTGCTGAACAAGGTTGGCCTTTACGACAAGAAAAATGCCTATCCGGCGTTCCTCTCCGGCGGGCAGCAGCAGCGCGCCGCGATTGCGCGCGCGCTCTGCGTGGAGCCGGCGGTGATGCTGTTCGACGAACCCACCTCGGCGCTCGATCCGGAACTTGTGGGCGAGGTGCTGAAGGTCATCCGCGATCTGGCCGAGGAAGGCCGCACCATGTTGCTCGTTACTCACGAGATGCGCTTTGCGCGCGATGTTTCCACCGAGGTGATGTTTCTGCATCAGGGCCGTGTGGAGGAAGCGGGGCCACCGGCGCAGGTGTTCGGCAATCCCGTAAGCGCCCGTTGCAGGGAATTTACCGGCGCGCTGGCGTGATGGCCGTTTCGCTTCGCCGTTTGTTTTAACAGGAGAGACTTTAAATGAAATTCTTCGCCACGCTGCTTGCCGGAACGGCATTTGCGGTTTCCGCCTTCACCGCCAGCGCCGATGTCCGGTTCGGCATCATGAACGAATCCTACCCGCCTTTCTTCGCCAAGGATGCCAGCGGCAAGTGGCAGGGCTGGGAAATCGATCTCATGGACGCCGTCTGCGCGGAAATGAAGGAAAAATGCTCGATCGTCGAGCTTTCCTGGGATGGCCTCATCCCGGCGCTGCAGACGAAGAAGTTCGATGTTATCTGGTCGTCCATGTCCAACACGGAAGAGCGCGAGAAGGTCATCGATTTCACCAACAAATATTACAACACGCCGAGCAAGCTGATCGGCGCCAAGGATGGCAAGCCGGGTGCGGCGCCGGAAGACGTCAAGGGCAAGACCATCGGTATTCAGGTCGCGACCATCCAGTCCGAATATTACAAGAAATATTTCGCTGCTGTCGCAGACGAAAAGACCTATCAGACGCTGGACGAGGCGTTTCAGGATCTCGCAGCCGGCCGTATCGACTACGTGTTCGGCGACTCGCTCGTTCTCGATGCCTTCGTGAAGAGCGATGCCGGCAAGGATTGCTGCGCCGACATGGGCAACGTTGCGGATGACAAGGAAATCCTCGGCCTTGGCGTTTCCGGCGGCCTGCGCAAGGACGACACCGAACTCAAGAACAAGCTGAACGCTGCTCTCGCTGCCGTTCGCGCCAGCGGGAAGTATGACGAGATCACCAAGAAATACTTCAGCTTCGATATCTACGGTAAGTAATTTCTCCTGACCGGTCAGATAAATGGCAAGCCTTGAAACCACGCTGCAACTGCTGTCACCCTATCCTCCGGGATGGGGCGGCACCCTTTTGAAGGGTGCGGCGTCGACGCTTGCCATTTCCGCCGGTGCCTATCTGATCGGCATCGTCATCGGGCTTGCCGGTGCACTCGGCAAGCTCTCCGGCAACAGGCCGCTTGGCCTTCTGCTCAATCTCTACACGACGGCAATCCGCGCCGTTCCCGAACTGATCCTCATCGTCGGGCTTTATTACGCCGGCACTGATGGCCTGAACCGGCTGCTACAACTGGCAGGCCTGCCGCCTCTGGAAGTCAACGGTTTCGTTGCCGCTGTTGCGGTTCTGGGTTTCGTGCAGGGTGCCTATATGACCGAGGTGCTGCGCGGTGCGATCCTTGCCATTCCGAACGGGCAGATCGAGGCGGCCCGCGCCTTCGGCATGTCGCCGGCCTTGCGTTTCCGCCGTGTGGTCTTGCCTGCACTGTTGCCGAACGCACTGCCGGGCCTTGCCAATCTCTGGCTTGCGGTAACGAAGGATAGCGCGCTGGTGGCGGTTGTCGGTTATCAGGAACTGGCGCTTGCGACACGGCTGGCGGGGGCCAGCACCAAGCAATATTTCCTGTTCTTTCTTGCCGCAGCCCTGCTTTACCTTTCCATTACGCTGGTTTCCAACCTCGTCTTTTCGCTGCTGGAGCGCCGTGTGCGGCGCGGCCAGCCGGCGTTGGCATAAAGGGGACGCGGCATGGATTTTTCATGGATCGCCAAATATTGGCCGCTGCTTTTGTCCGGTGCCTGGCAAACGCTGGCGCTGCTCGTCATCTCCGTCAGCATTGGTTTTCTTCTCGCTATCGGGCTTGCCTTCGCGCAGGTCAGCGGCGGGCGGGTGACAAAAATTCTGGCGCGCGCCTATTGCACCTTCTTTCGCGGCACACCGCTTCTGATCCAGCTCTGGTTGCTCTATTATGGCGTCGGCTCGTTTCTGCCGATGATCCCCGGCTTACGTCAGAGTTTCATGTGGCCGGTGCTGCGCGAGGGCTTCTTTTTCGCCGCCGTCAGCTTCACACTGAATTACGCGGCCTATGAGGCCGAGGTTCTGCGCGGCGCGTTGCTGGCTGTGCCAAAGGGTGAGCTGGAGGCGGGCCGGGCTTTCGGCATGGGCCGTTTCACCCTTATTCGCCGCATCTGGCTGCCGCGCGCCATCCGTATCGCGCTGCCGACAATTGCGGGCGAGGTGGTGATGCAGCTCAAAGCCACGCCGCTTGCCTTTACCGTGACGGTGATGGACCTCTACGCCGTCGCCTACAAGGTGCGGCAGGACACGCTGCTCGTCTATGAGCCGCTGATCGTCGTCACCGTCTTCTATCTCATTCTCACCGCCATAATTGCCCGCTGTTTCGGTCTCATCGAACAGCAGGTGCCGGTCCGGCGGTAAACCGTTCAAGGAGCATGAACATGGGCACTATCCGTATTCTCGACGGCGGCATGAGCCGCGAATTGCAGCGGCTCGGCGCCGAGCTGAAACAGCCGGAATGGTCGGCGCTGGCGCTCATCAATTCACCTGATATCGTGCGGCAGGTGCATCAGGAATTCATCGAGGCCGGTGCCGATGTCGTCACCACCAATTCCTATGCGCTGGTGCCGTTCCATATCGGCGAGGAGCGTTTCCAGAAGGATGGCGCATCGCTGATCGCCCTTTCCGGCAGGCTGGCACGCGAGGCTGCGGACGCCTCCGGTCGCGACGTGCTGGTGGCCGGTTCGCTGCCGCCGATCTTCGGCTCCTATGAGCCGCAGAATTTCGATGCCACGAGGGTGCAGGACTATCTGAAGGTACTGGTCGACAATCTCGGGCCCTTCGTCGATGTCTGGCTGGGTGAGACGCTGAGCCTGATCGCCGAAGGCGAGGCGGTGCGGGAAGCCGTGGCCGCAACCGGCAAACCGTTCTGGATTTCCTTCACGTTGAACGACGATGCGGCTGCGACAGGCGGCGGCGAGCCTGCGCTGCGCTCTGGTGAAACGGTAAAGGCGGCGGCCGAATGGGCCGCGCAATCTGGCGCTGCCGCCCTGCTGTTCAATTGCAGCAAGCCGGAAATCATGAAAGCCGCCGTGGAAACGGCATCCGCCGTCTTTGCGGAAAAGGGCGTTTCGCTTGAGATCGGCGTTTATGCCAATGCCTTCGAAGGTGAACAGGGCGATTCCGCCGCCAATGAAGGTCTGCACGGCACGCGCACCGACCTGACCGACGATGTCTATTCGCGGTTCGCCTGCTCCTGGGCGGATGCCGGCGCAACCATGATCGGCGGCTGCTGCGGCATTGGCGCTGCCCATATCCACACGGTTGCAACGGCATTGCGGCGCGCGGCCGCCTGACGCTACCGCGAGCGCTCCCAACGCCACTATCGGAAATGCATGCGGCAGGCTGAAAGGCCTGCCGTTTTTTTGTCCCGCGCAAATTCGAAGCAGATCATGCGGCATAAAGGAATCCTAAAGTTTTAAAGTATAATTGTTGCATTTGTAAGCAAATAAAAGAATATTATAAAGTACTTTTTCTTGATCTTCTTCCTGTTGCGGCCAGTCTTTTCCGTCTGTTGCGTAGCCGCCGGATTCCCGGAACAGGTGCTTGCATAAATTTCAGGGCAGGCATCCCCCTGCGGGCCAGATGCATGATGCAGTTTGCGACAAGGGCCGATGATCCGGCTGATGGGCCTTGATGATGAAGGCTTTAGACGTGCAATGTCATTTTTGCCGAACACCTCCGGCACGGGAAAGGAGCGGCATCCATTTCAGGAGCTTCCCGTGTCCTTTCTTCAAAATGCCCGTATCCGCACCAAAATCCTGTCACTCATTTTGCCACTCTGCATCGTCGGTCTCGGTGCCACCGCGTTCATGGCAACGCGTTACAAGGAAGCCGACACGCTTTATTCCGAATTCATCGCCAGCGATAATGCTGCGCTGGTGGAGCTTGCGCGGGCAAACCGTAATCTCGTCGCCCTGGCATATGGCGCCTATCAGGTCATGGCTTACGATGCGAATGCTGCGGAAATCAACGTTGCCAAGCAGGCTTATATTGACAGCAAACGCGAGCTTCTGGAGCGGCTGGGCAATGTCAAGACAGTATTTCCGGAAGAGAGCGCTGCTGTCGATACCTTGATCGCACAATCCCAGTCCATCGCGCAAATTACCGACAAGGCCGTTGAGCTGGGAATGGCGAACAGAAATGCGGAATCCGCCGTGCAACTCGCCCACGCAGACGTCTCCATCCAACGAACGTCAGCCATCATAACGGCATTGCTGGACAAGCTTGCCAAGGGTGTTGCGACAGGCAGCGACGATCTGACGGATCAGACGAATTCCACGATCCTGACCTCGCTTGTTGTGGTTGGCATCAGCTTTGCAGCCGGCATCATTCTCGCTCTGTTCGTGGCCTCGCGTGGCATCACAACGCCGATTGCCCGCCTGCGGGAGCGTATGGTGTCGCTGGCAGGCGGCGATACGGCAGCCGAGATCGATGGCATGGACCGCAAGGACGAAGTCGGCCAGATGGCGGTTGCCGTTCAGGTGTTCCGC
>NZ_JBFTGV010000012.1:0-213049 GCF_056393925.1 Agrobacterium sp. 10T429
GTCGAAACCGCATCGAGCGGATGTTCAACCGTCTCAAGCAGTTCCGCCGCGTGGCGACCCGATACGACAAAACCCGAAAATCCTTCTCAGCATTCCTCGCTCTGGCCGCCGCGAAGATATGGTTGCCATACTTTGTCAACAGGACCTAGTTCGCCGTAGATACCTAGAGACGCGTGACGTTATCAATCTTTGTATCGATGCATCGTGCTTTTTGCAGAGTACGGGTTTGGGCGGTGATGAGCGTACGCAAGTCCAGGGGCTGAAGCTTTCGGGTGGTCCTATGCGTTATGATCCAGGAGACGAGATGCGTGCACATTGGTAGTATCAACAGACTTCTCGTGGCTGCGTTCAGGCAGCCACCGGCGGCACTCGGCGCTGGCGTGCCACTTTTCTCACGGGGCTTTTCAAAGCCACAGGGCCTGTGTCGCTCAGGGCCGACAAGACGGCCTGCGTCAGCGAAGCGGCAACGAAGTCGGCGCTTATGTCTTGAGGGTCGATTGGCGCTTCGCGCCCGCTCTCTCCCATTGGCAACAATATGCCGACACGAAGAGAAGGTCTTACACGCTTCAAACGACGCACGATCTGTCGTGCGTGCGATTTCGAGTTCTCATTGAGAAACGTAACGACAACGGTGTCGATATCGTCAGCCACCAGAGCCTTTAGATCTCGTCCTTCAATCACCGTATAGTCTGCTTGTCTGATCTGCGCACCCTGAACCAAGAGAACTTGCGATAACATCGCAGACGCTGCATCGTCCATGGCCCCTCTGCCTCCCAGGGATAGAATGGATCTGCCGTTACCGTCCGGTAGCGCGATTGTCTCTTTGGTCTCTGGCGCTGAAGTCTGTTCGTCTTCCGACAGTCCCTCGTTTTCCTCTTCGCTCGCAATCTCTGCAAGATTTTCAATGAGGGCATGGGCGCTGGAGGCAAGAAGCGCGATCTGAGCCTCTGTCATCACGCCGCGCTGGCGGTCCGCTTCGCCCAGGATCAAGGCAGGAAGACCAACTTTTTCATAGTAGTCGATGAGATATTCCTCTTCGAGAAACTCTTCGGCGTTGTCAGTGGCTTCGTTGGGGTCGCCGGAGAGCAGCCGCTGGTAAAGCTTTTCCTGCGGTTGGAGGACTGGTTCATTTCCGAGCAGAACGTCCAGAAAACTGAACTCGGGGACATATCTGCCAAGAACGACCAGACACACCGTGAGAGGTGTCGACAGCATTAACCCCAGCGGTCCCCAGAGCCAGGACCAGAAGATTGCGGAGACGATGATCGCCATCGGAGACAAGCCGGTGTGGCTACCATAAAGCCAAGGTTCAACGACGTTATTGCTGATCAGTTCGGTGATAATGAAAAGTGCCGCGACCCACGCGACCAACGACCAGCCGGGAGAGATTGCAAGGGCGAGGAACAGCGGCAATACCATTCCGATAACGGGACCAATATAGGGCACGAAACGCAGAACCAGCGTCAGCAGACCCCACAGGATCGCGTTCGGAATGCCAAGCACCCAAAGCCCAATGGTGATGGGAAAGGCGTAAAGGGCATTTACCACCAATTGCATCAGAAGGTATTTCCCAACCCGTTTTCCAGCGTCCTGCAGCGCTGCCGTCGTGCGATGCAGGTCACCAAGTCCAACCAGCCTGATGAACCTGTCGCGAAGGTCCTCGCGCTCGATCAACATGAAAATCACAAGAACGATGACCAAACCTGCCGTTGCAAACGGGCTGATAAGCGGAAGAATGAAATTGCCAAGTGTCTCGACCGGATGGGATCGCGTGACGATTTCAACGGGCATCGGCTCTCGCATGGTTGGTGCGGTCGACTGCTCGTCCTGACTTTCGACGGCGCGTGTCTGCAACTCGGCGCCGACACGCTCGACAACCTTGCTCAGATGTTCGAGCACACCATTGCCTGATCCGGCTTGGCTGAGCGCCTGAACCTTGGTGACGATATTGCGCTGATATGTCGGGATGTTTTCGGCAAGATTTGTCACCTGCGTGGCGACGACGAAACTGAACAGCGCAATTGCCATGAAGGCTGAGGCGACCGCCAAAATAACGGCGGCAATCTTGGGCACAGAGTGTTTTCGGAGAAAAGAGACAATAGGTGCCAGAGTGAACGTCAGGAGGAGAGCCAAGGCTAATGGCACGAAGATTTCCTGACCCACGTGCAGGATGACCGCGACGCCAATCAGAATGAGAATCGTTCGTCCAGAAAGCCTGGTGTTAGCCAGCGGACCTTGATGAGAAACGGCCATAAGTTTTCCGATGTCGTTTGTTGTTAAAGCGCCAGTGTCCATCAGCAGTCCGCCTTTAGATGCACCGATGAACTCAAAAAATATGTGCCATGTCCGCATCTGCTTTATGAAGATCAGCTTTAACTCGCGAAAGACGTTAAAGATGCAAGGGCGTGCCTCACATCTTTCTCTCGACCTAGCAGTCCTGTAGTAGCGCCAATGTAAGGGAGAATATTGCTTAAAAATTACTGTGGCCTATCGGAATCGAAAAAGGGGTGTAGGGCCTGAGCGATGCCGGGCGATTGGTGCTGTCACATAGGCAGGATCGAGGCGATTGAGCGTAACTGGTTCGGTTTCAATGGATGGAGATAGCTTGCGCAACGCTCTTGAACGCAACTCTCCACATCCCCATTCATATTAGGCTGAGGCATATCTCTTTTATGGAGCACGATTGTATGACAGCGAGAACGTGGAACGCCCACGGCACATCGGACGACTTCGTGGATAGTGCTGAGCGGCTCCGCCGTCTGCGGCGGCTGTCGGGCATCGCTCGTATGATGGACACTGCGATCCGCATTCCTGGCACGGGAATCCGTTTTGGTGCAGATTCCATCATGGGTTTGCTGCCACTGATTGGTGATGGTGCGGGCGCTATTGTCGGCCTGTATATCGTCAATGAAGCGCGCCGCCTTGGTGTGCCACAGGAAAAGCTTGCGCGAATGGTTGGCAACATCGCCATGGATGCTCTTGTGGGCAGTGTTCCTGTCTTCGGTGATCTGTTTGATATTTATTTCAAATCGCACCGCCGTAATGTCGATATGATCATCCAGCACTTTGGTATCCATGGCGACGAGTTGCGGCGGAAGCGCAAATAAGCCTCGACGATGGCCCGAAAAATCCTGGCGGCGGTTCTGGAATCGCAGTCGAGGTGTACCGTTTCCTCATCGGTGGTCGAGACTGCGTCTTTCAGCCTGTGCGCACATTGTTGGCTGTCGCCTAGGGCGGGTAGGCTCAACTAAGATCCTTCAGTGCCGGATAGAGGCCGCCCTGGCGGACGGAGTCGTCCCTGTTTCGCCGGGTCAGCCGGCTTTCCTGCTCGCTCGCAATCCACGCGATGGCTGTCAAAATACAAATCCCAAATCTGGACGCTGCTGAGCGCGTCGATATGCCATCCCGTGACGCAGCTAGAACGCGGCTACGCAGATCATCGTTGAAAGCTGAGGTCATGTTGCCTGCGACCAAATCACCAATCGGAGCGATGGAATTAGAATTCCGCCAGTAAGGGGGGCCTAAACGCGATTCCGCGTTCAACGGACGTGCTCTATAAATCCAATGGAAATCAGCCTGTGAACACTGCTGGGGACAGTTCGGCTCCTTTCAAGAGCTAACGATAAAGATACCCCTTGTCTCAGTTCAACAGACCTAACTTTTTTCTAAGTGCTTCCGACCAGACCGCGTAGCCTGCCGCATTCAGGTGAACCAGATCGGGTAAATAATAACGGAACATCGGCAGGCCATTTTCACCAATGAGGCCGGCGTTCGGATCAAGCCATGTCGTGTGTTCGCGGCCGTTGCACCAGTCGCGCGCCGTCTGGTTGAAAAGATCGAACTCGTGGCGGTATATCCAGCGCGCCGGACTGGGCTTGATCGCCAGAACAAAGACGTCCGCCTGCGGTAGCGCTCGAGAGATGCGATCGCGCAAATCCCGCAGGTGCGCAAGCGTCGTCTGCGCCTTGAGGCCGTCGCTGGCAATATCGTTTTCGCCGAAATAAAGCACCACTCTACCTGGCTTCAAGGGAACCAGGAGCCGGTCGAGGTAGTGGCTGGCAGAGAGGTAAGTGCCACCGCCAAATCCCAGATTGACGATATCCAGCGAGCCGAGATCCTCGGTGATGGAGCTCCAGATTCGAAACGAGGATGAGCCATAAAAGGCGATCGGATTGTCTGGAAGGCCGATGCGCTGAATGCGGGCCAGAACGGCAATGATATCGTTTTCGTGACGGCTGGTGCCGATATTGGCTGGGAAGTCGTACATGATTGGTCCTTGAAAGCCGGATGCCGCCATTTCGGCAACCGGCGATCGGCAAGGGTTATAAAAGCGCTTGCTGCAGGACAGTCAGAGCGCCTTTTGTGAGGGCGTCATCCGCACCCATGGATGTCTTGAGCCCGAACACATCGGCGGCAACCAGATAGAGATCGTTCAGCCCGTCATTGCCGACGATAGCTGCCTCGTCTCCTTCCGCATACCATCCGGCCTCGCGGGCTTGCCGAAACTCCTGCCCGATGACCAGTCCTCGCACATAGGATCGCAACTGATCCGGCGAAAGCCGGCCCGCAAGCCCGCCGGTTCGCGCCGAAAACAGCAGCGACAGCATGGCGGCGGATCGTTTTGCCTCTGTCAGACCCCAGCGATAGGCCTCCTGATCATCGACCGGCGGCTGCGTGGAACCGCGCGCGATGAAGGAGTGATTGATAAGCAGGTTGAAGATTTCACCGGTGACGAATGTCTGGAAGCCATCGATCCTTCCCGCCGTCACCCGCGCCCATTTGCTGTGTGTTCCAGGGATGATGAGGGTGGCATCGTCGCCAAGGCCGTGGCCGACGATCTGGGTTTCTTCACCACGCATCACGTCCGGGAAGGGCTGGCGCGCGGGATCCGTCAGACCGGGCAGGAAGACGAGATCGGACCCGTTCGGCAGCGACCTGCGCACCGTGCTGGCGGCAAGTTCCGCCGGGCCGGCCGGGCACGGCACATAAGCGACCTCGACCCAGCCATTTCGGCTGGTGATCATGCCGAGTGCGGCCACGGGCAAGGCCCCATGGCTTGAGAACCAGGGTGCGAGTGCATCCATCAGCGCCGCCTCGTGCTCACCCTTGCCAAGGCTCGAAATACCGTCGGCGGTTTCAAGATGATCGAGTTCTTCGCCGCCTTCATCAACGAGCGCCGCCCTCAATGATGTCGTTCCCCAATCAACGATGATCGATGTCGCCGCTGCTGCCATGTCTTGAACCTCCTCGTTCATTTCATCTTGGGGCTTGTCATAGGTCGCAAGTCTATATAGTGTCAATTAGTGAATTCAAGGTATCAAAATATGATACTTAATCGGGAGGAGAAAGATGGTGGCTGGCCTTAAGGGGATTTTGCCTGTTCTGCCTACGCCGTTTCTGGCTGATGGCGGCATTGACGAAGCGGGTATGAAGCGACTGGTGGCCTTTGCGCTGGACAAGGGCGTCGATGGTGTCGTGTTTCCCGGTTTCGCCAGCGAGGTGGAGACTTTGAACGCCGCCGAGCGTGCGGCGTTGCTGAAAATTGTTGTGGATGTGGTGGCCGGGCGGGTGCCGGTCGTGGCCGGGGCAAGTGCGGCCGACTGGCGTGATGTGGTTGAGCACGGGCGGGCGGCATCGGCGCTTGGCATCCGCCACCTGATGGTGCAGGTGCCCAAGTCGGTCGGCACGGATGCGCCGGCGCTGATCGAATTCCTCGGCAGGATCGTCGAGGCGCTGCCCGAAGTTGAAATCATTCTGCAGAACGCGCCCGCGCCGCGCGGCTCCGACCTTTCGCCGCAGGCGATCGTGGAGATCGTGCGGGCGTTGCCGCAGGTGACCTATGTCAAGGAAGAGACGCTTCCTGCCGGCCCGGCTATCAGCCACATCGTCGCCCATGCGCCTTCGACACTGAAGGGCGTCATCGGCGGGGGCGGCGCGCGTTACATTCTCGACGAATATGCCCGAGGTGCTACCGCAGCCATGCCGGCGCTGGAGATCGCCGAGGAACATGTGGCCATCGACCGGGCGCTCGTTGCCGGGCGGCAGGAGGAGGCTCGCCGAATCTATGTCCGCACCCTGCCTCTTCTGGTGCTGCAGGCGGTCTATCGCATGCGGCTGACCAAATATGTGCTGGCCCGCCGCGGCGTGATCGAAGGCGTCGGCGTGCGTGCGCCGACACCCGAGCTTGATGCGGCGGCCATTGCCGATATCGACGCCAATCTGGTCGAGCTAGGCCTCGTTGCCGTGGAGGCCGCATGAACAGCCCCATCGCAAGCGTCGAAGTCTTCACCCTGACCCAGCCGCGCAAAGTGCCTTATCTCGGCGCCTTGCGTGAAGGTGAGGTGGTCAATCCCAACGGCTATATCGTGCGCAAGGGAAATCGCACGGTTTACCCGACCTTCGACCGCAGCGTGCTGGTGCGCATGACGACCGAGGCCGGCGTCGTGGGCTGGGGTGAGACCTACGGTATCGTCGCCCCCGGCGCGGTCGCCGCTCTCATCAACGATCTTCTCGCCGGTTTCGTGATCGGCCGCGATGCTTCGAACCCTTCGGCGATCTATGACGACCTTTACGACATGATGCGGGTGCGCGGTTATACCGGCGGCTTCTACGTGGATGCGCTCGCCGCGCTCGATATTGCGCTATGGGATATTGCCGGACAGGAAGCCGGCAAGTCCGTTCGCGACCTGCTCGGCGGCGGCGTGGATACGTTTCCGGCCTATGTTTCAGGCCTGCCTGAAAAGACGCTCAAGGCCCGCGGGGAATTGGCGAAATACTGGCAGGACCGCGGTTTCAACGCCTTCAAGTTCGCAACGCCGGTGGCAGACGATGGCCCGGCGGCCGAAATGGCGAATCTCCGGAAGGTGCTTGGACCCGATGCAAAGATCGCCGCCGACATGCACTGGAACCAGACGCCGGAGCGGGCGCTGGAACTGATTGCCGAAATGCAGCCCTTCGACCCGTGGTTCGCAGAGGCTCCGGTCTGGACGGAGGACATTGCCGGTCTGGAGAAGGTTTCGAAGAATACCGAAGTGCCGATTGCAGTTGGTGAGGAATGGCGCACCCATTGGGATATGCGCGCCCGCGTCGAGCGCTGCCGCATTGCGATCGTCCAGCCGGAAATGGGCCATAAGGGTATCACCAATTTCATCCGTATCGGTGCTCTTGCTTCCGAGCATGGCATCGATGTCATCCCACACGCCACCGTTGGCGCCGGCATATTTCTTGCCGCCAGCCTGCAGGCGTCGTCGACATTGCCAACGCTCAAAGGTCACGAATTCCAGCATTCGATCTTCGAGCCGAACCGTCACCTGCTGGAAGGCGACATGGATTGCCGGGAGGGCAGGTATCACTTGCCGTCCGGACCCGGACTTGGGGTAAGGCCGTCGGAGGCGGCACTCGGTCTGATTGAACGTATCTGAACTGGTTTTTTGGAGGAGGAAGCCATGAACAAGACAATAAGCCGATTGGCGCTCGGCACCGCGACCGCCGTTTTGATGACAATGGGCAACCTTGCCCCGGCCAGGGCCGATGCCGTTCTGAAATTCATTTCCTGGCAGACGGACGATGCCGGCACAGGCGAATGGTGGCATTCGGCCATTGCCGCCTTCGAAAAACAGCATCCGGGCGTGAAAATCGAATTCACCAAGGCCGAGCGCAGCTCCTATGCCGACACGATGACGACGCTTTTTGCGGCCAACCAGCCGCCGCAGATCGTGCATCTGGCGTCCTTCGAATTTCAAATGTTTGCCGATAGCGGCTGGCTCGAGCCGCTCGACCCGTGGCTGAAGAAGGACGGCATCGACATGACCGGCTGGGCCGGCCAGCAGAAATGCGAATGGAATGGCGAAACCGTCTGCATCATGACCAACTATTTCGGTTTCGTGATGGCCTACAACAAGAAGCTTCTCGAAGAAGCGGGCGTCACGGTTCCGAAGACCTATGACGAGTTTCTGGCCGCGGCAAAAGCGACGACCAAGGATCTGAACGGCGACGGCATTATCGACCAGTTCGGCACAGGCCATGAAACGAAAGGCGGTCCGGGTCAATATCTGACGGAGATGCTGAACTACATCCTCGACGCTGGCGCCTACTGGACCGACAAGGACGGCAATATCACCATCGATACGCCGCAGATGGTGGAGGGTCTTTCACGCTGGAAAACCGTGATGAAGAGCGGGATCAGCCCGGTCGACATGAGCGCCAGCGACGTGCGCAAGCTGTTTGCCGATGGCAAGATGGCCATGCGGCTGGACGGCCCCTGGCTTTACGGCACCATCGAAAAAGGTTCGGCCAAGACTGACATCATTTACGCCGCACCGCCGCTTCATCCGCCGCTTGGCGGCTCGTCCAATGTACTCGCCATGCCGGCCGATATTCCCGACGACCAGAAGGCATTGGTCTGGGATTTCATCAAGCTGACGATGTCGCCGGAATTCCAGCGCAGCTATGCCACCCTTGGAGGCAACACCCCGCCAAGCCCGAAGGCCGACGTCTCGGGTGTTGAAAAGACCATCCCGCATTTTCCGGTGCTGATCGAGACGATGAAGGCCGCGTCCGAGGCGGGGATCGACCGCATTCCGACCGGACTTGAGCTCTTCTACAACGAGTTCAGCAAGATGGTGATGGAAGAAAGCCAGCGGATGATCATTCAGGATCTCGATCCGGCGGCGGTGGCGAAAACCATGCAGGCAAAGGCCGAAGCCATCAAGGGTTGATCCCGTTGTCCTGCCATGGCCCGGGAAGGGCCATGGCCATCATCCGCATCCGGCAGGAGGACCATCCATGACCGAACCCGTTCGGGCTGGGCGTCGCAAGTTCTTCGATCTTGCGCGCCCCAGCCGGCAACATCTCCTCGGCTATATTCTGATTGCGCCCGCAGTCCTGATGGTTGCCGCCATCATCGTCTGGCCGCTCGTTTTGGCCATCGACCTGTCGTTCCAGCAGGTCAAGATACCACGGCTTGGCGGTGCCAGCCGGCCGTTTTCGCTGAGCAATTACACATGGTTGTTCTCCTCGACGGAATTCTGGCTGGCCTGCTGGGTGACGCTGAAGCTGGTGATCGTCGTAACCGCCGGCAGCGTCGCCGTTGGTCTCAGCACGGCGCTTCTGGCCAATAATCGCTTCAAGGGCCGCACCGTCGCGCGGCTGGGAATGGCGCTGCCCTGGGCGGTGCCGGAAATCATCGCGGTCGTCATCTTTGCGTGGATGTTCGACACCTCCTTCGGCCTGTTCGGTTGGCTGGCGATCAAGCTCGGTTTCACCGACCAGATGATCCCCTGGGTCAGCAGTTCCACGGCCGCCTTCTGGGCCGTTGCCATCACCATGGTGTGGAAGGGCTTTCCTTTCGTGTCGATCATGTGTCTGGCCGGTCTGCAGTCCATTCCCACCGATTATTACGCCGCCGCCAAGGTGGATGGCGCCAGCGTCTGGCAGCGTTTCCGCTGGATCACCATGCCGTTGCTGATGCCGGTTCTCGGGGTCACGCTGGTGCTGACCCTGCTTTGGGTGTTCCGCGACTTTTCCATCATCAAGGTTCTGACCGGCGGCGGCCCGCTGCGTTCAACCCAGACGCTGTCGATCATGACCTACGACCAGGCCTTCCAGTATCACAACTTCGGTCGCGCCGCCGCCGTCGGCGTGCTGACGCTGGTGATCTGCATCATTGCCAGCCTGCTGATGCTCGGCCGGCGCTCGAAATCAATCTACTGAGGAGGCTTTGATGAAACGTAGCTTTGCCCAGAGCCTTGCCCTCTACGCGACGGTGATCTTTACGCTGGTGATGATCCTGTTCCCGGTCTACTGGCTGCTGGTTACCGCCCTTTCCACCACCGACGAACTCTACCGCCTGCCACCGACTTTCTGGCCGGACGATCCGCAATGGGATATTTTTGCCCGTGTCTGGGCGGCAAAGCCGATCCTTCTGTGGCTGTGGAATTCGATGCTTGCCGCTGTCGGCTCGGTTGTGCTGTCGATGCTGGTTTCGGTCAGCGCCGGTTACGCCCTGTCCCGCTATTCGATGCGGGGCGGCGCTACCATGGGAATGTTCGTTCTCACAGCCAAGATGTTGCCCGCCACGCTACTCGTTATCCCGCTATTTTCGATCTTTTCGAGCTTCGGTCTGATCGGCAGCCTATGGACGCTTGTGCTTGCACATTCGACCATGATCATTCCCTTCGCAACCTGGATGCTGAAGGGTTATTTCGACACGATCCCGAAGGAACTGGAACAGGCTGCCATGGTCGACGGCTGCTCGCCGATCGGCGCCATGGTGCGTGTCGTGTTTCCCATCGCAACACCGGGGCTTGCCGCCACCGCGCTTTACGCCTTTGTGCTCAGCTGGGCCGATTACGCCTATGCGCGCACCTTTCTGGTTAACTCGCCGGACAACTGGACCGCCAATCTCGGCATCACCACGATGCAGGGCGAATATGTCACCTATTGGAACGACATCTCCGCCGCATCGGTGTTCATCGCGCTGCCGATCATCGCAATCTATCTGTTCCTTGAACGTTATTTGGTCGGCGGTTTGACCGCTGGCGCGGAGAAATAAGCATGGCCAATATTTCCATTCGCAACGTCAGCAAGTCCTATGGCGCGCTCAACGTGCTCAGGCCCTTTTCGCTTGAGATCGAGAACGGCGAGTTCGTGGTGCTTGTCGGACCTTCCGGTTGCGGCAAGTCGACGATGTTGAAAATCCTTGCTGGTCTCGAACCGGCAAGCGAAGGCCAGATCTTCATCGGCGACAATGAAGTCACGGATCTGGCGCCCGGGGACCGCGATATAGCCATGGTGTTTCAGAATTATGCGCTCTATCCGCATCTGACGGTTCGCCAGAACATCGGCTTCGGGCTGAAGATGCGCGGCACGGACAGGCATGAGATTGACCGCCGGGTCGACGATGCGGCGCGCATTCTGGAAGTGACGCCCTATCTGGATCGCAAGCCCAAGGATCTGTCAGGCGGTCAGCGACAGCGCGTCGCTCTGGGACGAGCGATCGTGCGCCAGCCGCAAGCCTTCCTCATGGACGAGCCGCTGTCCAACCTCGATGCCAAGCTGCGTGTCCATATGCGTGCCGAAATCGGCGCTTTGCATAAACGCATCGGGGTCACTACCGTCTACGTGACGCATGACCAGGTCGAAGCCATGACCATGGCGGACCGGGTTGTGATCATGCAGGGCGGCATCATCCAGCAGATTGCCGCACCGGACGAACTGTTCAACAACCCGGCCAATCTTTTCGTTGCCGGTTTCATCGGCTCGCCGGGCATGAACTTCCTCAATGCGCAACTGCATGACGGCACTGTTACCCTGTTTGGGCAACATGTTTCCGTGCCGGGCGCGGCTGATCGCCAAGGCAGCGTGATCGTCGGTCTGCGGCCGGAACATCTCGTTCTCGGCGATGCGCCGGTCGCCTTCGATGTTCACCCGACGCTGGTGGAAAGCCTCGGATCGGAAAAATACGTCTATTTCGACGCGGAAGGCGCAAGGGTGGCCGATGGCGAGGAGGGCAAGTCCAAGGGTCTGATCGCGCGCGTCTCGCATACCGGCAATCTTCCTGGCAACGAGGCACTCCGGCTCGGTTTCGATCCGGCCAAGCTTTATCTCTTCGATGCAAAGACCGGAGAACGGCTATGATCCTCGTCACCGGATCGACGGGCCGTGTCGGTCGTGCCGCTGTCGCCGCCTTGCGCGCACAGGGCCGCACCGTTCGCGGTTTTGATCTCAGGCCATCGGGAACCGGCGGCGAGGAAGTCGTCGGGTCGCTGGAGGATGCGCAGGCACTGTCCGAAGCTATGAAGGGCGTGAGCGCCGTGCTGCATCTGGGAGCCTTCATGTCCTGGGCTCCGGCGGATCGCGATCGTATGTTCGCTGTCAATGTCGAGGGTACGCGCCGGCTTCTGGATGCGGCTTCAGCGGCTGGCGTGCGGCGTTTCGTGTTCGCTTCCTCAGGCGAGGTCTATCCGGAAAACCGACCGGAATTCCTGCCGGTCACCGAGGATCATCCGCTTTGCCCCAATTCGTCCTATGGCCTGACCAAGCTTTTGGGCGAAGAGCTGGTGCGCTTTCACCAGCGAAGCGGCACCATGGAAACGGTGATCCTGCGGTTTTCTCATACGCAGGATGCGGCGGAACTGCTGGACGAGGAGAGTGTCTTTTCCGGTCCCCGGTTTTTCCTGCGGCCGCGCATCCGCCAGCAGCAGAATTTCGGAAACACCGGCATCGCCGAATTGCTCCAGTCCCGCGATATCGGCGAACCCGCGCACATTCTGGCGCGCAACAAAAACGGCCGTCCATTCCGTATGCACATTACCGAGACACGAGATATGGTGTCGGGAATTCTGCTCGCTCTCGATCACCCCGACGCGGCGGGCGGCACCTTCAATCTCGGCGCGGATGAACCGGCCGATTTCGCCGTGCTTCTGCCGAAGATTGCGGCGCTGACCGGCCTTCCCATCGTGACAGTCGATTTTCCCGGCGACGGCGTTTATTACCATACGTCCAACGAGCGGATCAGAAACACTTTGGGGTTTGAAGCAGAATGGACGATGGACCGGATGCTGGACGAAGCGGCGGCCGCAAGGCTGGAGCGACGCGCGAAGGAGCAGAGGCGATGAAGCCCGAGACGCCGGGCGGCACGGCGGCGCTGGCCAAAGGGCTAACCCTGCTCGATATGGTTGCCGACGCGCCGGAACCGCTACGTTTTGCCGAGTTGTTGCGCGCCTCCGGCCTGCCGAAGCCGACCTTTGCACGCATCCTGCGCACCCTTATCGCCTATGGTCTCGTCCGTCAGGATGCGGCCCGGGGCACTTATGTTCTGGGCCAGCGTTTTCTGGAAATGTCCCATAGGGTCTGGGAGAGTTTCGATCTTGTCTCGGCGGCGACCCCGGAACTCGAGCGGCTGGCGGCCGAACTGGGGGAAACGGTTGCGCTGTGCCGGCTTGACGGCACGATGACGCAATATCTGGCCGAACGTTCGCCGAATGGCCTTTCTGTGCGCGTCGAGGTAGGGCGCCGCGTCCCCCTGCATTGCACGGCACCCGGCAAGGCACTGCTCGCCTTTCAGGACCCCGCCGTCGGCCGTGCCCTCTTGGACCGTCTGACGCTGGATGTGCAGACCCCGAAAACCATCACCACGCTCGATGCGCTGCAGGCCGAACTGACGCTGACCCGGGCACGCGGTTATTCGATTTCTTATGAGGAGCATCTGCCAGGTGTAAATTCGGTGGCCGCCCCTGTCATGGGTCGCGACAATACGCCGATGGGCGTGCTTGTTGCGCTTGGCCCATCATCGCGGCTCAGTTCCTCCAATATTCATCCCACCGGGCGCGAATTGATTGCCGCCGCCCGCCGTATCACGGGTGCGGCCGGGGCCGTCGCCATTAGTTCCAGGCCTAGGCCCCGGTCTGTCACCGGCCGCCCGAGTGCCGAGCTGAGTTGCGTCTTGCCATGGGGTGCACAGCTTGGTGAGAGTCCAGTGTGGCACGAGGCCGACAACGCGCTTTATTGGGTCGATATTCTCCATCCGGCTATCCACCGTTACGATCCAGCCACCGGCCGCAACGAGACCTGTGAAACCGGAAAGCTCGTCAGCGCGGTCATCCCGGTTACAGCCGGAAGGTTGCTGGTGGCGTCTCAGGACGGGGTCGAATGGCTCGATTTTACGTCTGGCCGCCTGACGCCTTTCGTCAGCCCGGAGGCAGGCATTGCCGACAACCGACTGAATGATGCCAAATGTGGGCCGGACGGCGCGATCTGGGTCGGGTCTATGCGCATCGATGCATCCAAGCCAACCGGCGCTCTCTACCGGATCAACGCCAACGGCACATTCGAGCGCAAGGAAGGGGGTATCATCGTCTCCAACGGTCTCGGCTGGAGCCCGGACGGCAGCACCTTCTACTTTGTTGACACGGTGCCGGGCCTCATTCACGCTTATGATTGCGATCCGGTGACGGGCACGCTTTCGCAGCGCCGCGAGTTTGCCCGCATACCCGTGGCCGATGGTCGACCGGACGGTCTCGCCGTCGATGCGGAGGGAGGCGTCTGGTGCGCGATCTGGGATGGCTGGTGCGTGCGCCGCTATCTGCCAAATGGCAAACTGGATCAGGTAATCGAAATGCCGGTTCCGCGACCGACCAGTATCGCTTTTGGCGGGCCGGATCTGTCCACACTGTTCATCACCAGCGCAAGAACACGCCTACCGGCATCTACGCTCGCTGAAGCGCCCTTGTCCGGTGGGTTATTCTCTTGCCGCCCGGGCTTTGCCGGCGCACGCGTCTTGCAGTTCGAAGGATGAATCGATGAATCTGGAAAGCGTCTTTGGTTTGAAGGGCCGCACCGCGCTCGTAACCGGCTCCAGCCGTGGCATTGGTGCCTCTATAGCTGAGGGACTGGCAGGTGCCGGCGCTCGTGTCATATTACATGGCATGACGCAGGGAGCCGCCAGAGCTGTGCAGGAGCGGATTGCAAACGTAGGCGGTATAGTTGATGAACTGGCGGTAGATCTTTCTGGGCCCGGCGCCGGGCGAGATCTCATCGAACATGCCGAAGCGATTGCACCGGTCGATATTCTCGTCATCAATGCTAGCGCCCAGATCAACGCAACCCTCATAGATATGACGCCCAACGATCTGGCATTTCAGCTGGCAGTCAATCTCGGTTCGACTGTTGATATGCTGCAATCGGTTCTGCCACGTATGGCGGCGCGAAAGTGGGGCAGGGTAGTCTCCATAGGATCAGTCAATCAGCTGAGGCCGAAAAGCATTGTGACGGCTTATGCTGCGACAAAAGCTGCTCAACACAACCTGATCCAGAGTCAGGCGCGCGATTATGCACGTGACAATGTGTTGCTCAATACACTTGCTCCAGGCCTTGTCGATACGGATCGCAACGCCCAGCGCCGGGACGAGGACCCCGATGGCTGGGCCGACTATGCAAGGACATTAAACTGGATGGGTCGTGCCGGACAACCGGAAGAAATGGTCGGGGCTGCCCTATTCCTGTCATCCCAGGCCTGCAGTTTCATAACGGGTGAGACTATCTTTCTCACGGGCGGCTACTGAGTGGTCAGGCGGGGGGAAGACATCCCGCGTTCGTCGTGGCGAGTCTTCCAAAAAATCCCGGACATATGGACAAGAAACTGCGTAACGGATCGGCGACGAGCAGCGCCTGCCATGGTCGTGATGTGAGACTAACGTAATCCTTCTTTTTTCGGGTAGCTCCAAGTAGAACCCACAGTCACCTGCAGGCCGTTCTGGAGTAGTCGCGACCGCCCATGACTGAGCGATGTAGCTGTTGGTGGCAAGTCCCGGCATGAGTGCGTCCGGCATTATGGCAGTCCAGCCCGATGTCATCGACTATCGAGCCGGATACAGTTCGTGAGCCACCAGGCACCGAACCCTCCACTCAAGGGTGGCCAGATCATCAGCTCGATCTGGCGGGATGCGTTCGCGGCAAGCTAGGCCTGCCGGCCCCCATGTCACCGACGGCTGAATCGACAGCGGCGGGCAGGCAAAAAACACAACTTATGATTTACCCTTATTTAACTATAAATTACACTAATTTAGCTCAAGCTTATTTTTAGCTGTTTTCAAATCGGTTGCCGGGGAGCGGGTGATGCGCAAAATTCGGGGATCCATAACGAACCCGGAAGTTATCCAGATACCCATGTTCGATTGGAGCGGAATTATTTCATCGGTGATCGGGGCTACTTGCAGACAGCTCTTGTCTTCAAGCTCGTCCGCATCGGTGAGAACCGGATACGAAGCTGTCACGAAATGGTCAAATCTGCGTCTGTCATCAGTTGTTCTCCTTGGTTGCTTAATGGTCGGCAACGGACACCCCGCAGTGGCGCAGACCGCCTGGACCGGTGCGGCGGGTAACACCGACTGGTTTGACGCCGGCAACTGGGATACCGCGGACGTGCCTGATGCCTCCACCTCGATCGAAGTCGATTCCGGCAGCGCAGTCATTTCAGGCAACGCTGCCGAGGGCGACAGCGTCGCCATACGATCTGGCGGGACAGTGACGATAACGGGGCAAGGGGCCTCTTTGACGACCACGGAAACCCGTACCGAAGACGGGACATTTAATATCGACAACGGCGGCCTGGCCACGAATAGCAACGGTGTTGTCGGCGGGATTGCCACCATTTCGGGGACTGACGGCAACGGCAATGCCTCGACGTGGGTTAACAATGACTATTTCGCAGTCGGCGACGGCGGAGCCGGCACACTGAATATCCTCGGCGGCGGTAAGGTAGTCGTCAACACCGATGCTATTCTGGGCCATTCTTTTCATGCGGATGCGTTGGTATCAGGGTCGGGGTCTTCCTGGCAAAGTACCGGGCGGCTGACAATAAACAACGGAAGTTTGCGCATTGAAAACGGCGGCAATGTCTCGAACACATTGGGTATCGTCGGCGATTCAGACACTGGCGACGCGGTCGTGACCGGCCCGGGCACGTTATGGGTCAACACGGGACAACTGACGGTCGGGAGCTTCGCTACGGGTACTCTGCGCATTGAAAACGGCGCTACCGTTACCAGCGATCAAGGATACATCGGCTCCAGTACCAGCAGCAATGGAAGTGTCACCGTGACGGGGAACGGCTCCAGTTGGCAGATGACAGATTTTAACCTCACTCTGGGCAATTATGGGCTCGGTTCGATGACCATCGAAGACGGGGCGCGGGTTTTCGCAAAAACGGGTGTCTATCTTGGCATTTCAGCAACGGATGCGAGCGGAACGCTAAAACTCAACGGCACGGCAGGGGCGCGCGGGATTCTGGAAACCCGCGGGTTCCGGGGCGGCATCGGGACGGCAGATCTGTCAATTGATGGCGGTATTTTGCGTGCCATCAATGATAACGCCCTGTTCTTTTCCAACTACGGCACTCAGCAGGTGAAACTTGGCGCTGGTGGTGGAATCATCGACACGAACGGCCATGATATCGGCATCGCTCCTGTAATCTCCGGGTCGGGCGGCATGACCAAGAACGGTCTGGGTACTTTGACACTGACTGGCGAGAACGACTATGGCGGGGGTACTACGATCACCGATGGCATATTGCAACTTGGGAATGGCGGCACCTCTGGCTGGATTCTCGGCGACGTCACTGACAATGGAATCCTGGCGTTCAACCGCTCGGACATGATAGCATTTAGCGGCGCGATCACGGGATCTGGCGGCGTTCATCAAATCGGCAGTGGAAAAACCACGCTCACGGCCGACAGTTCCGCCCTTGCTGGCATCTCTCAGGTCCAGAGCGGCATTCTCTCGGTCAACGGCGTTCTCGGCGGCTCGATCGAAGTCAGGGGCGGGCGCCTTCAGGGAATAGGACGGGTGGGAAACGCCACCAACGTTGCCGGCGGTGTGATCGCCCCCGGCAACTCGATCGGTACGCTGACTGTTGCTGGCAATTATATCGGTAACGGCGGCATACTGGAAATCGAGACCGTGCTCGGAAATGATAGTTCCGCCACTGACAAATTGGCCGTCACCGGCAGCACATCCGGCTCAACCAATGTTCGCTTGATCAATCTGGGTGGTACCGGCGCGCAAACCAGCGAAGGCATCAAAGTCGTCGATGTCGGTGGAACCTCGGGCGGAAGCTTCACGCTTTTGGGCAGTTACACGTTCGAGGGTGACCCCGCCACGGTCGCAGGCGCTTACGCCTATCGCCTCTATCAGGGTGGCGTAAGCACACCCGCCGATGGGGACTGGTATCTGCGTTCGGCTCTTTTGAATTCGGCAAGTCCCGGCACCCCGCTCTACCAAGCTGGCGCTC
The DNA here is from genome assembly GCF_056393925.1 of Agrobacterium sp. 10T429. Taxonomy (NCBI): domain Bacteria; kingdom Pseudomonadati; phylum Pseudomonadota; class Alphaproteobacteria; order Hyphomicrobiales; family Rhizobiaceae; genus Agrobacterium; species Agrobacterium sp. 10T429. The sequence goes on from NZ_JBFTGV010000012.1 coordinate 17,789, forward strand.
CAGTCTACGAGGCCTATGCCGGGGTATTGCAAGCTTTCAATGAACTCGACACGCTTCAACAGCGTCTCGGCAATCGATCGTGGTCGGAAGGCACGGTCACAGCGAACAGTCTGCTCAGCGCCGATAGTGCCGGAAACGGCATGTGGGGGCGAGCCTCGGGCCGCCATACCAGCATCGATCCAAACGATTCCACGACGATGACGGGCTATGAAGCGGACATCTGGCAATTCCAGGCCGGGGCTGACGGACAGGTCTATTCCGGAGATGCGGGCGCTCTTATCGGGGGTCTTTCGGTGCGCTATGGCACAATTTCCGCCGACGTTTCCTCGATTTTTGGGAACGGGTCGATCGACAGTACGGGATATGGCGTGGGCGCATCAATGACCTGGTACGGCAAAACAGGCTTTTACCTCGATGCCCAGGCGCACGCTACGTGGTACCAGAGCAACCTTTTGTCCTCCACCGCCGCCACCAGCCTGATTTCCGGCAATGATGGCTTTGGCTATGCGTTCGGGCTGGAAGCAGGTCAACAAATCGCGCTTGGTGCTAACTGGTCGCTTACCCCGCAGGCACAGCTGATCTATTCGGCAGCCGACTACAACGACTTCACCGACGTCTTTGGCGGCGAGATTTCGTTGAGCGACGCGTATAATTTCAAGGGGCGTCTCGGTATCTCGGCCGACTATGAGGAAAGCTGGACAAACAGAGCGGGCCAGACAAGCCGTCTCCATGCCTATAGTATCGCGAACCTATACTATAACTTCTTGTCGAGCTCGGCTGTCAGGCTTTCCGGTGTCAGGTTCACCAGCGAACAGGACACACTCTGGGGTGGTCTGGGTATTGGAGGCACCTACAATTGGGGCAATGACAGGTATACCCTTTACGGTGAGGCCACGGTGGACACCAGTCTGAGCAATTTCGGCGACAGCCATAGCCTGACTGGAAGAATAGGCGTGAACGTCAAATTCTAAGCTGCAAGTACGGTTCTTTTCGTCCAGAAGGGCTTGTTATCAGACGCGGGGAGCGCTGGCCGGTCGCTTCGAAGCCCACAACATGGGAGTCGATCTCCCGACGAAATTGTTACTTACCTAGGTTGGGCAGGCACGAGAGTAAATGCGAAAGCGTGTCGTTGCGGCTTTCGGTCTCATTCAAATATCTAATACTATCCGTTAATTGAGTCGCAATGCTTTGCGGCGTCACCTGGCATGGCTTGACATAAGCACTCACCCGCCTTTGCGTTACTTTAAGGACACTCGCTATGGAAATATCACTTGGCGCCTGACCAAGCTGATAGCCCTTGCCATGGACCGCTATCAAGTAACCACGGTAGCAAAGTATTTTCGAAATATATCTTAAGTAATCTTGCTTAATTCCCAAAATTGTTGCCGATTCTCTTACGGATAAAGGCCGGTGCAGCGGGAGAGAACTAGCATGCAACAGTAATATACGAATTGCCGTCTCAGATTTGCAAGTTATGTTCATTCGTTATCATCAAGGCTCATCAAGAGGTTGCATCCATGCGATTTCATTCTTTTAAGAACGCCTTGACCGAGCCGTGAAGACTTGAGCAATATGAATTTACCGAGTTAACTTTAGTGAATAGAATTCACTCGGTTCGCAGCGAGGTCAAATTCGTTTTTAAAGATAACTGCTCGCCAGACGGGCAATACATCCATTTGATAGTAAGGTTGAGGATGACGCTACATCCGACGAGCGTGTCATCGAGTCACAATGGTAACCGTGAAGTCCGGTTTTCGTGTTTGCTGAAAATAGCCCTGGTCGCAGATCGGTCTTGAGGGACTTCGCGTTGCACCGCCCCCTCTCGCCACCAAGGGGCAATTTTATACCAGATCTAACGCTGCCCGCCGCTTTATACGAACATGCCATGCGAGATCCACGATTTCGTTGGGACTGCAGTCCGGATGTAATCTAGACAATGCTGCAAACTCCCAGATCGTGGCCTCTGTGCCACGAAGAGACTTTGGATTCCGTTCCAGTTCCTCAAGATCGGCCCAGGATTTCGGCCGCTCGAGTTTCAGGCGCGCCACAGCGGCTGACACTTCGCATTCTGCCCAGTGCCTCGTGTCGAGGAAGCACGGCTCGGAAGAGGATTGCCTTAGGCCTACGTCATCTGTTTTGTTTGTCAATTTGGCCGCCTGCCTGCTTTGAGTTCTGATTGAGCGAGGAAAGCTGCGGCGGCTCTTGCATAGCTGGCCCACCACTCTCTCTATTCACGTCCATTATCCCAGGCGATAGCAGCAAGTTTATAGAAACCGGCGCACCCGATTTTCGGGCATGTCGATGCCAGACTCTTGCAGTCGAGTCCGCAAACGAGCGCGGTTTCAAAGAAAGTGACAATCGCCTCAATTACTTCGTCCGATAATCCAAAAGCCCTGTTCGCAAGGGCCCTTCGTATCCATGAAGAGCAATATCGGATTTGGACAAGCGGATGTGCGGCCCGCATATAGATTCCCGAATGCCCGATACCATCTCGACAATTTCTTTGAGAGGCAACTCGCGCTCAAAGTTCTGATCCGCGCGCGTCGAAATATCAACCTGCATGACAACTATTCGCGGAGTCCTCGAGCCCACCACCCTGCGAACGCAAAAATCACACAGGCCGCAACAATAAAGGTGGCCGTTGCGAAGTTTCCTTGGCAGAAGGTACCAACTAGTAGTCCCGAGATCGAGGCGATCAACTGGGACATCAAAGTCCCGGATACGCCATCTGGGTTCATAGGCTTGCGAGAAGGAGCGCTCAAGTTAACCGCTCCATTCTATTAGGCATAACGATGTAAAGGCACAGCCGGGAGGCCGCAATAAGTATCAAAGGATGAACGATCGAGTGAATCGCGATGACCAAAAAAATACCGCACGCGATTTGCGGAAATAAACGAACCATTTTACTTGCCTGCATAAACTGAGTATCCGCAGACGCACGGCGAAGTGAGAGTTAACCTCGTCAGGGGCAATCTGTTAGGACTAAATAGCTTGGCCCGCTCTCGAAGATAGACCTACCAAAAGCTATGAACTTAGTGTCACTTTGGCGATTTAAGTTCTACTTTCATTTGGCAGTGATGGTCGATTAGCCGCCTGTAACGCTCTCCAGACGACAATCAAAATATTGGATCTGACGGCATGACCAGTTCTTCCCGTGATCCCCTTTGTCGGCATCACCGATTTCCAAGTGGGATCGCCCATGCCATTTGGCCGTACTTCCGGTTTCCGCTTGGCCTGCGGATGGTTGAGGATCGCTGTCAGTTCGTGACATTCTCGTCTCTCATCAAGCCGCAAGTCCGAATTTTTTCGGCGCGCCCACACAAACCTTAACGACATCGCCGTTTTGCGACATTCGTAATAGTTTGATGGAGTAGTCGGCAGTAGGCGCAGACGGTTGCTTGTGTTTACCGTCAAATGGAGCATGCCAATACCAATGCCCCGCGCCGCCTGCCATATGATGGTAGCCCGCTCAACAACAGCTCAATATCAGCGACGATCTATACCGTTGCGGACGAAAAGCATGGCAGCGTGAAGACGCTGTTCTCTTTCTTTTACTGTGTCCGCCCATCAACCCTGAAACAAGCGGGCTTACAATGAATACCCTGAAATCTTCTATCCGCGGATTTTGTTCAAGTGCATCCAAGACAAATGGAGGCTATCGACTTGAGGTGGCGGAGCAAGTTCGCGCGCCCGCAAGCTCGTCTCATGCCACCAGCTCTAGGGTGGCGCTAGGTGTCGCCGCCGCCATGACGGTGAGCGTCATTTTCCTCGATTCGGCTCAGGCCGCTGATTATTCTTCCGCTGTCGGGACGAATGCCATTCGGGACCTCGGAACCCTCGGCGGGGACTATTCCATCGCCAAAGCCGTCTCCGCCGATGGCAGCGTAATCGTGGGCGATAGCCGCTTGGCAAGCGGCTCTGAGCGCATCTTCCGGTGGACTGAGGCAAATGGCATGGAGGACCTCGGGACTCTCGGCGGCGACTATTCCATCGCCAAAGCAGTCTCTGCCGATGGTAGCGTTATCGTGGGCGATAGCTGGTTAGCAATTGGTTCTCGCCACGCCTTCCGCTGGACTGAGGCAAATGCCATGCAAGACCTCGGAACCCTCGGCGGGAACTTTTCCATCGCCAAAGCCGTCTCCGCCGATGGCCGCGTCATCGTTGGCGACGGCCGGCTGGCAAGCGCCTTTACCCACGCCTTCCGCTGGACTGAGGCAAATGCCATGCAAGACCTGGGAACCCTTGGCGGGAACCTTTCCGTCGCCAGTGCCGTGTCTGCCGATGGCAGCGTCATCGTGGGACAAAGCCAGTTAGCAAGCGGCTCTTCCCGCGCTTTCCGCTGGACTGACGCAAATGCCATGCAGGATCTCGGAACCCTCGGCGGGGACTTTTCCACAACCAATGCCGTCTCCGGCGATGGCAGCGTCATTGTAGGCGGTAGCCAGTTAGCAAGCGGCTCTTCCCGCGCTTTCCGCTGGACCGAGGCAAATGCCATGCAGGATCTCGGAACCCTTGGCGGGGACTCGTCCTCCGCCAGTGCCGTCTCCGCCGATGGCAGCGTTATCGTGGGCGATAGCTGGTTAGCAAGCGGCTCTTCCCGCGCCTTCCGATGGACTGAGGCAAAAGCCATGCAGGATCTCGGAACCCTCGGTGGGGACTATTCCACAGCAAGGGCCGTCTCCGCCGATGGCAGCGTCATCGTCGGCGATAGCTCGTTAGCAAGCGGCTCTTCCCGCGCCTTCCGCTGGACTGAGGCAAATGCGATGCAGGATCTTGGAACCCTCGGCGGGGACTATTCCACAGCCAGTGCCATCTCCGCCGACGGCAGGGTCATCGTGGGGTCAGCCACGACGGCCAGTGGGGAGACGCATGCTGCTCTCTGGAAGTTCGCGCCGGTCAACCCACCGGGTCCAGGAGAACCAGAGCCGGAAACCCCGGCACTCATCGACGTTGACAATACCCTCAAGACGGTTGCTTCCGCAGCATATGACAGTTTCACTGTCATCGAAAGCCAGCGCATGGGCCTTGTGCGTCTGCAAGACGGCTGCGCAGTCTCCAGAGCTGGTGAGACCTGCTACAGCGCAAAGTCCGACATCAGTGGCTTTGATGGTAATGCTGATTTTCTGGCGCGAATTCACCTCGGACACGCATTTACGGACAACTTCTCGGCAGGTATTTCTGTCGCCCATTCCTTCTGGCGTGATCTGCCCGACGGTCTCAACGACAGGGACAACAATGTCGGTGGCGGTGTTTACGCACAATGGAGAACCCCAACCCAGGATGGCAGCTGGTATGTGCGCGGAGCGTTCTCGGCCAGCCGTTACGATCTCGAACGGACCCGCAGGGTCATGGCTTATACGGAGGCAGGAACCGGAGACAGCACGGTAAAGGGTTGGAGCACCTCGCTTGAAGTCGGGCGCACACACGTCCTGTCCAGTGAGGATGACTTTGGTTATTATGGTGGCCTACGTTACAGCGACCTGAAAATGGATGGATACACCGAGCGCAACGCAGCTTTTCCATTCTTTTATTCCGATACAACGCTGACACAGACGACGGCTTATATCGGCGCCACCTATAACAGGTCTCTCAGTGAAAAGCTGACCTGGTCGGTTGATGGTCAGGTCGAACAGGATCTGGCCCATGAGGATCCCGGTGTCACTGCCCGTGCCGCCTATATCGGCGCGCTGAAATTTGACTCTGATTTTGCCCACACACGCGCCAGCTTATCCAGCACGGTTTCGTACGCAGTTACGGAAAATGTCAAGATCGACGTCACCCCATATATCGCCAGCACCTCTACACAGGATGCCTCATACGGCGCAATGATCGGCATCAGCGGCACGTTTTAGCGCAGTGCAAGCGGAGTGGCTGCTGGGTGGCGGTAACTATGTCAGCGTAGCGGCATGCGGCCGGCGCAGTGACCCATCGACGGAGGCAACGCAATCCCGTTGGCGACGCCCTCCCCTTCGTTCCGGTGGATGTGCTCTCACATTCACCGGAACGAAGGGGAGGGCGAACCCTGCTCCCCGTTGCCCTGGGAGGCAAGTCATGGGTCTGATGGAAGAAAAACGGAAGGTTCGGCGCGTCTGCGCTGAAAGGCGTTTTTTGTTTTCATAGGACGGGCGAAGCCTGCTTTTCCATTGGCCTGGCGTTCAGGGCATCGTACAGCGGCAAAAGGGAAGGGGAGATGAGCAGCAAGCGCAGCGTCTGTGCCGTGTGGAAGAGACGCCGCGAGCGGTCACCGTGTGAGCGTAGTGCCCGGCAGAAGCCGCGCCTGTCAATCGACCGGTCCTCGGAACATGCCAACGCCGCCCCTCTCATTTGACAAGGTAATGTTATATTATTAAAAGAGCATTTTCTTAGCAGGAGGAAAGACAGGAAAGCGACCGGGGGTACGTGTGGACACTATCCATTTTTCTGAGAAAATGTATGAAGCAGCGTTGTTTCCGGAGCTATGGGTAGCTCTGCTCGATGAGTTGGCGGCAGAGACAGGTTCGGGCTTCGGCGGCATCGGGGTATACTGGCCCCATCCGAGGGGAATAACAACCAGCAACTATCCTGGCGAAGCGGACTGGCACCAGACAGCTGAACGTCAGGAGCGGTGGACAAATTACGTTCGTGCCAAGGGCTTGATCAATACAGGCTTTACTCAACTTGACCCCCTGGCAGGAGATTGGTCCGATATTGCGGATTTCCGTGAGCGGATAGCTCGTCACCTCGAACGAGGCTACGGAGTACAGGCGGGTACGATCGTCGAGTTCTTCAACGGTGAGATCATTACGTTGGAGTTTACACGTGGTTTGGATAAACCTGCTTATGGGGCAGAGTTGATTGATGACCTGAACACGTTAAATCGACCGTTTACACAATCCGTGCTTTTTGCGTCACGTCTGTATTTCGAGAAAATCCGTGGGGGCATCGAAATACTCAACAATATTGGAATAGCTGCCGCTTTTATTTCTCACAATCGAGAGATTGTCGTCAGAAACGATCTGTTTGAGGATACGCATAAATACTTTTGCACGAATTCGTCCGGCCGCATCGACCTCAGGGGCAGCGATATCTTGCGGAAATCCTTTTCCCAGGCACTGGATCTCTCCTCTACGCAGGCTGCAAGTGTTTCTGTACCGGCAGACGAGAACCGCGAAGCGGCCGTGATCCAGATGATGCCACTCCATCGGGAAGCAAGGCACATACTCTCCGGTGCGGGAGCAATATTTATAATCACACCGGTCGCCACTACGCGGGGAGTGCCATCGGCCGAATATGTCGCTGGATTGTTCGGGCTGACGCCAGCTGAGTCCCGGCTTGCCATCGCCTTGACATCGGGGCTCTCTCTTCGCGATTCAGCTGCAAATCAACGGATAACTTTCGGGACCGCCAGGGCATATTTGAATTCAATTTTCTCCAAAACCGGCACAAATCAGCAAAGCGCTCTCGTCAGTGTGCTGAAAAGCATACCGGCAGAACCCGCGAGTAAATAACACCGAGGTGGTAGCTACTCGCCGGGTTAGACTGTCTCCTTTTTTCTAACTGACGGGCAACAGCAGCGAGAGACAGTTTCGTCAGAAGCTGCCAAGGAACAGCAGGCGCTGTTCAATTTCGGTGTCGATCTGACCGCACATCCCGATAATGTAGGTGTCTATCAATTTTACCACTTGCGCGAAGTCGGCCTGATGGTCTTGAAATTCTTGACCTCATCCACTCCATCGCCATCTTTGGCTGGGCGAACCGGCTGATGCATACCTTGGGTGAACCACATCGGAAAGAATAAGTGAAGGCACCGGCAAACACTGAGTTGGACGCAGTTGCCCGGCCGTTCGGCGTCGCGCATCGCGATGTCCTGAAAATTGCGATACCAATGATGATCGCCTATCTGTCCACTCCCCTCGTCGGTCTTGTGGCGACCGGCGTCATCGCGCATATGAGAAACGAAGCACTGGTTGGCGGTGTGGCGCTGGCCTCGGTGATCTTCGATGTCATCTTCGTAACCTTCAATTTTCTGCGCGGTGCCACGACCGGCTTTACGGCACAGGCAATGGGCGCTGGCGACCGGTTAGGTGAACAGCGCATGCTGCTGAGCGGCCTGATCATCGCGCTGGTGGCTGGTCTCTTATTGCTTATGCTGCAGGGGCCGATCGGTGCGCTCGGCATGAACGTCATGGGCGCCGAAGGTGTTGTCGCCGAAGCCGCGTCGACCTATTTCCACTGGCGCATCTGGTCGGCCCCCTTCGTTCTGTTCAATTTTGTCGCCTTCGGCTGGCTCATTGGCCGCGGTGAGGCCATGTGGAGCATGATCCTTCAGACCCTGCTGAATGGGCTAAATGCCGTTCTCAGCGTTCATTGGGTGATTGGGCTCGGGTGGGGCGTCGAAGGGGTCGCAATCGCCACGCTGGTTGCAGAAATCGTGACCGCTGTCGCAGGAGGAATTTTAATTCTGGGCAAGACCGACTGCTCGACCTGGCGGCTCCCGGATATAACCGCAATCAGACGATCCTTCGCGGTCAATGGCGACATGATGATCCGCTCGTTCGCGTTGCTTGTCGGCCTTTCTTTCTTTACCCGCCAAAGCGGCTTTCTTGGGATCGATGTGCTTGCCGCCAACACTATTCTGCTGCGATTTTATTTCTTTGGCGTCGCTTTTCTCGACGGCGTGGCGACAGCGGCGGAACAGCTTACCGGACGCGCAGTCGGCGCACGTTATCGACCCGCTTTCGATCGTACGATCAGACTGACGACATTTTGGGGCCTGATTTTCGCGGCGGTGGTTTCCTTCGTATTCTTGGCCGCCGGGGACTGGGTGATTGCGCTGACCGCGCCCACCGACGCCGTAGCGAGACTGGCTGATACCTATCTGATTTATGTGGTGTTTTTGCCTTTTGTTGGCATCATCGCTTTCCAGATGGACGGCGTCTATATAGGGTCGACGTGGTCTCGGCAAATGCGCAACCTCATGGTGGCATCCCTGATCATCTATTTTGCCGCCTGGGCAATCCTGCAACCCCTTTATGGCAATGACGGCCTTTGGATTTCGCTTCTCTTGTTTCAGGGCGCTCGTAGCATCGCGTTCCGGTTCATGCTTCCAAGACTTGCAGCTGCAACGTTTAGGTAAAGATGCCGCAAAAGACGTGCCACCGGGCGATGCAATCGTGGGGCAATCGACCTCGTTGCCAAAGCTTTCGTGTCTCCATTCGCGGTCGCCCTGCCAGTCTTCAAGAACGTTCAACAGCCGGCCAGCCACAATGGCATCAGGAACATCCTGGGTGGCAACCCGTGCATGGGGATTGGCTTTAGGTTGGCGCGGCACGTGCCTCCCAGAGCGAAGACGGCATTTCCTGGCCCGCGCCAAGTCATTACTGCCAATCATGATGTGGGTGAACATGCTTTATCTTGTCTCGGCTATCGCTGTCTTTTCTGACCTTCAGGGGTCGAAATTTCCCAGATATCGGGCAGGCGATGTGCCAAGCGCTTTCTTGAGCATGGTTATGAATGCAGACACGGATTGATATCCAAGATCCCCCGAAACCTGCTGCACTGTTGCCCCCGCTGCAAGGCTTCGGATTGCGACAATCACCTGCAATTGCTGTCGCCAGCGGCCAAAGGTCGGGCCCGTCTCGTTTTGAACGAGACGCTCCAGCGAATTCTCACTCATCGCCACTCGTTTTGCCCGTTGCGCCATCGTACTGCGGTTGGACGGATCGTCTGCCAGCTGCGATGCAATGCGTGCAAGCCGGGGCTCGTCCGTCAGCGGAAGATCACGATGCTCGTCAGGCGGGCGCAGCACTTTCCCGATCGGATGATGTCGAGAGGCTCCTCGGCGTGTTCGATCGAAGTAAGCAGAGGACCGTTTCGACTTCTTGTCAGCGGCAATATCGAGGGAGTTATCTGAACTGTTTCGGAGGTGAGCGGGCTAGATCGCGCGCAGTTACGCCATGGAAAACGATTGCCCCGTTTGCGGGCGTGGCCGATGCGCTTGCACTGCTTGAATCGTCTCATATGGCAGATGGCTCACGTAACCCGCTTTTCAGGCCTATCCTCTACCGTCAATACGAGGGCCAGCCAAAGCGGCCCCGGCGCATCTGTTGCATCCGATACCTGATTAACGGACTCGATTACTGGAAGGCGCCCATGCCCGGCAAGGCCTTGTATTCCGGGAAACAATTGAGGTCTTGCCCCCGGAGGCAGGCAGCGTGCTTCGCCGTCAAATTTTCAGCATCCGAAACAACTCGAACAGACGATCTCTGGCTCGGGCCGCTACACTGGCGCCCTGTTGACCATTTCGGTCGCGACATTCTCGCTGTCCGGTCGATGATGCGGTCGCCAACGCACTCGCATTGATCATCATGGTATCCGTCTCATGAGAGAGAGTGTGTGAAGCAACCTTCATCGGGGCCGTGCAGGCCTGACCATTCCTCGCCGCCCGCATAGCTGCGACTTACTTCCACGCAAACGCGGGGCACAGCGATAAATGCGGTCGAGACAAAAGAAGGCGGGACATGTCCGATGGCGCGATAGTAGCCCAAAGAAGAGTTGGCGCGACGCGTGGTGAAATCAGGGACGCGGTTGTTGAACCATACCATCGGATACCATCGACATCAGGGGCGCCATGGTGGGGGCAGACGTAATTTTTGCGTGATGCATCGACCATATTATCGATCTTTGACCAATGTATCGATCATTTTTAACGGTCGATTCGATCAATATTTGATTTAGTACGATGCATGATGCATCTTATTTCTATTTGTACGATGGATCGACCAATGCCGGCGACGAAAAAACAGAGCTACGCACGCTATACGATTGCTGCCATCAGTTTTTTAGGAAACATGATCCAGCTTGAGCGCAAATCGAGGAAGATGACAGCTCAGGAGCTTGCTGGCCGGCTTGGTGTGGCACGCGGGACTGTGCAGCGGCTCGAACAAGGCGATCCTAAAGTGGAGCTCGGTGTTGCTTTCGAGGCGTGTACCGTTCTCGGTATCCGCCTTTTCGACGATGATCTTGGTGGTATGACTTTCAGAAACGAAGAACTCCAGAAGCGACTTACGCTGCTTCCCAAACATGCGCGTCCACGAAAACAGATAGCAATCGACAATGACTTCTAGAAAGCAGCAGCCAACAGAGGCGTTCGTCTGGGTGTGGCTTTCGGAAAACGCCGATCCTGTGGTGGCCGGCCGTCTTGGAGTTACAGGTGGGGAGATCAGCTTCGTTTATGGCCGATCTTATCTCCAAAATCCGAGCGCGATTCCACTCTATCTTCCGGAATTGCCGCTCGAGGCAGGCGAGATACGCCCCCTCCATGGTCTCTCAATGCCGAGTTCAATCCGCGACGCCTCTCCCGACGCATGGGGACGTCGGGTTATCCTCAATCGCGCGTTCGGCGTGAGGGGAGGCGAGCTGAATGGACTGGACCTCGATGAACTGACATTCCTGCTTGAGTCAGGCTCAGACCGAACCGGGGCGCTCGATGTCCAAGCATCGGCGAAACACTATATTGGCCGCGGGAGCGGCCACGCCACGCTTGATCAACTGATGACTGCGGCAGAACGAGTTGAAAAAAACCTTCCCCTCGGTCCCGAGCTGGATCAAGCGCTCCATCACGGCAGCTCGATCGGCGGGGCGAGACCAAAAGCCCTGATCGATCATGACGCGAGCAAATACATCGCAAAATTTTCGAGCAGCTCTGACACTTATAGTGTGGTGAAGGGCGAATACATCGCCATGCGACTGGCTGCGCTCGCAGGACTTAACGTGTCGCCTGTGAAACTCCTTCATTCCTCCGGGAAGGACGTATTGCTTGTCCAGCGGTTTGACCGCATTCACGCTGGCAAGGCGTGGTATCGCCGGTCGATGGTATCCGCCTTGACCATGCTCGAGCTCGATGAAATGCACGCGCGATATGCCAGCTATCAGGATCTGGCAGAAACGATACGCATTCGCTTTACCGCCGCCCCCGAAACATTGAGAGAGTTGTTTTCGCGTCTATGTTTCAACATTCTCATTGGCAATACCGATGATCATGCAAGAAATCATGCGGCCTTTTGGGACGGAGCTTCGCTTTCACTCACGCCCGCCTACGATATTTGTCCGCAGCCCCGTGCCGGAGAGGAAGTGGGCCAGGCGATGCTGATTGTTGAACAGGACAGGAGCAGCAAGATCGTCACCTGTCTCGCCGCAGCGTCGCATTTCCACCTGAATCGGGCTCAGGCGATCGAAATCGTCGGCCATCAACTGCGGACGATCGGAAATAACTGGCGAGCCCTATGTGACGAGGCAGCGCTGGGCGAGGTGGATAGAGCCCTGTTTTGGGGAAGGCAGTTTCTAAACCCCTACGCCTTCTATGGCCTTGATGGTGACGCGAGCGATCTAGCGACAATCGCAGATACAATACGGGCTGAGCAAGGATAGCGGGCTTCACAGCCCACTGTAGATCTTAGCTTTCATGCGCCCCCTCTGCAACAAGGCGCCAAGCAATGCGATGCTCCCCACGCCCCGACGGGTTGGCGATGCGCGCTATTCGGCTTTGAAACGTTGGCGGTAGCTAAGGGGATTGGTAAAAAATCGAACGCTAAAATTGCCTCGCAAGGTAGACGCACTGCCAAATCCACCACTTATCGCAATATCGTCGACAGACAGGTTGGTTTCCTCCAACAGCCTTTGCGCGCAGAGCACCCTTAAATGCCTGATGTGGCGTCAGATGATCCGACCGTATGGCCAGCCAAAAGGAAGGTCTGGTACCAGGGCCAACACAGCCAGGTGCGATCTGTTGTCCCGCACGCGCTCGCGCAGCTATACAGCCACGAGGGCTCTTGGTTTAAAATCCTCTGGCGACAGGTCACTGTGGAGCATCTGGTTCAGATCTGACGATTTAGCCAGATAGAGCGCCCTATCGTACGCATTCAACAGATTCTCGAAGGACCCCATACGATTGCTTATCGGCAGCCCCGCCAGAGCGAGTGATGCGAACACGTCTGACTTTGAATTCATGGGCCGGGCTGCAAGCGTTTCGCCGTATCTTTGTGCGATTGTCTCACAAAATCGATAAATGCGCGCAGAGGCGCGGGCACAAGCCGCCGTCCAGAATAGTAGAGGAAAGGGCCGGAAAACCGCAGCCACCATTCTTCCATCACCGGTACCAGATCTCCTCTATCGAAGTGTGGCCTTAGCCAGTCTTCAAAAATATAAATGATGCCAGAACCGGCAATGGCTGCGTCGATACCAAGATCGGTGCCGCCGCCGAACTGAACAACGAGGCTACCTTTAGGATTTATGGCGATTTCTTCCCCATCGCGTTCGAATTCCCAGGAGGGAAGCGCGCGCCCCGAAAACCGGCCTAAAATACAATCATGCGAAAGCAGGTCTTGTGGATGTTGCGGTTTGCCTCTTCTTGCAAGGTAACCCGGCGACGCGGCAAGGGCGTAGCGCTGCCGGCGCGGTCCGATCGGCAAAGCCACCATATCCTGTTGGAGCCGTTCGTCATAACGGATGCCTGCGTCGCAGCCGCTCTTTATGATGTCGACGAAATTCTCATCGGTCACGATTTCCAGCCTGATTTCCGGATAGGCCTTTAGGAACGGCGGCACGATCGGAGGCAGGACCAGCCTTGCCGCACTCATCGGAACATTGAGTCTGAGATCCCCCGAGGTGCGGCCGCGGCTGCTTTTCACCTCGTCGAGTGCCGATGCCACCTCTGCGAATGCGGGTCCGGTGCGCTCTAGCAAGAGACGTCCTGCATCCGTCAGGAGCACGCTGCGGGTGGTGCGATTGAATAGTCGTACCCCAAGGTCTTCTTCGAGACGCTTCACCGCATCGCTCAACGCCGAGGAGCTGACTCCACTTTCGCGCGCGGCCTGCCGAAAACCTTTGGATCTAGCCACCAGTAAAAACGCATTCAGATCCGTTAAATCCGACACCCTGCTCTCCAAACGTAAAAACAATTGTCCGCCTTCACGGACAAGCTGTCCGGATTATAGCTTCTTGTAGCGTATATGCCACCTGTCTATTTTGGAGGAACACAAGGAGATGGACCATGAGCACTATTGCAACTTCAGGAACCTTCACGCTTGGCGATCATACGGTGCGCCGGCTGGGCTATGGCGCGATGCAGCTTGCAGGCAAGGGCGTTTTCGGGCCTCCGAGCGATCGTCCGGAGGCCATAGCCGTCCTGCGCGAGGCGGTGGAAAGCGGCGTCAACCACATCGACACCAGCGATTTCTATGGCCCGCATGTTACAAACGAGATAATCCGCGAAGCTTTGCATCCGTATGACAACGACCTTGTGATCGTCACCAAGGTCGGCGCAGGCAGGGGCGCGGACGCTTCTTGGTATCCTGCGTTCGCCCGCGCGGAGCTGATACAGGCCGTTCATGACAACCTCCGCAATCTCGGACTCGATGTGCTCGATGTGGTTAACCTGCGCGCTATGTTCGACGTGCACGGTCCCGCGGAAGGCTCACTGGATGAGCCACTTGAAGTTCTGGCGGGTTTAAAGCAACAGGGACTGATCCGGCATATCGGACTGTCTAACGTCACGGCGAAGCAAATCGAGGACGCCGGAAAGATCACCGACATCGCTTGCGTGCAGAACCAGTACAATCTTGCGCATCGGCAGGACGAAACCTTAATCGACACACTCGCCTCCCGAGGGGTTGCCTATGTGCCGTTCTTTCCTCTTGGCGGCTTCTCGCCGCTGCAATCCTCTACCTTGTCTGACGTGGCCGCCCGGCTCAACGCCACGCCGATTCAGGTTGCGCTTGCCTGGCTTCTCCAGCGATCGCCGAACATTCTCCTGATCCCTGGCACATCGTCACGGGGACATCTGCGAGAAAACCTCGCCGCGGCCAGGATAGAGCTCTCCTCGGAGGCACTGTTGGAGCTGGATAACGTGGCTGCTTAATGTCGCTTGTAGAAGTCTGGGGAATTTGTCGACGGGTTGTGATCTGTCCTCACGCCCGCTTTTGGCAACTGCTGCCTAGGCAGCGTCGCCCCAAAAGCAGACATTCGCTGCCATTGTCAGGACAACTTCACTAAGCTGTCGAGGAAAGCGCGGACGGCCGGGTTTGACCGCCGGCTCTCGGGCCACAGCGCCGTGATGTTGTGCCGTTCCACCGCATAATCTGCCAGAACCGGAATAAGCGCTCCACGCCTCACCCAAGTGCTGGCCATGAAATTGGTTGCCATTCCGATTCCGGCACCTGCTGCGATCGTTGCCAGCACGGCTTCGCTCGCGTCAACGATAATGCTGGAGGTGGGCACAATCTCCACCTCCCTGTCTCCTACGTGGAAAGGCCAGCGGAACAGCTGGCCACTACTCTGGTAGCGCAGGCTGACAGTCTCGTGCTCTTCCAATTGGTCTGGGCTGGTCGGCGGGCTGCGCCCGGCCAGATACTCGGGCGAGGCATAACAGCATAGCCGATGTGGCAGAAGGCGGCGCGAAAGCAGGCGCGAATCTGCCACATCACCAATGCGGACCGCTACATCGTAGCCGCCTTCGATAAGATCAACCATGTGATCGCTCAAACGTAGATCTATATTGACCCTCGAATGGAGCCTGCGAAACTGAGGAAGCATCGGCGCTATTACGTGCAGGCCGATAGGCAACGATGCTGCAATCCGTAAAGTGCCGGCGGGCTCGGTGCGCGCTGCTTTTGCCGCCTGCTCTATATCTTCGGCGTCGTGCAGCAGCCTGAGCGCACGCTCATGAAGATCGCGCCCCTCGGTCGTCAGGGCCAGGGAACGTGTCGTACGCGCAAAAAGCGAAACGCCGAGCTGCTTTTCCAGCCGCTGAATGCTTTTGCTGACCGCCGAGGGTGAGATGGACAAGGAGCGGGCGGCGGCGGTGTAGCTTCCGAGCGAGCCGGCCCGAGCGAATGCGATCAACCCAGTCAGTCTATCAATTCCGATTTGTTCCTTCATGGCACTATTAAAGCGAATTATCTGATGATTATCAAGCGAAGGAGATGATCGTATCTTCAGTCATCAAAACGAATATTCAAGCGAGGCCGTCATGACTGATATGATGAAAGCTGTGCGGTTGCACGAATTCGGTGGGCCAGATGTTCTTCGTTATGAAGATGCGCCCCGGCCGGAAATCTCGGCGGACGACGTGCTTGTTCGCGTCCATGCCGCCAGCCTCAACCCGCCGGATCTCTATCTGCGCGATGGTTATCGGGCTCTACCGCCGGAATGGCACCCCAGGCCAAGCTTTCCGCTGATCCTTGGCACGGACGTTTCCGGCACGGTTGCGGCCGTTGGTGAAAACGTGTCGCAGTTCAAGGTCAACGACGAGGTCTATGCGATGGTCCGCTTCCCGCAAAACCTCATGACGGGAAGCAGCGCCTATGCCGAATATGTTCGCGTTCCGGTATCGGAGTTGGCGCTGAAGCCCGCCGGGATCGACCATATCCAGGCTGCCGGTGCGCCCATGTCGCTTTTGACCGCTTGGCAATTTCTGGTCGATTTGGGACATGATTTGCCGAACCCATTCCAGCCCTTCCGGCATGCACCGGTTCCGCTCGACGGCAAGATCGTGCTGGTGAACGGCGCCGGCGGCGGCGTTGGCCATCTTGCAGTCCAGATCGCGAAGTGGCAAGGCGCGAAGGTGATTGCCGTTGCTTCCGGCAAAAACGAGGCGCTTCTCTATGATCTCGGTGCCGATATTTTCATCGACTATACGAAGGCGGCTGCCGAAGCAGTGGTGAAGGATGCTGATCTGGTGCTTGACGCCGTCGGCGGCGCGAATATGGAACGCTTTCTCCCCAGCATTAAGCCGGATGGCGCCCTGTTTCTCGTCAACCCGCTGGGTTTTCTAGGCCATGACGAAGCGGCCCGACGAAAGATCACCGTCTCAACGACACAGGTGCGTTCGAACGGTGCGCAATTGGCAGAGGCCGGTCGTCTGCTCGATGATCGCTCCATACGGGTGGTGATCGACAGCACCTATCCGCTGGCCGAGGCATCGACAGCGCATCGTCGTGCTTCAGAAAGTAGCATCCAGGGCAAGATCGTGCTGGTTGCCGCCTGATCACCACTTGACCAGTCAAGGCCCCGGTTGCCGAAGCTCGCAAACTCGCTGCCCAAGGGTTTTGCGGTCGAATCGACCGGCCAATCGCTGCAAGAACGCCAGTCTGGCGACCAGGCGTCTTTGTTGTTGGCGTTTTCGTATCTGGTCGTTGTCCTTGTGCTTACAGCACTTTATGGAAGTCGCTACGTTGATTTCAAATGGTCACGTCTTCACTTTCAATTAGTCATCAACATAGTTTCAAACGGTCATCGGCGAACGGTTTGATGGCTCAAGCTCAATCAAATCCTGAATTGCAACAACGGATCGCCTCTTCTGATCCTATCAAGGGGTCGTCGGCAAAGGCGGTGCGGCTCTGCTTATACCCAGCTTTAACAAGGAAAATCTGATACACGCACGCTAGGCATTCTCTGCGAGAAAGATCTGGATGTCCGTTGAGATAGAGACCGCTTCTCCAGGCATTCTACCGAGGAGCTTTGCGATGGTCTCAACTGCCAGGCGTGCTTCCAAAAGGGGTCTCTGGTCGATAACCGCGTTGATCTTTCTGGATTTTAGCAGCATCCGTCGATTGGGCGTGAGTTCGTGGGTGATGACCACCGTATTGTCGGTTCGGCCAAGGCGTTGCAGGGCACTGACAATCGGCAAAGCACCCGCGGACAGATGATATATGCCTCGTAATCCCGGGTCATCCCGAAATGCAATCTCTACGACACGGCCAGCTTCCTCCTGATTTTCTCCGGTCTCCAGAACCACGGCCAGACTGCATTCAGGATAACGCTCGGTCATGATGTCGCGAAACCCGGCTTCCCGTTCGCGATGGCCAGTGATATCGCGTGAGCCGGCAACCACGACGACGCGGCCGCCTTGCCGTCCGAGGAAAAGGCCCATCAGGTCGCCAGCCACCCGACCGGCCTGCCTGTCGTTCGGCCCCACATAGGCGGCACGCCCGCAATCTGTGAGGTCGGTCGCCAGAGTAACCACCGGGACATTGCGCGATAGGAATGCTACGGCTTCTCGAACCCTGATATCGTCAGGGCTGGTGATGACGAGGCCATCATAGGAGCGACAATCGCGGACGGCTGCGGCGATCGCCGCCGGCTTTCGTGGATCGATGTGATGGACGAAGAATTGCACGTTCAGTGTTGTGTACATTCGCGATGCAAGATCGATACCCTTGCGCAAAGACGCGTGAAACGGGTTGACTGGCGGTTGGATAAGGACCGCGACACGTAGCGCGCGTGAAGGGGTACGATCTAGGGCCCGGTCAATACCGAGCGCCCGTGCAGTGGCCAAAACTCGGTCTTCTTTGTCGGTACGCACGCCGCCACGGTTGTTGAGAACCCGATCCACCGTCGCGGTCGAGACTCCGGCTGCCTTTGCAACATCCGAAATGCTTATCTTGCGTGCAGTCATTTACCTCTCCGCCCGGTTTTCTGATTGAATCCCATCAAATTCCAACTTTGTAAATCGGAGATCTCCAGCTAAATCTCTGCGTCAGGGAGGGTCGCCCACCAAGTGAGCGACACCAGGGAAGGACCAGAATATTATGGGTATAACAGTCACCACAGCACCGTGCTGCTGGGGCGTCGATGACGTGTGCAATCCAAACCTACCGCCGTGGGAAATGGTATTCGACGAAGTCATGGCGGCCGGATATGGGGGAGTGGAGCTTGGCCCCTATGGTTATGTTCCGCTGAACATCGATATGGTCTCTCAGGCTCTGACAAGTCGAGGGCTCTATATCGTCGCCGGAACGATCTTCAATGATCTTGTCGCTGAGGAAAACCGCGATAGCCTGCTGCGCCAGACGGACGAGATTTGCGCTCTGATCACCCGTCTGCCGACGCCGCCGAAGACGCCGGGCCAGCGATTTCCTGCACCTTATCTGACGGTGATGGATTGGGGACACGACGAACGCGATTATGCGGCGGGTCATTCCGACAGGGCACCCCGGCTCGATGACGCGGCATGGAACGGCATGATGGATAATATCAGGGCGATATCCGCTCTTGCCCGCGAGAAATATGGCGTTCGCGCCACCATTCATCCGCATGCCGGCGGTTACATCGAATTCGAGGACGAGATTGCCCGTCTCGCGGTTGACATACCCCAGGAGGTTGCCGGTTTCTGCCTCGACACTGGCCATACCTGGTATGCCGGCATGGACCCTGTCCAAACCCTGCGCAAATACGCCGATCGTCTCGACTACATCCACTTCAAGGACATTGACAGGGCCGTCTTCGGCCGCGTGATGGGTGAGCACATTCGCTTCTTTGAAGCCTGCGCGCAGGGCGTCATGTGTCCCATTGGCAAGGGCTGTATCGATTATCCCGCCATTCGCGCCCTTCTTGATGAGCTTGGTTATGAAGGCTTTATCACCGTTGAGCAGGAGCGTGATCCGCGCAACGCGGGCGGTAGCCTCGCCGACGTAAAACTCAGCCGTGACTATCTCAAGTCGGCTGGCTTCTAACAATCCGGGACACAAACCTCATGATTTACGGAACGCGTCAGACAAAACGGCCTCTTCGCTGGGCTATGGTGGGTGGTGGTCGAGGCAGTCAGATCGGCTATATTCACCGCAGCGCCGCCCTGCGTGACCGCTACTTCGACCTGGTCGCTGGCGCCTTCGACCTCGATGCCGATCGCGGCCGCGCCTTCGGTGTTGAACTGGGGCTCGAGCCTTCGCGATGCTACGCCGATTGGCGTTCGCTTTTCGCAGAGGAGGCAAAGCGTCCGGATGGGATCGAGGCAGTATCGATCGCAACGCCCAACAATACCCACTACGAGATCACCAAGGCTGCACTGGAAAGCGGGCTGCACGTTGTGTGTGAAAAGCCGCTGTGCTTCACGGTGGCCGAGGCCGAGGATCTTCAGCGTATCGCCGCAGAGCGCGGCCGTATTGTTGGCGTGACCTACGGCTATAGCGGCCACCAAGTCATCGAGCATGCCCGCGAGCTCGTTGCTGCCGGCGAGCTCGGGGAAATTCGTCTGGTCAACCTGCAATTCGCCCACGGGTTTCACAACGAGGCTGTCGAGCTTCAAAACCCGGCGACCCGCTGGCGCGTCGATCCGAAATTCGCAGGTCCAAGTTATGTGCTCGGCGATATCGGTACACATCCGCTTTATATTTCCGAGGTCATCCTGCCCGACCTCCGTATCAAACGGCTTCTGTGCACCCGGCAGAGCTTCGTCAAGACGCGTGCACCGCTCGAAGACAACGCCATGACCCTGATGGAATATGACAATGGCGCGTTTGGCACCGTCTGGTCGAGCGCCATCAATGCGGGTTCCATGCATGGACAAAAGGTGCGCGTCGTCGGATCAAAGGCTTCGATCGAATGGTGGGACGAGCAGCCAAACCAGCTACGATTTGAGGTTCAGGGCGAGCCGGTACGCATTCTTGAGCGTGGCATGGGCTACCTGCACGCAAAGGCACTTGCCGACGATCGTATCGGTGCAGGCCATCCCGAGGGCCTCTTCGAGGCCTGGGCTAACCTCTACGACCGCTTTGCTATCGCTATGGAGGCGCGCAACGAAAACGATGGCGAACGCCTTGCGAGCCTCCGGTTTCCGGGGATTGCGGCAGGGGTTGAGGGCGTTCGCTGGGTTGAGAACTGCGTTCGTTCCGCCGATCTCGGCGGGGTCTGGGTCGATTATCGGTAGCGCGATGGAGGGAGCAGCACCATTGGCGCAGCTCCATAAATGATTGCCACCCACGCGACGTGGTCCAGCAAGCGATGCTTGTCCGCATCGACGCTCCCGTGAAGGGGCGAATTTATATTATCAGGAGGTTTTGATGAAACACGCACTCGATCCGCACATGATCCGTCATTTATCTCTGGAGGAAATTTGCCGAAAGACCGCCGAGCTGGGATACGACTATGTTGAGCTCTCACCCCGTCCGGACTTTCTCTCCTGGTGGACGCGTCCGAAGGTTTATCCCGAGAGGGTAAAGAGCTTCAAGAAGGCCCTCAAGGACCATGGGGTGGGCCTGGCAACGCTGCAGCCAATGTACCGCTGGGCCAGCCCATACCAAGACGAGTGGGAAACGGCGATAGAGAACTGGAAGCGAGCCATCGAAATTGCGGCAGAGATGGAATGCCCGATGTTGGTCTCGGAGTTCGGGCGAGGGGGATCCCCGGATCGAAGCCTGAATGACCGCAGTGGGTTGCATCGTCCGGAGACGTGTGAGGGGCAGTTTTTCCGTGCGATGGATATCCTCGTGCCAATTCTGGAGCGCGAAGGGCTGATCCTCTCGCTCGAAGCGCATCCAGAGGACTGGATTGAGGAAATCGCCCCTGCCATCGATATCATCAAGACGATCAATTCAAAGGCTGTAAAGGCATCGTTCATCGCGCCCCATACCTTCTTCTACGGTCCCGACATGGTTGCTAACTTGCGAGCGACCGAGGGGCTTCTAGCACATGTGCGCCTCGCAGACACCTATGACCATAACAAGTCTTCGCAACTGCGCTACATTGTAAATCCGCCTGGAGCGAAGGTGCGCGTCCATCAACACACCGACTTCGGCCAAGGTGAGATCAACTGGGAAGTATTCTTCTCAACTCTTGCCGACATGAAATTCGACGGTGTCCTTTCAAATTGCGTTTTCGCTTGGGAGGACCGAGCCGAAGACAGTGCCCGTTTCATGCTTCGTGAGACACAGATGTATGTGAACAAGTACTGGCCAAAGTAACGCCTCCTCAATCGCGGAGTGGTCGAAAAGACCCTGCGATATGACCAGGCTTTTGTGGCTCGACCAGATCAACCGGCCTTTCGATGCTACCCCACAGTCGCGGGATCTTTCACTGGGCCACCTCTGGTACGAGCGCCTTCAACGCGGAGAAGGCCTTCTCGTTTCGACAGAGGTCCGGGCTGACTGTGAATGGCGCATGATTGCGCCACGCTTGCCCAACGAGCCGCGAGGCCGAAAAGCGGCAGCTAATGACGAAGTACGTGGTCGGGACCCTTCAAGAGCTTAATTGGACCCATTCATTGCGGCTCGCAAGGTATCGTTGATGCGCTCCTGCCAGCCCGGACCGTCGGCTTGAAAATGCGCGAGCACATCGCTGTCGATTTTCAATGATACAAGCTCTTTGGTGTTAGGAATTGCAGGCCGTTCAACGGCTGGCGCTGCGACCTTCTTTGCCGGTTTGAATAGCGCCTCTGCTGCGTCTTTCGGATTGGACGGTCGTCGGGGTGTTGCCATGGTCATATATCCTCTTGTGTCGTGCGCTTGAACAGCGCAGCCTGTCAGTTTCTGTTTGCAGGCTGTATGTCAAACACAGCGGTGGTCGCAACCCACGTGTAGTGGTTAGCCGAAAGAACGTAATTGCTGCCGATAAACCGTCAGCCTCCCCCGCGCAATCTGGAAGAGATCGTGCACCGTTATCCACAATTGCATCAGGAGGCCGCAGGTTCTTGTCAAGGTGTTAGCGCCCCTTGGCGAGATACACACCCTTCGTGTTGACCTATTCTCATGCCCTTTCCGCTGGCGGAGCGTTTCACTCCCCTGCCGCCACTCCCTCGCGTCGTGGATCCGCGCTGCCGATCAAACCTTCGGCGGTTATCTCGATGGCATGCAAACCGGAATTCATCTCGCCCGGTTTCACCTCGTAACCCAGCGCCTTCAGTGGCCCTGCCAGACCTTCCGCGCTTGTACCGGCCTCGATGTCGTAGGTGCCGAAGCGGTTGATGAGATGCGGCTGGGAGACAATCGCCTCTACAGGCATGCCCCAATCGATATAGGCGATCAGCGCCTGCGCTACATAGCCGATGATCTGGCTGCCGCCCGGCGAACCGATGGCGAGCAGCGGTTTGCCACCCTTCATCACGATCGTCGGGGCCATGGAGGAGCGCGGTCGTTTGCCTGGCTCAACGCGGTTGGCGATCGGCAGACCGCCATCATGGGTCTTGAAGGAAAAGTCCGTCAACTCATTATTGAGCAGGAAGCCGTTCGTCATCAGACGCGAGCCGAAGCCGCTTTCGATCGTTGTCGTCATCGAGACCACGTTGCCGTCCTTGTCGACGATGACAAAATGGCTTGTGGAGGGCAACTCGATCGCCGCATCCCGGCCGAAAAGCAGCGCGTGGTCCCATTCCGGCTCGCCGGCCTTGACGGCATCGTTGGTCAACGCCTTATCGCCGTCGAGCAGCTTTGCCCTCTCGCCCAAATAGGTCTTGTCCAACAGGCCCTTGATCGGCAGCGGCACGAAATCGGTGTCAGCGACGTAACGCTCGCGGTCGGCGAAGGCGAGACGCTGGGCGTCGCCGATAATGCGCCAACTGTCGACATTTTTTGGCCCAAGCGCCTTGAGATCAAAATTTTCCACCAGACCGAGCATCTGGCCGATGGCGATTCCGCCCGACGACGGCGGCCCCATGCCGCAAACGTCAAGAGCACGATAGGCAAAGCAGACCGGCTCGCGCTCGACGACCCGATAGTTGGAAAGATCGGCAAGCGACAGCACTCCGGGATTGTCGGCCGCCTCGCGCACAGCCTTGACGATAGCCTCGGCAATTCGCCCTTTGTAAAAGGCATCGGCGCCGCCTTTGGCCAGCGCCGCAAGCGTCTCGGCATAGGCCGGGTTCTTCAAAGGAACGCCGGCCTGCAGGGCGACCCCGGAGGTGTCAAAGAAATAGGACCGGGGTTCTGTATATTTCTTCAACCGGTCCCCCTCGGACGCGATCAGGGAGGCAAGGCGTGGCGACACCTTAAAGCCCTCGGTAGCCAGCGTTTCCGCCGGCTTCAGCAGGCTTGCCCATTCGGCCTTTCCATAGCGTTTGTGGGCTTCCTCCAGAAGTCGCACCGTTCCCGGCGTGCCAACAGAGCGGCCACCGACCACTCCGTCCATGAATTTTAGCGGTTGACCTTTGTCATCCAGGAATAGCTTCGGTGTGGCTTCCATCGGCGCCGTCTCGCGGCCGTCAAACGTGGTCAACTTGCCGCTTTTTGCGTCGTAATAGACGAGGAAGGCACCCCCACCGAGACCGGAACTCTGCGGTTCAACGAGGCCGAGCATTGCCTGCACCGCCACCATTGCATCGATGGCGTTGCCGCCCCTGGCGATCACATCACGCCCTGCCTCAGTCGCCAGCGGATTGGCCGCCGCTACCATGAAGCTCTTTGACTCGATGCGTTTGGCAGTCGCAATATCGGTCGCTTTTTCGGGCGCCACCGTGTCGGACGCCTGCTGCGCGGAGGCGACTGCGGTGGAAAGCATAAAGGCGAAAAATGCCTCACCGAGAAATCTCATTTTCATCAGCCAAATCCTCCAGCGACGTACAACTCGTTAATGTAGCAGGGCATTCAACTGAGCCAGCAGGCAGGCCGAACCTTTATCGACCACGGCACGGCCACTTTTAGAACTCTTCCTTCACTGATGCAAAGCTTCGGCCTTCACCGGTATTTCAGCCCCGTCCGTTGGCACGCACCGCTATTGAGCGTCTGTCTGGCGCGCCGCTCTTTTTCGACACTATGGTGGCTGTCTCGCCGCATGTCCATCATGTCGAAGGGTCGACCTATCGTTGGAAAACGGAAATCTGCTCATTTCCCATCCGACAAGCCTTTCGAGTTGGTATATAGCGGCGGACTTCTCTGCCTTCTTCAGGAAACCGGAAGGCAGGCTCGTATTATTTTTCCAACAGTATAGATGGGCAGGTTGGTGTTCATCCAGGCCACGAGCTGGAGGTAATGACATAGGACGGAACGCAAGGGCAGTAAATGCAGGCGCTGTTGTCTCCACGCATCTGCCTTAATAACGGCGTCGCCGGTTCTGATCCTTTCAACTGCGTGGATATGCCAGCGGTAGACCGCTATCAGGATGGCGCATAACGCCCATTCGCGTCTCGTAGATTGCTTGCAGTTGATCCGGGGCCACGATGTCCTCTGGTCCTCCACGTGCAATGAGTTTTCCACAATGAAGTGCCAGGATTTCGTCACAAAAGCGAGCCGCCATGTTCACGTCGTGGAGCACGACGATGGCCCCAAGTCCACGCTCGTCAACGAGCCGGCGAATAAGCGTGAGAATGTCGATCTGGTGGGCGATATCAAGGGCCGAGGTCGGCTCATCAAGGAGGAGACAATCAGGGTTTTGCGCAACGAGCATCGCGAGCCAGACCCGCTGCCGCTCCCCACCTGAAAGCGTATCGATGAAGCGGGCGCGATAACGCTCCACGTCTGTCAGCCTCATCGCTTCCTCCACCCTCGTCTTGTCCTCGGGGCCAAACCGGCCAAGAGCGCCGTGCCATGGATATCGCCCGAGCGCGACTAGCTCACTGACAAGCATACCTGCAGTATCGGGCGCCTGCTGGGGCAAATAGGCCACCTTACGAGCGAACGGCCTGCTGCCCCATTCATGCAAGTCTTTTCCATCAAAGGAAATCTTGCCAGCACTGAGTGGATTTTGGCGGGCCAGGAGCTTGATCAATGTCGACTTGCCAGAGCCATTGTGCCCGATCAGGCCGATAATTCGCCGTGCTGGCAAACCTATTGTCAGTGGTTCGAGCAAAACCCGAGTTCCGACGGAGAAACTGGCCCGCTCCAACTCAAAAAAGGGTATCCTCGAGATGGTTCTCGTTCTGCTGTCTTCGGATATCTGAACCAAGGCTGTTACCTCATTTTAGAACCTGGGGCTTTGTCTGCCCCGCGAGCGGATCACCCACAGAAAGTATGGCCCCCCGATAAAGGCGGCGATGACGCCTGCGGGAATCTCATAGGGAAAGTCGGCAGCCCGTCCCAACCAGTCGGCTGAGATCATCAGCGTTGCGCCGACCGCGCTCGCCGTGAGAAGCGTCAGGATTTGGCCGCGTGCCCCGGCCGCTCGGGCGATGTGGGGTGCCATCATGCCGACGAAGCTTAACGGGCCAACAATCACGGTCGCAGCTCCCGTCAGGACGGCAATGAACAGCAAAAGCACGAGGCGGGATCGCGCCGGATTGAGTCCAAGAGAGCGTGCAGTGCTGTCCCCAAGCGCCAAGACCTCTAGCGGGCAGCGCAAGAGTGGCGAGATGGCCAGCCCGATCAAAACCAAGGCTGCAGCGATGCTCGCGACGAAGCCGGTTGCACGAAAGGTAGGGCCCATGGTCCACGCCAGAATGTAACTTGCGCGCGGATCGCCACTGGCGACAATGAGCGAAATTATCGCAGTCGCGAGCGCACTGATGGCTATGCCAGACAGAAGAACAGGTCCAGGCGCATAGCTTTTCCCTTTTGCCACAAGCAGAATGATCGCAAACGCGGCGACTGCACCGGTTATGCCGCCGGCAAGCGGCAAAATAGGCGACGCCATTCCTCCGGCGAAGAAAGCTGCGATAATCCCCAGTCCGGCTCCGGCACTGATGCCGAGCCCTTCCGGGCTCGCTATGGGATTACGCGTGATTGTTTGTGTGAGGGAACCCGCAATGGCCAGCATTGCGCCAGCACTTGCCGAGGTCAGGACCCTTGGCCATCGACCGGCAAACAACACGGATGTTTCCACCCCGCCAGCTATGAAGCTCTCGGTCAGCGAGAACAACGCGATAACGGCAGCAATGGCAAGAGAACCAGGCAGCAAAAAGCAGCCTGCCAGAGGGTTCTCTCTTTGGTTCAGGGCATTGCTGTTAAGCTGGTCAATGGAATGGGGTACATGTTTGATGAGTACCAACATCACTATGGCGCCGATGATTGCGGTGGCGGTACCCGTTGGCACCTCACCGACGACGGGCGCTCCAGCAAGCACGAGACTGTCAGCGAGCAGCAGGAGGCCGGCACCAAGCAGTCCTCCCCACAGCAGTCGTTGGCGGAGCGTTCGAGCGCCAACTATTCGGGCGAGGTTGGTGGCTGCAAGGCCGACGAACGCGATGACGCCGACGCGGGCTACAACAACAGCCGACAGTACGGTTGCGATAAACAGTACCACCGCGCGCAATCCGCCCGGGGACAGTCCGAGGCTGCGGGCACGGCTTTCATCAAGACCGATAACTGAAAGCGGTCGAAAGAACAGCAACAGCAGCGGTATCAGCACGATCATGCGCAAGGCCAATGCGGTCGCGTTGGAATAGTCATTCTGGATGAGTGAACCACTTCCCCAGATGAACACCCCGCGCAGATATTCGTGGTGAAACAAGGCTAGTATGACGGAGGCCGAGCCGGCGGAAAAGCTGATCACCATCCCGCAGAGAAGGAGTGTCATCGGTGCGAAGTTTGAAGCTTTTCCCAGTCCCGCAACGAGTGTTACGGCGACAAGGCCGCCCACAAGCCCGGCTATCTCGCGCTCGCCTGCCGTAACTGCAACTGTAGAAAGGGAAAGAAGGGTGATCGCCAACTGAGCGCCAGAAAGTATCCCGAGCGTCGAGGGTTCTGCCAGAGGGTTTTTCAGGAGCTGCTGGAATATTACACCCGTGAAAGCAAGCGCACCACCAGCCAAAAGAGCGACGAGGAACCGTGGGACAATCGAGAAATAGACATAGATCTGGCCGAACGAAGCTGGATCCGGCTGCCATAAGGCCGCTGGAATGTCGGAGATCGCCACATAGTGACCAACGGCAAAGGCGTGGAGCGCGATCGCTGCCAGTGTGATGGTAAAGGCGAGGCGCGGTGGGGTGATGAAACGGTTTCTCATGCGATGCCGAGACTCTGCCGCAGGACTTCGGCAAACCGCATTGCTGATGGAAACGCGCCAAATACCCATGTGGGTGGAATCATCGATACACGACCATTCCGTACGGCCGGCAAGGCGTTCCATAGTGCGCTTTGCAAAAAAAGGCCCGGTGGACCCGGCTCGATGATGACCAGTCTTGCTTCAGGATAGCGCGCGATCGCCTCCAAACCCGCCGTTGCGAAGCCCCAGTTATTGGTCTTGCCATCCCATGCGTTGGCAATGCCGATCCGTTTCAGGACATCATCGAACAAGCCACCTGCGCCGTAGATATCGATAAGCCTGTCATCCGTAAACTTGATGATCAAAAGGGCGCGCCCGTCGTAGTCTTTTGCGTTGTGAGCTATCGCGTCCAGTCTCGAATAGGACAGTTCCAAATAGTCTGTCGCACGCTTTTCCCTGCCAATGCGACGTGCAATCTCCTTGAGGGCGTGTTCTGCGGCAAGCAATGGTTGCCGGGCGGGGCCGTAAAGCGGTAGCGCAAGGGTTGGAGCAATCGCGCCGAGACGTTCAGCAGAGATACCATATCCGGCTTGAGACACGATCAGCTCGGGTTTCAGGGCTCTTAGCAGTTCAACGTTCGGCCATGATCTCAGGCCAAGGTCGATCGTGTCTGTCGAAAGTGCAGGTGTTACAACGCGGTCACCGTAAAGAGGGGCTTCGGCAACAGCAAATGGCTTGTAGTCCAGAGCGAGAAGGCTTTCTGCCCAGCCCCAGTCCAACACGGCGAGCCGATGCGTTTCCGTGCTTGCTGTTGCCACTGCTGGCAGGAAAACGGAAGCCAACCCGGCGGTGAATTGCCGCCGCGTCAGCCTGTAATCACGATTTGGGTAACGAGCGTCAGACACAATCCTACCAGCTATACTTGAGAGTAGCGTAGACGGTGCGACCCTCGCCCCAATAGCATCCCGTCGCAGCAATGCAGGTCGAGACATACTTGCGGTCGAATATGTTGCTGACATTCAGCGACGCCTTCAAACCTTCCAGCTTCGGGTCTGCCTTGCCGAAATCGTAGCGAACGGCAGCATCAAATACGGTGTATGAGGGGATGTCGAATTTGTTGGCATTGTCGCCAAAAGTCTGACCGGTGTAACGGGCGCCACCGCCAAAGCTCAGACCATCCCAGATGGTCGATGTCTGCAGTGTGTAGTCCARCCAAAGCGATGCCTGCTGGCGTGGAACAAAGGCAAAGCGATTGCCCTCGTTGCTGATACCGGCAGCATTTGGATTGGCTCTGGTGATCTCGCTGTCGGTGTATGCATAAGATGCCAAGACAGAGAACGCGTCTGTGATTTCCGCCTTGCCCTCAAGTTCGACACCGCGCATCCTGACTTGGCCCGTCTGCAGACTGTAGTTCGTGAATCCGGGGGTCGTATCTGGCGACAGGACATTGTCCTGTGTGAGGTGATAGGCAGAAAGGGTGACGAAGCTGTTGCTACCGTTGGGCTGGTACTTGACCCCAACCTCGAACTGTTCACCGGTAGTAGGCTCGAAGGCGTTACCCAAACGGTCGGTGCCGCTGGCCGGATTGAAGGAGGTTGAGTAGCCGGCGTATGGCGACAAACCGTTGTCAAAATTATAGACGAGGCCGGCCCTCCAGGTAAACTTGCCGTCTCTCTGATCGACCTGATTGTCAGCGACGCTCGTCCGGGTCCTCGTATCTGTATTTGCCCAGTCGTAGCGGCCACCGAGCGAGAACACGAAATTGTTCCACTCCATCTGATCCTGAGCGTAGAGCCCGATCTGGCTGCGGTCCTGATCGATCCGTGTTGCGATCGGCGGGCGCGTGATCGCCGTTGCGCCGTAGACGGGGTCAAGTCCATTGAAGGGAGTGAAAATTGGGGAAAGCGCGGACTCTTCGTAGCGGCTGCTTTCGTAGGAATAGTCTAGGCCGAACAATGCGGTATGAGCGACGTCCCCCGTTTGGAAATTTCCGATCGCTTGGTTGTCCACGGTGACGGCGCGGGCACTTTCGGGAAACGCCCAGGCATATCGGTAGAAGGCCGTGGGATTGCAGGCTGCCGGGCAATAGGGCTGAACGCGCTGAGTATCTGTTCCGATATAGGAGTAGCGAAGGTTCTGTCTGATGGTCCAGGTGTCATCGACTTCGTGTTCAAACTCGTAACCGACAGATGCCTGGTCGCTCTTGTAGTGGTCGTAACCCGGTTCGCCTGGGAATGCACTGCGGGGCAATTCCGGATACATGCGGGTATAGAGTGTGCCGTTCGCGGGAAGCGCCGGCGCTCCGCCGCCGCCGGGAGAGTCGATGTGCTGATAGCTACCGTAAACCGTCAGTGATGTTCCCTCATCCGCCTTGAAAGTGAATGAAGGCGCAATATATCCCTTCTTCTCGCGCACATAGTCATACTGGGTATCGGTCAACCGGCCGACGCCGACGATGCGGTAGAGGAAGCTGTCATCGTCACCAGCGCCACCGCCGAGATCGAATGCTGTCTGTATACGCTTATCGGTGCCGAACTGCATCTCCACTTCATTGAGAGCAGTTGCGCTCGGCCGTTTTGATACCATGTTGATCAGACCGCCGGGATCGCCCTGGCCATAGAGGACCGATGCTGGACCCTTGAGGACTTCGGCGCGCTCGAGGCTGAACGGTTCGACACGTGGCTGGGCGTAGCCGCGCGATCCAAACGGTAGGCGCAGGCCATCCAGATATCGACTTGGTCGAAATCCACGTATCGTAAACCAGTCATAGCGCGAATCGTCGCCATATTGGCTGATGACGCCTGGCGTATAGCGAAGAGCCTGGGTCAGCGTGGTCGAACCTTGAGCAGCAATCTGGTCTTTCGTTACAACATTGACGGCCTGTGGAGTGTCTTTGAGTGAGGTGCCCGTCTTCGTCGCTGTGGCGCTCTGTGTGGCGACAAACCCCTCTACAGGCCCACGAGCGTTCTCTCCCTGCACGACGATGGGCTCAAGGATTGTCGCGCCAACCGCACTGGCGCTTGACGAGGAGTTTTGCGGGTTGATCAAAAGGACCGTATTTGCGGTCGTAAATCGGAAGGTCAGTCCTGTGCCCGCGAGAAGGCGTCTAAGCGCGCCCTCAGCCGAGAGATTTCCGGCTGTACCGACGCTGCGCAGGTTTGCCGGCAGAGGACCGTCAAAAGCGACATCGATACCGGTCACCGATGAGAAGCGCACCAGCGCAGCCGACAGGGGCTGACCGGAGATCGCAAATTCGTAGCTCTTGGCGGTCTGAGCAACTGCTCCTGTTGACAAGACGACGGTGGTGAAACTGGCGCAGGCGGCCAACAACATTATACGGTACAGTCTCATGCGAAAGCCGCCGGCTTGGTTTTTCTGTGTCACTCGTTTTGCCCCCTGCAAACGGACCAATACCCGAGCATTTTCGGGCTTCTGAACAGGGGACGTTTCAGCTTGGAAAAAACCTCGGTCGATTTTCTGATTTTTTATTGCGGATAGATCAACGTCAGCAAAGGCGAGTAGCTGGCAATACGGATAGGCAGGCCGTGCTCCAGACTTTCCAGTATCCGACCGGCCCTGCGCACGTCCACGATGATGCTGATCGGCCGGCGGGCCAGGGCTCTGTCCATGACAATCATCTTGCCGTAGCGCCATTTTGACAGGGCAGCAACGACATCCTCGAACGGAGCCGAGATGAAAACGAGCCTTCCGCTTCGCCACGAAAGTCTCGTCTTAATATCCGTCTGTGATGGCACCGACAGTTTGTCATTGGCGAAAAGCACGGACTGTCCCTCCTGGACAATCCGCTCTTGGCTCAACGATGAGACCTTTACCGTATGTTCTGCAACCGCAACGACGATACCTTCCTCATGCATCCCAACGGAAAACTGAGTGCCAAGCGCTAAAGCTCTAAGGTCCCTACAATCAACAGAGAACGGTCGAGCAGCGTCCCGCGCGACGGTGAAAAACGCTTCGCCTTGTTGTAAAATGACGTGTCGCTGGCCCGCCGTGAAATTTAACGATATGGCGCTCGCCGTCGACAGTTCGGCAACCGATCCGTCGGGCAAGGAGAAGCGCGCGGTCTCTCCGACGCCCGTCCGGTAATCTGTTTGCTGCCTTAAATATGCGTGCGTCCCAAGCCCGGCGGTGGTCAGGATAGCAAGTGCACCGCCGGATTTGAGGATTTTTCGCCGTCTGACAGATGCAGGGCTTGATACCTCTGGCAGGGCCGAGGCTCCAAGCCACAAACGCTCCAGTTCGGCATAGGCTCTCGCATGGGCCGGGCTTTGTTCGAGCCAAACCCTGAAATTGGCACGGTCGAGTGGTGTCGCGCTGTCATCGAGAAGCAGCGCGAACCATTCGGCTGCACGGCGTGATATCTCTGGATCATTGTCAGGACAGTGCTCCTGAAGGGAAAAATCCTGCATCCGCCGCCTCATTCTTAGCCGCCATGCGACTTTTAGCGCTCGTAGTTGACCTCTGCACGCAACCGCTCAAGCGCCACGACCATGTGACCAAAGACCGTTTTGGGCGATATTCCCAGTCGTTCGCCAATCTCGACATATGTCAGGCCGTCAATACGAGCGAGGATAAAAACCTGCTGGGCGCGTGCAGGCATGTGTTCCAGTGCGGCCTGAACGCGAAGCAGTTCCTGACGGCTGATGGTAGCTGCTTCCGCAGATGGTGCGGGATCACGAATGGATTCAAGGCCTTCGATCCCGTCGACAAAGGGGGCGATCTTGCGGCGGCGTTCGTGATCAAGCGCAAGATTGCGGCCGGTAATCATGAAATAGGCTGCCAGGTCGACAACATCACGTAACAGGCCCGGCCGTTCCCAAAAGCGAAGAAAAGTATCCTGAAGGAGATCTGCAGTTGTCGCCGGGCAATGGACCCGACGGTAGATGACGCGCATCAGACGAGAGCGTACGCCCATAAAGGTCTCGAGGATTTCAGGGTGTTTTGCGCTTTCCATGAAAACGCTGCTACCATTGGCTCGGGATCAAATCAAGATAAGATGAAATTTGCAATCAAGTTTTTACGCCGCCAAGCGCTTGCGTATTGCAGCTGATTTGATCGGCTCGCCATTGATGCTTGTGATGCCCAGCAGCAATCTGCTCTTCGCAGAGCCTTCTCCGTACCCGGCGAAGGCGGAACCGACGCCATGCCGAATGTCACAGCTTGGCGTGTTGCCAGGACCAGATCTTGTTCCGACGCCTTTTTGGCGACCGCGAATGCTGACCTGTGGACGCCGGCCTATCGAAAGTTGGATATGAAAAACCAGACTCGTGCCGCTGCCTTGGACAAGCGGATGCTTCTATAGGTTGCAACCTGGGCGGCCGGGTGAGAGCCCGCATAATAACCAGATGCCATTTAAAAGGCACAGCTGATACGAAACGATTGAAATTTAGCTCTGTAGTTTTTCGTGGACGAGTTTTTGCGATTTCAACGCTGGCAGATGCCTATGATTTAGGCGATATCGAAAAATTTATTAATGCAATCTTAACGATGTTGCGTCGCAAAAAAACTTAGTGAACTATTTTAATACTGCGGGAGGAAAGGCTGTTCAACAAAACAGGAGTTGATATCATGCTGTTCCGCAATAGAGACAAAGAAGTGCGCCAAAGTGCGTCGGTGAAGCTGGCCTCCTATACTGTCCTTGGCGTTGTCGCCACGGTGTTTTCATCTTCTGTGTTTCCGCCGGTCTTCACATCCCAGACGAACCGCGCCCTCATCAATGCACCAGTCATTCCGCTGACGACACCTATCAGCGGTGTGGTAAAGATATCCGACAAGAACGGTAAGGCTGCTATTGAAAACGACAAGGTCGACAATACCACGCTCATCGGCCTGAAGGTGCAATTGGCAGCACTCGATAATGAACTTCGCCAGAAGAACGGAATTATTGGCGACTATGCCAGCCGCATCGACGATTTGAACAGGGATCTTGCCAGTCAGCAGGCGGCGTTACTGCAAAGAACCGAATCTGACCTACAGGCAGCCAATGCAGCCTTGCAGATGGTGACCTATTCGACCCGAATTGCAAAAGCGGAAGCCACGCGAAAACAGAAGCTGATGGCGAAGGGGATGTATTCTGGAATCGGAGAAGATATAGCGGACACAATACAACTTGAAGATACAAAGCTGCAAGCTGCCAAAGTCGCCGTTGACAAACTCACCAAGGAAATGAACTTCGCGCGCCAAGGCATCTATATCGGCTCCGATTTGCAATCTCTGCAAAATCTTCAGCAGGAAATTCGCACACGGGCCGCAGATCTGCTGCAGATCCGGATGCAGATGACCACCATGCAGACGCGCAAAAGCGAGCTTGAAACGCTGGCATCGGCGGAGAGCGCACGTATTGAAAGGCTGACCCGCGCCGATCTTTCCATTCCACCGGGCACAACGCTCTACAAGCCCGTGGCTGCGACCGGCCGTGAAGTGGTTGCAGGCGACACGCTGGCGGAGGCGCTTGACTGTCGCAACGCTTTCGTCGTGGCGATTTTTTCAGAGCGTCAGGCACAGGCGCTTTCCGTCGGTTCTCGGGTGAAGGTGAGTTCCGATGCCTGGGCGGAAGAATCCGATGGGGTGGTGGAGCGCCTGGTGCCACGTACTACCGAACGTGTCGACCTGGATTATGCCGTGCCCTTTCCACCAACAGAGCGGCGAGAGCTTTACGCCTATATTCGCATGGACGGCAGGGCACAGGAAAAATTGACCGAGAACGGCGCCTGTTCGGTCGGCACGTGGGTGAGTGTGAGCCTGCCGCGCGAGTGGCTCGGCAAAACCCGGAACTATGTGCATGAAGCATCAGCCAGCCTGTTCCAGTTTGCAAAGACCTCCGTCAGCGAATTGCCGGATGTCAGGCAGGCCGCATGGGCACTGATCGAAACGTCGCGTGATACGCTATCCGCACACACTGGTATCGAGTGGCCACAACAGCGGCCGGACGTGCCTGGCCGGGCACATCAGCCCGATATCATCACCCAGCACCCTTTCGGCAATACGGATGCCACCGGAAAGGCACCGCGCACCCAATCCTGACACCCGCATGGATTGGACGGGCCCCTGCGGGAGTGCGATGCAAACCCGCAGGGCGACCCACCACCTGTTTAAGACACTCGAAGCAACCTCATTCACGCGCGGCGTGCCGCGCGCCTGACCAACCATGAGGATAAGTCGATGTATTTCAGCCCTGATGGCGATGTTCAGTCGGTACTCTACGTCAATCTTGTCATCGCCCTTTGCGCGATCCTGTTTACCATACTGGCCGACCCGCGCAGGGTCCTGGACCGGTTGGCCTTCAGTGCGATTATGCTGCTGTCTCTTGGCCTTTACATATTTTGGCGCGCCACCGATACGCTGCCACCCTTCGAGCTTTCTCTGGAGACTGCCTGGAACTACATTTATTTCACCTTCGAGCTGATCTCCGTTCTTTACGCCATCGGCTCGATCCTGATCCTGACGAGGCGGACGGACTGGTCTTTTTTGGCTGATAGAGGGGAAGCCGCGATTGAAAATAATTCGGATGCGCCACTCGTCGACGTCTTTATCTGCACCTACAACGAACCTTTGAATGTCCTTGAGAAGTCGGTTATCGCGGCCCAGGCCATGCAATATCCGCAGCTGCGTGTTTTTGTCTGCGACGACACGCGCAGGCCGGAAGTGAGGGACTATTGCGAGACGGTCGGCGTCAATTATGTGACGCGCCCGGACAATAGACATGCCAAGGCGGGAAATCTGAACAATGCACTTGAACACACCAATGCGCTGCCACAGGTTTCCGATTTCATCATGGTTCTGGATGCGGACTTCGCGCCACAGGCCAACTTCCTTCGTCGCGTAACCGGTCTTTTCGCCGATCCCAAGGTGGCAGTTGTGCAGACACCGCAATTTTACTTTAATTGCGACCCAATCCAACACAACCTCGGCATCCGCAATTCCTTCGTCGATGATCAACGTGTATTCTTTGATGTATTCCAGCCGGCCAAGGACGCGGTCGGTTGCGCTTTCTGCGTCGGGACGAGTTTTGTCGTGCGGCGGGCGGCGGTCAACGAGCTCGGCGGGTTTCCGCATGATGCACTTTCCGAAGATATGCTGCTGACCTACCGCCTGATGGAGCGAGGTTACGTCACACGCTGGCTCAACGAAAAACTCAGTGTCGGTCTATCGGCTGAGGGCCTGCCAGAATATATCACACAACGCACGCGGTGGTGCCTGGGCACCATTCAGATCGGCCTTCTGCGGACGGGACCATTGTGGCGCGGCAAGTTCACGCTGACACAAAGGCTGCATTATCTGCACGGGCTGTTTTGCTGGCTGTCGAAGCCTTTCATCCTCTGCCTGTTGCTGGCACCATCGATCTACTGGCTCACAGGCGTTTCCGCCCTCCAGGCTGACGAGCTGATGTTCATGAAATTTGGACTGTCGTCACTGGCTTTGTTTTGGGCCTACTCCACCTGGATATCGGGAAAACGCACCCTACCGCTGTTCACCGAAGTGACGCATGCGCTGACCGCTGTTCCCATCACCATCACCTTGTTTCAGGCTATGCGCAAACCCTTCGGACGTCCCTTTAAAGTCACGGAGAAAGGAGGTGACCGGTCACAGGTGCGCATTCATGGGCCTACAGCGCTATTTTTCGCAATCGTCACCGTCACCTCCGCGGTTTCAGTTCTGCTCGCCGTTTACGCATGGGACGCCCCTGTAGAATTTTCGGCGCGAGATTGTCTCAACCTCATCTGGTCGGCGGTCGCCATGGTGATTGCCTTCACCAGCCTCATCTGCTGCATTGAGTTACCACGTGTCGACAAGGAAGAGCCGATCGGCGTGGATCTCGAAGGCCGATTGCGGTGCGCAAGCGAGGTGAAGGCGGTACGGATCGTGGCGCTTTCGACCGAAACCGCGACCCTGGCGGATTTCAACCGGTCTTACGCCGAGGCAGAGTCCCTGTACGTGCCCGATGTGGGCTGGCTGCAGATCGATGCAACGAAGGTGTCGCAAACGCCCGGCAAATTCACTCTCACCCCCACTGCCGACCAGCATCGTGCAATCTTGAGGCTGCTTTTCCGCAATGCGCCCGAAAATGTCGCGGAACAGGGCGACCTCTTGAAGTCCATGCAGATGTTACTCGCAAGGGCCTTCAGCTAAGACAATTCGCGCCAAACCCGGGACCGTGCTCGACGTAAACCGCAAGCTAGAGGCGGGCTTGTTTGGAAGAGCGCCTACCAAACGGAAAACTCATGTCTGTCAAATCGATCGTCGCGACAGTTCTCATGACCTGCTTCACAACAGGAGTGGTCGCTGCTGGCGATGGGCGCACCGGTTCCGGATCAGTTCGCGACCGCCTTGCTGTGAGCTTGTGTGCGGGTCTCGTTGGGAAGATGGACAAATCCACCACCCCCTTCATATTTCGGAGCTTTGAGCCTGCACCAGGCGGCAAAGCGCTTGATCCCGCTCTTTCAAATGCGGGTTTCACCTATGACAATGCCTTGGCGACGATTGCCCTTTTTTCCTGTGGCAACGACGCCGAAGCAAAAAGGGTTGCCGATGCGCTGCTGCTCGCCGTCAACAACGATCGCTATTACAGCGATGGCCGCCTGCGCAACGCCTACCGTTCCGGCCCCGTTGCGAACGAAAATGATGCGATGCTTTTGCCCGGTTTTTGGAGTGAGGCCAGCAAGACGTGGGTCGAGGATGACTATCAGGTGGGCAGCGCAACGGGCAACCTGGCCTGGGCGGCACTTGCGCTTCTCACTGCCAGTGAACGATTAAGCAATCCGTCCTATGTGCAGGCAGCGACCAAACTCATGCGCTGGATCGATGCGCATACGGCGGGCGTCCGTGATATCGGCTACACAGGTGGCACATTCGGTCATGAGCCTGCACCGACCAAACTCGAGTGGAAATCGACGGAACATAATCTCGATGTATATGCCGTTGCGGGTTGGCTCGCCGAAATTGAGGGAGCGCGCGCCTGGCAGGCGATGCGGGACAAAACACGCAAATTTCTTGATGCGATGTGGAATGAGCAGCAGGGACGGTTTTACGTCGGCAGCCAACCCGGAAGCGACACACCCAACTCGAGCCAGTCCGGAATAGATTCCGAGCTCTGGCCCATTCTCGCCGTGCCGGAGTTTCGGGGCCGCAGTGGGCGTGTTCTGCATTGGGTTGATCGGCATTATGCGGTTGCGGGAGGTTTTGATTTTAACGACGATCGGGATGGTGTGTGGCTGGAAGGTACGGCCCAGGCCGCGCTGGCGTTTCAGCAGGTCGGCGATGCCGACCGGGCCGAGGCGCTGCTTGCCACCATTGCCGCACAAATATCTCCCGATAACCTGATCTACGCGACAGTCGGGGACGAACTGACGACCGGGCTGATGATCGGGCCGACCTCGACATTTGCCGACTTCAAATATTTCAGGTTGCCGCATGTCGGGGCCACTGCCTGGGCAATCCTTGCAGMGAAAGGCT
The DNA here is from genome assembly GCF_056393925.1 of Agrobacterium sp. 10T429. NCBI lineage: Bacteria > Pseudomonadati > Pseudomonadota > Alphaproteobacteria > Hyphomicrobiales > Rhizobiaceae > Agrobacterium > Agrobacterium sp. 10T429. Next base: position 55,859 of record NZ_JBFTGV010000012.1, read on the forward strand.
GGAACCCTTTTCTTAGAAAGAGCGGTTGTATTCGTCTTTGTGAGGGATAATCGTCCGTCTCGGCGGCAGCAGAAGGATATTGCTCCAGGCCGTTGCGCCGGAGATTGAAAACTGGGACGCATGACGCTGCTGAAAGCGGCGAAAAGCGTAAAACCGCAACGTTGACTGCCGCGCCGAATGCAAGCTACTCGGTCGGAACCGGCGATGGAAACGCAGACTTAAGGACATAAAGATATCGTTATATGATGTTGACCGATGACGTAGCTTACAATATGGTCGTCACGCCTAAGGTTCCCCAGTCGTTGCACGCAACGTGCCGGGGCTAAGAGGGAAGTCGGTGCTCCGTGTCATGCGGAAAAGCCGACGCTGCCCCCGCAACTGTAAGCGGCGAGCTGAAGTCCAATATGTCACTGGTTTACCCCGGGAAGACGGACGGAAGTGATGATCCGTGAGCCAGGAGACCTGCCTTTGGTGAAATAACGTCCACGGGCGGGGTGTCCCAGTGTGCCGTAGCAAAGGCTGCATTGTCGCGGCCTGTCTTGCTATGCGTCCGCAGACCCATGCCCCCAACTTTATAGGGGCACAACATGTCTCAGACCTGCATTTTTACGATCACGAGCGTACCCTTCGATGAGGACTATCGTCCTTCAGAAAATACGCGCATCACCACCAATTTCGCCAATCTGGCCAGGGGCGAAAAGCGGCAGGAAAACCTGCGCAATGTCATGCGCATGATCGACAGCCGCTTCAACGCCCTCGCGCACTGGGATAATCCCAAATCGGACCGATACTCGGTCGAGTTGGAGATCATTTCGGTCGACATGAGCTTCGATGTCGCAGGTGAAAAATTTCCCCTCATCGAGATACTGAAGACGACGATCATCGATCACAAAACCAGTGAACGTATCGACGGCATTGTGGGGAATAACTTCTCCTCCTATGTGCGAGACTACGACTTCAGCATTGTGCTGCCGGAGCATAACAAGAGCGTTCCTGCCTTCAGCATTCCGGCCGACTTCGGCGACCTCCATGGAAACCTGTTCAAGTCTTTTCTGCGGTCGGATGCCTACCGCTCGTACTTTCGCAAGCCGCCGGTCATTTGCATCAGCGCCTCGACCAGCAAGACCTATTACCGGACCGAAAATCATCACCCCGTGATGGGCGTCGAATACCGGCAGAATGGGTTCTCGTCCACCGACCAGTATTTCGGGAAAATGGGATTGCAGGTTCGCTACTTCATGCCTGCAGGCAGCGTTGCGCCGTTGGCCTTCTACTTTGTTGGGGACTTGCTGGGCGACTACTCCAATATTGAGCTAATCGGCGTCATCAGCACGATGGAAACGTTTCAGAGAATTTATCGCCCCGAAATCTACAATGCGAACGCAGCAGCTGGGACATTTTACCAGCCCAACCTGAAGCACCAGGACTATTCGCTGACCCGGGTCATTTACGATCGCGACGAACGAAATCGCTTGGCGGTGGATCAGGGTAAGTTCACCGAAAAACACTTCATCAAGCCATACCGCGCCGTCCTTGAGCAATTGTTTGCTCACCGCCCCGCTTGAGCATCACTTAGAAGAGGTCCCACCGTGAAGAAACTTCTCCCCACATCGACCGCTGGCAGCCTGCCGAAACCCTCCTGGCTTGCGCAGCCCGAAAAACTGTGGTCGCCCTGGAAGCTGGAGGGCGAGGAATTACTGGAAGGCAAGAGAGATGCCCTGCGCCTTTCACTGGACGATCAGCAACAGGCCGGCATCGACATCGTCAGTGATGGCGAGCAAACACGCCAACATTTCGTCACGACTTTCATCGAGCACCTCGACGGGGTCGATTTTGCAAAACGCGAGACAGTCAGAATTCGCGATCGCTACGATGCGAATGTCCCGACAGTCGTCGGCGCCGTGTCTCGCCAGAAGTCCGTGTTCGTCGAAGACGCCAAGTTTTTGCGCCAGCAGACCAAACAACCCATCAAATGGGCGTTGCCGGGTCCGATGACGATGATCGATACTCTCTTTGACGGCCATTATAAGAGCCGTGAAAAGCTTGCCTGGGAATTTGCCGTGATACTCAACGAGGAAGCAAAGGAATTGGAGGCTGCCGGCGTCGATATCATCCAGTTCGACGAACCTGCCTTCAACGTTTTCTTTGACGATGTGAATGACTGGGGTGTCGCCACTTTGGACAGGGCAATTGAAGGGCTGAAGTGCGAGACCGCCGTCCATATCTGCTACGGTTACGGCATAAAGGCCAATACGGATTGGAAAAAGACACTCGGGTCAGAATGGCGGCAGTATGAGGAAACTCTCCCCAAGCTGCAGAAATCCGGCATCGGTATGATCTCCCTCGAATGCCACAATTCTCATGTCCCCATGGATCTTCTGGACCTTGTTCGAGGTAAGAAAGTGATGGTTGGGGCCATCGATGTGGCAAGCGATACCATCGAAACCCCGGAGGAAGTCGCTGCAACGCTGCGCAAGGCGCTTAAGTTTGTCGACGCAGATAAACTTTGCCCCTGCACCAATTGCGGCATGGCCCCCCTGTCTCGTCGTGTGGCAAGAGAAAAGCTGAATTCCTTGAGCGCAGGAGCTGAGATCGTCCGAAGAGAGCTCACTGTTTAGTTTTTTGATAGTCTGAACCTGCGGATGGCAGCCGTTCGCCGCCACCGCGCCCATCGCGACAAACGCTGGGAGACTTACGAATGGCTATAAGGTCACGGCGCGGATCATCCTGACAGCTTCGACGGATGTCCGCCTCTTGGCGCAAAGCTGCCAAGACCGCCTGTTCTCTAAAAATCGGCCCTGTTTCTGCTGAGTGTCTGCGCCAAACGTCTCGGTTGGAAGACATTTATTCCAACGCCACCGACGTCTTCGTGACTTTCACCAAACAGAACAACTTCCCAGACGCCGAAAATCTCGGGAGCACGACGGCCGCTAAGATCGCCGAAAAAAGTGGGTCTCAGTCAGCAGGACGTATTTGCCGAGAGCAGCAATTGCCTTGTGGAAATGGGGACAGTGGTGGCCACCCGGTAGCAGCGATCCCAAGACAAAGAAGCCGTTGCCCCAGAACATCGCTTCAGCGAAAATTCCAAAACGATACTATCGGCCAGAGACTTGGCAATCAGTGACTTTGTCAAATCGAATGAAGGTGTGGCGTTCGTATTCCATCAAGGCTGAATGCGCGAATCGCTACGGCAGCTTTGCACCTGCGCACTAGACATTGCGGTAGTATGAAAATCGGCTAACTTCGCAACGTCGACAGACAGGAAGAGCAACGAGGTGGCAATGATTGAACCCGGCGGGGATGAGCAATTAGTTACCCCACGTGACGACGGAGCAGCCAGGCATTTACCCGGGATGGAGTTGCCTAGCATTGGTTTGGTTGCGACGGATGGCACGGTAGTCGATCTGCGTGAGCCGGGGTTAACCGTGGTCTATGCTTACCCCCGGACAAGCCCGCCCGGAGGCAAGGCTATTGACGGATGGGACGCAATACCCGGCGCGAGGGGATGTACACCACAGTCCTGTGCCTTCCGTGATCATTTCGCTGAACTGAAGGCATTGGGAGCAACGCGTCTGTTTGGCCTTTCTACGCAGACCACGGAGTATCAGCGAGAGGCAGCAGAGCGGCTTCACCTGCCGTTTCCTCTGATTTCCGATCATTCACTCCTTCTGGTGTCAGCCCTTCGCCTTCCAACTTTCCAGGCTGGAGGCCTGACACTGCTCAAGAGGCTCACGATGATTATCGAAACGGGCGTTATCAAGCATGTCTTTTACCCGGTCCATCCGCCAGAGAAGAACGCAGATGCCGTCATCGATTGGTTGAGTGCTACGACATGATCAGCCCGCCATCGACATTAATTGTCTGGCCGGTGATGTAGGCCGCATCCTCGGAGGCGAGAAACGCCACCAAGGCTGCCACTTCGGCTGGTGTTCCTGCGCGGCGCATAGGAATGTTGCGCACCCATTCGGCCATGAGTTCGCCGGGCTTATAGTCACCGAGCATCTGGCCCCAGACTCGATCGTTATAATCCCACATTTCGGTGTGGATGATGCCGGGGCAAATGGCGTTGACGGTGATGCCTTCGGGCGCCAGTTCCTTGGCCAGACTTTGCGTCAGGCCTACGACGCCGAATTTTGAAGCGGCGTAATGGGGGGTATAGATAAAACCCTGACGGGCCTGGCCGGAGGCGGTGTTAACCAGGCGGCCCTTGGTGCCACTTGCGCGGAAGCGGCGGATCGCCTCCTGGCAGCACAGAAACGCGCCCTTGGTGTTGACATCGAGGTTGAAGTCCCACTGTTCCTGCGTCAGCTCCTCGATCTTCGAAATGGTGATGACGCCGGCGTTCTGGACCGAGATGGAAAGCGGACCGATTGCCTCTTCGGCTGTGCCATAGGCCTCGCGCACCGCCGCCGCATCCCGCACATCGAGGATCACGCCATGGGTGACGGAGCCGGTTTCGTCCGCCAGCTTTTTGGCGGCATCATTGGTGTCCTTGTCGACAGAGGCGATGGCGACTTTCGCGCCTTCCTCGGCAAAACGGCGGGCGATGCCGTAACCGATGCCCTTGTTGCCTCCAGTCACGAATACGGATTGACCTTCAAAGCGCCTCATGTCTCCTCCTTATGGGATAACGGCTATGTTTATGTGCCGACCAGTCGTTCGGCGGTGAATTTGTCGGTGACGAGAACATCGATCACGCCGGTTCTGAGCGCGCCGGCGATCGCCTCGGTCTTTTTCGAGCCGCCGGCGAGTGCAATGACGCGGTCGACATTGGCAAGGTTCTCCAGCGGAAGGCCTATGACCCGGTCATCGAGCGGTGTCTTGACGGGCTTGCCGTCCTTGTCGAAAAACCTGAGCGAAATATCGCCCACGGCGCCCGCCTGTGCGAGATCGGCAAGCTCCTTGGCGGAAAAGATATTGCCCGAGCGGGCAAGAAGCTCCGATGGCTCGACGGCACCGACACCGACGATGGCGAGCGTGATCGAACCGAAAAGATCGATGGTTTCGCGCACGAAGGGATCGGCCAGCATCAAAAGCTTGGCCTCGCGAGAGGTGGCGACGCCGGGGACCGGCAGCAATTTCGGTTCGGCCTCCGTTAACCGCGCCAGCCGGGTGGTGATCTGGGTCGCGTGCGTCTGCACGGAAGGATCGCCCATGCCGCCCAGCGTCTGGACGATGTAACGCGCTTTGGCGCCCTTCAGCGGATGGATGTTTTCCACCATCTTGAAGATCGTCTGGCTCCAGCTGGAAACGCCGATGATCTCGTTTTGCGACAGCGTCACCTCGAGAAAATGCGCGGCAGCCTCGCCGATGCGGGCCATGATCGCGCCGTCGCGATCCTCGCTGCAATCGACGACAATGGCTTCCGGCAGGTCGAAGCGTTCGCGAAGCTGTGCTTCAAGATCGCTATAGGTACCGGGCGGCGGAATGATGCTGGTGCGCACGATACCTTCCGTTTCGGCACGCTTCAGCATGCGCGAGACGGTGGCCTGCGAAAGATTGAGATGTTCGGCAATCTCCGCCTGCCGCCTGTGCTCGCTGAAATACATCTGCGCCACGCGGGATATCATCCGAAGTTCGTTGATCCTGCCCATAAGCCCTCCAGGGTGAATTTTTATTCACCCTTACCCGACGTCACAGGTAACGTCGAGCGCGCAATCGCGTCGCGCCAGACGGCAAGCCGTTGCCTGCCGTCACTGGACGAAGGCGGGATGGCGTTGCCGTGACTGTTGAGCGCGGCGATGGCGTCGAGATCGCTCCACAGACCGAGGGCGAGGCCGGCAAGATAGGCCGCGCCAAGCGCGGAGGCTTCCGGCGCGTCACGCTGGATGACGGGGTGGTCCAGCATGTCGGCGACGCATTGCATGAGGAAACGGTTCTGGCTCGGCCCGCCATCCACGAACAGCTGTCCGAAGCCGGAGGGCGACTGCGCGCGCATGGTCGAGAAGACGTCATAAACCTGAAAGGCGATGGAATCGGTAACGGCGCGGGCCATCTGCGCGCGACTTGTGCTGAAATTGATCTGCGAAAATAGCGCGCGGCAATCTGAATCCCAATAGGGCGCGCCAAGGCCGACAAAGGCCGGGACGAAACCGGGGCCATCTGGTTCAGCGGTTGCGGCAAGCTCCACAAGAGATGCGACATCTGGCAGGCCGAGAATGTCCGTCATCCACGGCAGGGAGGCGGCAGACACAAGAATATTGCCCTCGAAGGCGAAAGTCGGCTTGCCGTTAATCCTCCAGGCAACTGTCGTGGTGATGCCGCGCTCTGGCGCGATGAAATCCGGCAGGGTCGTCATCACCGATGAGCCGGTGCCGAACGTCACCTTGCCGTCACCGGGATTGAAGGCGCCGTGGCCGAATAGGGCGGCGTGGCTGTCGCCGACGGCAGCCAGAATAGGCGTGCCGTCCTTGATGCCGGGAACACCTGATGTCACGCCGAAGTCGCCGCTGCTGTCGCGCGGGTCGGGCAGGGCGTTGATGTCGATGCCAAAAAGGTCACAAAGCTCTTCGCTCCACACCTGCCGGTTGAGATCGAGCACCTGGCTTCGGGCCGCGTTGGAGGCGTCGCAGGCATGCACCTTGCCGCCGGTCAGGCAGTGGATGAGCCAGCTATCGATGGTGCCGAGGCGAAGGCTGCGGCCCTTCGGTGCACGCTCCAACAGCCAGCGCATCTTGGCGCCGGGAAACATCGGGTCAATAGGCAGGCCGGTCAGCGCCATGACACGTTCGGAATGGCCCTTGCCGATGAGATCGATGCATTCCTGCGCGGTGCGACGGCATTGCCAGCTCAAGACCGGGCCGAGCGGCTCGCCGGTTTCACCGTCCCAGATCGTCACCGATTCGCGCTGGTTGGAAATGGCGATGGCTTCAATGCTGACGGCAGAGTGTGCCGAAGACAGGCAGGCGGAAATCGCTTCGCGCACCGAGGCCCAGATACGGTTCGGATCCTGCTCCACCCAGCCGGGCTGCGGATAGGTGATGCCGACCGGCGATGAACCGCGCGCCAGCAATTCTCCTGTTTCAGAAACGAGAATGGCCTTGGAATTGGTGGTGCCCTGATCGATGGACAGAATGGCGCGCATCACTTGAGTTCTTTCGTCGGCAGTTTTTTCGTTTCAGCCTTGCGGTGATTAAACGACGATATTGCAAAGGGTGTCGCCGCGCATCCGAAGACACGCGACGACCCTGGGAGGAGACTTACTTTCTCTTGAGCAGCGCTGCTGCAGCCTCCGCGATGGCCGCGGGTGCCATGCCAAACTCATCGAGCAGCCATTCTGCCGAGCCGGTATGGGCAAAGACGCCCGGAACGCCGAGGCGCTTCATCGGCACGGGGGCGTGATCGACAACAACTTCGGCGATGGCAGAGCCGAGACCGCCGAAGATCGAATGTTCTTCAGCCGTCAGGATTGCGCCGGTTTCCTTCGCTGCGGCAATGATGGCCGCCTCGTCGATCGGGCGCACGGTTGCCATGTTAAGCACACGCGCCTTGATGCCACGACCGGCCAGAATATCGGCGGCCTTGACGATGCGGTGTGTCAGCGTGCCATTGGCGATCAGCGTTATGTCGGAACCTTCGCGCAGCAGGTTGGCGCGGCCGAGTTCAAAGACGTGGCCATCAGGCAGAAGGTCCGGCACGCCGACGCGCGACAGGCGAAGGAAGCAGGGCCCGGCATAGTCCGCAGCCCATTTGACGGCGGCGGCCGTTTCGATGCGGTCGCAGGGGGCAATGACCGGCAGGTTCGGCAGAACGCGGGTCCAGGCGAAATCCTCGATCGAGTGATGTGTCGGACCCAGTTCGCCATAGGCCATGCCCGAGGAGATGCCGATGAGCTTCACATTGGCGTTGGAATAGGCGAGGTCTGCCTTGATCTGTTCCAGCGCGCGACCGGTCAGAAAACAGGATGCGCCGCAGACGAAGGGAAGCTGGCCGCCATTGGCAAGGCCGGCGCCGACGCCCACCATGTTCTGTTCGGCAATGCCGACATTGACGAGGCGCTCGGGGAATTTCGACTTGAAGCCGCCGAGCTTCGAGGAGCCGACTGAATCGTTGCAGACGGCCACGACCCTGTCGTTTGCAGCGGCCAGCGCTTCCAGCGTTTCGGCGAAGGCGTCGCGGCAATCATAGAGTTTGGCGGCGGTTACGGGCGCGTTCATTACAATGCCTCCGAAAGTTCTTTGACGGCAATTTCGTATTGTTCCTTGCTTGGAACCTTGTGGTGCCAGTCGACGCGGTCCTGCATGAACGAAATGCCGTGACCCTTATTGGTGTGCGCAACGATGCAATGCGGGCGCTTGCCTCGATGTTCGAGCGCCGGGACGATCTCTTCCATCGCGTTGCCGTTGATTTCGCTCACCTCCCAGCCGAATGCTTCAAGCTTCGGGCGAAGCGGCGCGACGTCGTTGGTTTCCGAGATCGCAGCACCCTGCTGGAAACGGTTATGGTCGATGATAAGCGTCAGATTGTTAAGCTCGAACTGCGCGGCGGACATGATGGCTTCCCAGTTGGAGCCCTCCTGCATCTCGCCATCGCCGGTCATGACATAGGTATGGTAATCCGCTCCCGAAAGCTTGGCCGCCTTGGCCATTCCGACGGCAACTGGAAGCCCGTGGCCAAGCGGGCCGGTATTGGTCTCGACCCCAGGTACCTTGTTACAGTTGGGGTGGCCATTGAGGCGGGAATTGGGTTGCAGGAAGGTCGAGATTTCCTCTTCCGGGATAAAGCCACGTTTGGCGAGCGTCACATAAAGCGCGCAGGCGGTGTGGCCTTTCGACAGCACGAAACGGTCGCGGGCAGGGTTCTTCGGTTCGTCCGGCCAGATGCGCAATACGCGGAAATAAAGGGCGGTCATGATGTCGATCGCCGACATTTCTCCGCCGATATGGCCGGCACCCGCTTCGAAAACAGCCTGGACGTCGCGAAGGCGAATCTGGCGCGCAATGCGCTCTAGCTCTGTGGGCTGCATGGGATCCTCTTCAAAACATGCGTGTGAATATTTATACAGCTGTTTATATAATTGCAGACGTGGCGTTTCTGTCAAGCCGGAATTGTGAATTGTCCTGTTTCAATCCGTGCCGATTATTTCTGCCGCTTCATTTTCACCAATGATGAAGCGCGCCTCCCCGCCTCCCCGCCTCATTCCTCGGTCCGTAAAAGGAACCTGCTCAGCCTAAGTCCTTTGGCTGAAAGGGCTCTCCTTGCCACGCAGGCGCGCTTGCGCAGGATTCCCGCGATGCGCACCGGAACGGGATGAGAGGCGCAGGTGTGAAGCCATCCCATCACCCGCAAGGCCCGTCCCGCCCTCCAAGCCTATTGACAAGTTTCTCTCAACTGGCTTATGCATGTTTCACCGAGCATGAATAATTATTCTAATCGGTTTAAAAAATGCAAGATAGCCACTTGGAGGAGCCATGTCCGTGCTTGAACGCAATGAGGGGGTTACGCACACCAGAAGCCCGCTTGCCTGGCTAAGCGGTGCGACCGGACCTCTTTTGGGCCTGCTGCTGCTGTGTGTCTTCCTGACCTTCACCAGCGAAAATTTTCTGTCGCTTCGAAACGGTCTCAACATCCTCGACCAGATCACCGTGCTCGGCATCATGGCCGTTGGCATGACCTTCGTCATTCTGCTCGGCGGCATCGATCTGTCCGTCGGTTCGGTGCTGGCGCTGTCTATGATGATCATGGGCTGGACAGCCAATGTCGCGGGCATGCCCATGGGCATGGCCATCATGCTGGCGCTCATCGCATCCGCAGCCTGCGGCCTTGTCGTCGGCGTTCTCGTCACCGCCTTCCGGGTTCCGGCCTTCATCGCGACGCTTGCAATGATGTCGGTGGCGCGCGGCCTTGCCAATATGATCACGGACGGTCAGCAGATCGTCGGTTTTCCTGACTGGTTCATGATGCTGGCCATCGACCGCCATTTCGGCGTGCTGACGGCGACCGTGCTGCTGATGCTGGTCGTTGTTCTGGTATCGTTTCTTTTCCTGCGCTTCCGCTCCGAAGGCCGCACCGTCTATGCGGTTGGCGGCAACCCGGAAGTGGCGCGACTTGCCGGCATCAACGTCGCCCTGGTGACGATCTGCGTCTATGTTGCCTGTGCGGTTCTTGCCGGTCTTGCGGGTATCGTTCTTGCAGCCCGTCTCGACTCGGTGCAGCCCTCCAGCGGTTTTGGCTACGAGCTGGATACGATTGCGGCTGTCGTCATCGGCGGGACCTCGCTTTCGGGCGGTGCCGGCGGCATCGGCGGAACGCTGATCGGCGTGCTCATCATCGGTGTGCTGCGCAACGGCCTCAACCTGCTCAATGTTTCTCCCTTTCTGCAACAGGTCATCATCGGTGTGGTTATCGTGCTGGCCGTGGGCGCTGAAACATTGCGCCGGCGCAGAAGCTGAATTTGCCTGCGGAGGGCGATGAGCCGTCCGCGCAATAGACGACCCTCCCGGTATGGGAGGCGTGAAAAGCGGCCGAAGGGGAGGAGGTTTGATCTGCCCGAAGGTCAAAAATCAACAAATGGAGGAATAATCATGAAATTTTCACGCATTCTGCTGACATCCGCCACCCTTCTCGCCCTGTCGCTCGGTTCGGCCAGCGCCGCCGAAGTCAAGAAGATCGGCCTTGCCGTTGCCAATCTTCAGGCGAACTTCTTCAACCAGATCAAGCAGGCCGTCGAAGCCGAAGCCAAGACGCGCGGTATCACCGTTGTCACCGTCGATGCCAAGGGCGACGGTCCGACGCAGGTCAACCAGATCCAGGATCTCCTGACGCAGAACATCGACGCGCTGATCTATATTCCGGCTGGTGCCGCTGCGGCGACCGTTCCGGTCAAGCTTGCCAAGGCGGCCGGTGTGCCCGTCATCAACATCGACCGCAATGCCGACGGCGCACCGGGCGATACCTTCCTCGCCACCGATTCCGTCGCTTCCGCCAAGTCGGTCTGCGACTACATCATCAAGCAGGCAAGCGGCTCGGGCAAGATGGTCATCATTCATGGCCAGAAGGGAACGACACCGGAAGTCGACCGCACCAAGGGCTGCATGGAATCGGTCAAGGCCAATTCCGGCGTGAAGATCGTTGCCGAACAGTGGTCCAACATGTGGAGCCAGGATGAAGGCTTCCAGATCATGCAGAACATGCTGCAGGCCAATCCTGATGTTTCCATCGTCTTTGCCCAGGCAGACGGTCTGGCGCTCGGCGCGGCACAGGCGATCAAGGTCGCCAACCCCTCGCAGAAGATCGTCGTTGGCGGCTTCGATGGCGACACGGCAGCGCTTGAGGCGCTGAAGAACGGCGTCTTTGACGTGACAGCGACGCAGCAGACCCAGAAGATGGGCCGCACGGCTGTCGAGATGGCCGTCAAGATCGTCGGCGGCGAGAAGGTTCCGGCCGTGCAACTCTCCGAGGCGACGCTGACGACGAAGGAAAACGTCGACGGCTTCATTGCCAATCATCCCTGATGCATCCGCCCCCGCGCACTCCATCCGGATGCGCGGGGGCGTCATCTGTTCGTTTTCAGGCAATTCGGACGCAAAGCCGTGGCGCATCGCTGCCACGCGTGTTTCCCAGGAGGTCCCGTCATGCGCGAGCCGGTTCTTTCGCTCCGTGGCATCAGCAAACGTTACGGCCCGCTCGAGGTTCTGAAAAGCGTCGATCTCGACGTCTATCCGGGTGAAGTCGTGGCGTTGCTGGGTGAAAACGGGGCGGGCAAGTCCACCCTGTCAGGCATCATCGCCGGTTCCCGCGAGCCGTCCGAAGGAAAGATGACCTGGCTTGGCCAGCCCTATACACCCGCTTCGCCGCGTGAGGCGATAGACAAGGGCATTGTACTCATCCATCAGGAGCTGAAGCTTCTGCCGGAGCTCTCCATCGCTGAAAACGTCTTTATCGGCCGCTGGCCGATGAAGAACGGCATCGTCGACCGCGCCGAAATGGTGCGAAGGGCGCAGCAGCAGCTGGCGCGGCTCAATCTGCATATTCCTGCAACCCGCAAGGTTTCGGGCCTTTCGACCGCGAACCAGCAGCTGATCGAAATCGCCAAGGCGCTGGCGCTCGATGCCAAGCTGCTGATCCTCGACGAGCCGACGGCGGCCCTTGGCGGTGCGGAAACCCAGGCCCTGTTCGAGCAGGTTCGCAAGCTGCGCGCAGAGGGCGTAGGCATCATCTATATTTCCCACCGCATGGAAGAGATCAAGCAGATCACCGACCGCATCGTCGTGCTGCGCGACGGTGAGCGGGTGCATGAATTTGAAGACAGCGCGACACCGGTGCGCACCATCGTCGAAAGCATGGTTGGCCGGTCGTTGGAACGCCTGTTCCCGGCGCTGCCCGAACCGCAGGAAAAAACGGTGCTGGAGGTCAAGGGGCTGACTGGCACGGGCAATTCTTTCCGCGACATCAGTTTCGGCGTCCGTGCAGGCGAAATTCTTGGAATTGCCGGGCTGATCGGCGCGGGGCGTACCGAACTGGTGCGTGCCATTTCCGGTGCCGATCCGACCAGTGCGGGCGAGGTTTTGCTCGATGGACAGGTGCTGACGCTGAAAAGCCCGGCGGATGCGATTGCGAAGGGCATCGTCATGGTGCCGGAAGACCGCAAGCTTCAAGGGCTGGTTGTCGAGCATGAGATCGGTGAGAACCTGATCTACGCCAATCTCGACCGTGTCGGCACCGGCTGGATAACGCCTAGCATCAAGCGTGGTTTTACGAAGGAGGCAATTGCCAAATTCGGCGTGAAGGGCCGCAGCGAACAGCCTGCCTCGGATCTCTCCGGCGGCAACCAGCAGAAGGTCGTCATCGCCAAATGGCTTGCACGTAACCCGCGCGTGGTTGTGCTGGACGAGCCGACGCGCGGCATCGATGTCGGCGCGCGGGCTGGCATTTACGATATTATCGTCGGTCTGGCCAAAAGCGGCGTTGCCGTCATCGTCGTCAGTTCCGATCTCGAAGAGGTGCTGGGCGTTTCAAACCGTATCCTCGTTCTTGCACAGGGAAAACAGGCCGGAATCCTCAATCGCGACGAGGCCAACGACGTCTCGGTCATGGAACTGGCAACCATCTGAAGAAGGAAATAGAGATGTCCACCATCACGCTCAACGCGCCGAAACTTTTCGATCTTTCCGGCCAGGTGGCGTTCGTCACCGGTGCCGGTTCCGGCATCGGCCAGCGGATCGCCATGGGGCTTGCCCAGTCCGGTGCCGATGTCGCGCTGCTTGACCGCCGCACCGATGACGGCCTGGCGCAGACGGCCGATTTCATTGCCAGGGCTGGTCGCAAGTCGATCCAGATCGCCGCCGATGTTACCAGCAAGCAGGCGCTGAGCGAAGCGGTAGCACGCACGCAGGCCGAACTCGGTGCTCTCTCGCTTGCCGTCAATGCCGCCGGCATCGCCAACGCCAATCCTGCCGAGGAAATGGAGGAAAGCCAGTTCCAGACGATGATGGACATCAACCTGAAGGGTGTGTTCCTCTCCTGCCAGGCGCAAGCCAATGCCATGCTGAAGAACGGTCGCGGCGCAATCGTCAACATTGCCTCCATGTCCGGCGTCATCGTCAATCGCGGCCTGATGCAGTGCCACTACAATGCATCGAAGGCTGGCGTCATCCACATGTCCAAATCCATGGCGATGGAATGGGTGGGGCGCGGCATCCGCGTCAACACCATCTCGCCGGGTTACACCGCGACGCCGATGAACACGCGGCCGGAAATGGTGCACCAGACGAAACTGTTCGAAGAGCAGACCCCGATGCAGCGCATGGCGGGCGTCGATGAAATGGTCGGCCCGGCAATCTTCCTGCTGTCAGATGCGGCGAGCTTCGTGACGGGCGTGGACCTTTTGGTAGATGGCGGGTTCTGCTGCTGGTAGGGTTTGCGCGGCAGCGCCGCCCGAATTGATGACCACGTGCAAGAGGTAAGGTGGTCTGCCTTTTGATTTTACGCCCGGCTTTCGCCGGGCGTTTTTTATTCACCGCACAGGCGCGTGAAGACTAGGCAACCTGCTTCTGCGCCACTTCCTCGACAACCTCGCCCTTCAGATAGGCAACGAGGTCCTTGATCGTCACGACGAGCAGACCGTGGCGTTCGGCGAAGATTTCGAGCTGGGGCAGGCGGGCCATGGTGCCGTCGTCATTGGCGACTTCGCAGATGGTGCCGCAGGGGTACTTGCCGGCCAGGCGGCACAGATCGACGGCGGCTTCCGTGTGGCCGGTGCGGCCGAGCACGCCTTCAGGGTTGGCGCGTAGCGGGAAGATATGGCCGGGGCGGGCGAAGTCTTCGGGACGCGAGCCTTCCGACACCAGCGCACGCACGGTCTTTGCCCGGTCGGCAGCGGAAATGCCTGTCGTGGTGCCGGGAATATAGTCCACGGAGACGGTGAAGGCTGTCTTAAGGGATTCGGTATTGCGCGACACCATCAGCGGAATGTCGAGCGCGTCGAGGCGCTCTCCCGGCATGGCGACGCAGATCAGCCCGCGCGCATGGTTCATCATGAATGCGATCTGCTGCGGGGTTATGCTGTCGGACGCGGCGATGATATCGCCTTCGTTTTCGCGGTCTTCGTCGTCAACGACAATTACCATCTCGCCACGGGATATGGCTTCGATTGCGTCTTCAATTTTAGCAATGGTCATTTTCTTTCAAGCCTTTCAAGGGTTATGCCGTTTTGCGGCATTTTCGCGCTTCAAGAAGCGCCAAATATCCCTTGGGCGAACAATGCAATGCGAAGCCCGCTGCATGCGGGCGTCTTTTGCCTTGTCCTCTTCCATCCGGACTATACCGTCGGCTCCGGCCTCTCACCGGATCTGCTGACCTTCCGGCTTTGGAGACCGGAAGCGCTCGCGGGCTCCGGGAATATCCCGATACCGCCGGTGGGGAATTACACCCCGCCCTGAGAACATTGCCAACATAAGTTATCAAATGGGGAGGAAGCAAGCGGCAATATTTTGCCAGGCTCCGCGCGCGCGAAACGGATATCCCGATTATATTCGAGACCGGGTATTTCATTTCGGAATAAGAATTATCTGGGCAAGAGACCGGACGGTGGCGGTTATGGGTAGCGCAATTGCAAGTTCGGCGACGAGAAGCATTTGGTAGGCTGCGTCGCGGTCGATCCAAAAGGAAGGCTGTTCAATGAGTTGAGCTGTTCTGAGGAAGCGAACTCGAGGCACTAGATCTCCCAAGTCTTTCAGCGTGCCTTTCCTCGACGAGGATTGATGGTTTCGATCATGTAAAAATCTCGCTCATTATTGGTGAACAAGCAGCTATTGGATTGAGCAATGGCAGCCACGATTGTGTCCAACCCGCTTCGCGGGCTGCCCACTGCCTTTCCTTGCGCCATTAGCTTTTCCCAAATGAGCGCAGCGTCCTTATCAAGTGCAATGTCAAGGCATGATGCCTTATTAGGAAGTTGCGGCCGCTGCAGTTGCGGTTCGTGGATAGGTTACCAGACCCTGTTTTATGCTGGTCGTTACGCCAATCGTTTCCATTCGGGAACCGAGCAATGCATGCGCCTCACGCCGAGCAAGTGAAGGCACTTTTGGTCGCTCACCCTGACGCTCTCATCTTTTCATTCCGTTTCATATTCGGCTTTCGGATGGTAAGTGCTGTCATCACCCGTCTTTCCGGTGTGTCCCCCTTTGGTTTTTTCACTATCAATCTGGTCAGTGCTTTGGTCTGGGGGATAGTCGTGGCGACCGCCGGCCATTTTTTTGCAAACGCGATCGAAACAGCTTTTGGCCATTTGGGATTCTACCCTGACCTCGTTGTTGCGCTGGTGATCGTTCGGATCGTTTGGGGACTGGTCATTTGTCTCACACAAAACGAGCCAGGACCTCCAGGCCGAGCTGCGTTTGGCGGCAGAAGACAAGCCACGCTGTGCAATCATCCGCAACATCTGGCGTGCCCTGGAGACCTGAGCGCGAAATCGGAGACACCGCCACAAGCCGGGCGCAATCAAGACCCGCTCAGGCAGCCTGCGACAGTGCAGGGGAACCAATGCCTCAGATCGCGGCGACGGCGTCTTGCAGCAGACACCTCACCTGGCCAGCGACCGTCTTGAGGTGGGGATTGTCGATCGCTTGCATCGAGGCGACGGGATCGATGGCGCTGACCATGATGGTCCCTTCCTCCAGCGATCGCACGATCACATTGCAGGGCAGCATGGCGCCGACCCTGGGCTCCATCTTCATCGCCTCAAGCGCCATCATCGGATTGCAGGCGCCGAGAATGAGATAGTCAGCTATATCGACGTCGAGCTTCTTCTTCATTGTCGCTCGCACATCGATTTCGGTTAGCACACCGAATCCTTTGGTCGACAGGGCCTCCCTCGTGGCTGCGACCACAGCGTCAAATGGCATGCCTTTGATTGTCTTATCGAGTGTATAGGCCATGATCTCACTCCCTGGCGACCGGCGCATGCCGATCTTGTTGCCGGTGTTGGACCCACACCGGAGTATATCCTCTGAGGGTCGCGCACCTCCTAGACGGCGGTGCCCACCAGCGCGCCAATGCCTGCCGTCAGCGCCATGGCAAAGGCACCCCAGAAGGTGACCCGGATTGTGGCTTTCATCACGTCTGCCCCGCCAGCCTTGGCGCCGATGGCTCCAAGCAGCGCGAGAAACAACAGCGAAGCAGCCGAGACGAGCCAGACAAGTTGGTCTGCCGGCGCCAGCCACACCATTGCGAGCGGCATCGTGGCACCGACAGCAAAGGTCAGCGCCGATGTCAGGGCAGCCACGATCGGTCTCGCAGTGGTGATCTCGGAGATGCCGAGTTCTTCGCGGGCATGCGCCTCAAGCGCATCCTTCTGCATCAACTGCTCGGCCACCCTTCTGGCCAGATCGATATCGACACCGCGTCTGGCATAAAGTTGCGCCAATTCTTCTCGCTCCAGATTGGGTTGGCTCTCAAGCTCCAGTCGTTCGCGGTTGAGATCGGCCTGCTCGGTGTCCGCCTGGGAGCTTACCGAGACATATTCGCCCGCCGCCATCGACATGGCCCCTGCCACAAGTCCTGCGATGCCGGCGATCAGAATCTCGGAACTCCCCGCCGCAGAGGCTGCCACCCCGACGATCAGGCTTGCGGTCGACACGATGCCGTCATTGGCGCCGAGAACGGCCGCTCGCAGCCATCCTATCCGGGAAACGAGATGCGTTTCGCTGTGAAGGCTCCTCATAAGGCCCTCCGGATGACGCCATCAAGGCGAGCTGCGAGAGCGATGGTGTTGGAGATCGTACCGTATTTGCGGACGTTCTTGTGCAGGAGTTCGAGCCGCTGTTCGCTCTCCTCGGTACCGACCAAGAGTTCGTAGTCGATGGAGACGATACGCGGCAGATCATCCTGCCGGACGGCATGAAGCATCACTTCGACACCATCGAGAGAGAAATCGAGGAGGGGCAGGACGCGCTCGATCCCCTTGATCATGCAGGCTGCAATCGACGCCAGCAACAGTTCGGCCGGATTGAAGGCGTCGACCGGGCCGGTCAGTCCGGTAGCAAGCCTGATATCTGCATTCTCTGTGCGCGCCACGCTCTCGCTGGGATCAATCCGCCGTGCCAAGATTCTGTATTCAAGCATCACAAGTCCTCCCTCATGTGACCCTCTTGGAGGAACACGAGAGACACCGTATCATCTGACCTCATGCGGGACTTGATCGACGTCAAGACAAGGGAAGACCGTCCACCACCAAGATCATGAGGCTCGCTGCAAGGACAGCATAGGATATGCAGTTGGGGCAGACTAAGACCTCGGCAGGCGAGACAAGCTCTAGCCACTTGATGCAGATCAGCACCAAATTTACAGTTGCAAACGGAGCCAGTGTGTCTCACGAGGTCAGTTCGCCGGCCCCTACGGCGGTATGGCGGTTGAGAAGATGAGGATCAGCATCATGCCGATCCCGGTGGCGACAATCGGCGTGCCCGTCCACCTGCTGACCCGACCCAACACCGGCTGGAGGTTTGCATGTTGCGCCAGGCCTACCCGTGTGATCATTATTATCGTACGCGCGATGATGCTGTTCAGCGTCGCGACGACGGCGCTCGCGCTCAGACGGTTCGTATCCTTTCAATGGGAGGCCTGAAAGCGACCTCCCATCGGATGAAATTAATCAGACCCACGTCGTTATGAGTCAACGGGGAAGTCGGTCGAGACCGAGACGGTGCGCCATTCGGAGAGAATGGCGTTGTCCTGTGCATGCTTCTTTTCGATCGCTGCGACGGTATCACTACCGAGCGGGAGGCGGACCGGCGGATTGGGGGCGTCAGCGAAGGCGATCAGGACCTCTGCCAGTTTTTGAGGGTTGCCCGGCTGGTTGTGGCTGAGTCCGGCCGCTATCGTGCGGACCTTGCCAGCGGTCGCTTCGTAGTCGCCAATGATATTGCCGCTCACCGACAAGGACGAACCGTCGAGGAAATCCGTGCGGAAATAACCCGGCTCGATGACGGTGACACGGATGCCAAGCGGCGCCAGTTCGTCATGCAGGGCTTCGCTCAGCCCCTCGACGGCAAATTTCGTCGAGGAGTAGACCCCGAAACCTGCTGCGCCGCGATAGCCGCCGATCGACGAGATATTCAGGATGCGGCCGGAACGAGCCCGGCGCATGAAGGGCAGAACGGCGCGGGTCACGTTGAGGAGACCAAAGACGTTGGTGCGGTATACAGCCTCGACCTCAGCCACGGTTGCTTCTTCGACGGCACCCATCAATCCGAACCCAGCATTGTTGAGCAGGATATCGATGCGGCCGAAGCGCTCGATCGCTGCCTTCACGGCTGCGCTCGCCTGTTTGTCGTCGGTCACGTCGAGGACGACCGGAAGCAGGTTGGGGTGTTCGCCGAACCGCTCGGTGATCGCCTTCGGATTACGGGCGGTGGCGACGACGGCGTCGCCCTGTGCAAGAGCGCGTGTGGTGACGAGGGCGCCAAAGCCGCGCGAGGCGCCGGTGATGAACCAGATTTTCATGAGGGTGTTCCTTGATGCTGGATTGATGGGGAAAGCGTTGGGCCGAGGGCTCAAGGGCGCGGCGATGTCATGGTGCAGAATGTCAATTCCATGTCGCGGGCCAGCAGCTCCGGAAAGCGCGCCATGACGGCTTTGGTGTAGGGCTGCTCAAAATGCGCATCGAGATCAGCGCGCGATCGCCAGTTCTCATAGAGAATCCAGACGCTGGGATCATGGTTGTCGCGGTGCAGGTGATAGTCGATCGATCCCCCCTCGGCGCGGGTCGGTAAGACCAGAGCCTGCAACGCTTCGCCAAGCGTCGCGGCACAGTCCGGCTTGGCCGTCAGCCTGGCAATCAAAGTCAATGTTTCGGTCATGTCAGTCTCCCTTGAAGGCGTCTGCGGGGTAAACGGCTTCCCACCCTGCGGTCGGGTCCGTCGCCAGCGTCCAGATTGTGTCGGCTGCCTCTCTCGCCTCTGTCGATCCGGGGCCGACGAGTGTGGCGATTGTCGCCACCGCGATGCGGATGCCGCGTTCGGCGAGAGGGCCGGCCAGACCTTCGACGACATTTCTAAGGGCCGCCTTGCCAAGGCCGAGACTGGCATAGCCGGCATGGGGTGAGACGGCGAGGCCGCCACCTGTAACCAGAATCGTACCGCCGCGGGCACCGAACAACTCAACGGATGCCCGGATCGTGTGAAGGCCGGCAGCGACATTGGTGGCGAGGTCGTCCGTGACCTCATCGTCGCGCATGCTGAACAGATCCTGTTCACGCACGAACGCGGCATTGAAAAGGACCGCCGTCAGCCCGCCGGACATGCGGTCGCCCTCGGCGACCGCCTTGCGCAGTGCGATCGGGTCGGTCGCATCAGCTTGCAAAGTCGAGACGTGGAGACCTTGCCCGGAAAGGGTTCTGGACAGACCGGTGAGACGATCGGCATTGCGAGCGGTGAGCACGACATGCCAGCCTTCCCGCCCGAATTTCTCCGCAACAGCCTGCCCGATGCCGGGGCCGGCGCCGATAATCATGATGGAGTTCGTCATGGGATATTCTCCTGATGTGCTGGCCATCGCGATGCCGTGACGGCCAGCCGGGTGAGAAAGGGTCACGGCAGGACTTCCGCCAGCTCGATCAGATTGCCGAAGGGATCGCAGAAGAAGGCGAGGCGGCGGCTGATTGCCAAAAGCTCGAACGGCTCGGTCACGATGGTGACGCCGCGCGCCCGCAATTCCTCGACAGTGGCGTCGACGCTTGCGACATTCAGGCAGAAATGGTGGTAGCCGGCATATTTGAGGCTATCGCCGAGATCGGTATAAGGGCGGACCTCCGCCGGCGCCGGATCGCCGCCACCCAGGATTTCCACATAGAAATGGTCGTCAGTCGCGGGTGCGAGATAGGCCAATTGTTCGTCGGCGTAGTCCCATTCGGCAACGACACGGAAGTCGAGTTTCTCGACATACCAGCGCTTTGCGGTTTCGAGGTCCGGCGTGCGGACGGCAACGTGATGACCGCGCATGTCGGCAAAGGGTGATGCAGTGTTGTGGGCGGGAGGAATGAAGTCGGCCATTGTCCTATCTCCTGTGTGGTCCGGCACAAGCGCCGGTTTGCGAGGAGAAATCTGGACCTTTTCAACGATCAGGATTAGAGAGATAATCTTCCTCTCAATGATGAGTGAGATTTGACAATGCGCAGTACGGATCTCTCTGAGCTCGCGGCCTTCGATGCGGTCGCCCGTCACCGCAACTTTCGCCGTGCCGGTGAAGAGCGCGGGGTGACGGCCTCGGCGATCAGCCATGCGGTGGGTAATCTCGAGGCACGCGTCGGCATTCGTCTGCTCAATCGAACGACCCGCAGCGTGTCGCTGACTGATGCCGGGGCAATGTTGCTTGCGCAACTGTCGCCCGCCTTCGGCGAGATCGGCTCGGCGCTCGATGCCCTCAACCAGTTTCGCGATACGCCTTTTGGCAAGGTTCGCATCAATGCGCCCAATTCGGTCGCACCGTTCGTATTCCGGTCAGTCATCGGTCCTCTGATTGCAGAAAATCCCGGGCTTCAGCTGGAAATCGTCGCTACCGACCGGCTTGTCGACATTGTGGAGGAGGGGTTCGATGCCGGCATCCGTCTTGGAGAAAGTCTGCGCGATGGCATGACGGCTGTGAAGATCAAACCGCGGCTTCGGTTTGCCGTCGTGGGCTCAACAAGCTATTTCGAACGTTATCCGCTTCCTAAAACCCCGGATGATCTGCGTGGCCATGTCTGCATCCGCAATATTTATCCAAGCGGCAAACCCTACCCTTGGGAGTTCAGCCGCGCTGGCAAGATCATCGAATTCGAGCCGACCGGATCTCTGTCGCTCGATGACCATGAACTGATGGTCGAGGCGGCACTTTCGGGCGTGGGGCTGGCTTACGTCTGGGAAGAGCGCGCGCGTTCCTATGTCCAGAGCGGCAGCCTGGTCGAATGCCTGGCATCCTGGAGTGCGCCCGAGGACTGGCTGTATCTCTATTACCCGACGCGGAAATACCTGTCGGCCGGCCTGCGCGCCGTCATTGATGCGCTGCGTGTGTGAAGGGACTGCAGCCCGACGGTTCGATTTCTATGAAGGCGCTAAACCTCGTCGAGCGAACTAAGGCGAGATTGGTGGCCACTCGTGAAGTGGGGAATGTTAATTCGGCACTTCTGAGGAAGCTTCGCTCGACATTGACAGGTTTTTCGCTGATGGCACGCTTGCGATCAAGACGGGTACCAGCGTTCATGAGGGACAAGGTTTCTAGGGTGCCCAATGGCTGTAACGTGATGCAAGAACAACGCGAGAAAGTCATGCAGGAAACTGGCATCTGTGTTTAAGGTTGGGGTAGCTGCGAGGCTTTCAGTTGGCTGCAACACAGATGACCGGACAGGTGATGACATGACAGAGCTGATGCTTAGGTTTGGCGTCGCTATCGCCATAGGGCTGCTGGTCGGGTTGGAACGGGGCTGGCGTGAACGCGACGAACTGGAAGGCAAGCGTGTTGCCGGCATAAGAACGTTCTCAATCACGGGACTGCTCGGCGCTGTGATCGCAGCTCTCTCACAACTCTCTGGGGCTCCCTGGATGCTTGTGATTGGATTTGCAGTGTTGGGTGCATTAGTCGGCTGGTTCCAGTTTTGGAAGGCGAGTCAGGACGAAGATTTCAGCGTCACGGTCGTAATTGCGGCGCTGTGTGTCTTCGCATTGGGTGCACTCGCTGTTGTCGGTGATTACAAAGTGGCCGCCGCTGGTGGAGCAGCTTTGGCAGGGCTTCTGGCCAGCAGGGAAATCCTCCATTCTCTGCTGAAGCGGTTGACATGGCCTGAAGTCAGGTCGGCGGTCCTCCTGGCTGGGATGACCACAATCGTACTGCCGCTGCTGCCGAACCGGACCATTGATCCGTGGGGTGGATTAAATCCTCACGAGGTTTGGCTGTTCACCGTCCTGACGGCCGCACTGTCCTATCTCGGCTACATTGCTGTCCGCATGCTTGGACCGACGAAGGGTACCCTTATCACTGGACTGTCGGGCGGCATTATCTCATCGACATCGGTCACCGTCGCCTTGGCGAAAAGCGCACATGGTGTAATGAATGCCTTTCCACTGGCGGGCGGGGCTTCGCTTGCAGCAATGGTCTCGATTATCCGTGTCTGCATCGTAGTTGCTCTGCTGAAACCTGATTTGCTAAAGATAATTGCGCCATCGGCGATTGCTGCAGCGTTGGCATTTGGCCTGTGCGGTACGCGCAGAAGGCCGACGAGAGCTCGCTCCCCCGCAATCCTTTTGACCTTATGCAGTTGCTGATATTTGCTGCAGGTTTCGCGGTTGTTTCAACGCTCAGCGCGGCCTTGGTCGAGCGATTTGGGTCAGTCAGTGTTCTTGCGAGTTCTGCTCTGTCTGGCGTGTTCGATGTCGATGTTGCCGTGCTGAGTGCAATCCGCCTCGATGGTGCTATCATTTCGACAGGTCAGGTAGGAGAGGCTATCCTCATGGCAATAGTCGCAAACGGGGCTGGACGCCTTTCACTGGCAATGGTCGCCGGACCCAGTCGATTTTGGCTTCCCCTTTCCGGAGCGACGTTGCTTGCAGCGGGAATTGGCGCGGCCGTCTTCTTTGTCACCGATTTCTCGTGATCCTGCAAACTAGGGATGTTGAGTCAGTCATAGGAAGGGACACTGATTCATTGCTGGGTGTTAGAAAGATGACTGGTCCTGGATAGTCCAAGCCTGTGCTTGAGGAGATTTGTGGAAGCCTCCGGGTGCACAAGAGAATTCTTCTGATATGACTTCTGAGTTTGGTGCGGACATGTGTTCCGCTTCTTTCGCGGCAGAACATAACCGCCAGCCAGTATGGAATACGTAGGCTCGGTCTACTTCACGCTTGTGTGCTCATGACCGAAGCCCGTTAAACGCATTCTCACCGATATTTGGTCGGTAAGTTAAACCGCTTGCGCCACCATCCTCATATTACTGTCCATTCCTGACAACGTGGCCTGTCAGGATTGGATCGTTGAACAGCTTATGAAGCTCCCGCTCAAGCTGATCCTGCGTGTAAGGCTTGCCGAGCCGGGAAACGTCAAGATCAACTCCAGGCGGCAGTTCTGCATAGCCCGAGGCGATGAGTATCGGAAGCTTTGGGACAATATGGCGCACTGCAATTGCCAGATCTCCGCCGGTCATACCAGGCATTGAATAGTCGGTGATCAGGAGGTCAAAGCCGGTTCCGTCTCCCAGCTGTTCCAGTGCCTCTTTCCCCGAATGCGCTTCAACGACATCGTGACCGAGGTCCATCAGCATATCGGCTGAGCTCATCGCTATGAGAGGGTCGTCATCCACCAGCAGTATTCGTTTCGGTCCTGATGCGCTCGCGGTCGGGCCAGCCGAGACCTCAATCGCTGCGGAGTCATTTGTGATTTCGGATGTCGAGATTGGGATCCACAGTTCCGCCCTTGTGCCCTTACCCAGTTCGCTTGTCAGCTTGAGGTCGCCTTTCAACTGGGACGCCAGGCCATGGATCATGGAAAGACCAAGTCCGGTGCCTTTTCCAAGTTCCTTGGTCGAAAAAAACGGCTCGATAGCCTTTTGCAGTGTGTCACGATCCATTCCGTGGCCCTGGTCGACGACCGAGAGGGCGACGTAATTGCCTGCCGCAAGCTCACCGGCCTGGACGTTCTGATGGACATGGTCCAGCCCGATAACGATCTCGCCTCCGTCAGGCATGGCATCACGGGCATTGACAACGAGATTGAGGAGCGCGAGCTCGACCTGGTTGGCGTCGGCCGAGACCAGAGGAAGGTGATCTGGCACGTCAGTTTTGATCACCACGGTCGAGCCGACGGACCTTTTCAGAAGGTCTTCCATTCCGGTAACCAGCGCTCGCATATCGACCGGGTCAATGCGTAGGTCCTGCCTGCGCGAGAAAGCGAGAAGCCGCTGGGTGAGGGAAGCGCCACGTTTTGCGCCCTGTTGGGCACCCTCGATGAGGCGGATTGCCCTTGCGTCATTGCCAACGCACTTTCGCAGCAACTCAAGATTACCGAGGACGGCCATCAGGAGGTTGTTGAAATCGTGCGCCACGCCGCCGGTGAGTTGGCCGATCGCTTCCATCTTCTGGGACTGGCGCAAGTGTTGCTCAGCTCGTTCTCGCTGGCTTACCTCTTCCATGACAGTAGCATATGCTTCTTCCAGTTCACGCGTTCGCTCCGCGACGCGCTCTTCCAGAACCTCATTCAACTGCCGTTGATGCTCTTCCGCTTTCAGACGTGAGGTTATGTCGGCCGATACGCCAACAAGCTTGATGGCCTTGCCAGTGCGGTCCCTGTAGAGCTGGGCACGGATCTCCACCCAGTGGGTAGACCCGTCATTCCAGACCGTTCGGTATTCTATCGCGTAGTCGGCGCCCGTTTCGATCGTTGCTCGAACAGCCAACTGCATGCGCTCGAAGTCATCAGGATGGACCGATGCTAAGAGGTCCGCATAGGAAAACTCTTCGTCGGGACCGCGGCCAAAAATTAATCGACATGTTGCCGAAGTGGTCAGTTCATTGGTTGCAAGATCGAGCTCCCACGCGCCAAGCCGGCCGGCGGCAAGGGCCGTCTGGAGGCGACGCTCGCCTTCATCGAGTGCTTCCATTCGGGCCCGGGCATCGAACTGCCGCCGGCGACCGCGCATGGCCGACCGGGCAACACTTATGAAAGTCGTCGCATGAAAAGGTCGCTCGACAAAGCTCACATTTCCCAGAACCTCAGAGAGCCTCGCCGCAGTCGGGTTGCGTTCAGGTCCTCCGCCGCGGTTTGTCAGGATAATGAATGGCAAATCAGACCAACTGGGCTGCGCTGCGATCCAAGCAAAAATCCCTTTCAGGTCCGCTGAACGAAATGCCTCCTCGGTCACCACAGCGAAGGCGATGTTGTCCCCCAGACCTGCGACAAACGACGCAATGTCAGCCACGGTGGTGGAAGATACACCAGCTTCCTTCAGGAGTGACGCTGCAATTTGCGCATCGCGGCCGATCGGAGCATAGACAAGTGCGCGTGTGTCGCCGTTAGGAATTCTTGCTACCCTCCCCGTTGAGAGGAAGAAGCGGGTGTTGATCGCCGACAAAGTTTGGAACGCCGCGAAGGATGCCCTGGAAGTCGGAAAGTGGTTCTCCGAGGGTCAGTCCGTTGCCGGATATTCTGAACTCACGGATCGTGTCTTCGTGAGGGCCTGTGCGCTTCTTGATCACTGATACGGCGCGACGCACTTTTCCGAGCGCCTCGAAATATCTCAGGAGGATGACGCTATCTGCCAGATAAGTGACATCGACGGGCGATTTCATGTCCCCGACGAGGCCATGCTGGGCGACCGTCAGGAATGTGTTGGCTCCCTGCCTGTTGAGGTACTGTAGCAGTTCGTGCATGTGCAAGATGAGAGCATTCTCTTCCGGCATGGAAGCCTGGTAGCCATTGATGCTGTCGATCACCACTGTCTTGGCATCGAAAGTTGATACCCGGTCGCGCACACGCTGTGCAAATTCCCCCGGTGATAGTTCGGCGGCATCGAGTTGCTCGATGTGGACGTGCCCATCTGCCTGCAGCTTCTCCAAGTCGATACCCATTGATCTGGTGCGTGCGTAAAGGAGACCAAGTTCCTCATCGAAAATGAAGACCGCAGCCTTTTCCCCACGCTCGACTGCGGCGTTGACGAACTGCAGAGCAAACAGGCTCTTTCCGGTTCCAGCAGGGCCGATGAGGAGAGTGCTTGATCCACGCTCCACGCCCCCACCGAGAAGGCCGTCGAATTGGGAAAGACCGCTCGACAGGGTCGTTCGTTCGAATTCGGTTCTGTGCTCAATCGCGCGAAGGCGCGGAAAAACTGCAACGCCACCAGTCTTGATAGTGAAATCATGATAGCCGCCGCGAAACGACTGACCGCGATACTTGATCACTCTCAACCGACGCCGCTCGGAGCCGTAATCGGGAGCAAGCTGTTCGAGATGAATGACACCGTGGACTACGCTATGGACCGTCTTGTCAAAATTTTCCGACGTCATGTCATCAAGCAGCAGCACCGTTGCATCGGAGCGAGCGAAGAAGTGTTTCAATGCGAGGATTTGTCTGCGGTATCGCAACGAACTCTGCGCTAGAAGGCGAATTTCAGAGAGGCTATCAATTACGACGCGCTGGGGTTTGATCCGCTCAAAGGCTTGGAAAATCAGTTTTGTCGTTTCACCCAACTCGAGATCTGAGGAGTAGAGCAGGCTTTGCTGTTGCTCGGCGTCGAGAAGGCTTTCCGGGGGGACGAGTTCAAATATCTCGATCCCGCTACCAATCTCCATGCCATGCGATCTGGCGCAATCGCGCAATTCTTCGTCCGTTTCCGACAGGCTGATGTAAAGGCAGCGCTCGCCGCGTATTTCTCCTTCAATAAGGAACTGCAAAGCAATCGTTGTTTTGCCCGTCCCTGGAGAGCCCTCAAGTAAAAAGACATGCCTGCGCGTAAAGCCACCGGAAAGAACATCATCCAGTCCCTTGACGCCAGTTTCTGCTTTTTGACTTAAAACCTGATGCATGTTTCCTCCGGACTTTCTAAAACATCTAGGGCGCGACCTCAGGAGAATCAAGGGCGTAGCGGCGGGAGTGTCTGAGCCCGGACTGCCGATGGCGCCCGCCTCAGCGCCGCAGCGCGCAGCGTTTGGCGACGGTTGGCACCGTAATTTGCACAGGCCGGAAGCTGACTTCGCCGGGTACGCGTGGCTCTTTCGGGAGTAATCTGCGGAGGTCAGGTCACAAACAGCATGATCTCGATTGCGTCCCCGGGGAAGAAGGTTCTTCTTCCGAAGACTGGATCAACCTTAAGCACTGAAGCAAACCCTCCTCAGTTGCGTGTTTTCAATGGCACGCGCTTTGTGTCCACTCGGACGCCACGGTCTTCGTGATCCGCACCAGCGATCGCTATGAAGATTGGGATGGTAGCGACGATTAGCCAGAACTGCTCTTCCGTTCATCGAGGGTGGCCACGGAAGGCGCTGGCGATGGTGCCGACCTAGTGGTGCCCTTTGCTATGCATAAAAACACCATCGGTGGGTGACACCGAAACGTTGGAAGAGACTTGGCGCGAGAAAGCCCCTGGTTCACGTTTGCGCCGCTCGAAGAACGACTTCAGCGGCCCCGTTTCTGGTTGCCGCTGAACATGCCGCCACGATATACCTGGACGTCAGTATCGAACGAGAACAAGACGATATCGGTCTCGGTCAATGCCGTTGGATGTTGTTCGAACGAGGTCACGAACACGCTCTCTCCGTCGGAGACCGTCTCGTTTCCAAATCGAATTTTCCCCTTGAAGACAAAGAGCAGGCAAGCCAACCCGGAGTTATCAGGGGTTGGCAATCTCAGCGTCGTGCCTGCGCTGAGGCGCACGTCAAAGACCCAGACATCGGATCTTACCGTCAATGGCGCTTTTCGTGGCCCTGCAATCAGTCTCCAGCTATCGTCACTGAATTCATCGACGAAATCATGAAACTGCACCATTGGCTCAAGATTTTGAGCGTTAGGACGCAGGAAAATCTGTAGGGCCCGGACGGGTGTTTCCCCAAGCATAAGCTCTTCATGCTGGAAGTGATGGCCGGCGTTCATCATCATGAAACGTGTCTTGTCGAGCTTTTTCTCGTTTCCGACGGTGTCTCGGTGCAGCATCTCGCCGCCGCGCATGTAGGTCAGTATTTCGTCGTCCTTGTGCGGATGCATGCCTATGAGATGACCCGGCTGAACCTGGGCGCGGTCAATCCTGCCGATGGGACCGATCCCGCTGTCGTCGGTTGTCAGTGACAGCCCCGGATACATGATCTCGACGCCGAAGCCCTGGCCTATATTGCCGCGCATACGTCCTGCAGGGATTTTGGTGATGGTCATTGGACTGTTTCCTTCGATCTCGGGCGCGGGCGACAATCGCCCGCGCCGAACGCAGCGACTTGCGCTGTCAGTGGTAGTTCAGGATACCGACGAGCTTCTGGCCGAGCGGCCTCGTCCAGTCGACGGCGAGTTCCGAGATGATCTGGTCGACAGTGGTGATAATTGCGCCTGCCTTTTCCATGCGCCTCAGGGCGATATCGTCGCCGTATTTGGTGTAAGAGGCGGATGCGTCCGCCGAGACCTGCACCTCGTAACCTTCGTCAAGCATCTGGAGGACCGGAAAGGTGACGCAGATTTCCGTGTCACGCCTGCGACGAACAGCTTGTTGCGGCCGATCGCCTTGACGGCCTGGTTGAAGCCGTCGTGGTGCATGGCGTTGACGATACCCGGCCGCTTGATGCGGGCTTCGAACGCCTCGGGCAGGATTTCCTTGAGTTCCGGAATCAGCGGCCCCTGGATTTGTTCTTCCATGCTGGACGTCAGGATGGTCGGGATGTTGGCGGCTTTGGCGATCCGGGCGAGCTTGAGTGCGTTCTGCTTGACTAGGTTGATGTCGTGGGAGTGGGTCCAGGCCATCGTGCCGATCTGATGGTCGATCAGCAGCATGGCGGAATTCTCGGGAGTAAAGACGTCCTTATGCATTGTCGTATTCCTTTTTGCGTTGTCGGCGGCTGTCGGGTTGGATTTAGGTCCGCTCGATGAGTGGAATTTAGCGTTGCGATAGACGGCACGGTAGCTCTAGGATGAGCCACTCTGTGGAACGGAAAATGGAACGCAATAATGGTCAGCTTCGAAGATATGCAGACTTTCGTTGAGGTCGC
This sequence comes from Agrobacterium sp. 10T429, assembly GCF_056393925.1. Classification (NCBI taxonomy): domain Bacteria; kingdom Pseudomonadati; phylum Pseudomonadota; class Alphaproteobacteria; order Hyphomicrobiales; family Rhizobiaceae; genus Agrobacterium; species Agrobacterium sp. 10T429. The sequence goes on from NZ_JBFTGV010000012.1 coordinate 85,003, forward strand.
CGATGGCGGCGGGATCACGGTTGCGGCGCGACGTCTCGGATTGCCGAAATCCATCGTCAGCCGTCGCCTCGTTCGTCTAGAGAGCGAGCTGGGCGTCCAGCTCCTCGCCCGGACCACACGAGGTGCATCGCTGACGGAGGCTGGAGCGTCGTTTCGCGAGCATGCCGCGCGCATGTGCCTGGAAATGGAGGTTGCGCGCGAGGAGATTGCGCCGACCGGGGAGCTTCGGGGACGGCTGCGCGTCGCCGTTCCGTCATCCTTCGGTCCGCGGCATTTTGCGCCAGCGCTCGCCGAACTGGCCCGCCAGCATCCGCTCTTGCAGCTCCATGCGCACTACAGCGACCGTTACGTCGATCTGGTGGCGGAAGGCTTTGATTGCGGGATACGTGTCGGTTATCTGCAGGACTCGAACCTGACGGCGAGGAAGATCGGTGCATTCGCGGCTGGATTGTTTGCCAACCCCGAATACCTCCGGAAGCATGGCGTCCCGCGAAAGCCTTCCGATCTGCTTGACCATCAGGCGATCCTGCAGGGCACCGAGAGCTGGAAGGTGTCCGATGGCAGCCGAACCATCGTCATCAATGCGCAGGGAAGGTTCAAGGCGGATAGTGCCCTTGGCATTGCCGAAGGGACGGCAGCCGGACTGGGCATCGCTGCACTGCCGGTTGTGATCGCCGAAAGCTATGTTGCCGCAGGGACCCTTGTGCCGATTATGTCGGACTACGGCCTGCCGGAGATCGGCGTTTACATCGTGCGTCCGCCAGGATCGCACGTGTCCCGGAAGGTCAGAGTGCTAATCGACTTCTTCGTGCAGCGCTTCGCGGCAAAGCCCGGTCCCTGACGCGGATGACCGGTCATGCCTTCGTGGATTGACAGCGACCTTGGAAGGAAACTCCCCAGTCGCGCATCGCCATCAGCACGGGGGCCAGCGTTTTTCCGAATTCGGTGAGGGAATATTCGACGCGCGGAGGGACCTCGGCGAAGACCTCGCGGCTCACGATCCCGTCGGCCTCGAGTTCGCGGAGCTGCATCGTGAGCGAGCGCTGGCTCGGATCGCCGACCAGGCGGCGCAGCTCTCCAAACCGGTACGGACCGTCGAGTAGACGATAGATGATCATCGGCTTCCACTTGCCGCCCGTGACATCGACGGTAACTTCTACCGGGCATTTTGGGCCAACAGCCATTCAGTTCTCCATTAGTGTACTTTTTATTCCTATAGGCAAAACTGTTGCCTACTTGCAAGTTTGCCTGTGTCACGCCCAGATGGAAGCCACATTTAGGAGAGGTGTGTTATGCGAGCTGCGTTCTACGAACGGCAAGGAACTGCGAGAGAAGTATTGACCGTTGGAGAGCTTCCCGATCCCCAGCCCGGGGCGGGGGAAGTCCGGGTCAGGATCGTGGTCTCGGGCATCAATCCTTCGGACATCAAGACGCGTGTCGGCTTCGGCGGTAAGGCCATGCCATTTCCCAGAATCGTTCCGCATCAGGACGGGTCGGGCGTCATCGACAGTGTCGGCCCCGGCGTGTCGCAGGAACGTATAGGCGAGCGGGTGTGGGTCTACATGGCCCAGACGGGGAGGGCGTTCGGGACGGCTGCGGAATTCGTCGTGGTGCCGTCGAGGCAGGCAGTCAGGCTGGCCGACAACGTCCCCTTCGGGGTCGGTGCGTCGTTCGGCGTCCCCGCGATGACGGCGCATCGATGCCTGTTTGCCGATACAAACCTGCGAGGTAAGCGGGTTCTCGTGCACGGTGGCGCCGGTGCGGTCGGTAACGCCGCCATTCTTCTTGCAAAGTGGGCAGGGGCGTGGGTGGCGGCAACGGTGAGCCGCGACGAACAGGCAGACGTTGCCCGCGCAGCCGGAGCCGATCTCGTCGTCAACAGGCATGCCGGTGATGTTGCTGTGAAAATAAGGTCGGCGACCGATGGTCACGGCGTCGACCGTATTGTCGACGTGGACATCTCCGCCAACATCGACACGGCAATCGCCTGCCTTGCGCGTGACGGGGGCGTGTCGGCTTACTCCACGGGATCGCCGCAAGCCAGGCTCTCGATCCCGTTCTTTCCGGCGCTCGTTGGTGGCTTTTCTTTCCGTTTCGTCTACGTCTATACGATGCCGGAAACAGCGATGCGCGATGCTGTCGAGGAAGTCTCGGCCTGCGCGGCTTCGGGAGCCTACGTTCCCAAGATCGCCGTAACGCTCGGGCTTGATCAGATTGCCGAGGCCCATGAACTGCAGGAAAGCGGCAAGGCCATTGGCAAGATTCTGATTGGTTTTTGATCTGCCCGCTGCGCCCGGATCAGTTCAGGAGACGGTTCTCACGCAGGCGGGCAACTGCCATGTCAACGAAAGCCCGCACCTTTGCGGGTGCATTCCGACCCTCTGGATGCATGATGTGGATAGGCAGGGGCGGCTCTTCAAACTCGCTGAGCACGATCTGAAGGTCGCCCGCCATAAGGTCAGGGCCTATCTGGTAGTTCAGCACGCGCGTCAGTCCCCAGCCCTCGCGTGCGGAGGTTATGGCCGCTTCGTTGGTGTTGCACTGAAGAGCAGCGTCTATCGTCACGCGGAAATCGTCGGAAAAGCGCCATTCAGGGGAGGCCCAGGCGCTGGTGGACGCCGCGATGCGATGATCCCTGAGGTCGGATGGCGTTGTCGGAATGCCATGTCGGTCAAAGTATGCCGGTGAACCACACACGACACGCCTGACGCTCCCGACCTTTATGGCGGAGAGGCCGGAGTCGGGGAGGTGACCAATGCGGACAGCGACATCGATGCCTTCATCGACAATATTGACAGGCCGGTCGATAAACAGGGTTCGCGCCTTCATGGTTGGAAATGCGTCCAGAAAGCCCGTCACGACGGGCAGCACATACATCTGCCCGAACATGACCGAAGCAGTTACGGACAGGGTGCCTGTCGGTGTAGCGTAGGAGCCTCCCGCTGCCGCCTCTGCTTCAGCAATGTCTGACAAAATCTTGCGGCAGTCCTCGAAATACCGGGCACCCGCCTCGGTCATTTTTACCGAACGGGTCGTTCGCACGAACAGGCGTGCTCCGATGATATCTTCCAGGGCTGCAACAGACCGTGTGACGGCAGGAGCACTCATGTGCATCTGGCGGGCGGTATCTGCGAAACTTTCGGTCTCCGCTACTTTCACGAAAATCCGCATTGCCTGCCAACGATCCATCCGGTCCCCCATGCCCTCGATACGGTGTCCATAGTAGAATCCTGGACGACAAGACCGCAAGCCGTCCGCGGCATGGATTAGCTGCCAGCGACCTGTCGGTTGGCAGCAGCAAGGTGCTCGATTTCGACGCAGCTTCGCTCACAAAGGCCAGCGGCGCTTGCACGTGCACGTGTGTGCTCATTGATCGCGAGCGCAAACGCTATGGCCCTCGCTATTTTCAGATCGAAGCTCAGGCCACGGCGTGCCAGATCGATTTCCGCACCCGTCAGCCCAAGCGCACGGCTATCGTCTTCCTGCTTGCGCTTCCGCGACAGGTCGCCGCTCGATGCGGTAAGAGCGAGTTCAACGGACACTCGAACTCGCTCGTTGAGTTTGAACGACGGCATTGACGAGGCCAACGGACCGACGCCCGGCTCAAAAGCCGAAGTCGCTGAGACCGGGATGGTCGTCAGGCCTTCGGCCGAGCGGCCAGTGAAACCTGCGGTCGGCTTCAGCGATCGGGTGTTCGTTGATGCTGGCGTGACGCGCCCGCATCAGGCCGTCTTCGGCAAACTCCCAATTCTCGTTCCCGTAGGCCCGGAACCACTGGCCGCTGTCATCATGATATTCGTAGGCGTAGCGCACCGCGATCCTGTTGCCCGTGAATGCCCAGAGTTCCTTGATCAGGCGGTAGTCGAGTTCCCTGTTCCACTTGCGGCCCAGAAAGGCCTCGGCTTCATCGCGGCTCGTTACGAATTCGGCACGGTTGCGCCAGCGAGTATCCACCGTGTAGGCGAGCGCTACCCTGGCAGGATCGCGGCTGTTCCAGCCATCTTCCGCAAGGCGGACCTTTTCGATGGCGCTCTGTTCAGTGAAAGGGGGAAGCGGGGGACGGGACATTGTGATGGCTCCAGGTTTCGTAAGGGGGAGGGAAGGATGACGGCTCTCGTGTCACCCCGTCCTGAATGTCATGCCGCAAGACGATCGATACGCGGGAAATCGATCTCGGTATCGAGGGCTTCGTTGACGTAGTTTGTAAAGGTATTGAGCGCGACATGCGCAATGATCTCGACGATTTCCGCGTCGCTGTAGCCGGCGTCCCGAACTTTTACGATTTCCCCTGGTGCCACCGAGCCACGCGCGGTCGTCAGGGCGCGGGCGAATTCGACGGCTGCCGCAGCCTTGGCGTCGTTCGATGTTCCGCGGCGGTTCGAAGCGATCTCCGCTTCATCGAGCTTGGCGAACTTCGCTCCGGTGAAGGTGTGCGCCGAAAGGCAGTAGTCACAACCGTTGGCTTCGGCCATAGCCAGGGCGATCCTTTCCCGAGTGGCGGGTGCAAGCTTGCCCTTGCCGAGCGCACCCTGCAACGAGGCGAGGCCGTTGAGGGCGGCTGGGCTGTTGGACACGAGGCGGAAGATATTCGGCACGGAGCCGATCTGCTTCTGGATGGTCTCCAGGATCGGCCGTGAGGCTTCGGGCGCCTCCTCAATCGTGGCGGGGGTAGGAATGCGTGACATGGTATTCTCCTTTAATGGTTTTGAGAGACGTGGCTCTCTGATCCTCAAGATGATTGGTAACCGGTTGTTGTTGAACGTCGAAAAGCAGGAAGTGACTGTTGCGTCAGGCGTAGTAATGTTGGTTTAGACGGCGATCTGGATGCCGCCTTCCTGGCTCGCTGGAATGGCACAGCAAAGGAGGATCTCGTCATCGTCAACCTTCGCTGTCGGCTCCTTCAGGTACGTCACAGCGCCTTTGACGAGTTTTGTTTTGCACGTACCGCAATTGCCTTCGCGGCAACTGAACTCGGGCTGAAGACCGCGTGCTTCTGCAAGTTCCAGCAGCGTTCCGGAGCCGGGTGCCCAGCGGGCCTCCTTCAGCGAGTTCGTGAATATGACAGGCACCGGCTTGTCGGATGGCAGCGCACGCAAAGGGGCGGCCCTGGCATCTTTGGCCTCTACAGACCGAACCAGCGACGAGGGTCCGAACGCTTCCGCGTGGATACGATCGTCTGCGATGTTGTAGCCGCGTAAACCGTCATAGAGCGCCTGCGTAAACTGCGGCGGACCACACAGATAGAAGTCGTAGTCGTTGAACGGCAGATGCTTGGTGAGCATAGCCATGTCGATACGGCCGGCAGTATCGTAGTCGGAGCCCTCTGTGGCATCGCCGATGTCGCTGAGAACTCGCACTAACCGGACCACGCCCTTGGCCGCAGCCACGAGTTCGGCAATCTCCTTGTCGAAAGGTCGCTCGGCTTTCGTGCGGGCAGCGTGGAACAACGTGATCGGCCGGATTCGCTGTTTGCGAATTCCCTCGTAGACGACATGACGGAGCATGGCGAGCAGCGGCGTGATGCCGACACCACCGGCAAGGAGCACTGCAGGGCGCGTGGCACGGGCGTCAACACCGAACTCCCCTGCGGGGGGCCGCGCCTCAATCACGTCGCCAACGGAGATGCTGTCGTGCAGAAACTGCGACACGAGCCCATCGCGTTTGACACTGATGCGGTAGATGCCATCGGACGGTGCGACAGACAGGGTGTAGGTCCTGACAACAGGCCGCTCGCTTCCCGGCAGCACCAGCCGGATCGGGAGGTGCTGCCCGGCAGCATGCGGCAGCAACCCCGCGCCGTCGCTTGGCTGGAGATGGATCGAGCGGATCGTCGTGCTTTCCTCGACGATCCTGGTGACCGTCATCGACCGCCATGTGTCTGAAAGTCCGGTGGCACGCATCCGGTCTGCTGCCTGCGCCCAGTTCCCGGTCATCAGAGAATTCGGCGACCATCCATCCTTCTGGAATGCCCAGCGGAGTGCGAGTGCATTCGGTCTCCGGACGATCCGGGTTGGCCTGAACGTCCAGAGCCGTTCCGCGCCCTGGAAGGCCGCAATCTCGGGTGATTCCAGGATGACGTCGGCTTCGCCTGTCATCTGCAGCACATCGCCCGTCGCGAAGTCTACGAAGAGCAGACCTGCTTTCTTGTTCAGCAGAATATTCCCCAGTGTCGAGAAGAAAAGGTTTCCGTCGAAATCGGGAATTGTGAGAACGTCATCATCGCCAACGCGGACGAAGCCGGCATTCCCGCCGCGATGCGAAACGTCAACCTGGCGCCTGTCTTCGCGGTCGACATAGGAGGCAACGAAGAACGCGTCCGCAGTCTTGATCGTGGAGCGAGCAAGGTCGTCAAGCTCGGACAGGTCTTCACGCTGGTTCTGGCTTGGTTGGCCGGGTGCCCTCTCGAATTGGAAATCCCGCAATTGTATGTAGCGCGGGCAGTTGCCGAAGCTCTGATCCACATCGATCCGATAACCGTTCGCTGCGGTGGAGACAAAGCCGTTCATGCGATTGCGGCGACGCGTGTGCATCTCGATGCCGAGCAGGCCGATCGGTTTGCCGTCCGCCATTCCTTCGCTGGCGGGGTCGCTTGGCTCCAAGGTAGAGCGGATATCGAGCGTGGTCGGCGTAGGAGAGGACATGAAGCCGGGTCGGCCCTCGACAAAAGTGGCCCATGCGTCATCGTGGCCATCCACACTGCCAAGGACGATGAACGGGAGCTGGGCATAGAAGTCCCGATGCTGATCCGGCATGAAATCGCGAACGACCCGCTGGCCGACGACCTCCATACGCTCGGCGACACCGACTTTTTCCTGGATGAACTTCTCGCCTTCGTGCCATGTCGGCAGTTTTGTCAAAGTGTCGGTCATGTCAGCTCTCCTAAGAAGGGATCGGGCACGCTTCGGCGCGCACCCGAATGCGGATCAGGCGGCAAGGCCAACCGGAGTCCCGATAAAGTCCACGAAGCCCGGAAGCGCTTCGATACGACGAAGCAGCCTGTTGACCGCAGGATAAGTGGAGAGATCCACGTTGCCTTCAGGGGCGCGGGCCACGTAGCTGTAGATTGCGACGTCAGCGATCGTCGGGCGTTCGCCAACCAGCCATTCTCGGTCGGAAAGCTGAGTTTCGAGTTTTCCAAGGACCGCATGGGCGCGACTAATGACTTCTTCCGGATTGAACTTGGCACCAAAGACGGTGACCAGGCGGGCCGCCGCCGGACCATAAGCGATCTCACCGGCAGCTACCGACAACCAGCGTTGGACCGCTGCGGCGCTCTTCAGGTCATCGGGCAGCCAGTCCGTCCGTCCGGTTTTCTTGGCAAGGTAGACCAGGATCGCGTTGGAATCCGATACGTATTCGCCGTCGTCGTCGAGAACCGGAACCTGGCCAAACGGGTTCATCTTGAGGAAATCGGGCGTCTTGTGCGCGCCGGACATGAGGTCCACCTCAACCAGCTCATGCGGCAGGTTGATCAGTGAAAGGAACAGACGGGCCCGATGCGAGTGGCCCGACAAAGGATGATGATAGAGTTTCATTGTGCGCTCCTGCGAGTATCGTTCGGGTCAATTCCCGATCCGCACCTGCAGATTGCTATTATTACGTGGTGATGAGAACGATCGCGCTTCACACTTCATCATTACGCCAGGTGCAACAATGGCCGCCCAACAGGGTTCGCTCGACGGTATGTGGCATCAGGCCACGCAGCTAAAAAGTTGCGTGGCCTTTAAATGTCACGACAGTACGGCACGGGGTTCGAGAAAGGCCTCGAGCCCAAAGACGCCGAATTCCCGCCCGAAGCCGGATTGCTTGAATCCGCCGAATGGTACCATTGGGTCATGCGGCGCATCGTTGATGAACACGCGGCCTGCCTCGATCTGGTTTGCGACGCGTTTTGCCCGCGCGACGTCGGAAGAAAAGACGTGCGCCTGCAGGCCGTAATCGGTGTCGTTCGCGATCGTGATGGCGTCTTCCTCGTCGCGGTAGGAGATCAGCGATAGCACGGGGCCGAATATCTCCTCGCGCGCGATGCGCATGTCGTTGCGGACGCCGGTAAAGATGGTGGGCTTGACGAACCAGCCGCGCTGCAGCCCTTCCGGACGACCTTCGCCGCCTGCCAGCAGTCTGGCGCCTTCCTCCTGTCCCAGGCGAATATAGCTTTGCACGCGATCCCACTGCTTCTGGCTGACCATCGGACCAACCTGAACCTGTTCGTCGGCCGGTTCTCCCGACCTGAAGTCTTTGATGGTGTGGCTTAGCCGTTCCTCGATTTCACCGAACCTGCTTTCTGGAGCAAGAATGCGGGTTCCGGCAATGCAGGCCTGACCGCTGTTGCGGAACCCTGCCACCAGCACCTGCGGGATGGCGACCTCAAGATCGGCATCGTCCAGAATGATGCTGGGGCTTTTGCCGCCAAGTTCCATTGTGACGCGCTTCATAGTGGCCGCGGCCGCCTGAACAATGCCGCGACCTGTGGCAGTGGAACCGGTGAAGGTGATCTTGGACACGTCGCGGTGAGCCGTCAGTGCCGCACCAACGACGCCTCCATACCCGGTGACGATATTGAAAATGCCATCGGGAAGACCGGCCGCGTGCAGACATTCAGTGATCACCTGCGTCTGCTGGGCGCTCATCTCCGAAGGTTTGATCACCATCGTTGCTCCGGCTGCAATGGCGGCGGAGAGCTTGCCGCAGATAAAACTGTAATTGCTGTTCCAGGGCGTGATCGCCACGGCAACACCCGACGGTCGCATCTCGACATCGGCGCTGCCCATGCGGCGTTGGAACTCGTAGTCCTTCAGCGTTCTTGCCATGTCGAGAAAGACGCTACCTGCGCGTGACGCTGAAAAGCCGATGAAGCCCGATGGCGCACCGTATTCTTCACGCATGGCGGACGCCAGATCGTCGGTTCGGGCGGACACCGCGGCATGCAGCCGGTTCAGCATGTCGATCCGCTCTTTTCTGGTCGTATTCGAAAAGGCTGGGAAAGCGCGTTTGGCGGCAGCAACTGCGCGGTCGGCGTCCCGCTCATCTGCGAGCCGCACGCTGCCGATCTGGTCCTCGGTTGCCGGATTGAAAAGCGGCGCCCATTGATCGCCGTGCGGCGTGACAAACGCCCCGTTGATATAGATCCGATCGATGATGTGCATGTTTCTTCTCCTGTGATGGCTTCACAGCAAAAATGGCATGCGGTAAGTGTTGCGTGTAGTAGGACAAAATCGGACAGCCTGATGAACTGGATTGCGCAATGAGGGCAAGCCTGATCGAGCTTGAAGCGGTTGCCGGCGTCGCGCGTCACGGTGGATTCCGGGCTGCCGCGCGCGAACTGGGTATGTCGTCATCGGCTTTGAGCCATGCGATCGCCGCACTTGAGGAGCGCCTTGCCGTCAGGCTTTTCAACCGCACCACGCGTAGCGTGTCCTTGTCTGCAGCCGGTGAGCAATTCCTATCTGAAATCGCACCTGCCCTGCAGACGCTCGAGAAGGCGATCGAAAATGTCGGTGAACATTCAGATCGGCCCTCCGGGAGACTCCGGCTGAATATGGCGCCGGGCGCGGCGCGCATTCTGCTGCAGCCGCTCATCCTCGAGTACAGCCGTCGATACCCGGATGTCGACATCGAGATAGTGACCGAAAATGCGCTCGTGGATGTGATCGGCAAAGGTTTCGATGCGGGCATTCGTCTCGCCGAGGCTATCTCGCCCGACATGGTGGCCGTACCGATCATTCCGAAAATGCGGTCTTTCGTCGTCGGCTCGCCGCGCTACTTCGACGGCCGTTCAAAGCTTGTCGTCCCAGCCGATCTCGCCCGGCACGTCTGTATCCAGATGCGCATGACAAGCGGGAGACTCTATCGCTGGGAGTTTGAGAAGTACGGGGAAACACACTTGATCGATGTCAGCGGCCATCTGACATTTGATGGGTCTGACCTTATTCTGGAGGCCGCTCTTGCCGGATTTGGGCTCGCCTATCTGGGTGAACATGCACTTGCGCCCCATATTGCCTCAGGCGATCTCATTCCTGTTTTGGAAGACTGGTCTCCCGAATATCCGGGACTTAGCCTTTATTTCTCGCAACGGCGACACATGCCAGCCAAACTGCGTGCCTTCATCGAGCTGATCCGAGAGCGTTCGACTGGCGACAATTGATAACGAGGATGCCTATCTTTGTCGTAAGCCTGGTCGTTGGTGCATATTTTGTCGATACCGGTCTTCTTGCAAACTTGCGAGAAGGCAGTCTGAACAGTCTTCGACGCGACAAGATTCGGCGTGGTGCGCCACTGGAGAGGCGCGATGTTTCCAGCGAGCTCTTTTTTGGTATCGGCGCGCCGATCCTCCAGCCTCGGCGTCCCCTGTATTGTAGGGCGAACAGAGACCGACTTCACGTTTTGAAATGAACGGTCACCGAAAATGAGTTCCCATTCCGTGCCAATGCGGTCATGTCTTTGCAAAACTTGCACGAGCCAGTGTTCGATGACAAACTTTAAAGAGTTGACAGCATGGAAAATCCGGTTGCATTGAATCGCCTTTCTGAAAACACGGTCTTCCGTAAAGGCGACGTTTTCGTACTCTTCGGCGAACTGTTCGGCCGCGGATACGCCACCGGCTTGCTCGACGAAGCGAGACGGGCTGGAATGGAGATTGTGGGGATCACCGTCGGGCGGCGTGACGAGAACAACACGCTGCGGCCGCTCGACGCCGATGAACTGTCTTCGGCGGAGGCCCAGCTGGGCGGCAGGATCATCAACATACCTCTTATGGCGGGTTTCGATCGCGATGCGCCCGCAGACGGGCCGACTCCCACCGATCTCCTGGCAAAAATGACGCTTGAGAGCTGGGAGCACGACAAGCTCGACTGGGACTATGTCAGGCAATGCCGCGACATTGCCAATGCGCGTTTTACGGAATCGCTTTCGAAAGTCATGACCGTTCTCGACGGTATGATCGCCGATGGCCGCAATGTTTTCTTCGCCCACACAATGGCAGGCGGCATCCCGAAGGCGAAGGTGTTCCTGGTTATCGCTAATCGGATCTACAAGGGAACCGGAACCCGCCACATGTCCTCGCAGACCCTGCTCGACAGTGACATGGGAAAACTCATCCTGCAGAATTTTGACGACGTCTCCGCAAACACCTTTCGCCATCTCATCGATTTCAGTGCGGCGATCCGCGAGCGCGTTGAAGCTTCAGGCGGTCAAGTGCGATATACGGCCTATGGTTATCACGGATCGGCGGTCCTCATCGACGGAAGTTATCGTTGGCAGACCTACACCAACTACACCCAGGGTTACGCGAAGATGCGGCTCGAAGGCATTGCAGAGGAAGCCTGGGCTAAAGGGATCAAGGCAACAGTTTATAATTGCCCCGAAATCCGGACCAATTCGTCCGATGTGTTCACCGGTATCGAGCTGCCCCTGATACCGCTGCTGCTTGCGTTGAAGAAAGAAAACGGCGGCCAATGGGCAGATGACCAGTGGCAGGCCTGCCAGCAGCTGCTGGTAGATGGCCTAACGATGGAAGACGTCTTCGGCAAGATCGCCGCCATGCAGGCCAGCGATGTCATGCGTCCGTTCTATGACTTTTCGGCATGGCCCATGGCAAACAGCCAGGCGCAGGCTGATCTCACCATCGGCACGTCCAACGAAATCACCCAGATGCATCGGGATAGCAAGGTGATGATCAGCGATCTGTTGAGCAGTCTCGTTGTGACGGCAACAGGGCAGCTAATCTTCGGTGAATCTTCCGAACCCTCCGGTCCAGTTCTGTGGCTCAACCATGACATTGTGGCTCGGCGACTTAACGCGTCCCACGCGCATTCGAAGTCTTCCGCGCCGCTAATGGGATCCGCGCAGCCTGAGATGGCGTGAAGGCTTCCCAGCCTGGCCTGGAGACCGGGTGCTTTAGCCATGAACGATCCAGAACCACATGGGTGGACTGGTCCCTGGTGGTAAGAAACAACTACCCCGATGCCGAGCTTTTTGTTGATCGTCTCTCCCGGGCCTTGGTCGGATCGTCGCTGATCGCGGCGAGATGCGTTGGCAAGTTGCAGGCTAGGGCTTGCAGGACTAACGTCTACGCCAGATCTGAAGGATATAGCAGCGCAAAAAAATCGGGCTTGCTATAAGACAACTTAGGCTCACACCGGGACACAGTGGTGCGAGCCTGCGTTAACAGGGGATTGAGACATGCCATATCATTTCCTTGAAGTCGCCGTGACGCCAAGCGTCAGAGCCGCTCAGTCTGCCATGGGCGTGGACCAGATCTGGTTGGGTAATGATAGCCGTCCCTCCGATACCCTCACAGAAGACGAGATCGCTTTCATCGCCGCACGTGACAGCTTCTATATGGCATCGGTCTCGGAAACGGGCTGGCCCTACGTTCAACATCGTGGAGGCAATGCCGGTTTTCTCAAAGTCGTTGATCAACGAACTCTGGCCTTTGCCGATTATCGCGGTAACCGACAGTACATCAGCACCGGCAATCTGGCTGCCAATGACCGGGCCTGTCTTTTTCTGATGGATTATGCGCGAAGGGCGAGGCTCAAAATCTATGTCCATGTCGATCGGCTGACACTTGATGCCGACCCGACGCTCAACGATTTGGTATCCKACCCCACATATAAAGGCCGTGCGGAGGGGATTTTCAGGCTTCGGCTTGAAGCGTACGACTGGAACTGCCCCCAGCATATTACTCCGCGCTACACCCAACAGCAGGTCGAGCAGGCAGTCGCTCCTCTTCGTGAAAAACTGATGCAATTAGAAACCGAAAACGCAGCCTTGCGAGCACAGTTGGGAGGACTTCAAACATGAATGAAGTTCTACGACCACCATGTCCCCCGTTCAGCGTGGTGGAGAAAGTCCTGCTTGCCGTCTGTTAGGATATCTGGCAGGCGTTCTTGGCCGCTCCTTTGAGTGCGCGCAACACCTGCAGTGATCAGCCTCATGGGGTACTCACGGTCTACCGGAAATAATTGTCAGCTTTCGGGCTTCGAGTTTGCGGTGAGGCCGTCACAACGCTTCCGACCGCCTTGTGTCGATCGCGGTAATTGTGGAAGAACGGCCAAGAATGTTGGCCGAGCCGCTGCCTTGAGGCTTGTGCCAATGCGTATCGGAGCAAGCCATCAGGCAAGCACAAAAAGTGAGAGAAAATGTTCCGTTTTTCAGTGATAGTGGCTGCGTGCTTGAGTATCAGCGGATGCGGACTAACCAAGGTACCTGATTTTGTGCATGATCGCGACGTGAGCAAGCTGGATGCGGTAGGTGTCAGCCTGGAGGCCGCAAGAGCGATGGCGACGCGAAACGGCTTCCGATGCAACCAAAGCCTTGATCGAAACCGCACAGTCGTGGCCAAAGACAACGTCCAACGCAAGACCGATATCCTTGAGTGCCATAAAACCTCCTTTGACCTGGTCTGCCCGCAGCGACGATACGTGGTTTTCAATGCCGATCCGCAGAGCGGCATAGTTTACAGCGTGGGCCGGCGTATAACCCAACATTCCTGTTTCTAAACCGATGAACTTAAAATGCTCCGGCGTTGAACCTGCCGACGAATGTTCTTTCACGGCAAAGATCGCCGCTGGAACATTGACCCTGCCGATGAAATGTCAGGCCAAGTGCTGTGATCGCGCGTGATACCAAGAGTGCTGGCATAAGTGCTTAACGAAGCAGTCCGTCCACGTCGAACTCCTCCCAGCCGCCGAGCTTCGAGGCCGGATCATCGGAAGACGTCGTTGGCCGCTTCGCAACCTTCTTCTTGAGCGACCGCGTCAGCTTCGCCTGATATGCCGCGCGCCGCCTCTTTTCGGCTTTCGCCTCTGCATCCTCCACCCGCCATTCGTCCACAACGCCACGGTCGAGAAGGTCTTCGACCACCTTGGGGTCAAAGACATGGAACGTGATCTGACGGGCGCGGCCATTCAGTCTGACCGTTCGCGTCCCCGCGCTCGGCAGGCGACCGTCGGCAAGCCAACGATGCCGCTCGCTCGTCTTGATAGTCAGGATGTCCTCGATTTCGCGCGGGATTACCGGCAGTGCAGCGGCCTCCGTCACCACTTTTGTGACGATGGTCGCTGCTGCATTGAAGGCGGTCTTTTCACTGGCCGTCATCGCCAGGGTGAGGTCGACTCCTTCGAGCGAGATCAACTTTTTTGCATGAGCGGGCAGCCTTGCCTGTATTTCTTGAAGGACGCCTTTGGCGCGAACGGCCGACCCCATTGTCACGGTAGCCGGCAGGGTCCATGTTCTGATCAGTTCGATGTGATGTTTTTCATGCTTCGGCATGTCGCACAGATGGTGTTTGAGCGCGTTCAAGTCAAACAGCTAATTGATGGCACTCGTTCACTCGGCCAACTCGCTACGAGGCATGGAAGACACGTCTGATGAACATCAGCCGATCTTTCCTCTCCCTTCGTATTGCTGAAATCTTCCATCAGGATACGCAGGAATGGTGTAGCAGCAGGGGCGTTTCTGCCGGCTTTCTGGCCGGACTGCGGTGATGTTCGCCCTGGTGGGGCGAAAGATATCGCTGAGCTCTCTCTCCCGAGGCTTATTTGGGAGCCCTCGTTGTCGGTTTGTCTCAAGCCCAGGGTGAAGGCTGATCTGCAATAACTGAGTTGAAGTCGCCTATGGCAGCGTAGCGCGCGGCTCGCACCTTTCTGAATTTGCTGCTGTCCACCACCAGATGCTTTTGAACCGAGCGTTGCATAACCATCTGCTTGATCGGCACTTCATGAAAATGTGAGCAGGTGACGCCATGCTGTTCGTCCACGCCACCGGCAGACAAAAATGCCTTGTTGATATTGATGCGCTTCAGCACCTCGATACCCTCATCACCCGAAAACGAAGCCGCTTCCGGATGATAGACCCCCCCGAGCATGATCAGGCGGACATCGGTTCTGCTCGCCAGCTCCTCTGCAACATTGAGGGAATAGCAGATGACCGTGACATGGGCGTTTGCCGGAATTTGCCGCGCCAGATGCGGCATCGTCGTTCCGCAATCGATGAATACAGTGTCATATGGTTCGATTAGAGCTGCCGCCTGCGTGCAGGCGCGCGCCTTGGCAGTTGCATGGCTGTCCTTCTCCTGCTCGAGCACATAGTCGCTGCTGATGGCGCCATCCTGAACCGGAATGATGTAGCCGCCAAGACAGCTAAGCCGCTGACCGTCGGCGGCAATGTCGCGGCGAATGGTAATTTCGGATACGCCAAGCCGGGACGCTGCGTCCCGCAGCCTCAGGACACCCGTTTCCTGAACCAGCCCGGCCAGTGCGTCCAACCTGGCATTGTGTGCACTTATTCTGCTCACCTTATCTCCGCTTTCGGTTTGTCCCTGCGCTTCATATTTCGGTGTTAGTTTCCTTGCAATCGCCCCTCTCTACGCTTGACAGAAGAACAACAAACATGAAACGATCGAAACATAATGATCGGATTGTATCATAATAGTTCGCATTATCGGGAGAGGAAGACAACAGGTTTCTGGGTCACATCGTGGTCCATCTACCGGGGCGTGGGAAGCCTTTTCCGGGAGAATGAGGAGGCGTCGGACGCGTGAGGAGCGGATACCGGCGTTAGGGATCGACCATTGTCGGGTGCTGCGACTGGAATAGGTCCGGCACAGTGCAGTTTCAAAGGGAGGAGTTATCCGTGAACAAGATTTTCGCAACCATCGCGCTTGCTGCCACGCTTTCGGCGTCGGCTGTCTTTGCGCAGAGTGCCGTCGATACATCGAAGGTCAACAAGGAATTGATCACCGCGGCGAGTGGCAAGAAATACACCATTGCGACCGTCGTGAAGGTGGATGGCATCGCGTGGTTTGACCGCATGCGCGATGGCGTCGAGCAGTTCAAGGGCGATACCGGAAACGATGTCTGGATGGTTGGCCCAAGTCAGGCCGATGCCGCCGCCCAGGTACAGATTGTTGAAAATCTCATCGCGCAGGGCGTTGACGCCATCGCCATCGTGCCGTTCTCGGTGGAAGCGGTGGAGCCGGTGCTCAAGAAAGCCCGCGATCGCGGCATTGTCGTCATCAGCCATGAGGCTTCCAATATCCAGAACGTCGATTTCGACATCGAAGCCTTCGACAACAAGGCCTATGGCGCGAACCTGATGAAGGAGCTCGGCAAATCCATGGGCGGCAAGGGCAAATATGTCGCCACCGTTGGCAGTCTGACGTCCAAGTCGCAGATGGAATGGATAGATGGCGCCGTCGAGTACCAGAAGGCCAACTTCCCGGAAATGTCGCAGGCGACCGAGCGGCTGGAAACCTATGACGACGCCAATACCGACTACACCAAACTCAAGGAAGCGATGACCGCCTATCCTGATATCACCGGTATTCTCGGCGCGCCGATGCCGACATCGGCAGGCGCGGGTCGCCTGATCGCCGAAGGCGGTCTGTCGGGCAAGGTCTTCTTCTCGGGCACGGGCCTGGTTTCCGTTGCCGGCGAATACATCAAGAACGATAACATCCAGTACATTCAGTTCTGGGATCCGGCCGTTGCCGGTTATGCCATGAACATGCTGGCTGTCGCGGTTCTCGAGAAGAAGAACGAGCAGATCAAGGCCGGCCTGAATATGGGCCTGCCCGGTTACGAAAGCCTGCTGGTTCCTGACGCCTCCAAGCCACATCTGCTCTATGGCGCAGGTTGGGTCGGCGTGACCAAAGAAAACATGGACAAGTACGACTTCTGATCCGAACCACGGAGGGAGGGGCAACCCTCTCTCCTTACACCCCGTGTTTTCCAGCCTTGCACGAGGCCATTATGACTGAAAATCTGATCGAGCTGCGCCATATCGGCAAGCGGTTTGGCGGCGTGAAGGCGCTCGACGACGTGTCGCTGAGCATTCGCCCGGGAGAAATCCATTGCCTTGCCGGTGAAAACGGTTCCGGTAAATCCACCGTCATCAAAATCATGTCCGGGGTTTACACGCCCGAGGACGGCGAGATTCTGATCGACGGGAAGCCTGTTGGCAAACTCGATCCGGTAAAATCCGTTCACCACGGTATTCAGGTGATCTATCAGGATTTTTCGCTGTTCGGTAACCTGACGGTCGCCGAAAACCTGGCGATCAATACATTCTTGATGGAAGGCCGCAAGACGGTCGACTGGCGACAGGTTCGTCAGCTGGCTCAAAAGGCGTTGGACCGCCTCGGCGTGAGCATCGATCTTGATGCGGATGTCGAAAGCCTGCCCACGTCGGGCAAGCAGATCGTGGCGATCGCCCGCGCTCTCATGGCCGATGCGCGCCTGATCATCATGGATGAGCCGACGACGGCGCTAACGCGCCACGAGGTCGATGCCCTGTTCAAGATCGTGCGCGATATTCAGGCGCAGGGCATTGCCGTTCTCTTTGTCAGCCACAAGATGCGCGAGATGCTCGAAATCAGCGAGCGCCTGACCGTTTTCCGCAACGGCAAGAAGGTTGCCGAAGGACCGATTGCCGAATTCGACGAGCCGGCAATCACACGCGCGATGACGGGGCAGGAACTGACCGCCCACAGCTACCAGTGGGCTCCTCGGGAGGGCGCCGACATGCCGGTGCTGGAAGTGCGCAATCTCTCGGTTCCGGGTTCGGTGGAAAATGCCGACCTGACGCTGAGGCCGGGCGAAATCGTCGGTATTTCGGGCTTGATCGGTTCGGGTCGCACCGAACTTGCACTGGCGCTGTTTGGCATGCGCCCTGACTTTACAGGTTCAGTGCGCCTTGCAGGCCGCGAGGTTCACCCGAGGACCGTTCAGGAAGGTATTGCCTGCGGTGTCGCCTATGTGCCGGAGGACCGCCTGACCGAGGGGCTATTCCTGACACAATCGATCGAGCGCAATATCATTGTCACGTCGATTGAGAAATTCGTCCGCGGTCTTTTCATCAATCGTAAAAAGGCCGACGAAACGACCCGCGATATGTTCTCGGCCATGCAGATCGTGGCGCCGGGACCGCACACGCCGGTCAACCATCTGTCCGGCGGCAACGCACAGCGCGTGGTTCTGGCCCGCTGGCTGCTGACGGGCGCCAAAGTGCTGATCCTGAACGGCCCGACCGTCGGTGTCGATGTTGGTTCCAAAGCACAGATTCATAACATCATCCGCAAACTGGCCGAAAAGGAAGGCCTGTCCGTGCTGATGATTTCCGACGATGTCCCGGAACTGGTGCAGAACTGCAATCGCGTGGTGGTTATGCACCGCGGCCGTTTCGTTGATGAATTGTCCGGAGAAGGCATGACCGAAGACGCCGTTAATGACCGGCTCAAGACGCTGAATTGAGGGGCCGCAAAACATGAAATTCTTCAGAAGCACAGAATTTATTATCGCGGGCGTCTTGCTGGCGGCCATGGTCATTATTGGTACTATCAACCCCGCATTCTGGTCGCTGGACAACATTTTCGGGCTGCTGCGTTCCAATGTCGTGATCGGCATTATGGCGCTCGGCGTCCTGCTGGTGATGATTTCCGGCGGTATCGATGTTTCGTTCACGGCCTTTGCCATTGCAGCGATGTATCTGACTGTGCGCGCCATGGTCTATCTGGGTTATGACGGCGTGCTCGTTCCCTTCGTTTCGGCAACGCTGATTGGGCTGGCTCTTGGTGCGTTCAACGGTTTCATTATCCACCGTTTTAGGATGATCCCGCTGATCGTGACGCTTGGAACCGGATCGATCGTGCGTGGTCTGGTTCTAGGCCTCGTCGGCACCAGCATCGTCAACATCAACAAGATGCCAAAGGAACTGATCGGGTTCGGCAAAACCGACGTCATCTCGCTGACGTCGGCCACGGGATCGACTTTCGGCCTGACCGCGATGTTTGTGGTCTATATGGGTCTGGCATTGGTTATCCACCTCGTCCTCACCTACACCATGATCGGGCGCAGTGTTTATGCCTATGGCGGCTCGCCCGAAGCGGCCAAGCGCGTTGGCTTCAATACGGGCGCGACGATCTTCTTTGTCTATTGCGTTGCCGGTGCGCTGGCAGGTTTCTCAGGGCTGCTGCACTCATCGATGATCTGGCTTGCCAACCCGCGTGACTTTGTCGGTCTCGAACTCGACGTGATAGCGGCCGTGGTTCTGGGCGGGGCATCGATCTTTGGCGGACGCGGCACGGTTCTCGGCACGTTGATGGGCGTGTTCATGCTGGTGATGGTCAAAAACTCACTGATCATCATGAAGGTGGACACCACCTGGCAGCGCGTCGTTGTCGGCCTGATCATCATCGTCGCCACCGCCATCACCGCATGGCGCGATCGCAAAAGCATAGCGTAACGGGAGAGCGCATCATGAAAAATTCGTTCGATATGCGCCGGCTTCTCGGCAACGACAACAACATCCTTCAGCTCCTTGTGATCACCGTCATCGTCTTCGCGCTGATGACCTGGATGAACCCCGGCAAGTTCCTGAATTATTACAACTTCGAGTCCATCAGCTATATCATGCCCGAACTGGGGATCCTCTCCATCGCCATGATGATCGCCATGCTGACCGGCGGCATCGATCTTTCCGTGGTGGGGATTGCCAATCTGGCGGGTATCATCGCAGGCGTCTATTTCCATTCCACCATGGTTCAGGCAGGGCAATCCTCTACGTCGGGCATGGTGTTATACACCGGTCTTGGCATCCTGCTCGCCATGGCAGTCGGCTTGCTGGCCGGTTTGGTCAACGGCCTGCTGGTCGCGAAACTGCGCATTACGCCAATCCTTGCGACGCTTGGCACAGGCCAGGTCTTGATGGGACTGGCACTCGTGATGACCGGCGGGCCGGCGATCGTCGGTTTTCCCGATGCATGGAACTGGATCGGTAACGGTAAAATCTTCGGCATCGCGACTCCGTTCCTGCTGTTCGTCGCCGTGTGCATCATCGTGGCTATCCTGCTGACGCGCTCGACGCTTGGCATCAACCTGATGCTGATCGGGACCAATCCGCGGGCCGCAGTGTTTGCCGGCATCCGCAAAGATCGCATGATGCTGTATTCCTACATGCTGACCGGCGTTCTGGCGTCACTGGCGGGGATCATTCTGTCCGGCCGAACCAATGCAGCGAAATCCGACTACGGTGCGTCCTATCTGTTGCAGGCGGTGCTGATCGCGGTACTCGGCGGCACCAATCCCGCAGGCGGAAAGGGGCGGGTTCTTGGCATCGCCATCGCACTGATCGCCCTCATGCTGCTTTCCTCCGGCTTCCAGATGATGCGGTTCTCCAACCACCTTATCGACTTCATCTGGGGGGCATTCCTCATTCTCGTCATCGCCATCAATGCGTGGCGCAACCCCGGCAGGTGATCTCATGCAGGCGACGGAATTTCATCTCCGCAGGCAGGACTTTACAGACGTCCCGCATCTTCTGGCCGCAACCGATGGGCTGAAGGTCACCGCCTTCCGCTATGCCACCGGCATTGAGGCACTGCAATTGGACAACCGCCTCGGCCGGATCGTCATATTGCCTTTCATGGGGCAGATGATCTGGAGCGTGGCGTTCAACGGCGTCGACCTGACCATGGGAAGCCGCTTTGCCATACCACGACCGGCAGGTTCAATCGTCGAGACCTATGGGTGTTTTGCATTCCACAGTGGCATGCTGCGCAATGGTTGCCCGTCGCCGCAGGACAATCACCCCCTGCACGGTGAAATGCCCTGTGCCGCCATGGACAAGGCCGGTTTTGTCGTCGCCCACGACGCGCGCGGCGCCTATGTTCGGGTAACAGGCGAAGTTGAATATGTCATGGGCTTCGGCGCCAATTATCTCGCCCGCCCCAGCGTGACTTTGCACGCTGAAGACACGCTTTTTGACATGGTCATGGATATCCAGAACCTGTCATCAGCGCCCATGGACCTCATGTATATGTGCCATGTGAACTTTGCTTATGCCGAGGGTGCACGCATCGTTCAGCCCGTGCCGTATACGCCGGAGCAGGTGAAGGTGCGCACGGCCGTGCCCGGCCATGTGACGCCAAACCCCGATTATCTTTCCCTGCTGGAGACGCTGGCAAAGCAGCCTTCAGCCATGGAAGTGCTTAACGAGCCGCAACGTTACGACCCCGAACAGGTGTTTTACATTAACGGCCTGCCGACGGACGGCGAGGGGCTTACGCATCTGATGATGCAGCGGCGTGAGGGCGATGGCTTTGCCATCTCCTATCCGCTTGCCGCCTTCCCGAAGACGGTGCGCTGGATCCTGGTCAATGGGGATTCGCAAGTTGCCGCATTTGCCCTGCCGTCGACCTGCGAGCCGGAGGGCTATCTGGCGGAGAAGGCCAAGAACAACGTGCAGAGCCTGGCACCGGGCGAACGCAGGGCGTTTCCGGTACGGCTCGGCTATCTCGATTGCGCTGCCGCCGATCAGTTCGGCGCCAGGATCAGCGCCCTTTGAAACAGGATATCCAGGGAATTTCGGCATGAGCAAGAAAATCGGGGTCGTAGGCTCCAACATGGTCGACCTTATCACCTATGTGAACCGTATGCCCGGACCGGGCGAGACGCTCGAAGCTCCCGCCTTCGAAATGGGTTGCGGCGGCAAGGGCGCCAATCAGGCGGTGGCTGCGGCGCGTCTTGGCGCTGACGTCATGATGGTCACCCGGGTCGGTGAAGATGTCTTCGCCGACAATACCATTCGCAATCTCGAGAGCTTCGGCGTGGATACGCGTCACGTGGTGAAGGTTGCCGGCAAGTCCAGTGGCGTCGCGCCGATTTTCGTCGAGCAGTCTGGCGAGAATTCGATCCTCATCGTCAAGGGCGCCAATGCCGATCTTCTGCCGGCAGAGGTCGACAAGGCGGCCGCCGATCTGAAACAGTGCGGTCTGATCCTCATGCAGATGGAAGTGCCGGTTGAGACAGTCTATCACACCATCGAACTTGCGGCCCAAAACGGTATCGAGACGATCCTCAATCCTGCGCCCGCCGCTGCCAATCTCGATCCGGAGCGTATTCGCCAGGTAACGTTCCTCGTTCCGAACGAGAGCGAGCTGGCATTACTGTCCGGCTTGCCGACCGAGACCGACGAAGCAATCATCACTGCCGCCCGTTCCCTGATCGCACGCGGTATCCGTACCGTCATCGTGACGCTGGGCGGACGTGGCGCGCGCATGATTACGTCAGATGAGATCGTCAATATCGAGCCCGTCAAGGTAACGCCGAAAGACACCACCGGCGCTGGCGACGCCTTTATTGGCTCCTTTGCCCGCTTTTATGCCGAAACGGGAGAGGTCGTGTCCTCACTGAAGAAGGCATCTCTCTATGCGGCGCATTCCATCACCCGTCCCGGAACACAGAAGGCTTATGCCAGCATCGAAGAGTTCGAGGCATTCTGCCGCGAACATGACCATGCCGCAGCCTGACCCCAAGAATGGACAGAAAATGAGCGAAGCATTCCCCAGAAACAACGGCACGGCTCTCAAACCGGAATGGTTTGAAGATGTATCGGTCAATCGCAGTGCCTCTGAACGGCGGGCAGCAACAATCACCACCCGGCGCTCGGTCAAGAAGGAATATCAGGTTGCCTGGCAGATCAAGGCGATTACCTGCATCGATCTGACAACGCTGTCCGGCGACGACACGGCCGGTCGTGTGCGCCGCTTGTGTGCGAAAGCACGACGTCCGGTCAGGGACGACATTCTTGAAGCACTCGGCCTTGCGGACGCCGGCATCACAACCGGTGCCGTCTGCGTCTATCCGACCATGGTGCCCCATGCCGTCAAGGCACTGGAAGGCACGACTATTCCGGTCGCATCGGTGGCGACAGGCTTTCCCTCCGGCCTAACTCCGCTACCGCAGCGGCTGGCAGAAATCCGCTATGCCGTCGAGCAGGGCGCTAAGGAAATCGATATCGTCATTACTCGCGAGTTCGTTCTGACGCAGAACTGGCCAGCACTTTATGATGAGATCGCCGCGATGCGTGAAGCCTGTGGCGACGCCCATATGAAGGCTATCCTGGCGACGGGTGATCTCAATACGCTTACCAATGTCTATCGCGCCTCGATGGTGGCGATGCAGGCGGGTTCGGACTTCATCAAGACCTCGACCGGCAAAGAAGAAGTCAACGCCACTCTGCCGGTCAGTCTGACCATGGTGCGTGCGCTGCGCGACTACGGCGAACTGACTGGCCAGATGGTCGGCTTCAAGCCTGCAGGCGGGTTGAAGACAGCGAAGGACGCGTTGTCATGGCTGACGCTGATGAAGGAGGAGCTGGGCAATCGCTGGTTGGAACCGGACCTGTTCCGCATCGGCGCCAGCTCGATGCTTGGCGATATCGAGCGCCAGCTCGAACATTTCGTAACCGGTCGCTATTCCAGCGCTCACCATCACGCTGCCGCGTAAGGACTGAAAAAATGCGACCCATCAAGGACATTTTGGAAACCATGGAATATGGACCTTCCCCCGAAGCCAATGGTGATGTGAAACAGTGGCTCGACGCGCATGGACGCTCGTTTGGACATTATATCAACGGCCGGTTCGTTTCTCCGGAGGGCCGCGAGACCATTTCCGTGTCAAACCCCGCAAACGGGGATAAGCTGGCGGAAATCATTCGCGGCAATGAGGAAGACGTCGATCAGGCGGTCAAGGCCGCCCGCACGGCCTTCGCAAAATGGTCGAAGCTGTCGGGTCACGAGCGCGCTCGTTACCTCTATGCCATTGCCCGACATGTACAGAAGCGCGAGCGCTTCCTGTCCGTTCTGGAAACGATGGACAACGGCAAGCCGGTTCGCGAAACCCGCGATATCGACATCCCACTCGTCGCCCGCCATTTTTACCATCACGCCGGATGGGCCGAAATGGTGGAAGACGAGTTCCGTGGTTTCTCGCCGGTCGGTGTTTGCGGTCAGGTGATCCCGTGGAATTTCCCTCTGCTGATGCTGGCGTGGAAGATCGCGCCAGCGCTTGCTGCCGGCAATACCGTGGTACTTAAGCCTGCCGACCTGACACCGCTGACCGCTGTCGCCTTTGCGGAAATC
The DNA here is from genome assembly GCF_056393925.1 of Agrobacterium sp. 10T429. Classification (NCBI taxonomy): domain Bacteria; kingdom Pseudomonadati; phylum Pseudomonadota; class Alphaproteobacteria; order Hyphomicrobiales; family Rhizobiaceae; genus Agrobacterium; species Agrobacterium sp. 10T429. Next base: position 108,926 of record NZ_JBFTGV010000012.1, read on the forward strand.
TGCCACGAGGTCGGCCTTCCCGCCGGTGTCGTCAACATCGTGCAGGGCGATGGCTCGACAGGCGCTGCAATCTGCGGCCATGACGGCATCGACAAGGTTGCCTTCACCGGCTCCACTAAGGTCGGTCGCGTTATTCGCGAGCAGATTGCTGGTTCGGGCAAAAAGCTGTCGCTGGAACTGGGCGGCAAGTCACCATTCATCGTTTTCGAGGATGCAGATCTCGATGCGGCGGTTGAAGGTGTTGTTGACGCGATCTGGTTCAATCAGGGCGAAGTCTGCTGCGCCGGTTCCCGCCTGCTGGTGCAGGAAGGTATTGCCGATAAATTTTATGCACGGCTGAAAAAGCGGTTGGAAACCCTGCGGGTCGGCGATCCGCTCGACAAGTCGACCGATGTCGGCGCGATTGTTTCGGCCACGCAGGTGAAACGCATCACGGATCTGGTACGCAAGGGCGTGGAAGAGGGCGGTGAACTTTGGCAGAGTTCCAACCCGTTGCCGGCCACCGGCAATTTCGTCGCTCCCGGCTTCTTCACCGAAGTCGATCAGGCATCGACGGTTTGCCAGGTGGAAATCTTTGGCCCGATCGCTGCGGCGACCACCTTCCGCACGCCGGATGAAGCCGTTTCGCTGGCCAACAATACCCGTTACGGCCTCGCCGCCTCCATCTGGTCGGAAAACATCAACGTAGCGCTTGATCTGGCCGCCCGCGTCAAGGCTGGCGTGGTCTGGATCAACTGCACCAACATGCTCGATGCCGGTGCAGGTTTTGGCGGCTACCGCGAAAGTGGCTTCGGTCGCGAAGGTGCGCGCGAGGGGCTTTACGAATATCTGGCGGCAGACTGGGAAAAGAGCCTGCCGGTTACAAAGCCCGCTGAATCCTTCACGCCATCTGCATTGCCGAACGCTGACAGCAAGATGGCGATTGATGGCCTTGATCGAACCATGAAGAACTATATCGGCGGCAAGCAAGCCCGCCCCGACGGTGGCTACAGTTATTCGGTGACCGGCAAGGGCAACGCCGTGATTGGAATGGCCGGAATAGGCAGCCGCAAGGACATCCGCAATGCTGTGGAAGCAGCGTCCAAGGCAGGCAGCTGGAGTTCCGCAACCGCCCATAACCGTGCGCAAGTGCTCTATTATCTTGCAGAGAACCTCGATGCACGGCGTGACGAATTTGTCGCCCGCATCATCGATAGCACCGGTGTCAGCGAAAAGAAGGCGAAGGACGAAGTCGACGCATCTCTGCGCCGTATTTCCTATTATGCCGCCCAGGCAGACAAGTTCGATGGCGCCGTGCACTCCACCAAGTCGCGTCACGTCACGCTTGCCATGAACGAGCCTTGGGGCATCGTCGGGATCATTTGCCCCGATGAGGCACCCCTCCTGTCGCTGGTGTCGCTGGTGCTGCCTGCAGTAGCGATGGGCAATCGCGTTGTGGTGGTCCCGTCGTCTCGCCATCCATTGATTGCCGGTGATTTCTACCAGGTGCTGGACACGTCGGATATGCCCGGCGGGGTCATCAACATTGTGACCGGCGAAAGCGATCTGCTTGCAAAGACACTGGCCGAGCATGATGACGTTGCGGCTGTGTGGTATTTCGGCTCGACCGAGGGAAGCGCGATGGTCGAGCGGGCTTCTGCGGGCAACCTGAAGGCCACCTGGGTCAATAATGGCCGTCAGCCCGATTGGCTAAATCGCACCGAAGCGCAGGGTCGTGATTATCTGCGCAGGGCGATCCAGGTGAAGAACATTTGGGTGCCATACGGAGCCTGACCGGCATTGTGCACGGGCGACAACTGACAAGATGGCTTACGGAGGCCAACGGTCTCCGTAGGTTTTTTGAATTATACTAATTGCTGCAACCGCATCTTTGCCCTGTTGGCCAACCTGGAAACGTCATTGGCGCAACTTCTGGGTTTCGAGCGGAACGAGCAAGCTAATAAACGGTTGAAAACCGTCGATTTAGTAAAGATCGCTCAGGGCCTTGGCGCCGATCTGGCGCCACAGCCAATCGCGGCTTGCTACGAAATCTCATATCAAAGCGACGCCGACAAAAATCGAACACAAGGGACGCCCCGTTGTCTCCAATAGGTTAGCCGTTCAGGGCGACTCCCAAGGTACAACAGGATGGTCTATTTCTTTTGATTGCCAGCAAAAGCGGCCGTCAAGCCAAGACCGATATACACGAAACCACTGACCCAGCGTTCAGCCTTCAGGTACGCGGGACTGCGCTTCAGCCACTTGCCGGCCGTGCCGGCGGCAAGTGCGTAAGAGCTGTCCGTCAGAACGCCAATCGCTGTGTAAACAAGCCCGAGAAAAGCGATCTGCATAGCCACATGGCCACGATTGACCTCAACGAACTGCGGCAAGAAAGCCAGAAAGAATAGTGCGGTCTTCGGATTGAGGAGATTAACGATAAAGCCCTCACGAAAGAGGCGCATGCGGCTCCGTGTGGGTAAATCGCCCTCGACGCCGGGAATATCCGAGGGGCCAAAAAGCTTTTTGAGGCCAAGCCAGATCAGATAGGCCGCGCCGGCATACTTTACGACGCTGAAGGCGAGCGCGGATGATGCCAGGAGCGCCGACAACCCGACAGCCGCGGCGGCGACATGCACAAGCGTGGCCGTATGGATGCCAAGGATTGAAACGAGCCCCGCAGAGCGACCCTGCTCGACCGAGCGCGCGAAGATGTAAAGAACTGCCGGTCCCGGCACAAGAAGCAGCACCAGTGTAGCGCTGACGAACAGGCTGAGATTTGTTAAGCTGGGAATTACCAAATCCATGATTGTCTTGCCCCGTTTTATATTGCACGAACGATAGCATTGGGCTTGCTCCAATGCCATATCGTCGTCTGCGGCTTGACACTTTTATGGTTTCACATCGCGCCGATTCCTGGTTCCGGGCTCACATGAGCCGCTATGACCTGAAAGACGTCGACATTGTGCCGCCTTTTACTGATGCCATTTGACGAGAGGCTGATAGTGATGCGGCTGACGCATGACGACAAGGTCTTTTCGCCGGACGATGTTCGTCGGATATGGCGTGTCGAGATTGGTGGTATCGACAGCCGCAGCGGCAATCCCCTCCTCATCCAGGATCGCCGATTCCTGACGTGGAAAAGCAAAGGAATCCGGCCCGAATACCGCACTCTTGCCCAGATAACCCTTTTCCTGGTCCAGCACATTGGCGAAGGCGAAATAGACGTTGTTCTCGCCGCCGCGAACGCGAAGCGCATGCCAGTGGTAGGGATCGGCGCCCTTTGGGATCGGATAGTTGTGCGGGATTTTCGTACCGCCATGGCTGCCGGTGAAGGTGCCGGCGATCGCCGAAGGGCAGGCAACAAGATCGCATCCCATGAGTGAAAGCGAACGGATGGCTTCCGGATAAAGCGCGTCGTGGCCAATCGCCAGGCCCACCCGGCCAATGGCAAGGTCGTAGATTTTCCATTCGTCGCCGGCCGTTGCCCAACTGTCGGCGACGCCCAGATGCGTCTTGCGATAGCTGCCCACCAGCCCCTCCGGCCCTGCAAGGACCACGCTGTTATAGATCCTGTCTTCGTCCGCTTCGGCAAATCCGGCGACGATATAAAAGCCGAGCTTCATGGCCAGACGAACGAAGGCGGATACGGTGGGACCAGACAGCGGCTCCGCACGCGTTTGCGGGGCCTCAAGTCCGGTCAGCGACAGTTCCGGGAACACCAGAATGTCCGGCGCCGTTGTCGCCTTAGCCTCGTTTGCGAGCCTTGTTATGTGGGCAATATTGTCTGCAATGACCGAGGTTGGCGCGAACTGGGCAACGGCTGCACGCGATCTGCGTCCGCGCGGGATTGGCTGATAGCCATAGAGGCGGAAGTAATCGCCAGGGTTCCAGGTGAAGCTGTTGGTCATCATGTTCATGTAGAGCTCGGGCCGGCGCGTCTTGAAGACCGGTTCGCTTAAGACCTCGCGGCGACGGGCACGGGCAAGATCGACCTTGCCATAGGCAATTCCGTCGCCTGTGTCGATGGATGCGGCAACCGTTCCGTCGGGCTCGATCAGGCAACTTCCCCCGGAAAACTGCACGGTTCTTTCCAGACCCCACCGATTACTTTCGATGACATAGCAGGCATTTTCGAAGGCGCGGTTGATCCAGTAGGGAGCGGGCGCGCGCTCCTGCAGCCAGTTGGAGATGTGGCATATGATGTCGGCACCGGCCAGAGCCTCCAGCCGCGCCGTCTCGAAGAAGTGCAGATCCATGCAGACCAGCATTGAAATACGTCCGATCTCCGTTTCGAAGACCTCGTGCACGATGTCGCCATTTGCGGCCCATTTTGGCTCGGCGATATAGGGATGCGACTTGCGGTGCCGACCAACGATGCCATCCGGACCGATCAGAACTGCCGTATTGTAATAGAGATCGCTCGCCGGATCGACTTCCGGCATGCCGACGACGATATAGCAGCGGTGTTTGCGGGCAATCGCCTGGAAAACATCGGTTGTCGGTCCGGGGATCGCCTCGACGAAGGGGTTCACCTCGGCCCTGTCGAACCAGCAATAGCCTGTCGTCCCCATTTCGGGGGTGACGATCAGGCGGGCGCCGGCCTGCGCCGCTTCCTCGCAAAGGGCGCTCAGCCGGCTGATATTGCGCGCCTTTTCGAACATGGTCGGTTCGAACTGGATAGCGGCGGCGGTGTAGCTTTGTGTCGGTGTCATGATTGTTCCCATTGTCTTATGAAAGGATGCGTCTTTTCAAACAGCCATATGCCTATGAACCAGCGCGTCGGAGAGCGCGTCGATGGCGCCGGCCGCGACCACACCTCCCTTCTCCAGCATGGCGAAGTGGTGAGAGGCATGCCGCGCAAATGCAACGTTCTGCTCGACGAGGATGATCGTCATGCCGATCTCGCGATTGAGCCGGATGATGATCTTTTCAATCTCCTCGACGATCGAGGGCTGGATGCCTTCATTGGGTTCATCGAGAAGCAGTACCTTCGGATCCGCGGCCAGTGCGCGGGCGATGGCGAGCTGCTGTTGCTGGCCGCCCGAAAGCACACCGCCGGGCCGATCAAGGTTGGCCATCAGATATGGAAAAAGCTCCGGCACCAGTGCCGGAATTTCGCGTTTGCGATCGGTGCGCGCAAAGGCGCCCATCAGGATGTTCTCGCGGATGGTGAAATCGGGAATGATCTCCCGGCCCTGGGGGACGTAGGCGATCCCGGCCCGTGCCCTCATATGCGTCGAAGATGAGCCTATGTCTTTCCCCTGCAGATGCATCTCGCCCGTCATACGGTCGGTCAGCGCCATCAGGGTTTTCAACAGGGTCGTCTTGCCGGTACCGTTGCGGCCAAGAATGCTGGTTACCTTTCCCGCCGGGATATCAAGCGTGACGCCGTGCAGGATATGGCTGCGGCCGTAGTAGCTGTGTACGTTTTTCAATGTCAGCATCAGGATATTCCTTTCGAACCGAGATAGGCCTCGCGGACCTTCGGATTGCTCTCGATATCCCCGACGCTTCCTTCGGCGAGCACCTCTCCCAGATGCAGAACGGTGATGCGTTCGGCGATTTCACGGACGAACCCCATGTCGTGCTCGACGACGAGGATGGTGTGGCGGCCTTTGAGATTTTTGATGATCTGGGCCGTCTTGCGGGTTTCGGCCTGGGTCATGCCCGCCGTCGGCTCGTCCAGCAGAACAACCTTGGGATCCTGGACGATGAGCATGCCCAGTTCCAGCCATTGCGTCTGGCCATGACTGAGATAAGCCGCAGTCACATTCTCCTCCGCTTCGAGGCCGGTGAGGGCGAGTACCTCATCGACGCGTTTGGCTTCGGCGCGTGAAAATCCAAACCGGAGATTGGCAAACACCGATGGATTGCGGCAATTGGCGACCTCCAGATTCTGCCGCACGGTGAGATCGCGAAAAATGCTGGGGATCTGGAATTTTCGACCGATCCCGGCGCGGGCGATCTTGTGTTCCGGCCAGTTGGTGATGTCTGTGTCGTAGACGAAGACCCTGCCTTTTGTGCTGCGGGTCTTGCCGCTGACCAGGTCCATCAAAGTTGTCTTTCCGGCGCCATTTGCGCCGAGCAACACACGCAACTCGCCATCGCGAACGGTAATGCTGACATTGTTGACGGCTCTGAATCCGCCAAAATCGACGCTGAGACCGTCGATGGTCAATGCGATTGCACTCATATTACAATGCCTCGCTTTGTTGCTGTAACGATGAGGATGCCGGGCCTGGTTTGACACGGCGGATAAACTGCCGCAGCACATCGTGCGCGACGCCGCCAAGGCCCCGCGGCATGAACAGGACGACAAGGACGAAGATGAGGCCGATGATCGCTTTCCAGGCCTCGACCAGCGCTTCGGTCTCGCTGACCTCGGCCTCGATCATGTTGATCAGGATCGCGCCGATGCAGGCGCCGAGCAGGGAGGAGCGGCCGCCGACGGCAGCCCAGACGACCATCGTCACCGAGAAAGACAGGTCCATGAAGGTCGGCGAGGCGAACTCCGCGACGACCACATAGAGCATGCCGGCAACGCCGGCGATGCCTGCAGAAATGACAAAGAAGAATACCTGGTAAAGAGAGACGTCGAAGCCAAGATAGCGGGCGCGAAGCTGATCGTCGCGGATCGCCTGTAGGATCATACCTGCACGGGTCTCCACGATGAGACGCGCGCCGATGAGCGTCAGGGACAGGCATGCGGCGCACAGATAATAGGTTGCCCGGCTGTAGGGGTCGAATTCGATGCCGCCGATCGTCAGCCAGCCAAGATCGGTCAGGCCGTTGAAACCGTTCGTCACCGGTTGCGCATCGACCATGACGAGACGCACAAGCAGAACAAGCGCCAGGGTGATGATCGAGACAAAGACACCGGAAATACGCTTGCGGAAAACCAGCATGCCGAGTGCCCCGGCGATCACGACGGGAAGCACGATGCCAAGCACGAGACCCACGGACTGGCTCTGAAACGGAAGCCAGAGGAAGGAGCCCTTGTTGATACAGCAAAGTTCCGTCGGCGCGCCGGGCTCGGCATTCCACAGCATGAAATCCGGAACCGGCCTGTCGGAGCCCTGTTGCAGACTGGTCAGGCTCGACAGTTTCAGCGACATGGCGAGCATGTAGGCGCCCAGGCCAAAAAACAGCCCTTGGCCGAGATTGAGAATGCCGGCATATCCCCATGTGAGCGCAATGGCGACGCCGAGCATGCCGTAGACCAGATATTTCGAAATGCGGTTCAGCCAGAATTCGTCACCGAAAACCGGCGCTGCAAAAATCACCGCGATGAAAAGCACATAGGCGGCGACCTGGAATTTTCGTTCGATGCTCATGTTAGCGCCCCTTGAACGAGAATAGCCCGCTGGGCTTGACGAGAATGACGAGGATGACGACCCCGAAGACGACGGCGCGCGCCAGAATGTCGTTCGTTCCAATCGCCACCAGCGCATTGATTTCGCCCAGAAGCCCTGACGACAGGGCCGTGCCGAAAAGGCTGCCGACCCCGCCGGTCACCACGACCATGAAACCGTCAACGACCATCGTCGTGCCCATGTCGGGGAAAACGGTCTTGAAGCCGGACATCATTACGCCGGCGACGCCCGCAAGGCCGGAACCGAAGGCGAAAGTCAGGGCATTGATGCGTTTCACATCGATGCCGCAAGCGGCGGCCATTTTTGGATTACGGATGATGGCGCGCACCTGCATGCCCGCTGTCGTCCGGTAGAGAATGAACCATGTCGCCAGCGTCAACGCGGCCGTCACCGCGATGATGAAGGTGCGATACGCGTTGATGTCGGCGCCGGCGAACCTGAAGGTGCCCTGCAGATACGAAGGCACGGCGACGTTTTGCAGTCCGGCTCCCAGGCCCTCGATATGAATGCCGAAAAAGCTGAGGCCGAATTCGAGCCTTACGGCCTGCTGCAAAAGGATGGCAATGCCCCAGGTGGCAAGAAGCGTGTCGAGCAGGCGGCCGTAAAGCCTGCGCACCACCACCCGCTCGATCACCAGGCCGAGCAGGGCGGTCACGACAAAAGCCAGGGGAATTGCGAACAGAAGGCCTGTTTTCAGCCAGATGCCCGAGAGGACGGCGACGTAGGCACCGATCATGACCATTTCGCCGTGGGCCATGTTGATGACGCCCATGGCGCCGTAGGTGATGGCAAGACCGAGTGCCACCAGAAGAAGGATTGAGCCGAGACTGAGGCCGATAAAGAGAATGTCGAGCATAACGCCACCGTTCGTGAGAAGGGCGGATCAGACTTTGTCCTGCTCCTTGCCTGCCCCAAAATCGGGTTGGCACCGAGCAGAGGAAAAAACGCAGATCCGCCTTGCCGAGACATGATCCCGCCAGGCATGGCTGGCGGGAGGACGCGGAAAGAGGGGTCAGCCCTTGAGCTTTGCTGCGTCGAGACCGTTGCTGGTGCAGAAAAGATTGCTTTCCGTCTCGCCATAGGCCGAATAGGGCAGCGGCTTGATCGGTGACGGGTAGGCGTTCACGACCTTGCTTTGTCCATCCGGCTGCCATTGGCCGATACGCGGCGTCAGCCAGCAATGCAGGTTGTCGGGGTCGGTGGTCACCTTGCCGCCGGGCGCGTCATAGGTCTGGCCACGAATGCCGGCCCGGATAGCATCGGCGGACAGATCGCCGGATTTCTCCACTGCCTGCTTCCACAGGAATACCTGGAAATAGGCGGCCTCGAGCGAATGGTATGTCACTGCCTTCGGATCGTTGACGAAGGTCCTGAAGCGTTCGATGAAGCTCTTGTTGGCCGGCGTTTCGATCGACATAAAATATGGAAATGATGTGTAGCTGCCCGCCGCATATTCGGCGCCCATGGCGGCGATCTCGATTTCGGAGGTCACTGTCGCGCAGATCGGGATGACCTCCTGCGAGAGGCCCTGGTTCTTGAACTCGCGGTAGAAGGCGATGATCGAGTCGCCAACCACGTTGGAAAGAACCACGTCGGCGCCCGATTCCTTGATCTTGCTGACCATGACAGCCCATTCGGAGTGTCCAAGTTCCAGATATTCGTCCGCCACCCATTCTGCGCCCGCCGCCTCGATCAGTTTCTTGGAAACCTTGGCCATCTCGCGCGGATAGACATAGTTGGAGCCAACGATGAAGAACTTCTTCTTGCCCAGTTTCTCGACAATCCAGGGAATGTAGTTGGAGAGCTGCTGGTTTGGAACGGCGCCGGAATAGACGACGTTGCGCGAGCACTCAAAGCCCTCATAGTGCGTCTGGTAGAACAGCATCGCGCCGCGCCGTTCGAAGATCGGCAGCACGGCCTTGCGGCTGGCAGAGGTGTGGCAGCCGAAGATGGTGGAAATCTTGTCCTTGAGGATCAGTTTCGATGCTTTTTCGCTGAAGGTCTTCGGATCGGAAGCGCCGTCTTCGACGACGACTTCCACCTGGCGGCCAAGAACGCCGCCGGCTGCGTTGATTTCGGCCACGGCCATCATGACACCGTTGGCGAGAAGCTTCTCGGCGACAGAAAGCCCGCCCGTCTGGGAGTAGAGCGCACCGACCTTTATAGCATCGGCTGCAAAGGCCCGGCCGCCCAGCGTCGGCAAGGCGAGTGCGGCGGAAGCGGTGGCTGCGGTTTTCAGAAAGTCACGTCTGTTGAACACCATCTTGGTTCCCCTTTTTTGATTGGCGCACGCGACGGCACTGCCCGGCTCTACGGCGAGGCTTTCATGCCGAAAAAATACTGGAAGGCCGACTTCACTGTCAGCAGATAACAAAAAACCCGCGAGGCTTTTCACAGCCTGCGGGCACCCTTGCCATCATCGCATCACGGCTGCGCCGCGTGCAACAGCGGCACATGGCTTCGCGAAACGAAGGGATGTGCCGGAGGTGTTCATCTGGAACACATCAAAAACTAATCATGTTTTTGGGAAGGGCGCAAGAGCTGTTCGGCGTTGATAATCGAATTGGCGATTTCATCGATTGGGACCCGCCGAGCCATCGCTTGCTCGCGCATTTCACGATACGCCTCATTCTCGCTCGTGCCGCGATTGGCCATGAGAATGGCCTTTGCCCGGGCAAGCTTCTGGTCTCCCAAGACCTTGCGCTTATATTTACGGGCTTCCTTGACGAGCCTTTGGCGCTCAAGCCAGAGACTGCGCGCTATGGCGAGATTTGTCAGCAGGCCGAACGGTTTGATCGGTCTCTCGACAATGGCAAGCGCGCCGCTTTCCAGAACGATCTGCAATGTGGAGGGATTTTCGTAACCGACGATGGCGAGCATGGTCGGAGCGGGATTAGGGAGGCACTTCAGCAGGCGTTCGATTTCCGGTCGCGCCTCGTCTTCCATGGCAAGAAAGACGACATCCGTGCCGTGTGGCAACTCGGCAGGGACCGGCCAGAGGCAACTGACCGTACAACCGATACGGCGCAGGTGATCAACGAGAAACTCTCCTTCGGATGTCCGGGGATGAATCACCAGAACCTTGAGGTCCCGCAAATCTCTAAGAAGGGCGAAAGACATCGTCGCTCCTTCTCAGACCTGAACACGATGTGGGAACGGCTGCGTCAGATCCGGGCGATATTCTCGCATGAAGGGATCTGGCGCCACGCGCAGCGACGGGTCATGGACTATGTCATAGCTGCCTTGCGCATTTACTTTTGCAACCCTTGGCCACAGATGGGTGTGGTTCGTCAGCCGGTCTATCTTCACAGCGCCCTGCGGAGCGTCGTACTCGACCTCGTAAAGGGCTGGAAGAAGCTGCTCCAGCCCGTCGCCACCGGCCCGCTGCAAAGCTCCCGCATAGAGATAGACCTGGAAATAGGCCGCTTCGGCCGGCGCGGTCGGCAGCATCTGCTGGCCGTATCGCTGTTGGTAAGCCAAGACGAAGGCACGCGCGCGAGGCGTATCCAGGGAGGCGAAAAACGGGGCCGCGGTGATATGCCCCTCGGCCACTTCCGGCCGCATCCGGATCACGTCGGCCTCGCTTGTCGACTGACTGGCGATTGGCATCGTCGCTGAATCAAAACCCGCCTCTTTGAACGCCGTGTAGAAGGGAATGATACCGTCGCCGACGATTGTCGAGTAGATGACATCCGGCCGTGCCGCGCGAATATGCCGGATGATTTTGGCGACATCTTCGGGTTTTAGGTTGAGAGGAACATATATTTCGTCCAGCACCTGACCGCCCAGCTGAAGAAAGAGATCGCTGATCGTCCGGTTGGATTCGTAAGGGTAGACGTAGTTCGAACCCACAAGGAAAACCCGCTTTCCATAATGCTTGGTGAGGAAGTCGACCAGCTGCACGGAGTTTTGGTTGGGTGCGGCCCCGGTGTAGATGCAGTGCCGAGAGTATTCAAACCCCTCATACAGTGTCGGATAGAATAGCAGGGCATCTCGAGCTTCGATGACGGGCAGTACGGCTTTGCGGGTGCTAGACATATGGCAACCGAAAACGACCCGGACCCGATCCTCGTCGCAAAGCTTGACCGCAAGTTCCTTATAGAGATTGGGCGTCGATTTAGGGTCATAGGCGACAGGCTCGATCATCCGGCCAAGGACGCCGCCAGCCGCATTGATTTCGTCAATCGCCAGCAAGGTCGCGAACCTCTGGGTTTTTTCGACGGCTCCGGTCACACCCGTCTCGGAGAACAGCACACCGACCCGCCAGCTTTCTGAATGCATCATCGCCCACCAAAAAATAAAAAAGCTCCCGCCCGTTTCCGGTCGAGAGCTACCCTGCTCATGGAATATCAGCGGCCCGTTGAAGCCTGCAAAACGATGATGTCAGTTTCCTTGTCCGGTGGCAACATAGAGGAGAGCTGAAAACACTCGCAAATCTAAAATCATGGGATCAAAATTCTTCCGCGTGTTCGCCTGAGCATCGAGAATACGCACACACCCTCTTTGCTCCACCGAGCGATGTCTAACTACCCTTCATCCGCGCGGCGCTATTCGGTAGCCTGGATGGAACGCGATATGGACATCGGTTCCACCGCCAAGTCGGCTTCGACAGCGGCGGCCAACACCACATTGCTGAGCTGTAACCGGAGGCAATTTATGTCTCAGCTGGATCTTCGATCGCCTTCGCAAGGCGTTCAAGTTCGACGGAGTAGCAAAAAAAACTGAACAGTACCAACAGGATCAAAGCCCCCTGCAGAACCGTGTGACCAAGCGGAGGCAGCGTGTTGGATTCCGGCAAGTGTCGAAAGAAGATCGTTGAGAACAGGACGCCTCCGAACAGGAAGGCCAGGCGTGCGGCAAACGATAAGAGGTGAGATACGAATATGGAGTGGAACGGTGCGCGGACCTCGACCCAACGCATTCTTGTCCAGTAGCTTGCCTGTAAAAGCAGCGCAACCGCAAGGATTGTGAGCAATGTCGACACGGGCACTTGTTGGCGTTCGCCAAGATGGGTGACGACGGCGTAAAAGATCGGGAAGATAACCCGGAGCAGGAATGCGACCGCCAGGGACTGGAGCACGATGAGTGATCCGTAAGCGAGAGCATTTTTCCTTCGATCAGTCATCATGCGCATTCCCTTCGAGCCGCCTGGAGAGGCTGCGCCCTATGGGTCAATGGCCCACCGCCGGCGCAATGATCCCTAGACGCCCTAGCCCACTGACAATCAGCTGGACTGCGACAGCGGTCAGCAAAATCCCGAACACGACCTCTGAGACGACCATGCTCGCTGGCTTCATGTGTTTGGACAGCTTGTCGGTATTGGTAAAAACGACATAGTCGAAAGCAGCGACAATCAGGATCAGAACAGCGACAACTACCGCGCTGGCGACTGAGACAACTTCGCCAGACGCCAGGATTATGACGGTTATGCCGACGGGGTTGAGCAAATAGGGAACCGCAAGCGGGAACACTGCGAGTTTGTCCGGATCGATCGGATCGGCAAGCTCGTCATGCGGCTTTTCCGTCGGTCCGGATGCCATCTTGATCGCTATGAGCGCAAGGATGATGCCACCTGCCACAGCGACGGCGCCGCCGGTTATGTGGAGAAGTCGCATCAGAAGCGCGCCGGTCGCAAAGAGGATCAGTGCTGTGACGAGTGCTGTCAGTACCATCTGGCGGCCGATGCGCACTTTGGTCGCGGTGTCGAAACTATGGGTTTTCTCAAGAAACGGCACGAGGGCAATTTTTGGACCCATGCCGATCAAAAGCAAAAGAAGAAGCTTTCCGACAAGCGTGGCGTCGATGGTGTTGAAGTCCATGGAAGATCCCCTTCGTTGATGATCTGCGCGTGCGCGAGCAGCATGATTGTCCCAGCCAAGCAGTTTCAGTGCGGGCAAACGTCCCAGAAGCCGGTCGTTTTGGCCGGAGACGTGTAATACCAGCACTGGCCGGGCTGCGGCGGTGTACCAGCCAGTGCGACAGCTGCTGCACCGGTGACGACGCCAATGGCTGCGCCTGCAGCTATCGCGGCGCCCGGCCGCCAGTAGCGGCGGGGAGCAACAACGACAACGCCGCGCCGCGCTGGCCGGTAGGCCGGGGCCGCAGGCCGATGGGCAGGGCGATATGCGGGTGCATGACGACGTCCGGCAGCAGCGCAACCGCGCGGTCCGCACGCCGCCACACCGCAGCCTCGGGGGCCGCAGGCTGCAGCCCCACGACGGGCTTCAGCGGTCGAGGGTAAAAGAACCGGTATGCTGATCAGCATCAGCACGGCGATCAGGCTGAGTAGGTGTGATACGATTTTTGAGGTTTTCATTTCATATCCTCCTTGTGATCTTTGATGGCGTTTCGCCTGGTTCACTTCGTGATCAAGCTGGCCCGGGCACGGTCACGGCGTTGTGTTTTGCCAGCGCCTGTTGGGCAGCGGCAGCAAGACCCTCTTCCTTTCCGCCTGCGACTTGCACGGTCGGAACGGCGATCTTGATGCCTTGGGCGTTGAATGCTTCCCGCAGCATTGCATAAGCTCTGCGACGGATGGCCGATTGCAGTTGGGTAGGTTTCAACGTCATCCCAAAGCTCAATTTTATTCCAATGTCTGTGATCTCTTCGACGCCTTTCATTTTGAGGTTCTCAATAATGAACGGCTGGAATTCGGGGTCATCGTACAGGGCTTTGCCCACGGCTTTGGTGATTGCCTTGACCTGGGCGACGTCGGATTCGTAGGACACGGACAGCAGGAATTTGACCACTGACCAGTCGCGGCTCATGTTCTGGACGGCACCCAGTTCACTGAATGGGACGATGAATATCGGGCCCCTGTGGTGCCTAAGCTTGACCGAGCGGAGACTGAACGCCTCGACGGTTCCTTTGTAACTGCCGCTCTGAATGTATTCACCAATCCGGAATGCATCGTCGAGTAGATAGAACATGCCGCTGATGATGTCCTTGACGACGGTCTGCGCACCAAAGCCAATGGCGACGCCTACGACGCCAGCACCGGCGATCAATGGTCCGATCTCGATTCCGAGTGAAGACAGGGCCATCATGATCGCAATCGCTGCAAAAAGGATCATGACGAAGTTGCGCAGGATCGGTAGAAGAGTTCTCAAACGGGTACGCCGCCGCTCCCGCTCGCTTCCAATCTCAAGCGCGGCTTCCGTGTCTCCCATTTTCCGATCGATCAGCACTTTAACGACATTCCATGCCAGATCGACGACGAGGAGAATGATGCCGGCGCTTAGCACTCCACGTAAGAGCCGTAGCGCGGGTGAATCCTGCATCGTCATCTCGGTCAGTCGAACGTCCATGACATCGGCGAGGAAGAGGATGGCTGCAACGATCAGGGCTGCCCTTATCCCACGCTCGACGACAACCGAAACCACTGTGACACGTTTATGACCATCCTCTTCAGCGCCGGAGCGGCGCAGAATGTTGTTTATAGATGCTTTGGTAAGAACGATCGCGCCTGGCAATGCGGCGCAGACGACCATAATCCAGAAAAGCGTCGTCGCGCCCGCCACCCAGAGCAACCAGATACCGGTTAAATAGGCAGTCCAAAGCCAGTTGCGACCATTCAATCCAATCCGGCTGCCCTGTAACGTGGAGGAATGAGGCGGGCGTCGCCATATGGCCTCGATAGCAATGCCGAGAAGAATGAAACCCAGGAAGTAGGCCGCGAGCTGCCGCGCCGGGATCGATAGGCCAAGCGTACCGAGAAGCCGAATGGTCACCCAGCCAAAGGCGTACCAACCCACGAGATAGCTCAGTCGTTTTGCCCAGTGACCTGCCGTCTCGTCAGAGATCGGAACCACGCGGAAATGGCCTTTCTCGTTCGAGCGTGGCGCCAAAAACACATCCAGTACTGCGCTGGCGAGGCGGTAAATGACGACAGCGAACAGGAAGCCGACGACGATTTCCCTAACGATCGGTGGCCACTCAAAAAGCAGGAAGAAACCGATGCTGCCCAGCCCGAACGACAGCACGTAAAAAGCCGCCCAGAGCAGCCGGGCGGTTATGGCAATAATCCTGTGCCAAACGGTCGTGAACGAGGCTTCCGCCATCCATGACCGCCAGCCAGCACTGATCCACCAAAATACCCATTGAGCGGCAAGTCCTGCGACAACAAACGCGACCACCAGCACGATGGGCCGGGTCCCGCCAATCGTCTTGATGTCCTGCTCAAGTAAAGCGGCGCCACGCATTGCTTCGGACGGAAAAGAATGTGCAGCGTCGACCATTGCGGCGGCATGGGCGCGGAAACGCATTGTCGATGCGGCAAACGAGGGACCCGCCTCTGCGCTGGTCGAAGGCGGCGCTTCAGGATTCGCTCCACGAGCAACGTGCTGCAACCATTTCTGAACATCGGGATCCGACATTAGGGTGATGAAGTGCTGGACATTGGGTGGTTGTTCCGCCGGAGCGGGCGCGCCAGGCATTTGCGCTGCTACGGCTGAGATGCCAACGAAAAGGATGAGCATCGCCGCAATAGACGTGCGAGATATTTTCATCAGCAAAAATTTCAGGCGCATTACCATTGTCTGTCCCTGTTGTGGTACCTCGGCGCCCTTCCGAAGGACGCTCGACCCGCTAGTGATGACATGCTTCAGTCGAAGTGTTCGGTGTGTTGCAGTGCGATGATTTCCGTGTCGTGCCACCTGAACCAAGAAGGGACTGAACGCCCCCGGCATAATTGTCTCTGGTGTCGGCATCGACGACGGCAACCGGAGCGGCAAGGATCAGCCCTGCGGTACTGCCCACTGCCGCTGCCGTGCCGGTTGTTGCTGCAAGGATCGTATCTCCAAGGCCAATCTTGCTGTCCGTCAAAGTCTGTCCATCAGAAATCCGGGCTCCAATCAGCCGGACGATCTCTGGCGACTCCGCGAACTTCCCGTGGTTGAGGCTGTCCCCGGCTTTGATCATGGTGAGGTCGATTACCGAGATCTGGCTTTCGGCCAATTCACTCTTGTAGGGAGGCTGCTCAGGGTCGATAGCGCCAAGCCTCGCGACGTTGCCCCACACTCGGCGGGACACGGCCAATGCCCGATCATCCCGGGAGACAAATAAAGTGAATTTCGGATGCTTTTTGCCCATGTCGGCGATCTGTTGCCGGAAGACGTCGACGTCGACGTCGGGAGATGCGAGCATCACATTCTTGAACTTGGCCGGAAGGCTTCCATTGCGAATGGCCATTTGACGAAGCGCCTCGAGCGCGAGCCAGTTACCCATGGAATGAGCAAGGATCGAAACTTCCTTCACCTGCTTATCCCTGGCCAGATATTGAAAAAGCAACTCCAGGGCATTGCGCGTATAGTTGGTGCTCTCGCGGTCGTAGCCGTACGCAAGCAGGCTTCCGCGCGACGGCCAGGTGACCAGTACGGGAGCGCTCGCTACGCCGGAATCCTGGACGATTTGGGCAAAGCGATAGACCGAGTCTTCAAATCGATTGTTGAAGCCGTGAATGAAGACCAGCACGCTGCCGTCACGGCTCTTTCTGACGGAAGCGCTCAGCCATTTCCGAGCATCGTCGCGGCTGATTTCCTGTGCCTTTAACGTCGCAAAATCAGTGGCTGGATTGGGAGGAATCCTTTTCGGCCAGGCAACATTACCAATCTTGCGGACATTTCCCGGAGGGATGGACACGGTGATCTCCGCGAAGGCCGCATCCCTTGCGCGTTCACCCGTAAACATCTCGCCTTTGTTCGCGGAGCGACTACGCGTTGTTGTGATCAGCATGTCCACCTTGGTGGATGTGGGGGCGCTATCGGCAACAGGGACAAGAACGTTTTTCGCGTGGCCGCCGCAACCAACGAGAGCTGCGAACATCACACAAAAAGGGAGCCTTCCCATTCGATATGGAAAGCGTCCGTTACGGAGGTCCCTTGTATCGTTGCCGTTCACCAGATCGCCCGCCGCCATATGTCACAGCTTTGTCCTCGCCACGTCGGCGCACAAAAAACCTATGCGAATGACGGGCTGTTTTCCCGTAACATCGGGTATGTTACGGGCATCCGGCGGACGATGCCGTCATCTGAATGCGTGAAAGTGTGGAAGTTGCCAGAGACAATCACACGCGGCCCCGTAACCGTCGTCTTTCTCGCCCGCTCGCTAGCGTGTTAAAACATGCGAGACCTTGACGGTGCTGCAATCCAACCTCGGTAAGCTGACCGCACCAGCGTATATTACGGTAACATACTGCACGAGCCGCGCTTCATCAAAGAATATGCCATCGAGACATTCGGCGTCGCCGTGACGCTGTGAGGGTGGGAGAGGACAATGGATGAAGGTGTGGCTGCGGTCAGGCTGCGGTTTCCCACAAGAGTTCAGGCCATCAACGAGCTTTCGTCGCGCGACGTCATATTCTGTGAAATCTGCCAGGATTTTGCCGAAGCCCAGACGGAGTTGGCAAGATGGGAGGCGGCTTCTTCCGATCCGGTCCGAGATGACCGTGTGGCCGAATACAGGGAATTGTTGGCGGCCCTTGGCAGAGAGATTGAAGATGCTCTCGCCCGAGCCACCGTTGTCTCTCTTCATCGCTCACCCGGTCCGCGCCCGGTGTAATTCCGCCGGATGGGCAGTTAACTTCGAAGGAACGAGATCGTGGCTTCCGAGATATCACACGAGCCTGTAGCTACCCCGCCACCCCGCAATCCCCTGCGGAGGATCGCTTTCGCTGTCGTTTGTCTGGCGCTGGTCCTGTTCGTGCTGTCAGTCTTCATGGAGCGGCGGACACCATCAACATCTCAAGCGCAGGTCCAGGCGTATGTCGTTGGCATAGCGCCTGAAGTCACAGGTCGCGTCGTGGAAGTGGGCGTTAACGACAATACGCGGGTGGAGGCCGACCAGATCCTGTTCCGAATTGATCCCCAGCGCTACCAACTCGCCGTGAACGAGGCGGAGGCCGGTCTGGCCAGTGTCGGACAGTCAATCGGCGCATCGACCGCTGCGGTGGATGCCGCCCAAGCAAAGCTTGTCCAGATCCGTGCCGACAGGGACAACCTTCGCGACCAATATGCCAGGGCCTCCGAACTCCTCAAAAACGGCGTGTTTTCAAAAGCCCGTTTCGACGCCGCCAAATCTGCCTTCGATCAGGCAGAGGCCTCGGTTTCCGGTGCGCAGGCTGATCTCACCAAGGCCCGCGAGCAGCTCGGCCCTTCCGGAAACGACAATCCGCAACTGCGCGCAGCTCTTGCTGGATTGGAGAAGGCCAGGCTGGACCTGATGCATACCACAGTGCGGGCGCCTTCGTCCGGGGTCGTGACAAACCTTCAGCTCACCAGTGGCAAGGTCTTGCCAGCCGGCCAACCGGCCATGACCTTTATCGATGTGGGCACCATCTGGATCAATGCCGCGTTCAAGGAGAACAGCCTCGAAAATGTCGTCGTCGGCAACAGGGCGGAAATCCTTTTTGATGCCCTTCCAGGCCGACTGTTCCCTGCCACGGTAGAAAGCGTCGGCTTCGGTGTCTCGCAAGGGAGCACGGATCCGAGCACCGGGTTGCCAACCATGCGCAGTGACAGCGGCTGGGTCAAGGAAGCGCAGCGGTTTCCGGTCCGTCTCAATATCGATGAAGCTCAAAGACCCAAGGGCGGCGTGCGCTACGGTTCGCAGGCGACCGTCATCATCTATACCGGTAACAATCCGGTCGCCAATGCTTGGGGATCACTCTGGATCCGTATCATGTCGGTGCTCACCTATGTCAACTGACAGCACCGCCGCCGAGCAGAAACGAAAAGGATTGCGGGTCACTCTTGCGGTTTCGATCGGCTTTGTGCTGGCGGTGTATTGGGGGGCCTTTGTTCCGTTCCTCGGGCCGCTTTTCGCCGCGCAATTTCTGCTGGGAAGCTCTCGACCGATGCCGCTTGCCAAGACACTTGGCGCGGCGCTCGTCATTCTGGTCGCGGGAATGGCGATGATGATCTTGACCAGCAGCCTCGGCAATCGTCCTGTTCCCTTTCTCCTGCTTCTGGGGCTAACCTATTTCCTGTGTTTTGCCTTACAGACGTCGGGAAAGGGCGGGCCTGCGGTCTTTCTGGTGTTGGTGGTCGCGATCATCGTTCCGCTGCTCGGTATTTTGAACGATGAGTTGGCCAATTCCATCCTCTCGATTCTTGTTGGTGGCGTGTTGTCGGGCACGCTTTTGACGTGGCTCGCCCATGCGATCTTTCCCGAACCGGTAGTTCTGGACGGAAGTGCCGCGCCATCCTTCGACCATCCGCCGGCTCTGCTGAGAGCATTGGCAAATACGCTGATCCTGCTGGCATCTGTCGTGATCTGCCTGACGAGCGACAATCTGACGGCCGCGGCGGTCATTCCGATCACCGTTGCATCCTTACTCGGCCAGCTCGACGTCGCCGCAAGCACGCGGGCAGCTGTTGGGCTTATAATGGTCAATCTATTCGGCGGCGTCCTCGCATCTTTAGCTTATGCGATCCTCACGCTTCGCCCCAACCTGTTCTCGATCTTTCTGATTGTCCTTGTCGTTGCCCTCTTTCTGGGAGGTCGGGCAGCAGCTCCTACCAGGGAGGCGCCGATGTTTGCCGGTGCTCTGACGATTTTCCTTATCCTGTTCGGGCTCGGTGTGTCGCCCCTGCCTGGCAGTGCTGCGGAGAGCTTCGCCACCCGCATTGTCTATATCGCGTTAGCTTTGACCTACACTCTGTTGCTCGCCACCATTCTGTGGCCCAGAAGGCCGCACCTGAGAAGGATAAACCCATGAAAACGCAGCTCGTCTGATTTCTACAGCGGTGCGTGGATCTGGAAGTATCCGCGTAAGATGTGGGCGTTCGAAAAGGCCTGAAGGAAAGAGATATTGGCGTCACCTTTCCTACCTGCCCGTTTGGTACGTCGCAGCGGGCGGCATTTCGGTTTTCAGCGTATTAAGCCTCTGCGCTAGCGCGGCTGCAAATCCGAAGCACTGATGGTTATCGCGGCGGGTTCTTTAATCTTGGGAGGCAGCATTCCGGCTTTGCGAAGTCCCTCTACCAGTCGGTCACGATCACCTGGCTGTACGTTCCGCATCGCCAGTTCTTCAACGACGTTTGGCAGGAAGTCCGGGCGCATTCGAACGAAAATCTCTGCCTCGTGCCGGGCTTGATCCATCATTCCGGCATCTGCGTATATGACCGCCGCAACCGCATGAAACAGCGGAAATTTTTGCATATCAGCCTTGGTGATCTCGCGGACGGCGGTTGAATTGTCGTGGAGCATGTAGGCTGCAAGAGCGCGTGTGCCGTTATAATAGCCGCTGCCGCCTGGGTTGAGTGCGATAGCCTGATCAAGTAGGTTGGCTCCCCGTTGCCACTGGCCGCCAAGGGCTAGTCTGGTGCCGAACTCGCCCATCAACTCGGTGTCGTTGGGGTTGGTAGCGAGGGCCACTTCGCCTACTCGCATCGCCTCGGTAAGCTCCCGGTTGAAAAACAGGGCCATCATCAACGCCTGAAGCCCTCGCGTGTTGCTCGCATCAAGCTGGGTCGACCGCCGCGCCGCGCGAAGCGCCCGCTGCAATGGTGTTTCCGGACCTTGGCCCCTATTGAATTTGAAGCGGTCTTCATCGAGATAGATGATTGATAGCATCGCCCAGGCAGTGGAAAAGGTCGGATACCGCGCAACGGATGTTTCCAGGCATTCGCGAACGTGTGCATGCTCTTCGGGGCTGAGCTCGCTACGATATGCGTAAAAGCGCAGGCTGCATTCGTATGCACCAAGATCCTGCGGTGGAGGATTTGCGGTGTCGGCCTGTGCCATCACACCATATGGCTGCGCAATGGCGGTGGCGACTCTTCTGGCCACGTCCGCCTGTATGGAAAACAGGTCTTTCGATCCGAGATCGTTGTCATAATCCCGGGACCAGACTATTTCGCCATCGTCGGTGTCCAGAAGACGGGCTGTCACGCGCAGGCTGTTTCCAGCAGTTCGCACACCCCCTGTCAGAAGATAACGGGCGCCCAGCTCCTCCCTAACTTTGGATACATCGACGTCCGACGGCAGCGCTTTGGACGTCTCGCGACCAAAGACCTTGATCTCCTTGAAGCGGGGCAGGGCAGTCAGAAGCTCCTCCGTAAGCCCGAGGCTGTATAACTGGGCGTTTGGTCCATCGCCCAAATTGGCGAAAGGAGCCACAATTAGGGCGGGTCTGTCGGGAGCCGTGCTTTCGGCTAACTCTTCTGTTGGCGCCAATCTTGAGTGACTTGAGAATTGATAGGCAGACGCAGCCGTAAGCAGGGCGAGGCAAGCAAGCGAAAGCCGCCTCACGCTCCACCATCGGACCATCGGCGATAGCTGTGAGGTCGGAACGGACCCATTATCGACCTTCTTGGAAACGACCGCAGTATTCAATGAGAACACCGGGGCATATCCGCCCTTCGGTATGTCGATCCTGACCGGGTCCTTGTGACCTTCCACCAGATAATAACGTTCTAGCGAACGCCTTAGACGCGCGGCCTCGATCCGCACGACCGGATCGTCCTGCGTGAAGCTTTCATTGCGGCCGAATACCTCAATTGCGATGGAGTAACCCTTGATGCGGGCGGCCCGCCCGGCGATGGCTTCTTCGACAACATATCGCAGAAATGCGGCACTTCGCCCCAAGCCGGGAAACTCCGCGCTCGCGACGATGCGTTCGAGTTGCGACCGGATTTCCTCTATTCCCGGAGGGTCTCGTGCTGCAGTTGAAGCCGTGGACA
The DNA here is from genome assembly GCF_056393925.1 of Agrobacterium sp. 10T429. Classification (NCBI taxonomy): domain Bacteria; kingdom Pseudomonadati; phylum Pseudomonadota; class Alphaproteobacteria; order Hyphomicrobiales; family Rhizobiaceae; genus Agrobacterium; species Agrobacterium sp. 10T429. The sequence continues at coordinate 130,959 of NZ_JBFTGV010000012.1, forward strand.
CCGTCGTCTGCATAGCCGCCTCCCGTCCCCCTCGAGATTCATCGCATGCGTGTAGTGTGTTGTGAGCTTACACCCGAGATATGGGCGCGTCCATTGTTCCGTCGAGCCGTCGCCTGTGAAAGCCCGCTGTTTTTGTCTTTATATGCACATAAGGCTAACGCCTTGAGCAAACGTTTCGTTAGTTGCGGTGCCCGACGATTGCACCCGATCAGGCATTTAAGATCGAGAGCGAGCTGGTTGCCATGTTCTTGGCGTCCCAACAGCATGTCCCCGGTGGTGCTACATTTCCATCATCTATGCCGACTGATACGTCCGCTTTCCGTGGACGGCAACGCCGTAGTTTCGACTGCAACAGAGTTGACTCTGGCAACTGGGCAAAGCGCCTGCATTCCAGTCGTGAATTGCGAGGCGCTATGGCCGGCTGCTAGTCTGGCCTCCTGCAATCTGAGATGCTTGTGGTACTGACTAGGACTGAACGCTGTTATCGCCAGAAAATGGCGATGCAGGCTTGCGCGGCTCATGCCGCTGGCATCGCGATCTTCGAGATGGTCGATGCGGTGTTCGTGCCTCTTTTCCGGTACTTCGGTTTCATCGACCCAGCCATAACGCAGACGATATCTCAGGGTCTCCCGCGCGTCACGCGATGGCGCGAGGCTTTGGCTCTACGAGCGAGTGTCGTCGCAGCGGTCAGTCAGGACTACGGTCAGCGGTTCAAGCAACCTCTGGCCGCGCACCGGGTGCTTTTGGCGGATTGATGCCCCCCAGGCCAGCCTTTGCTCGCTTGGTGTCTTGACCCGGGGGCGCTCCGAAGAGGCGCTTGTACTCACGGCTGAACTGCGAGGCGCTCTCATAGCCGACGGCGAACGCAACTTCGGCTGCACCTGCCTGGTTCGCGATCATGCGTCGGCGGGCCTCGTGGAGCCGGATATATTTCTGATACTGAAGCGGACTGACGGCGGCGACGGCTTTGAAGCGATCGTAAAAGACGGATACACTCATGCCGGCAAGTGCCGCGACCGCCTTGAAATCGAGACGCTCGGCGTAGTGGTCGCGTATCCAGGCCATGGCCTTTCGGATGTGCATCAGCCGCGAGTCGGCCCCGGCAATCTGACGCAGCAGGCCGCCATGCGGCCCCATCAGCAGCCGAAACATCAGCTCATGCTCCAGAGACTGAGCCATGACCGGGATTTCGGATGGGCGATCGAGCAGTTCTACCAATCTCCCCCAAGCACCGAGAAGCGACGCACTCGCGGTGCTGACGCCGTATCCCGATTCCATCGGCAACTCCGGCATCGCCGCCATCTCAAGGACGAGGTCGGACAGCATAGGCGGGTCTAGATATAAACCGATTGCGACAAACGGTCTGTCTGGCGACGCTTCGCAAACTTGGCCCAAGGCGGCAATCTCGGCTGCGACGATCATGCTTTGGCCGGGTCCGTATTCAAACATCTTATCGCCGATAAACATGCGCTGCGTACCCTGGATCACCAGGGACGCCGCAGGATCGTAGATCAGCGGATCCACCTCGGTCGTATGGTCGAGAGTATACGCGAACAGTCGCGGCAATTTAAGACTGGGACGGCCAGCATGGCGCATGGCGATGGCGCGTATTTTGAGTTCGCTCATGGAGTCACCCTAAGTCGATTGCCCAGTTCTATCAAGTATTCCGGAAGATCAGGCAAGAGTGACGGAAGTTTCGGCATCGTGGCATTGGGGTCGAAATCCTACTATCGCGGCAAGACAGAGGCCAACGGGGCTTCTGATGGCCCAGGAGAAACTGCCATGCCCACCCCAATCGAAACCGTTTCGGCTTTTTGCGCCACGTTCGTTGAAGACGGCGGAAGGCCAGCCGTGCGCCGCTGGTTCACACCCGCCACGCGCTGGGTCAATGAGGGCGTGTCGGTCACGACGGGCGCCGACGAGGCCATTGCGATGATCGACGGACTGGAGACATCGCTGGGAATCTCGACAGTCCATATCGATATGCTCGCGATTGCCGCCGATGGATCCCGCGTTCTCACCGAAAGGCTTGACCGGTTCGAGCGCGCCGACGGCAGTGAAATCGGGCGCGTGATGATCATGGGAATTTTCGAGCTTGAAGGCGACAAGATTGTCGAATGGCGGGACTATTTCGACGTAACCGCCGTCCAGAAGTTCTCTGCCGGCTAGCACGGCAGCTTGCGAACGATGATGTTGAGTGCAGGGACTATTGTCTCCGCACTCAACACAAGGCAGTCGACTGGACTTTCGACGACAGGCCGCAATCCTTCCAAAGCAGATGGGCCACGTCCCGAAGGCTTCGCACCGCGAAGACTTCAAATTGTCAGTAGGTCTTTAGCTGGAAGCGAATTGTCATGTCTTTCGAGAAACTCCACCATGGCAGCCTTGAGCGCCACGCCACTGACGCGGGTCCTCATCATATCCCTGGTCAGCGTCGCAATGATCTCGGCAGCTTCGCAGACCGGCAGACCACCATCCCTGATATTGGAGACACAATTTCGGCTGGAATCCAGGTTTCCCGACTTGGGACCGTAAGTGATGTAAGCACCGAGGCTGTCGGCAGCTGAAAGTCCCGGACGTTCGCCGACAAGCACGATCGTCAGTTTTGCACCTAATGCCTCACCGGCAGGATCGCCGAGCGCGACGCGCGCCTGGCTCGCCAGCACAATTGGTGCAGCGGTCAGGTTCAGGATAGCGAGCTTCGGAACAAGCGCCTCGATCAACGGCACGGCATTGAGATCGATCGCGTGGGACGACAGGCCGTCCGCGACGATAATTGCGACATCATAGCCATTGATCGTTCTCTCATGTTTCAGCCGTTTTTCGGATTCCGCCGCAAGCCGCCGGCCAAGATCCGGCCGCCGCACATAGGTGCTGCGGTCACTTGCCATGCTATCGACATTGACAGCCGGAAGGCCGAGACGATCGAGCCTGTCTGCCAGCGAGGGCCGGTCGACGCTCGTCCAGACCGCTTCGCGTGCCCGCGCGTGGTCGAGAAGGAAGGCAAGTTGAGCGCGTGTCGGAAGACCCGCGCCATGACGGCCGAGCGAAACACGCGCATCGGTCATATCCTTGATAGTGAGGTTTTTTCCGGCAGCAGTGGGTTCTCGCACCTCTTCCATGTCAGGCTCCGATCAATGCGCTGTTGCGGACATAATTGGAAAGCGCGACAGGCTCGCCGACCAGCGCGCCATCTGGATCGGTCAGGCCGATTTCGAAAAGCCATTTCTCGAACTCTGGTGCGGGTGGCCGTTTCAGCGTCTCGCGGCAATAGACGGCATCGTGATGCGATAACGACTGGTAGTTCAGCATGATATCGTCGGCGCCGGGAACGGTGATGACGAAATTGACATTGGCTGCGCAGAGGAGCGTCAACAGCGTATCCATGTCTTCCTGATCAGCATCGGCATGGTTGGTGTAGCAGACGTCGACGCCCATCGGCAGGCCAAGGAGCTTGCCGCAGAAATGATCCTCGATGCCGGCACGGATGATCTGCTTGCCGTTGAACAAGTATTCCGGCCCGATGAAACCGACGACCGTATTGACGAGCAGCGGATCGAACTCGCGCGCCACGGCATAGGCACGTGCCTCCATCGTCTGCTGGTCGACGCCGAAATGCGCATCGGCCGAAAGCGCCGCGCCCTGCCCAGTCTCGAAATACATGACGTTTGCGCCCGGCATGCCACGACCAAGCGACCGCCCCGCCTCATGTGCCTCCTTCAGAAGCGCCAGATCGATGCCGAAGCCGCGATTGGCCTTTTCCGATCCCGCCACCGACTGGAAGACGAGATCGACCGGCGCACCCCGTTCGATTGCCTGGATCGCCGTCGTTACATGGCCAAGGCAACAGGTCTGTGTCGGGATCGCAAGCTTTTCCCGCAATTCGTCGAGCAAGGAAACGATGCGGATATAGTCATCCGTCGCATCGGTCGCGGGATTGACGCCAATCACGGCATCTCCCGACCCCATCAGCAGCCCGTCGATGGCAGACGCTATGATACCGCGGCTGTCATCGGTCGGGTGGTTGGGCTGGTTGCGGGTGGAAAGCCGCCCGGCGAGCCCGATCGTGTTGCGGAATCGCGTCACGACACGTCGCTTGGCAGAAACAGCTATCATGTCCTGAAGGCGCATGATCTTCGAAACGGCCGCGACCATTTCCGGCGTCAGTCCGAAGGTCACCGCCTCCAGCCGCTCATGCGACGTCTCGGGCTTGAGCAGCCATTCGCGCAATTCACCGACAGTAAGCGAGGAAACTGCGGAAAAGGCTGCCGGATCGTGCCGTTGCGCGATCAGTCGGGAAACCTCGTCATCCTCCGACGAAATGAGCTCCTCGCGGAGAAATGCTTTCAAGGGGAGATCGGCCAGCGCCATCTGGGCTGCCAAGCGCTCGACCGGGCCTTGCGCCGCAATGCCGGCCAGCTGGTCGCCGGAGCGCTCCGGGGTTGCTTTCGCCAGCAGCATTTTCAGGTCATCAAAGCGGAAGACAGTCTGCTCGATTGTCGTTGTATAGGGCATTTGTTCACGTCACCGGTTGAGGAGGGCCAGGGCTTCGTCATGAAGTCTCGGGGTGGCCGACGCCAGAACCCGTCCGTCGGAATGGATCGAAAGCGCATTTCCCCGCCAGTCCGTAATGCATCCGCCGGCACCCGTCACAACGGGCACGAGAGCCATGTAGTCGTAAGGTTGAAGTCCCGTCTCGAGAGCGATGTCGCAATGGCCGGAAGCGATCAGACCATAGATGTAGCAGTCTCCACCGAAACGCCGCAGCCTGGCTTTGCGGGAGAGACGCTCGAAGCTTTCAGCTTCGCTGTCCACGAACATATCCGGCGAAGTCGTATAAAAACGGGCGCTTGAGATGTTCTCGCAGCCGCTGGCGTGGGCCGGCTTGCCAGCAAAGAGTGTCTCTCCCGGCCGGCCCTGCCAGCGTTCGCCGGTGGCCGGAATATCGATCAGACCACAGAATGGCTTTTCCTGAAATGTCAGTGAGACAAGCGTACCAAACAGCGGGAAACCGGTGATGAAGCTCTTGGTGCCGTCGATCGGGTCCAGCACCCATGTAAAGGCGTTACCTGCCTTTACGCCAAACTCCTCACCATGGATGCCGTGATCGGGAAAACGCGCCTCGATCATCTCGCGGAGATGTTTTTCGATCGTCCGGTCGGCGATTGTCACCGGGCTATCGTCGAGTTTTGAGATAACGTCGAGCGGGGTTCGGAAATAGGAGAGCGCCAGCGGACGCGCGGCGTCGGCAAGTTCCGCGGCGAAGGTGATATAGGTCGCAGCTTCTTGCGGGCTGATATCGGTGACTGGCATCAAAGGGCTTTCAGGAACAGGGGCCAACGGGGGTCGTGGATGATCGAGCGGGCGCGCATATGCTTCCAGATTCCGTACTTGTAAAAGTCGAAATCGAGGGTCGATATCCGGTTTTGTACCATCGCCCAGGTGCTCCACTTGATGTCGGCGAGTGCCTTGTGGACGATGAAGCGAGCGTGATGCGCCTTGTCGTAACGACCGAAATACTCCTCGATTATCTCGCAGTCGGTCGCCTCGGAATAGAACATCTCGCCACTCCAGATCGCGAGATCGTAGAGCCTCTCATTGTTCGACGCATATTCGAAATCGATCAGCTTGATCGACTTGTCGTCACCGATCAGGAAATTGCCCGGCATCGGGTCGTTGAAACAGGGAACCAGATCGAGCCCGGATGCCTCAAGCGCGGCGCGCGCCTGTCTGTAGTTGCGCAAGAGCCAGTCGTGGTCGAGCGGCCAGTGGCCGTCAAGCTGGCGCACTTGGTCGAAATGTTCCTCGATCATGTCGAAGACGGTTTTTGTCAGCGGCAGGGCAGGAGCATCGTGAAACTGCCGGTAGACGCGCACCGCTTCGTTGCGGATCGCCGGGTCTGCAAAATCCCTATGTGTCGAGGCGCGGCGACCGTCGATGAACTCGGCGATTTCGATGTCGAGGTGATCGAGATAGTCGAATGTCTTCGGGCCGATTCCGATCACTTCCGCCTGCTTGCTGGCGGCAGCGGCGGCCTTGCGATCGATGAACATCTCGGTGCCGCGGCCGGGAATCTTTAGAAAATAGCCACGCTCTTCACCTTCGACCTCGATGCGGAAATTGGTGTTGCTGATTCCGCCGGAAACCGGACTGTAGCGCAGCCGCCGTCCTTCCCAAGGTGGTACCTGGATGATTGCAGCCTCAACTGCCCGTTCGGCATCGGATCGTGCCATTCCCAGTTCATTCATAGGCTTGTTCCCGTTATTGTTTCTAGCCCGTTATCGTTCTCGTATGCCTAGAGCGCTCTCAGCCTGGCCTCGAAATCCGGCTGGCCGAGCAGCATTCGGCAACGCAGGAACCGCCAGCCGGCATATTTCAGGAATTCGACACCCCGCGGCGGCGAACGAAGCTCCAGTACGAGGCTGCGCAACGCCCAGTAGAGGTCGTCTGCCGCCGCATAGACACGGCAGCGGTTGAAGTTTCTTTCGCTGAAACCTCCATCGTGCATTTCCAACAACGGCCTCATCTGGCTTTCGAACTGGTAGAGTTCGTTCATCTGAACGCCGAGCTGGTAGTATGGGTCGATGTCGGCAGCCATGTCGAAGTCCACGAGCTGCATTTTCCCGTCTGGGCCCAGCATGACATTCGAAGCCTGCGGATCACCATGGGCCGGTTTCAGGTCCACGCCGGCCGCTGAAACTGCCTCGCGGATCGGCGTCATCCAGGAGAGCATCCATTCGACATCGCCGGGCAGGCTGGTGGCATCGGCACTCACGATCGCCCAGAGCTGATCGATGCCGTCGAAGACTGACCATGTTCGGCCAGTGGAAACACTCCCTGCGATCGTCGTCTGCATCTCGATCAGGCGGGCAACAGTTTGCGGCTTCATCAGATCGTCGATCCTTGCCGCTCGCCAGCCGTCGCCAAGTCGGGCAAACAGCATGCTGGCCGTCCCGGCATCGTAACCAATCGGCTCTGGCGAAAGACCAAGGCTGTGAAAACGGTGTGCCGCAGCATTTGCGGTCTCGGCATCCACGAGATCGGTTACCTCATCGGCACCGAGACGCAGGAAATAACGTGCCTCCCCGTCTGTCGGCGCGACCACGAAACCGCAGGATTCGACGGCATGATAGGACGGCGATGCGACAGCTGCCGTCGCCGGCGCATAGGAAGGGGTGTCGCCAATCACTGCGGAAAAGACTGAAAGCGCCTTCTCCGCGCGGGCTTCCATCGGTGATTGAGGAGAGCCCGATCTCTTCATTCGGCAGCCTCGCTGAGTTCGACAACTTTCAAACCTTCGCAGGCGATCTTGTAAAGCATGTCCGCCACTATCTGCGTGCCAAGGGCCTGGTCTTCAGGCGAGGTATACTCGGTCGGGTGGTGGATGACGCCGTCACGGCTCTGAACCGCCAGAACCACCGCCGGGCAGACATCGGAAACGGCAACGGCATCATGGCCGCCGATCGTATCGAGGTGACGGGCGCTCTGGCCGAGATGCGCCGCAGCACTTTGCGCAAGCGTCACCAGGCCCGGTGCGAACCTTCCCGCCTTGCGGCGGTCGATGGAGCGGACCTCCGAGGTGACGCCGGCTTTCATCGCCGCTTCCTCGATCTTGATCTTCATCTTGCGTTCCGCCTCCGTCAGGACGTCTGGCGATCCCGAGCGCAGCTCGATGAACAGCACGGCTTCGGCCGGCACGACATTGGGTGAATTGGGGAAGACTTCCAGGCGGCCAACCGACGTATGCAGGTCCAGTCCGTGTTCGGTCGATATCTGCTTGAGATCGGCGATCAGATAGGCAGCAGCAAGCAGCGCATCCTTGCGATCTGCCATCGGGGTTGCGCCGGTATGTGCCTGGCGTCCATGGAAGGCGAGGCGATATTTTGTCGCGCCCCAGAACCGCGTGAAGATACCGAACCGCTCCCCGGCGCGGCTGAGCGTCGTGTCACCTTCTATATGCAGCTCGATCAATGCGTCGGGAATTTCCACCTTTTCCTTGCCAGCATAACCGATCTCGTCCAGCGACTGGCGCACCGTAATGCCATCACCGTCGGCCCGTTCGAGCGCCCATTCCAGGTCAATGGCGCCGGTAAACACGCTGCTGCCGAGCAGGCTCGGCTGGAAACGGGCGCCTTCCTCATTGGTCCAGTTGACGATCTGGAAGTTGCAGGCGGACAACCTGCCTTCCGCCTTGAGACGTTCGCTGACGGACAAAACCGCCTCGCAGGCGGCGATGACACCAAGCGCTCCGTCGAACCGGCCGCCGTTCGGCTGGCTGTCGATATGGGAGCCGACCATGACGACGGGCGCATTTGCGCCCGCCAAGGTCATCTTGCCGAACTGGTTGCCGATCGAGTCCACGGCCTGCTCGAAGCCGTTTTCGGCAAACCAGTGCCCCAGCCAGTCGCGCGCCATTCCGTCTTCCCTGGAAAGCGTCAGGCGGGTCATCGAGCCATCGGGGCCGCCGCCAAAAGTGGAGAGGGTCTCCATCAGCATCTGGAGCCGCTCGGCATTGATCGGGACAGGGGAGGAGGAGACGTCAGGCATGTATGATTTCCACTTTGGATTGATTGAATTGATCTGAAAATTCCCGCGCGATGACGCCGCTGGTCACCACCGCGTCGATTTCGCTGAGGCCGAATGTGTGGATGGAGCCGAGGCGCCCAAACTTGGAACTGTCGGCAACAATGATCGAACGTTTTGCCTGGGCCTTGGCGACGCGGCGCAGGATCGCCTCGTCCTCGCCGAAATCCATGAACCCGCGTTCGGCGTGAATGGCGCTGATGGCGATGATCGCGAGATCGAAGAAATGCTCCTTCAGCGCGGCCACGGTCTCATGGCCGTATGTCGCCTGATAATCTGGGCGCATGCGACCGCCAAGAACCCGCACACTTGCCTGCGGCAGATTGAAGAAGTGGGCTGCGACCGCCAGCGAATTGCTGACAACGGTCAAGTCCTTGCGCGTCTCGATATGTTTTAGGCAGGCAATCGTTGTGGTGCCGGTATCGATGAACACCTTCATGCCGTCCTCAACCAGCGACGCTGCGGCCTCGCCGATCTTGGCTTTCTCGCGTGAGCTGACACGCAGTCGGTCGGTAAACGGCTGATCGCTTTCCTGCTGGTCAAGGACCGCGCCGCCATAGACGCGGCGGGCATAACCGCGCATCTCAAGTTCCTTGAGGTCGCGCCGGATCGACTCCTGGCTGACCTGCAGATAATCGGCAAGCTCCCTCACATTGACGCGCTGGGTTTGCTTCAGCATGTCGAGGATAAGCTTGAGGCGATGTTCGGTGAAACTCATGAATGCACCCTGGATTCTAGTGATCGTTGCGGCCCCGTCTGTGGCGCCGCAACCATGGTCAGGCTAAAGCCATTTGACGGGTTGCGTCATCGAGAGCCAATGGCTGGATGAGATGACAGGCGGCGAAATCCTGGCTGCCACGCGCGGTAAGCGCGGGCTGCAGGCTGCCGCATCTCTCCATCGCACGCGGACAGCGCGACTTGAAGCTGCAACCTGGAGGAATATCGATCGGGCTTGGCGGTTCACCTTCCAGAAGGCAGTCTTCCGCCTTGTAGCGGCGTTCTTCAAGTGTCGGCATCGCGCTGAGCAACGCCATTGTATAAGGATGTCCGGGATCGAAGAACAACCGCTCGTTATCAGCCAGTTCGAAGACCTCGCCGAGATACATTACCGCCACACGGTTGCAGACCTTGCGGACCATCGCAAGGTCGTGGGAGATGAAGATGTAAGTGAGGTCGTATTCCTTCTGCAGCTTCTGGAAAAGATCGAGAAGCTTGAACTGTTCTGTCTGGTCCAGGGCAGAAAGCGTTTCGTCCATGATCAGTATTTCAGGCTCCAAAACCAGCGCACGGGCAACATTGATGCGCTGGCGCTGGCCGGCACTCAGGCCGATCGGCAATTCCTCGTAGAGATCGGCGGAGAGGCCGACTTCGCCCATGACCTTGAGCACCCGCTCACGAATTTTGGCACTGTCCTTCCATCCGTGCGTGCGAAGCGGGCCCTCCAGCATCTTCCCGACCGATGTGCGTGGCGGCAGGGAGCCGAACGGATCCTGCAGTACCATTTGCAGCTTCTTGCGGAAGGTCAGAAGGTCTTTGCCACCGAGCATGGCGATATCGTCGGCACCGCATAGAACCTGGCCGGAGCTCGGCAGTTCCAGCCTGCTCAGAAGCCGCATCAGCGTCGACTTGCCACAACCGGATTCACCGACGATCGCGAAACTGTCGCCGCGCCGGACATCGAAGGTGACGTTGCGAACCGCACGCACATGGTTGAAGCCACCGAAGCCGGTCTTCTTCTTTACCCTGTAGACCTGTGAGGCATCGCGCAGGCTCAAGACAACGTCGCGTTTGTCGTTGAGACGCGGCATCTCGGTCTTTTCGATCCAGATCTTCGGCGTCTGTTCGACAAGCTCCTTCGTATAGGCATATGCAGGGGCGGCGATCAGCCTTTCGGTTTCCTGTTCCTCGACGATGCGACCTTTCTCCATCACCAAAATCCGGTTGCAGGCTTCGCGGGCAACGGGAAGGGAGGAGGAGACGAACAGCACAGCGGTATTGAAACCATCTGTCAGTTCCTTCATCAGACGGATGACCTGGGCTGCGACGGTAACGTCGAGCGGCTGGGTGACGTTATCTGCAATCAGCAGCGCCGGGTTCGTTACCAACGCATCAACGATCAGTGCGCGCTGCATCATGCCGCCGGAAAACTGCGAAGGGTAGTCGCTGAAACGGCTGCGGGCCGAGGGAATGCGGACGGCCTCCAGAAGCTCGATCGTGCGCTTTTCCGCCTCTTTCCGCGAGGTTCCTGGAACGACCGCACGCAGCTTCTCGACGATCTGGACGCCGACCGGCAGTGTCGGATCGAGTGCACCCATCGGATTGGCGCCGACATAGGCGACCCGGCGGCGCAGGGTACGCATCTCGTTCTCGGAGATGCCGTAAATATCCTTGCCTTCGAAGAGGACGCTGCCGGAACGCACGGAAAGCGGCGGTTCCAGCCAGTTGACGACTGCCTTGGACAGCACCGTCTTGCCGGCTCCGCTGGCCCCGACCACACCGACGATCTCTCGCGGCGCGAGGCTGAAGGAGATATTGTCCAGAATAATCTTCGCCTTGTCCGAGCGACCGGCATTAACGGTGAGGTTTTGCAGCTCAAGAAGCGGCTTGATCATCACTCGGACCCTCCGTGAATGGTGTTGCGGGCCCGTTCCAGCGAAGCGCCTATGAGATTGATGCTGGTTAAAGTGAGGCCGAGGAAAATGCCGGGCATGGTTGCGATCCACCAGGCGTTCAGAAGATACTTTCGGCCATCGGCAATGATATTGCCGAAGGTCGGGGTCGGCGGCTGGACACCCAGGCCGAGGAAGCCGAGTGTCGATTCAAAGATCATCATGCGCGCCACATCAAGCACCGAGGTGAAGATCACCGGCGGCAGGAGCAGCGGCAGAAGCAGGCTGACGATAATGCGGAAATCGGTCGAGCCCCCAAGTTTGGCAGCGCGCACATATTCCCGTTGCCTTTCCGTCATCACAATGCTGCGCATGATGCGCGCATAGACCGGCCAGCTTGAGAGACCAAGCACCAGGACGATGGCCGGAATTGTCGGGCGCGACACGCCAAGAACGGCGATCGCCAGAATGATCATCGGAATAGATAGCTGCGCATCGGTCAGACGCATGATCAGCGTGTCGATACGACCGCCGAAGTAACCGGCAATCGTGCCGAGGGCACAGCCGATGATGAGTGTCACTGCAACCGATGCAATCCCGATCAGGAAGGAATAACGCAGGCCGACAAGCGACCTCACCAGCATGTCGCGGCCAATCTGATCGGTGCCAAGCGGGTGGCCCCAGCTCCAGTTGTCGCCGAAGAAAAGTGGCGGCAGAAGGCGGGCCTTCACATCCATCTTTGTCGGGTCGACGCCACTGATTTCCGGATAAAGTGCGGCGGCAATCGCAAGCAGCAGGAAGATCGCAAGACCAATGCGAAAACCGGGCGTCGATGCGGCGCGATCGAATATGCGGCGCGCAATCGAGCGGCTTGCCATTTTAGAAATGATCGGGGTGTCGAGTGCGGATGTGATGGACATCAGTATTCAAGCCTCGGATCGATGGTTGTTGCGACGAGATCGACGACAATGTTGATCAGTACAAAAATGGCGCTCGTGACGATCGCGATACCCTGGATCAACGGAAAGTCGCGCTGCAGCACGGCGTTGATGGTCAGAAGGCCGAGCCCGGGATAATCGAAGATATATTCGACGATGATGACCCCGCCGAGCAGGCTGGAGAATTGCACACCGAGCAGGTTGAGAAGCGGCACCGAGGCGTTGCGCAGGGCATGGTTGGAGATGATCCGCGAACGGCTCAGGCCACGTACGCGTCCGACTGCCACATAGGGCTCCATCATCTGGCTGGATACGGAACTGACCAGCGTGCGGATCAGCACCGGAGACAATTCGACCGCCAGCACGATTGCCGGCAGGATTGTGTAGGCAAAACCCTGATAGCCAATGGCAGGAAGCCATCCGAGCTTCACCGAGAAAAGCAATGCCAGAACGATGCCGAGCCAGAAATTCGGCAGCGAGATGAATATCGATGAAATGTAGAAGGCAAGCTTGTCTGGCCATCTGCCGATCGAAAGCCCGCCCGCAATGCCGATGATTGCCGAGAAGATCAGTGCAATCACCAGTGTCACGGCCGCCAGTTGAAGCGTCATTGGAAGTGCATCGAAAATCAGGTCGAAGACCTTTGCTCGTTCGCCGCGAGTTGAGTCGTTGAATGTCGCGCCACCGGTCGAGGCGCCGTTTGCCGGGCGCACGAAGGACTGGCCAAGATCGCCACGAACCACACCGCCCATGTAGCCACCGAATTGCACCAGTATGGGATCGCGAAGGCCCATGTCGGTTGCGATCTTTTCGATCAGTGCTTCGGGCGCCATGCCGCCCGCCATAAGGCGTACCGGGTCACCCGGCACCACCCGCAAGAGGGTAAAGATCAGCAAGGACACAAGGAATATGATGATGGCGCCCTGCATGAGGCGTCGCATCAGGAAGTTCACGGCAAACATTCAGTCACTCCGCTCGAAAAGTCACGGGCAAGTCCACACGCCGCCTGATCGCGGCGTGTGGCTGATCACGGTCAGGCAGCAGGTTTGGCCGCGTCGATCGACCCGTCGGGATAGATGTACATGCCCTCAAAGTCCTTCTGCATTGCGTGGATCATCACGGATGTGAACAGCGAGAGTGCCGGCATCTTGGCGGTGATGAGAGGCATGGTCTCTTCCTGAAGGATCTTCTTGCGCTCTTCCAGCGTCGGTGCCGAACGTTCCTTATCGAGGCTGGCATCGATCTCCTTGTCCTCAATGCCGCAGATGCGGTGCGAGGTGGAATGGAAATGGGTGCGCAGGACCAGATCCGGTTCCGGAGACGCTGTCGACCAGCCGCAATCGACCATATGGCCCGGGCCGCCGCCGGGGCGATGGTACAGTTGCTCGTTCCAGGCCGCAGGTTCAAGCACGGTCAGGCTGACGTTAAATCCCTGCTCCTGCAGCATGGCGGTCAGCATCTCGCCATATTCCTTGGTCTTCGGATAGAAGCCGACGGACGTGATGTATTCAAGTGGCGGCAGGCCCTTGCCGTTTGGGAAACCGGCTTCGGCGAGCAGGGCCTGGGCCTTCTCGGGGTCGAATTTCGGGTAGTTCGCCAGATCGACATAGCCGAATTTGACCGGCGAGACGAAATTCGACGAGGCATGGCCGGCCGAGCCCATCAGTTCCATGATCATGTCGCGATCGATCGAATGGCAGGCGGCAAGACGGATACGCGGATCGTCGAAAGGCGGTTTCGAGCAGCGGAACCACAGATACTTGTTCTCGACCGAAACGACCTTGTTGATGAAAATCGCCGGATTGTCCTTGATCGTGTCAACCTGTTCAGGCTCCAGACGTTCAACGATCGAAGCCTGGCCGTTCATCAGCGACAACATACGGGTGGTGGAGTCGCCTGTGAAAGTGAAGTTGATGCCGGGAATGGCTGGCTTGCCCTTGAAGTAGCCGTCATAGGCTTGCATCACGGTGTCGTTGCCGCGCTGTTCGACGAATTTGAAAGGACCGGTGCCGTTGAGCCGCTGGGAGAGCGGGCCGCCGGGGCCGCCGGCGACATCCTTGGCCGACATGATCGGCAGGAAGGATGCAAGAAAGATGAAGAGATGGGCCGGATAGCCGCCCTTGGATGTGTCGACGATGACGGTGTAATCGTCCGGTGTTTCGATCGTCAGCGTCTCGGTCGGGCCGGGATACCACTGCGCCGGACGATCTGCCCTGGAGCCGTATTCGAAGGTTGCCTTGACGTCTTCCGCCTTGAACGGCTTGCCGTCATGGAAGACGATACCTTCGCGCAGCTTGATCTGTAGCCGGTGCGGGTCAAGCAGCTTGATGTCGGTGGCCAGTTCGTAGACGACCGCGCCGGGATCATCGAGTTTCATCGGCGTGCGGGTAAGAAAGCCCATGACGAAACCTTCGATATTCTTCTGAGAAAGTGTCGTATGAGCGGTCGGGTCCCAGTTGCCGGTAATGTTTTCGGCCGACAGGAACGTCATGGTCTTGCCGGCCTGTGCGAAGGCCGGCGAGATGAAGAAGTCAGGATTGATCTGCATGTAGCCAGCGACGGCGGCTGCGCCCGCGGATCCTTGCAGGAAGCGACGACGACTGAATTCTGAACCCATCGAGTTCCCCTTTTCTATTTTGAATAAACCGTCAAATCAGTCAAAACGGTCAAATCAGTCACAAGCAAACAGCGTGCCAATCTCGATTTCTTGCAAGAATCGCGCTTTTGGTTCGATGCAATTTGTGGGATTTGACCATTTATTGGTCGAATGAGAAAGATTTAAGCGACCAGCCGGATCGCTAAAATTACGGGGTTACTTCTGCCGTTGAATCGGGGGATGCTGAGCCGTTGTCAGGATGTGTCCGAAACGGACAGCGACGATGATTTCAAGCGCCGCCGGATTGAAACTCTCACGAGAGTTCAACTGAATATTTCGTTTGCTCTTTTGATGGCGTGAATACATCAACAGCGGGCAGTACATCCGCCGATCCATTTCGTGTATGCCCGCCCGCATTTTTGCTGCGGCCTCATCTCTCTGCCGCCTCAGTTGATCACTTGATCCTTCATAGTGATTAATGCTGTACGATGGGTGATCGCGGTTATAGTGACGTCGCCGGCACGGGCTGTCGGTTCCGTCGTTTCACGCTGGGCTGGCCTCAGTAAGGAAAATAAGAGCAGGACCAGAAGAAGGTTCTTGCCATGGCAATTGGCCGTCTTTCACCGCCCGAGAAATTTAGGTCATGCTTGCCGACGTCACGGGTAAGGCCGCTCGGTATGGCAACCGTTCGGTCATAAATCGCAGCCTGCATATTGCGTGTTTACGGCTGATATCAGCCGCTATACTGCTCTTTCAATATCCCAATGAATTGCTCGTCCGCGAATGCTTGGCGCTGCCCGTCTCTTCAGGGTAACCGACCCTACCAGGATTAAAGGACGTTTTGCGGCCCCGGTCACAGGCCATCCGCAAAAGGCCAGGCGGATTGTAGGCGTCCAGTTGCCCTGCGCGACGTGATTGAAGGTCCCACCTGAGTGGGTTTAAATCAACCTCAGTCCCGTGCCGGGATCAAACACGTGTAGGTCGGACGATGCCACTTCAACACCAAGCACCTCGCCGATGGCGGGTCTTATGTCCGCAGGAACAGAAATATTGATCTCGTGGCGGTCGTTTTTCAGGCAGATCAGACGTGTCTCACCGTGGAACTCGTTCCGCTCGACGGTGCCGCGAAAGGCTTGAGCATCCTGGTTTATGCGAAATGATCCGGGCCGAATTCCAACGGTAACCTCACCGGAACGGAGGCCTGCCGGAGCTGTAAACCTGACAAGATTGTCGCCCAGCCACTCCTGCGTCATCTGCAACTGAAGAAAATTCATGTTCGGTGTGCCTATGAAGCCGGCAGCAAACACTGTCCGAGGCGCCTGATAAATTTCTTCGGGCGTGCCCATCTGCTCAATACGGCCGTCCTTCATCAGGACAATACGGTCGGCAAGCGTCATGGCTTCGAGTTGGTCGTGAGTGACATATATGCTTGTCGTTTTCAGGTCGCGGTGGAGGCGCGCGATCTCGACCCGCAGGCTGCCGCGCAGCTTGGCATCAAGGTTTGAAAGCGGTTCGTCAAACAGGAAGACCTCCGGGGTCTTGATCATGGCGCGGGCGATGGCCACTCGCTGCTGCTGTCCGCCGGACAGTTCCGTCGGCTTGCGCGCAAGATAGACGCCAAGACCGAGCGCGTCGACCACAGGCGCCAGGCGCTGATCGATCGCGGCTTTTCCTATTCCGGCCCTCTCGAGACCGAAAGTGATATTGTCCCGCACGCTCATATGGGGGTAAAGCGCGTAGTTCTGGAACACCATCGCGATGCCCCGGTCACCCGGATCGCGATCGTTCATCCGCTCGCCACCGATGAGCAGATCCCCGCCTGAAATCTCTTCAAGCCCGGCAATCATCCGCAGCATGGTGGATTTTCCGCAGCCTGACGGGCCGAGAAAGACGACGAATTCGTGGTTGTCGATCTTCAGGTCAAAATCCCGCATGACCTCAAGCGAACCATAGACTTTCCTGATCCCCCGGCACTCAACAGTGGCCATCACTTCGTCTCCCCGTCCACGACGATCTGCAGCTTTACGTCCTCTGGCCGGCCTTCGGCCGCCCTTTCGAAGGCCTTGATCGATTGATCAAAGGCATAGGTGCCGGAAACCAATGGCTTCAGGTCGACCTTGCCTGCGGCGATCAGCGCCAGTGCACGGTCAAACACGTTGGCGTAGCGGAAAACCGTTTCAATACGGCATTCGCGGAAGCAGGCCGCCGCAAGGTCTACCGCGACGGGTTCGGGCGGCAGACCGACGATAACGACTGTTCCGCCCGGGCGCACGACCTTGAAGAGATCACGGACCGCGGCCGGTGCGCCGGAGCATTCAAAGACGATATCGGCTCCCCAGCCTTCTGTCGCCTCGTTGACGGTCTCAATGACATCGACCTCCTTGAGGTTGATACCAGTGATGCCGCCATAACTTTCGGCCAGTTTAAGTTTTGTTGCGGAAATGTCCGAGATCAGCACTCGCGAGCAGCCGCCGGCAAGGGCAGCCAGTGCCACCATGATGCCGATGGTTCCGCAGCCTGTAACAACCGCCGTATCGCCGGGCGTGATCTTCGCCCGGGCGGCCGCCTGCATGCCCACGGCAAATGGTTCAACCATCGCGCCTTCGGCGAAGGAGACATTGTCAGGCAGCTTGTATGTGAAGCTTGCCGGATGGACTGTCTCCGGGCACAAGACGCCGTGCACCGGCGGCGTTGCCCAGAATGTCACGGCAGGATCAACATTGTAGAGGCCGAGCCGCGACGCACGCGATTTCGGATCGGGGATGCCCGGTTCCATGCAGACGCGGTCGCCGGGCTTCAGATGGGTGACGTTGGCGCCGGTCTCGGTGACGGTTCCTGCTGCCTCGTGGCCGAGAACCATGGGCGCGTTCACGACGAAGTCACCGATGCGACCATGGGTGTAATAGTGTACGTCGCTGCCGCAGACGCCAACAGTATGGATACGAATGCGAACGTCATCCGGCCCCAACTCTTGAGGAATTTCGATATCGCGCAGGGAAAGTTCGCCGACATGTTCGAGGACAAGTGCTTTCATGGGTCAGTCAACCTTGGTCAGTTTTCTTGGAAAATGCGGCGTTGAGGCCACCGGCAAGCACTCCGAGCAGGATCAGCGGTGGCAGCGACAACAGGACGACGGCGGCGTTCAGAATTCCCCAGGGCACATTCATGCCGAGCTGCGACATCTCGGACGCGATGATCGGCAGGGTCTTTGCCTTCGAGGTCGTGAGCATCATGGCAAGCAGGAACTCGTTCCAGACAAGGACGAAGGAGAAGGCAATGGCGCCGAAGACCTGGAAACGGGCAATCGGCAGGGCGATGCGGAAGAAGGTCGCATATGGGCCAAGCCCATCCACCCGGGCAGCTTCTTCAACGTGAAGGCTGACACGCTCGAAAGCCGGCACGGAAAGCCAGATGGTGATCGAGGCTGTCACAATGAGATAGGTCACGATCAGCGACAGCCGGGTGTCATAGAGATCAAGACCGAGCCAGATGACCAGCATGGGAATAGCGATCGCGACGGGCGGCAGAAAGCGCAGCGACAGAACGAAGAACTGCGCCTCCGCCGTGATCCTGTTCTTGAACCGGGCGATCACATAGGCCGCCGGTACACCGAGTACGGCGCCAAGCACGACCGCACTCGAGCAGATGATCAACGAATTGGTAAGTGCGCGCGCCACCGAGCGGCGATTGAGCACATAACTCATATTGTCGAAGACAGGCTGGAAGATAAGCTTTGGCGTTGACACCAGCAGATCGGCATTGGTCTTGAAGGCGTTTAGCAGGGTCCATAGGAGTGGCAGCACGACAAGTGCAGCGGCAAGAACCAACAAAAGCCTGAGCAGAAAGGTGGATATCTTCATCGGTTCAGCCTCTTCCAGGTAAAGGTAAAGGTGACGATGGTCAGGACCATCATGATGACGGCCATGGAGGACGCATAGGAGATCTTGCCGGCTTCTATGAAGCCTTGGGAATAGGCATACATGTCAAGCGTCTCGGTTGAGATGCCGGGACCGCCGCGCGTCATGACGTAAACGAGGTCGAAGGAGCGAAGACTCTCGATCGCCTTGACCAGCAGCAGACTGATCAAGGGTGCTTTCAGCATCGGCAGGGTCACGAAACGATGGATTTCGAAGCGGGTCGCCCGATCTATGCGTGCGGCTTCCAGCGGCTGAGGCGGCAGGGATTCGAGAAGCTTCAAGATGATCACTGAAAAGAACAAGCCCCATTGCCAGACATCGACGAAAGCAACAGCAAGGAGGGCGCCGAGCGGCGTCGACAGAATGTCGGGCGTGATGCCGGTGAGCTCCCTGACCGGCCAGGTCAGCGCGCCGTAGAGCGGATGAAAGGCGAACTTCCACACAAAAGCGGCGCACACGCGTGGCAGGAGAACGGGAATGATGAAGAGCACGCAGAGGACGTTGCGCATACGGGGGCTCGCTGCCTCGAACATGGCAATCCCGAGCGCAACCCCCGTCACCATGGTCAACGAGACGCTGATGACCTCCCACTTGAAAGATACCCAGAGCGCGTTCAGGAAACGGGCATCCGAAAACAGCGCCAGATAATTGGCTAACCAGACATAGTCTGCATCGGGTGCCGAAAGGGTCCGGTTCTGCAGGGATATATTGATAGCGTAGATCGTCGGCACGAGCGCCAGAATGATCAGGATACCCAAACTGGGCCCAAGAAAGACGTAAGGCAGCGAGCGGCCTCGGCGCATGGCAGATCCTCGGATTGGCAAAAGGGGGCGCGTCATCAGACGCGCCCGTCAGACGGCTTGGGAGGCGTCAGAGTTTGGCTGCGAAGGCTTCGAGGTCGTTCAGCGTCGCCTTGATGTCAGTGCGGCTACCGGTGATCAGCTCTTCCAGCATGATGCCCCACTGGTTGCCCAATTCCTGCCAGCGCGGATCCTGCCAGAAGGTGACGGTGGTCTTTTGACCGGTCGCCGCCATGGCGTCGGCAAGGTTCTGGCCAAAGGTCTTGGCGTATTCCGGGCTCTGATAGGTGCTTGTGCGCGTCAACTCGCCCGGCTGGCCGGCGGCGAGGCGGCGGGCTTCCTGTTCCTTGGATGTTGCCCAGGCAACAAAGAGACCAGCGCAGGCCTTTTCCTCATCTGTCTTGTTGGCCTTGGACGCGATTGCAAAACCATGGGCGTAACCGGCCCCCGGCAGCGGCGACGGCGGAACGGAGAACGCAACCTTGTCTGCAACCTGGCTCTGTGCCTTGTCGACGGACATGCCGCCAAGGGGTGCGGATTCGATGATGATCGCCACCTTGCCGGAGCGGAAGGCGCCGGTGGACTCGTCCCAAGAGCCGGTCTGCGTGCCCGGCGCCGAATATTTGAAGAGTTCGAGATAGGTTTCGGTCGCCTTTACCGCGGCATCCGAATTGAAGGCCGGCTTGCCGTCCTTGAACCACTCGCCGCCGTTTGCTTTGAAGAACGGCATCCAGCGCCAGACGTTGGCGCCTGAACCGCGCTGTCCGCGAAGCGCAGTGCCGTAGACGCCGTTGGCCGGATCATGCAGCTTCTGCACGGCTGCAAAATATTCGTCCCAGGTCTTCGGCGGCGCGATGCCTGCCTTTTCCAGGAGGTCGGTACGGTAGACCATCAGGTCGCCACCGCCCTGCACAGGCGCAAACCACTCTTTGCCGTCATAGGTCGCAGCTGCGCGCATACCGGCGTCGAAGTCTTTGTAGTCGTATTCGGATGGATAAAAGCCATCAAGCGGGACGATCCAGCCAGACGAGGCAAAAAGCGCCAGATTGGCTTCGTCAACATAATACACGTTGAAGCTTCCGACCGTCGAGGCGTCGGCCTGCGACTTCGCGCGGCGATCGTTCTCGTTGAGATAACTGATCTCGAAGCCTGCGCCGGAGAGCTCTTCGAACTCATCGACATATTTTTCGAGAAGGGTCAGTCCATCGCGCGGCTGCGCCAGGACACGCACGTCGCTGGTGCATTGTGCGGCGGCAAAAGCGCTGGATGCTGCAAATATGGCGATAACCGCGCAACCGGCGCGGAGAGCGTTGAGTGTCATGATGTCCTCCCTGAATGGCAACTCCCTTGCCATCGACCAGCCCACATTTACGCAAGCGACGGGCGCGTACTAGTTTGCCTCCGTCACAGAACTAGTATTATATTGACATTTGTGCGCTGTAACATGAGCAATTGAATGCCTATTGCATCAGACTTTCCTCAAACAGTCTCTGAGACTTTCACCGCCACGCGCGAGCAGATCGTCTTACCCGGAGGCGCTTCCTATCTGATCCGGAGGGACGACTATCCCAATCCGATCTGCATCTGGAACTATCATCCCGAATGGGAGATTCACTTCATCCCTGACGCTTCAGGATTTGCTTATGTGGGGGACTATATCGGCCCGTTTCGGCCCGGGCATCTGGTGCTCACCGGGACAAATCTGCCGCACAACTGGATCACACCCGGTGCACCGGCTTTGCCAGGCCGAGACATGGTCCTGCAATTCGACGCGGATGCCCTGATCGGTATTCGCGCAGTATGCCCTGAGTTCGAAGTGCTCCACCGGCTGAAGCCTCTGGCCCAACGGGGGATCGAGGTTCTGGGCGCCGACGCGCTCTTGATTGG
Organism: Agrobacterium sp. 10T429; assembly: GCF_056393925.1. Classification (NCBI taxonomy): domain Bacteria; kingdom Pseudomonadati; phylum Pseudomonadota; class Alphaproteobacteria; order Hyphomicrobiales; family Rhizobiaceae; genus Agrobacterium; species Agrobacterium sp. 10T429. The sequence continues at coordinate 152,289 of NZ_JBFTGV010000012.1, forward strand.
AGCGAAGATTCTCGAGCTTCACGCGGTGGGACACCGTGGTGGGCTCGGGCTGTTTTTAGAGATACTGGAGGCAATCGAAGCGGCCACCGAAAAGAGGTTGCTCGCCAGCGAACACTTCATAGCGGTCTATAACCAGGTGTCGGACCGCAGACACCGCCGGATCGACCAGGCAATCCAGATCCTGCAATCGGATCCTGGTGCGCAGATGCATGAAGTGGCTGCGATGGTTGGTTTCGAGCCGTCCGCCTTCTCGCGTGCCTTTCGGCGTCTAACCGGCATGAACTTTTCTGACTACAGCCGATCCGTCCGCGTCTGGCGAGCAAGAACCCTTCTCGCGGAGACCGAAATATCGATCACCGATATCTGTTTCGAGGCGGGCTTCAACAACCTGTCGAACTTCAATCGCTATTTCCGGATGGAGATGGGGCTCACGCCCCGGGCCTACCGAAAGGCCGCGCGCATAAGAGCCAAGTCTGTCATTGGAGGAGTGCCGGTTAAGTCCATTTAATGGTGGTCGCGCCGAGATATCATCGATCCCTGGGGCTGCAATCGGTTTTTATCGTATCACCGCCGCTTCGATATGTCGGCCTCTTCGCTCACAACAAAACTGGCATCTCCATGTCCCTGAACCAGTCTTGCGAGGGGGGTGGCAGCCGGCCGCTGCATTTGTTGCTTCAGCTCTGTCGCATCGAGCGGCTGTTCGCAATTGTCCTATTCGGGTTCGCCCATATCCAAGCATTTGCTTGCCGGTGAGATAAAGACGATTAAAAAATACTCCTGTTTACGCTCCGGGACAGACCGGCGTTTGAAGCGCTGAAAACCTTACCTGGGTCTGTGGTGTTCCGGGCTCATGAATTCGGTTCTTGCAATGGCCCAAATCGACGACGCGATTCCTGGCGACACCGTTTCGACTTCGACTTCGACGTTCGAGCGGCGGTTGATGTATGTGCTGGGCGGTCTTTACCTCGCTCAGGGGATACCGACGTATCTGCTTTTGGTGGCCCTGCCGCCGATCATGCGTGAGAGTGGGGCATCGCGCACGTCTATCGGGCTATTCTCGCTGCTGATGCTGCCGCTCATCCTGAAATTTGCGGTCGCACCGTTGGTGGATCGATGGTCTCCGTTACCCAAGCTTGGCCATCGCCGCGGCTGGGTTGTGCCGACCCAGCTTCTCGTCAGCGCCGGTATCGCTTCCATGACGCTGGTGGATCCGAGCGATGCCACGGTCCTTTTTGCAATCTGCATATCGATCACGCTTGTCTCCTCAATCCAGGATATTGCAACCGACGGCTACGCCGTAAGATGCCTGACCGACAAGACGCGCTCGCTGGGGAATGCCGTGCAGGCGGGTGCCGTAGCGCTGGGCGTAATCGTTGGCGGGACGGCGGCACTGGTGGTGTTTCATGTCGCTGGATGGCGCACGATGATACTGCTGGTAGCCGCGCTGTCGTTGCTGCCCCTTCTTGCAGCCCTGGCGATGCAGCCGGAAGCGCCCACGGTTGGCAAAGAAAAAAAGCGCGCAAGCCTTGCTGGTTTCTTCCGCCGTCCGAGTGCCTGGCTGATCCTCGGATTTGCGCTGACATACCGGGCGAGCGAAGGTCTCGTGCGCGGGATGGAAGGCACCTATCTGGTTGACAGCAAGGTCCCGGCTGACTGGATCGGTTACCTCTCTGGCGGAGCGGCGGCAACTGCGGGCCTGATCGGCGTGGGTATCGCTGCCTCCATTATCCGCAAGGTTGGCCTGACGACAACGCTCATCCTGCTGGGTGGCCTCAGAAGCTTGTGCTTCCTCGCCTTCACGCTGAATGCGTCCGGCGTCTGGCCCGGCATGTGGGTGGCGATGTCGGCCTCGGCATTCCAGACGCTGATCCGCTACATGGAGCTGGTAGCCATCTATTCATTCTTCATGAAGAACTCTTCGGACGATCAGCCAGGAACGGATTTTACCATTCTCACCTGTGCCGAACTGGTCGTCTACATGGTTGGTGCATCCGCAGCCGGCCTGGTTGCCGACCGGATGGGTTATTCCGCGCTGTTTTCGACGGCAACAGTTCTTTCGCTTGTCGGAATGGGACTTTCCGTCTGGTTCCTTGGAAGGATCGGACGCGGTTCAGGCGCGTCGTTACGGCGATGATGACAAGCGGCCGGAGTGACGCTTTCCAGCGGTGTCACGAGACGCCTTAATTCCTCACAGGTTTTTTGCCTCGTCAGGCGCCGTCATGCGGCGCAGGTCTGTAGGGCGTATTCCGTAGCGACTGCGGAAGGTGCGATTGAAATATGACAGGTCGTTGAAACCGACGCTGTAAACGATCTGGCTGATCGGAGTTGCGGTGTTCTCGGCAAGAATCAGGCTCTTGGCGAGCACCAGCCGCCGCTCCAGCACGTAGCGCGAAAAGGTCGTGCCTGTCCGACTGAAAAGTTTCTGGATCGCGCGCGGTGTGATGCCTTCGGTGCGCGCCACATCAGCGATCGAAAACGCACCGTCGGCAAGATTTTCCTCAACCATCGCCTTGATCGCTTCAATGCGGTTTTGCGGAACTGCCGAAGGCGCAACCTCGTTCCCATATCGGGCGAGAACGGGAAGCAGGGAGTAGAAGTGCGCCACCATCATGGTGGCATGCTCTTTGTCCTGATGGTCCTGTTGAAGAAGATATCCTGCATAGTGGGTCAACAACTGCAATGGCAGGCATTCTGCTGAAAAGGGCCGCAACAAGATCCGGTCGATCGACTTTCGTGCAAGGGTGAGGGCGGCATGGGGAAGATGGGCGCAGTCGAGGCGCCCGCCTTCTGGCAAAATAATTTCCGATGCCATATCCGTGGGAAGGATGATGACATCACGGGGTTCCAGTTCGAAAGTGTGCTTGCGATGATGGACGATTAAGGTTCCGTCAGTTGCACGCAACATCGCGATATCAGGCCTGCCGATCCCATGAGCTGTCAGTCGCAAGGGTGTTTTGGGCAGGTAAACGGTTGCGAGAGAAAGGTTTTCGTGTTTCCAGACAAGGCCGGTAACACCCGCCAGATCACCGTCTTCAACGGTGATCGTTGCTTCTCCCAACATGTCCAGAAGGATTGTGCGGCAGACCAGTCTGCTTTCTGGATCAGGTAGCGAGAGGGTTCCAAGTTTCAGGGGGCGGACTACTTCCATGAAAAATCAAACCTGTCTTTGCTGTTGATGTTCGCATCTATCCAAATCGGGTTCGTTCCCATCCAAGCCCGGCGGTTTCATAGCGCATAAAACATGATCAAAACAGTCTTGTATTTTCCGAGGGACGACTTGGAAGATATTTTTTGCGCATTGGGGGCGACATGATCGGAAAGTGGAATGTCGGCGTTAGTCTTGTGGCTATCGTCGTCGCAATCGGGGGCGGCAACAACGCCGTTCAGGCGCAGGATACGTCTCAGAACGCGCAATCAGACAATGGTTCTACGGTGCTGGAGCCGATCGTTGTAAGTGGCAACCGTATACCCCAGCAAATCTCGCGGACGGCGCGAACGATTTATGTCGTTGATGCACAGGCCATCGAGGCCGAAGCCCGTTCGGGCAAGTCGCTTCAGCAGATTCTTGCTGAGAGAGTTCCAAGTTTCGACCCCGCCAGCGAAGGTGCGCGCACAGCCTATGGCCAGAACCTGCGGGGACGCACGGCCCTCATTCTCATCGATGGTGTTTCGATGAACTCGGCGCGCTCCCTGAGCCGCCAATTCGATTCAATCGATCCGTTCAATGTCGAGCGTGTCGAGGTTCTGTCTGGCGCGACGGCAATCTACGGCGGCAATGCAACAGGTGGTGTCATCAACATCATCACGAAGAAGGGGAAAGATGCGCCGGACGGTTTGCGCGGTGAAGTGACGGCGGGCCTTGGCAGTGGCTTTGGCCGTACCCGTGACCTTGACCGCAACGGTGCAGGTGCCGTGACCTATAACAGCGAAAACTGGGATGCGCGTTTCTCCATCGCCGGCAACCAGACGGGAGGCTTTTACGACGGCTCCGGCACGATGCTCACCCCCGATATTACCCAGACTTCCACAGCATTCAACAAGCGCATCGATTTCATGGGTAGTGTCGGTTTGCAGATCGATGACGACAGGCGCCTTGAGGTGTCCGGCCAGTTTTATGACAGCGCCCAGGATTCGCCGTTCGGGCTTTATCTTGGCGCAGGCCTTGCCGGGATCCGCAATTCCAACCTGGTTGAAACGCGGGACGGATACCGATCGGATTTCGACCCGCGCACGCGCCGTACCATGGTAAACGCGACTTACACCGACAATGATTTCCTGGGGCAGGAACTGCTTCTGCAGGGCAGTTTCCGGCGGGAAGAAATCCGGTTCCACCCGTTTCCCGGTAGTGCGATTTTCTCCCCCTTCGTCTATTTCGGCGGCAGCTCGCAGGATACCGATTACTATAGCCTGAAGGCAGCGATGATCTCGGAGCCGCTGGACGGGCTTAAGGTGACATATGGCATCGACGCCGACCGGGATTCGCTGAGTTCCAAACAGAACGTCTTCGATTTCCCGACAGTCGCGACGACCGGTGCGATGGACTTCAGGACACGCGGCATTACCGGGCTTTATCCCGACATCGATGTCTCGACCCTGGCCGGTTTCATCCAGGGATCTTATGAGGCGACGGACCGGCTGACGGTCAACGGTGGTGTGCGTTATCAATATGTCACCACCGACGTATCGAGCTTCGCCGGCGCGGCACAGCAGGTCGCCGTTCTCAACCGGGTCGGCTCCTCTGTGGATCCCATTCCCGGCGGGGAAGTCAGCTACGATGCGGCTCTGTTTAACGCCGGCGCGACCTATGAGCTGACCGATACGCAGCAAATCTATGCCAATTTCGGCCAGGGTTTCGAGCTTCCTGACCCGGCAAAATACTACGGGATCGGTAGCTATAGGCTTGTCGGGGGCCGCTACGTCCTCCTGGACAGCGTCAATGTTGCCGACTCCGCACTCCAGGCGATCAAGACCAACTCTTTTGAAGTCGGTTATCGTTTCAATGACGATAGCTTCAGCTTCCAGACCGCGGCATATTACTCGCTCTCCAACCGATCCATCGAGTTGAACCGCACGACCCTGGCTGTTGATGTCGTTGATCGTGAGCGACGTGTCTATGGTCTGGAGGCCAGCGCCAGCGCGACACTGGATTACGGGTTTGATGTTGGCGCATCCGGTCACTGGGTGAAGTCGGAAATCAAGTCTGACGGTAACTGGGAGAAGGAAAGCATCGGTACCGCCAGTGTTTCCAAGCTCGGCAGTTATATTGGCTGGACGAAAGACAACTTCAACATCAAGCTGGCTGGGCAACATGCCTTCAATCTCAGCGACGACGACAGCCGGAAGATTGATGGTTACACCCTGTTCGATCTAACGGGTGCCTATCGCTTCGAAGCGCAGGACACAACGCTTCGCTTCGGCGTGATGAACCTGTTCGACAAGGATTACACAACCATATGGGGCGCGCGCGCCAACGCGCTTTATGGGGCTTTGGCCAATGAAGCCGTGTTCGACTACAAGGGACGCGGACGCACATTCGCCGTTTCATTGACGAAAGTTTTCTGATGGATCATCAGGGCGGCATGTGGCGGGGATATTTACTCCCGCCACGCGCCGCCAGGTCAGCGCAATGACCGGTCTGACCTGCTATGGTGCCTTCAATCTCCCATGGCTGCGGAACAGCGGGCTTATCGGGAGGGCGCGCGTTCTGGGCGCGGGCGCTGAAGGAGCAGCGGCAATTTCGATATTTCTAAGGCTCGCAGTGGTGGAAAGATCGCGGTTGCTGACATGTCGGCAATGCGTCAGGCATCGAGTGTCTGGAAGCCGCCCTGTTTGAATGTCTGTCTTCCATATCTCCCGCGCTTCGATTTCTGACGCTGTCGGACAATGGCCGGGCAGGGCTTCAAGACGAATTTGCGGCCCAACTTTACCGCATCTGCAATGTGGACCGATAGGATGGGGCAGACGCCCGTTCTCAGGAACGGCGAGGTTATCGGTGCTGTTCGCCATTTCAACGAGGACAACAGCAAACAACGTTGTATCGAGTTGCTGGGCGATGAAACGGTCAAGACTTCACAAGTTGAGGGGGAATTTATGGACCGCGTGAGTGTCCAGTCATCATTGCGCCGGAGTTTCGTTAGGTAACGGTTGTATCTCCGCTGATTTACCGGGAAAAACCTACCGAATGTCATCTTTTTTCGCAGCACTATTTGCGCGGAGGTTGTTGGCGCAATCTCAAAGGCTCACTGAAACTGAAAATCGGAAACAATCTAGTCGAAAGACGATCCAGGAACGCTGGCGCAAGCGCTGGATAGCGCTTGAAATATGACTCCGGAAAAACCATTTGACCGGCGATTTATGTGCAATGGAGGTATCAATGACGACCGTACAAGAGCGCCAGCCCGAGCAACACGTATTCGAAGCCGATGTCAGCCGACTTCTGCACATGATGGTGCATTCGGTCTACTCGGACAAAGATGTATTCCTGCGCGAATTGATCTCGAACGCGGCGGATGCCTGCGAAAAGCTGCGGTATGAGTCGATTTCCCAGCCGCAACTCTCGGCCGATGGGATCCAGCCGGGAATTCTCGTGACGCTCAATGAAGAGGCGCAGACACTCGTTGTCGAAGACAGCGGCATCGGCATGGACCGCGACGAGATGATCGACGCGCTCGGTACGATCGCGCGCTCGGGGACAAAAGCATTCATGGATCGGCTTGAGGCGGCCAAAGCTGGAGAGAAGGCGCAACTGATCGGCCAGTTCGGCGTCGGCTTCTATTCATCGTTCATGGTCGCTCACCGGGTCGAAGTAATCTCGCGCCGCGCCGGCAAGGACGAGGCCTGGAAATGGTCATCCGACGGCAAAGGAAGCTATGACATTGCTGCGGTCGATCCGGGACAAGCACCGACACGCGGTACTCGCGTCGTGTTACATCTCTTGGAAGATGCAAAGAAATATACGAGCAAATGGACGGTGGAGGAGATCATTCGAAACCAGTCCGGCCACGTCCCCGTACCTATCCGTCTGGTCGAGAAGGAGGGTGCCGAGCCCTCACAGGTATCCGATGGTGCAGCGCTCTGGATCAAGCAGAAGAACGAAATATCCAAGCAGGATTATGTCGATTTCTATCGGAGCGTTTCAGGCCAGTACGACGAGCCGCTGAGTAACGTCCATTTCCGCGCTGAGGGCCGACACGAATATACGACTCTTGCCTTTATACCCGGTTCTCAGCCATTCGATGTGTTTGATCCGGACCGACATGGTCGGATGAAGCTCTATGTGAAGCGCGTCTTCATAACCGATGATGCCGAACTGCTACCGCGCTATCTGCGCTTCGTCCGTGGCATCGTTGATACTTCGGATCTGCCGCTCAACATCTCCCGCGAGATGATCCAGGAAAGTCCGGTCCTCGCGGCCATCAAAAAGGGCGTGACGAGCCGGATCCTTTCCGCGCTGGAGAAGATGGCCGAGCACGACGGCGAGACGTTTGCCAAGTTCTGGGATATGTTCGGGGCTATTCTCAAGGAAGGCATCTACGAGGACTTCGAACGGCGCTCACAGTTGCTGAAGCTGGCACGCTTCCGCAGCACCGCATCGGGCGAGGCGACACGCAGCCTGGCTGACTACCTGGCCACGATGAAGGAAGGACAATCGGCGATCTACTATATTAGCGGCTCCACTTTGGACCAGCTGAAATCGTCGCCGCACCTTGAGGGTTTCCGGGCCAAAGGGATCGAAGTCCTCCTGCTTACAGATGGTGTCGATAACTTTTGGCCGACCAATGTGCCAGATTTTGAAGGCAAGCCATTTAAATCTGTCACCCAAGGTCTTGCCGATCTGAACACTGTTACCGGGGAGGGGGGCGCTGATGAGGCTGGCCGCCAAGCTTCTCCCGAGGTCGGAGCCTTCATCGATTTCGCGCGAAGCGCCCTCGGTGAGGAGGTTGCGGACGTGCGTATTTCTGATCGGTTGACCGAAAGTGCGGTCTGCCTTGTCGCGTCGGATTATGGCCCCGACCGCCAACTCGAAAAACTCCTGAAAGGCGCCGGGCGGTTGCAAACAACGTCGAAGCCGATCCTGGAGATCAATGGGCAGAGCGAACTTGTGAAAAACATTGCTTCAATAGACGATCAAGCGTTTCGCGAGGATGCTGCGTGGCTTTTGCTTGACGAAGCCCGCATCCTTGACGGGGACAAACCAGCCAACCCGCGCGCGTTCGCCGACCGGCAGGCCAGGTTATTTGCCCTTGCGATGAGATCCGGTAATTGACAAGCCTCGGCGAGGCGGCCTTTGGCTGCCTTGCCAACACTCGGCCGAAGAGGACGATTGGTGGTTGCCGATGTTGCGCAGGTTATCAATGAGTGTGACGGCGTTGTCTCAAATGATGCATCATGACAGCGCCAATTGCGCTCGGCACAGCCCCTTCAGTGCCGCTTTCTACCCTCTGGACGATGCAACTGCACTACAGAACCCACCATGAGTCATCACTGGAACTGTAAACTGCCGAGCCCGTTATAGAACCCCTGCAGATTTCATAAACCGCTGATGCCAGGTCTTGCTGCTATCTCAAAAGTTCGTAGTGGCTTGCGGCTCGCCCTGACGCCGACCACTGAGCACCGCGAAACGCCATGCTTTGAAGCTGCAGTCCACCTCGGAAAATCCCGTATCGTGCATCCATTGCAACTGGTTCTCGATAGGGGAGCAACGATCGTGGGACATCCGCTCGAGCGCTTTGGTGATTTCCTCTTCTGGTACGCCCAGCCTCCTGACCTGTTGCAGCCAGATTCGGGCGTAACGGGCCTCTACCTCGCAATCATGGCCGAGGACCTGCTCGGCGTTGACGAACAGGCCACCCTCCGACAAGGCGCTCCGAATTTCACCGAAGAAATGTTTTTTCGCTGCGTCTTCCAGATGATGGATCGCCAGCGCTGAGATGATGAGATCCCACGGACCGCCGAGTTCGGTATCTGACATGTCGGCCACGGCATAGCTAATGGCCGGATTGCCATCGAAGCGTTGCCGGGCCTGCTCGAGCATCTTTTCGGAGGCATCGACGAGGTGGATCTGGGCATCGGGGTGGCGGGCCAGCAGCATTGCCGTGAAAAGGCCAGTGCCAGCGCCAAGATCGAGCACACGCAGTTTCTCGGCGTCCCGCCAGTCGTCGATCAAGTCGAGCGCTGTCCCGTAAAACGTATCGAAACAGGGAATAAGGCCGCGCCGAATTGCGTCGTAGCCGGATGCATCCCGATTGAACACGGGTAAGGACGAAACATTTATCGGTGCCATGGTGTGTCTGAACCTTTCGGGATTGTGATCTACTTCGCCGTGGCGGCGGGGATCAGGCTCGGGTTCAATGAATATGTCGCTGTCGCCTCGCCGCTTGCAAGGATGTGGCCAGCCATGGCTTTTTCCACGTCTTCGCCAGTGAACGGCCCGGCAAGGCCCAGTGTCGCAACGTCAAGCGCGACCACCTCAAGGATGTAGCGGTGAACGCGCTGATCGTTTATGGGCGGGCAGGGGCCGTCGTAACCGCCATAGGTGCCTGCCATGCCATCAGTTTTGGCCAGAAAACTCGTATAGACATTGGCGCCGCGCAGTCCGTGTGGTGTCAGTCCGACCGGCTTGCCGCCCACCACTAGACCCTCGCTTTCCGTACCTTCGCCGATGGACATGATGCCGGCGGGAATATCGGCCAAAACCCAGTGGAAAACGTTGATCCGCGGCGCGTCGTCTGGAATCGTGGTACCAGGTTTATTGATGAGGCTAAAATCGAGTGGTACGTCCGGATCGGTCATCAGTAACACATAAGATCTGGTGCCCTCTGGGCCTGCCGACCATGAGACCCCCGGGCTCACGTCCTTCGCCCCTTTTCCGGGCGGGCAGAAGGCGGCGGAATCTGAAAACCGGCCAGAACCGTCAAGCCCTTCGATCTTTACGGACAGCGTGGAGTCCGCGGCCATGGGCGCTGTCGCCGAAAATGCGGCGGCCACAATGGCGGCGCATATGCTTCTTTTATTCCTGTTCATCTCGTCTCGCCTGGTTGATTTCAGTCGAGCATAGGGAACGATGCCAGTGCGGGTGGGCCCGATCTGATCAGCAATGAGCCTGAAGCGGTCAGGCTAATGGTTTTTTACGTGCCCTGCGAACGGTCGAAGGAGCCTGTCCGAAGGCATCCTGGAAGTGCCGCGAGAAGTGTGAACGCGATGCGTAGCCGGTAGCGGCTATTGCGTCGGCGACATCGGCATCCCGATCCGAGAGTATGAGGTAAGCGGCATGCATTCTTTCGGTGAGCAGCAGCGCGCGTAGTGAGTGGTTTTCGTCCCGTAGTCGCCGCCGCAGGGTGGCTTCTGACATCGACAGGGACGCAGCGACCGCGGCGGTTGACCACGCGTGATCGAGCCGGTGGCGGATCAGGAGGCGCACTGCTTCTGTGACTGAGCGGTCGACATATTTGGGCATCAATGGCAGCGCACCTTGTTCGGCCAGGATAAGCAGAACCTCGAGAACACGGTGATCTACGACGCGCCGGGAAAGGTCGAGCGCACCCGCCAGCGCCTCGCCACTATGGATGATTGCCGAGCAGAGCGTCGGACTGATCGTGATGGGCGAGCCGAGGGGTATGTCGCGCTTGGTGAGTTGCGGCCAAAGGCGTGCCGCCTCAATGACCAGGGTGCGAGAGAAGCGGACGAAGAGGGCGCGATAGACGCCAGTATCGGCATCTGGTTCATTGACAACATCAACCTCCGCACCGGCCGGCAGCACGAAGGCGTCGCCGGCGTGGTAGATATTGCGTTCCGCGCCCCACAGCACTTCTTTGCGGCCTTCGATGACAATGACGAGGCCGGCTGCGGGCATGCTGAGCTCGGAAATGGTTTCCCTGTGACGGGCGACGAAGGCCGAGATGGACGGTGGATCTTCGTTTTCGAGCATCAAGCGCGTGTCGCGCTCGGCCAGCGGGCGAAGGGCATCGACGAGACGCCGCCGTAGTGTTTTGTCGCTGTCACGCATTGAACAAGCTATCTCGAAATTGGATCAGGCGTCATTGCTATGTTGAAATCAAGTCGCTGTCGATACGCAGCCGAAGGGCGCTGAAAACGGAAAAGGTAACGTCTGCCATTGGCGATCCTTTGGAGGGCTACAACGTCTGAGATGGTCGGATATTGCAAGCCGGCAAAGCGCCGTTATCTTGGTCGTGGAGGTTGTCATCGCGCGCCTGAACGCAGAGTGCTGGACGCCTTAACGGTTGGAATTACGTTCAGAAGCAGTCAAAGTGTTCACTGCGTTTGACGGCAGCTATTTCACTCTCGCCGCCATAAATCAGACAGTCCGGTCCCGGCCCAAGGCGAAAATAACTTTCGTTTTGGACCGTCGGGTCGCCCATTCGTTCCGGCAGAGGTGCATCCCAAAGCGGTCACTTATGTTTCGGAATGATGGAGATGCTGGTCGAGAAGTGTTGGATTCGTGGCGTTGGCTCGTGCCGGACGTCGGCTTAGGGAACGAGGTCATAATTGATGCCGTCGCAGAAATGCTAAAATATGCCGAGACCCTCTGATCTTTCCTCAATTGGAGTTCGAGCCCTGATGTCGATTTCCGATACGATCTATCGACCCTTTGAAACGCTGATCCAACCCCTCGACATCCCCTATCAGCCGTTGCCCGCGAAAGGCCCGGTGGCTGTTCTCCTGCACTTCATCCGGATGTTCCGCGGCATCTTGCTCGTGCTCGCCCTTTCCACAATGGCAATCGAGGCCATGAATCTGACGATTATTTGGGGACTATCGGTCATCGTTGATGGCGTGACGCAACAGGGCGCAAGCGCCTTCCTGCACAATGAATGGTTGCTTCTGACCTTGCTTGGCCTGATGCTGTTTCCCGCAATCCCGCTTGGTTCCTTTCTCGTCAACACGCTGAACTCGCATACGCTTGGCATTGGTATGCCTGCCGCCATTCAGTGGCAGGGCCACAAGGCGGTGGAGCGGCAGGATCTGGCCTTTTTCCATGATCTCTATGCTGGTCAGGTCGCCTCACGTCTGCAGCAGGTGGCCTCTGCCGTGCAGCAGCAGATCATATCGGCCTTCCAGTCCATCCCGCGCTTCGTGATGCAAATGGCTGGGTCGGTCATTCTCTTGAGCGCTCTCTCCTGGCAGCTCGCCTTGCCGACCATCGTCTGGATCACGCTTAACGTTCTGCTCGCTATCAGGCTGGCACCTGTATTTACCGAGCGCTCGCGCCGTTCCGCCAAGCGGCGCAGCCTGATTTCTGGCGCGATCACCGATCTCTACGGCAATATGCAGATGGTGAAGCAGTTTGCCGCCGAAGACAGCGAGGCGGGCGCTATCCGCGGCATTATTGCCAAGGCCATCAGTGCCCAACAAAGTGAACAGCGGATCTACCGCACCTCGGAGGTCATAGTCGTTGTCCTCAACATGATGCACTGGCTGGCGATACTCTCGATCGGATTTACCGGGCTTGTCGATGGTTTCGTCACGATCGGCGAATTCACGGCTGCCGTTTACGTCCTCAGCCGGCTGTCTGCTCACACCTTCACGTTCCTACAGATGGGCCAACAGATCTTCCAGGCAGTCGGTACGATCAAGGACGCCATGCCCGTCATGACGACACCGCCCACCATCACCGATCGTCCAGACGCAGCGGATCTTACCATTCGCCATGGCGAAATCCGTTTCGAGAACGTCCGTTTCGCCTACAAGACTGGCAAGCCGGTTATCGATGATCTCTCGCTGACGATCCGTCCCGGTGAAAAGGTTGGACTCGTCGGGCTATCGGGGGCTGGCAAGACCACACTCGCCAACCTCCTGCTGCGCTTCTACGATATCCAGGACGGCGCGATCCTGATCGACGACAAGGATATTCGCTCGGTCACCCAATCAAGTCTGCGCCGCGTGATTGGCGTTATAGCCCAGGATGTGTCGCTGCTGCATCGTTCGGTCGGCGATAATATCCGCTATGGGCGACCGGAGGCGAGCGCGCAGGAGGTGGAAGATGTCGCCAGAATGGCTGCTGCCGACACCTTCATAACAGAACTCTCCGATAGCGATGGCCGCAAGGGCTACGACGCCTACGTCGGTGACCGCGGCATCAAACTGTCCGGCGGCCAACGCCAGCGTGTCGCGATCGCCCGCGTTCTCCTGAAAAACGCTCCGATCCTGATCCTGGATGAAGCAACTTCGGCCCTCGACAGTGAATCCGAAGCCGCGATTCAGGAGAAACTTGATCTTTTGATGCAAGGCAAGACGGTTATCGCCATTGCCCACCGCCTATCGACCATCTCCAGCATGGACCGCATCGTCGTGCTCGAAAACGGCCGCATAATAGAGGAAGGCCCGCCGGGGGAGTTAATTGAAACCAATGGTCTTTTCGCGCGGCTGTGGCAGCGGCAGACGGGTGGATTTATTCCTGACGACATCAACTGAACTCGCCTTTGCGGTAAAACCCCAGTTACTCGCGACGCATTCCGGAATTGTTTGCTGAACAGATGGTCTGCTTCACGGTGAATAGTGTTCCTTGTCCAAAGGGCAGCGGACAGTGCCAGAGTCGTCGTCGGCTCCCTGTTTAACCTGAGCGTCGCGCGTTCTTCCTCCGGCCAATCGCGGCCGAAGGAGAACTCAAATCGATATCGCAAGTATGATCCTGCTGGATTGGGGCGACCAGCACCGCATAAAGCTCTCACTGGGCGGGATTGGCCCCGCCGAATTCCGCCGGAATCTCGGAATTGCAGCATAAGCCGTCCAAGAATTTGTCCGCACCTCCAAGGGGTCGATGTTCCTTGCTGATTTACAGGCGCTGTGTCTTCCTAAGGTCCTGCGACTGATATGGGTCAATGGCGGGTAGCTGATATTTCTCTTTATTAATGGACGCGCTGCACMGAGATGAAAATGTAGAAACGGAGAAATTCTTTTGGACTCTGGAGTTGCTCTTCTGCATGGAGGATTTCGAGCAGGTATACCCGCATGACACTATGAGGTGCGACCTATTCACCGCCACGCCTGGCCGATTAAAGCTATTTTCCGGCACGCGTCATGCTAGCAGCCTGATGAGGTCACTATCTGCATCCTGGCCACGTACGTCGAAACGGGAGAGCCCGCGCTCACGCAAGCGGGCTCTGTATTTTTGAACTTCGCGTCTGTGAGCTGGCCACCGTACGCTCCTAGCTATTCCCAGTGATACACACGGGAATATCTTGTCCTGCAAGGCTTGCTCCTCGTGTCGCGTTGTGGCTCCGATAATGTCCAGGTCGACGGTTCAAGGCGTTTAAGCTTTCTCAGGCGTTGGTTGGCAGACCGCCTAGGTGCAGTTTCATTTGCCTGAGGCAATCGCCGGGCTGAGGCGGATCAAACTAAGGATCTCAAAGAGCATTTGGGCGCCGATATGGGCGGTATTGGTGGTTGTGTCATATTGTGGAGCGACCTCAACGACATCGCCACCGACGAAATCCACGCCCTTCAGTCCGTGAAGAATGTCGAGCGCCTGCCGGCTGGTGGGCCCCCCGATTTCTGGCGGCCCAGTGCCCGGCGCGAAGGCCGGATCGAGGCTATCGATATCGAAGGACAAATAGGTCGGGCCATCGCCAACCACTGCGCGCGCCTTTTCGATGATGGCGTCAATGCCCATCCTGCCAAGATCTTCAGCATGGATCAGTGAATGCAACCTCTAGGGGGTAGTCATTTCAGGAAGTTTAATCTCCCTGTCCGCTGACAAGCGCCACGAGGCCAAGCACGACGCAAAGCCGGGCGAGGGCGATAAAGGCGACCAAAAGCGCAAGTGAAGGTCGCCACGTTTAATGTCAACGGCGTGAACGGTCTGCTCGAGGTGCTGCTTCGCTGGCTAGCCGAGGCGGCTCCGGATGCTGTCGTGCTCCAGGAACTGAAGGCGCCTGATGCCAGGTTTCCGGTTAAGGAGATCGAGAAATCCGGATACGGGGCTGTGTGGCACGGCCAAAAGTCCTGGAACGGCGTCGCGATACTCGCCCGCGGTCAGGATCCTCTGCTTACGAGGAAAGGGCTTCCGGGTGATCCGGAAGACGATCAGAGCCGATACATCGAGGCAGTCGTCGACGGCATCGTGTTAGGCGGCCTTTACCTGCCGAACGGCAATCCTTATCCCGGCCCGAAATTCGACTACAAGCTTCGCTGGTTCAAGCGCCTGCACGATTATGCAACCGAATTGCTAGAGCTAGAAGTGCCTGTCATCCTGGCGGGGGACTACAATGTCATCCCGACGGAGCTTGATGTCTACAAGCCGGAGCGGTGGAGGGATGATGGGCTCTTCCGCATCGAGGTGCGTGAAGCTTTTCGCGAGCTGGTAGAGCAGGGCTGGACCGACGCTCTCCGGCAGCTCCATCCGGGAGAACGCATCTACACGTTCTGGGACTATTTCCGAAACGCCTATGGCCGCGATGCCGGATTGTGTTTGGATCACTTCCTTCTAAGTCCTGATCTTACGAAGCGTCTATCCAAGGCTGAGGTCGACCGACATGTGCGTGGGTGGGAGCACACCAGCGACCACGCGCCAGTCTGGATCGAACTTTCCGACAAGCCAATCAAACGGAGGAATAAGAGATGAACAGCGAATGGCGAGCCGATCTTCGGTTGGAACTTGAGGGCCTTATCGACAGGTTTGTCGTCCAAGGCGTTGACCATGAGGACGTTCTCAAGGTCGCTCGTGAGCGGATCGTTGAGCTCGAGAAATCTCGCCACGTGGATCCCGATCCCGCAGAGGATGAAGCCGTAGTCGATGAACCCGCGAACGATTGGCCTGCTGCCACCTGATCGTTCGCATTTTATTAAGGGCCGTCGTCTCTGCAAACACTCCAACTGTCACAGATCAGAAAAGGAAATCCCGATATGGATGGTATGTCTGTAATGGAGCGGGTTGGGCTGGTGTGGGCGTACCGCCACTGATTTTCCCGCTGGAAAACACAATCGAGGTGTATCAATATATGGAAGTTTCTGCACGATAGTACTTGAAGGATAAGCTTTCGATGAAGGTTGTCGTTATACTTGCTCTGTTATGCGCCACGCCGGCTTATGCAGAAGTGAAATGGGAAGGCTTCAAGGACGTTAACGGAAATCCGCAGATCGTTGATCAAAAGCTCGCTGACTCAGTCGTGCGGGTCTTCAGTGTCG
Source organism: Agrobacterium sp. 10T429 (assembly GCF_056393925.1). NCBI lineage: Bacteria > Pseudomonadati > Pseudomonadota > Alphaproteobacteria > Hyphomicrobiales > Rhizobiaceae > Agrobacterium > Agrobacterium sp. 10T429. The sequence continues at coordinate 168,432 of NZ_JBFTGV010000012.1, forward strand.
GATCGGTGCACAAGAGTACTGATAAGCCGGTAAAAACAGTCGACGTTAGTAAGGTTCGCAAATTTAGCGCCGAAGATTTGGATGCTTCAACCGAAGATTTATTTGCTAAAAATTTAGAAAATATTCAAATTGAGAGTTGCCGCAAGCAAGACCTAAGGAAATGTCCCATTATGTCGGTATATACCAGTTTTTCGGGGCATTTTGACAAGGGTCGCATACTTAAGACTTGCCGCCACCCTTTCCACAATTGGTTGATCTGGGCCTCCAAAGCCAACAATCGCAAAATTGGAACGTTTTCTCCGCCGATGGCTATAACTGACAGGCATGCGAAAGCCGTTTACAACTCGGCCGTGGTCTCGTTTGAAGATATGCTGCAATTTACGATGATAAACACCTCGGCGAAGCTAAATTTTATTTTAGGAGATCGTATAGAAGATCTGTCAAAAGCAGATAAAAATGCGTATTTGTCGACCGACTATGCGGAACTCGAATCTAGAAACGCATTGATGCCTTCAATTACTCAGGATTACGATGCAGACGTAGGCGACTTAGATTTGGACGAAGACATATATTTGATTGGATACTCCGGCAAAACGGAAATGTTCAGCAACCAGTCTTCCAATGCCGTTGGCGGAAAATTGGTGGCAACAAGCGGACGTATCAAAATAAATTTTGAAAAAGAAAATTCAGTTGGGGCATCAAATGTTACTTTCGGCGGAATGAGCGGCGGCGTACTCGTCCACTCTTGGGGAACGATTATAGGGACAAGCTGTGGGTGGGTTAACTATAAAGGCAAAGAGAAGTTAGCGGTGTCTATGTTTAACGACCATGCTGCGATCAACGAGATGTGGTCGAAACTACCGTAGTTTTATCGAGTCGTTTAACGTCTTGTGAATTTGTTGACCGCGAAACCGACCGCCGCGCCGATGGCAGTTACGATAAGCATATGGTCGATGAGTTCGGTCTTTACGACTGCGAAGTCCTGAACCACAGGCTGCCACAGAAATTCAATTGGCGCTTTTTCTCCGATAAGCGGAAGCTTGGGGCGCGTCAGAAAACCTACCGAAAAGCCCGCGAGACTGCCAATTGATGTAGCGCAAATCGGGTAAATTCTCGGCCGGAGACCAAGCTTTGAATGGGCCATTTAGTATTTCTCCTTTGTCGACCCTCTAACTGCTTGCTGAGGACTGATAGTAGTGGAGCGCGATGCGCGTAAGCTACCTGACGGAGAAAGCTGAATGCAACTGGCATATACTCTGTATCCGGTCGGTCAACCAGTCGTCGGTAGATGGGCAGCTCCATGACTTGGGAGGAAGCGCTCGTGAAGCTCTGCGGGGAAACTCTCACTCGATCGACGTCGAAGTGGCGGTGAAGATGCCGTCGAGTAGTCCGAGCGTAATCCGTGGCATCGTGCAGCCTTTCGATTGGACCGTCCTTGCCAAGGTACCGATCTCGGCCAACTTTCTGTCAGCGACCGTTCAGGTTCAGACGAATCTTGGTGAAACCGTCGCAGCCAAGTTCATCCGTGTGCGTGCTTTGCCGCTGGCAGCGTAACATACGCGGCCCCGGCAATGGGCCGCGTATGAGGTTAGGTGGTACTGCCACGTTGGCATTCAATCAGTCAGTGATACGCTCTAGTCGTCTTTGCCAGCTTCACATTGGAGCCCCTAAACCTCGTTATGGCTTCACTGCCTCGAAATACTGGCCCGACGTTTCTCCCCAAATGAGAAAAATGCAATTGATCGAAACTTGGCGGGGCATCGTCCAGAAGGCCGCGACGAGAGTGGAGAAGCACGCATATCCATCACATGGTAATGGGCGAGCTTGCACCCCGTTCAAGGCTGCCGCTGAAACGTCTCATCAGGACATCCGCATTCACACGGATTGCAGACTCATTGCGCACTAGCCGCTCTGTCGTGGCGAACAGCATCCCGATCCGCACGTGCGCCCTCTCCAGGAATGGCTTCCTGGCTAATCTGTTGAAAACTACCTGCCGGACGCTGGAGAAGCTAACCCAAGTGCACCATACCCGCGCTTTAGGGTAGGGGATCACCTTCCTTCTTGCAAATGAGCCATGAACACCTCGGCCGGCGTCCTGTATCCAAGGCATTTGCGCGGTTGATCGTTGATATGACGCGTGAGGTGGAGAAGGTCGCGCTGTGACACGACTGCCAGGTCTGTGCTGCCTGGCAGGAAGCGTCGAATTCGCTTGTTGGTATTCTCGACGGTCCCTTTTTGCCAAGGCGCGCTTGGGTCGCAAAACCAGCTGCACGCACCGAGCCGCTTGTTCTCGGTGATCGCCGCATGCGTGACCCGCTGATCCTTGTCGAATACCGTATAGGGCAGGGAGTACCCTCTCCAGCGCACGTCCAGTCGATCATCCGCATAGGCATAGGTCTCAACATATTTACCAACAAGGCCGCGCGTGACGTCGGTCTCCTCCAGCATGATGCGTTTGCGTTCATAGGAGAATGTCAGCTGTGATCCAACATAACGCTGTTCACGCTTGCAAAGGACATCGGATAACCGATCCGGTGCGAGGTTCACCGGTCGGTGCAGGTCATCAGATCGGGCAGGGACGACCGCAAATCGTGCGTTATAATCCTCCATGAAGTCAGGCAAAAATGCATTACCGGCGTCCATCGTGTCGATGCCAGCCAATCGCAAGTCCTTGACCAGCCGATCCTGCAATGTTCGGTTCATCCGTTCCACACGGCCCTTCGCCTGGCTTGAATTTGCACAGAGAATCTCGATATTTAACTCACACAGCGCCCGCCCGAACTGGGTCATTCCCTGGCCACCTTTGGCGTCCTTCTTTGCCACCCGGAACACCGAATGCTTGTCGGAATAGAAGGCAATCGGCGCGCCGTGACGCTTGAGATAAAGCGCCAGCGCCTCGAAGTAGGTGAAGGCGCTCTCGGAACGCACAAAACGCAACTGCATCAACCTGCCGGTCGCGTCGTCGACGAACACCAGCAACGAACACGCTGGCCCGCGATCCTCAAACCAACGGTGCTCAGAACCATCAATCTGCACCAGCTCGCCATAGGCCTCACGTCGAAGTCGCGGCTGGTGAAACGTCCGCCGCTGCTTGCGCGACAACCAAAGTCCAGCATCGACCATCCAGTTGCGAACCGTCTCACGCGAGACCTGCAGGCCATCACGCTCGGCAAGCTTCTCGGTCGCCAGGGTCGGTCCGAAATCCGCATAACTCTCCCGAACGAGCGCCACAGCGTAGTCGCGAATACCATCATTGATCCGGTTGTTCGACGGTCGACCAATGGCCTTGTGCCGGATCGAGGCTGCACCGTCAGTGCGCATTCGGTCCAGGAGGCGGCGGACCTGGCGCTCGCTCAGATCGAGAACATGTGCCGCTGATACCATCGTCATTCGGCCGGCCATGACTTTCGACAAAACCTCGATCCGCTGCAGATCGCGCTCGCTCATCGTAATCAATCCCATCTGCAATCTCCCAGACGTCAATCAGACCCGGGGAGTGTGACATTCCAACTTTGCAGAAACAGGACACTTTAACTTTGCGGCTACAACTGATAATCGCATAAGATATATTATGGAACAGAATTTCGAATAGGCGATGCTCTTTCAATTCTGATGGGAATATAGCGATACGCGCAGGTGCGAACGGTCAGTGGTTCTATAAGTCGTCACCTTGGGCATTCTCCCGGTCCAGACCATCGAAGCGCTTTCAGGACGAGCAGTTATGAAAGGTTCTCTCCGTAAAAAAGCATCATTACAGTGAAGACGAGAACACCAAAGCCTGCCAGGCCGAAAGCGCGAAAAGAGGAAGCTCGGCCTTTCTGAAGCAGTGCTACCACAAAAGCGCAGACAGACCAGAGCGCTGTGAAAATTATCAATAACCAGGAATACACAAACGGACCAAGGTCGTAGCCTCCCCCGCCAATTGATGGTGCAGTATCTGTATCGACTTGAGCTGCTATCAGAACCGACACAGGGACAGCTAGCATCAGCAGCCAAATATAGAGCGACTTGTTTTCCATAGGGTTTAAAATCGCCTTATTTTGGAGGTCGATCCGCCAGTTCTGGCGTATATGTTTGACCCGATGTGGCTCGTCAATATCGTGATAGTTGCTCTACTAGACTGCGCGACGAACGCCAAGAGAGCTTTCGATCGCCCGCAAAAACCGAATGTCACATCCTTAATCGATCCCTTAGACGACCGCGTTATGAGCGCACGAGAGCCCGAACAGCTGGAAGCTCATCCGATACTGCTAGCGCGCTATGGTTTGCTTGATGCTCGCGATACCTCGCCTCAGAAATGGATCCGTGTGGATATAGAAATACTGGGCGCCTTTATCGAGCCAGTGCGGCAGTTCGTTTGCCGTGGCCAGCGTGCCGGCTATCTTTCCGGCCTTGCGGATTTTCTCAATCGCGACCCCGACTTTTTCCATGACAGCGGCCGGACGCGGTTCGCCGAGTGGTGGAGCGGGCGGATAACCCATGTCCTGGGAGAGATCACCAGGACCAATGAAGAAGACGTCGACGCCCTCGACCTTGACCATCTCGTCGAGATGGTTGTCGATCGCGTTCTGCGTTTCGATCATTGCCACGACGAGGCGTTTTTCGTAATCGGAGGGCAGCGCGTAACGGACTGCATCAACGATCGCGAGGGCCTGCTCCGGAGTCTCGACCATTGGAACCATGATGCCGTCAGCACCCGCATTAAGGTACCGAATGATCAGCGGTCGTTCGTGCGAATGCGGACGAACGACCGCTGCGCCGCCGGCGGAGCGTACGATCTGCCCTGTCATGCGAACGTCCTCAAAACTCCAGGTGCCATGTTCGCAGTCCAGGAACACGGCGTCTGCTCCCAATTCTATCAGCCGGCCTGCGAGTCCGGTCGAGACATGATGGGTATTGTACATGGTGATCGCCTCGCCTGCCAAAAGCCGCGAGCGCAACTTCGCTCCGTTCATCGTTTTCTCCCAGTTACTTATTCGGCAAGTCCGGCGTATCAGCTGGCGCCCCCACCCAGCGTGCGATCTCGATGTCAGCAGACGTGTCGCGCATGAAGGTCGGGCAGATGTGCAGTTCGGGGATGACGGCGCCGTTGTTTAGGCTTGCACAGAGCGAGATCGCCCGAGCGACATCATGAGGATCAATCATCACGGCGCGTTCTTCCTTGAGAGGTCGACGCGCGCGGTTGTTCATGATCGGCGTGTCTGTCTCACCCGGCAGGATGGTCGTCGCCCGGATCCCCTGGTTGCGATAGGTATTGTGAAGGAAGGTCATGAAATTCTTCACGCCCGCCTTCGCAGCGCCATAGGCAACGCCGCCCAAGAGATTGGGATTGAGGGCCGCGAGCGAAGAGACTGTAATGATGGTCCCCTCACCCTTTTCGAGCATCGCCGGCAGCACGGCCTGTGTCAGGTTGAACACCGCCGTCAGATTAACGTTGATGGTGGCGTTCCACTCGTCCTCGCTGATGAAGCGGGCGTTGAGAACCTTGCTGGCAGAACCGGCATTGTTCACGAGGATATCGATGGGGCCGACCGCTTCCCGGATCGACTTGATCGTGTCGAAGATCGCGTCACGCGAGGCAATGTCCAGCGTACGGGCGATAGCTTTGCCCTTCTTCTTTTCGATCAACTCCGCGACTTCCCGCAGCGGATCGAGGCGGCGGCCGGTCAGCACAACCGTTGCTCCTTCCTTCGCAAGCAGGATTGCACTTTCACGGCCGATGCCCGAGCCGGCCCCGGTTACCAGAGCGATCTTTCCGTTCAGTAGTCCCATCGTCGTCTCCTATTCGGCTGCGGCAGCAAGGGCACCAGAATAGCCGAAGATTTCCTTTGCCGCCTTCGAGGTTACCAAGCCTTCGGCAATATCCTGCTCGATCAATTCGTGCGAGCGTTCTGCAGCGCGGCCCCAGCCGCCGCCGCCAGGCGTCTGGACTTCGAGACGTTCGCCCGTCTGAAGAACGACCTTGCCCTTCGGGAAATGCGACTTTCCTTCCTTCATCACCTTTCCGGCGGAGCCGTGCTGCCCTTCCACCACGCCAAAGCAGGGATGGCGAACGCGTTCCGATGCCAGATAGATGTTCATCGGGTTCCTGCCGAGATTGCGCAGAACAACACGCTGGCCAAGGCCGCCGCGATGTTTGCCAGCACCGCCGGAGTCGGCGATAAGCTCCTTAAGTTCCGTCAGGACCGGAACGGCAACCTCGAACATTTCGATCGCCGTGACCTTGCAGTTGGACGGGAAGCTTAGCGTATCCAGCCCATCGAATTCGGCGCGGGCTCCCTGACCGCCGTGGAAATTCTGCACGGAGGCATATTGCGTTCCGTCATTGCGCTGGCCTACGCAATTGGCAGCCCAGATCGGCGCACCGCCACTGTCGCCCAGCACCTTTTCCGGCACGATGCCTTCAAGCGCCTTGAAGATCAGCGAGGGAATGACGTGACCGATGAGGTTGCGCGAATTGCCCGCCGTCCATTCCTGCGGATTGAGAATGCAGCCGAGCGGCGCCTCATCGGTGATCGGAACGATGCAGCCCTCATTATTGGGCGTTTCGGCATCGAGCAGGCATTTTAATGCGTAGACCGAATGGGCGTAACGGTAGTTGGTGCGGCAGTTGATCGAGTGCAGCACCTGATCCGACGTGCCCGTATAATCCACATGGATGGAGTCATCCCTGACGATAACAGAGGCTTTGAGTTTGACGTCGACATCGTAGCCGTCGAGCAGAACCTCGGCGGAATAGGTACCGTTCGGCCATTCGCCGATTGCTTTGCGGGTCTGCGCCTCGGAGCGGGTATGGATGGCGTCTGCAAGTCCGTCGACATCGTCCAGCCCGTATTCGTCGAGGAATTTCACCAGTTCGCGGCCCATGACGTTATTGGCGGCGATCATCGATTCCAGATCGCCGCGCACTTCCGTGGGAAGACGGACAGAGGCTGCGATGATGTCGAACACGTCCTCGTTCGGAACGCCGGCCTTGAGCATCTTGACGATGGGGAAACGGATGCCTTCCGCAAAAATGTCGCTGGCCTCCGAATGCAGCGGCGCACCGCCGATGTCGGGAAGGTGGGCGATCGATCCCGCATAGGCGACGACCTTGCCGTTCTTGAAGATTGGCGTAATCATCGTCACGTCAGGCAGGTGGCCGGTTCCGATTTCGGGATCGTTGGTGGCGAGAACATCGCCCTCTTCCAGCTTATCAACCGGAAACTTCGGCAGGAAATATTTCTGGGCGGCTGCGGGCAGCGAGGTGATGAAGACGGGGATCGACCAGGTGCATTGCGCCAGCGCCCTGCCCTTACTGTCGAGAAGTACGGTTACGTAATCATGGTTCTCGCGCACGATCGGCGAGAACGCGGTCTTGCCAAGCACGTTATCGGCCTGATCCGCGATGAAGATCAAGCGGTTCCACATGACCTGAAGGTTGATCGGATCGTTGAAATCGGTAGCGGGTTTCGACATCTGATTGCCCCTTAGAGAATATTGATCACGAGATTGCCGTGGGCATCGACGTGAAAGGTGCCGCTCGGTCCGACGACAGCCGTCGATTCACGCTGCTCGACGATGGCAGGTCCCTTGACCTCGTGGCCGACCGGCAGCTTGTAGTGGTCGTAGACCGAGGTCTCGACATAGCTGCTCGCCTCCTGGAAATAGACTGCGCGGCTGCCTTTTTTCGCTTCGGCAACGACGGTTTCGTGCGGCCGGGTGACCTGATCCTTTTCGCCGCTGGCGCGCAGACGCCAGGTGATGACTTCCAGTGGTGCGGCGACGGTGCGGCCGAACAATTCGCGGTAGAGCTTGAAGAAGCTGCTGCGCAGTTCTTCGAGGAAGGCTTCTTTCGGCAGGCTGCGGTCAGGAAGCACCACGGTGATTTCGTGTCCCTGCCCTACATGGCGCATATCCACGGTATAACGATTGCTGATAGTCTCTTTGGCAACACCCGCGGCCGAGACGACTTCCGCGCCCTGGGCGGAGAGATCGTCGAGGAGACGGTTCATCGCATCGATATCCCAGGCCTCGATTGCCATCGGATGGCTTGCAGAGAGATCGACGGCGACCGGTGCGATGAGCAGACCGATGGCAGAGCTGACGCCGGCACCGGTCGGGCAGATGATGCGCGAGATGCCGAGCTTGCGGGCAATACCATAGGCATGTACCGGACCTGCGCCGCCAAAGGCTACCATCGGCAATGAACGTGGATCGACGCCAAGGTCTGTCGCATGCATGGCGGCGGCCTTGCTCATGGATTCGTTGACGAGATCGTGGATGCCCCAGGCGCAACGTTCGACCGATACATCTAGCGAGGCGGCCAGTTTCGACATTGCCTGATGTGCGGCGTCTTTTGAAACCTTGAAAGAGCCGCCGACAAAGGATTCCGTTCCCATATAGCCGAGAAGGATATCGGCATCGGTCACCGTCGGCTCGATTCCACCGCGCTGATAGGCGGCCGGTCCCGGCATGGCACCTGCGGAATGGGGACCGACGTCGAGGAGACCGAGGGGGTTCTTCGCCGCGATGGAACCGCCGCCGGCGCCGATCTCGATCATCTGGATCGACTGGATCTTCAGCGGAAAACCGGATCCCTTGCGGAAACGCTGGTAGTGCGCGACTTCGAGATCGGTGCCAACGTTCGGCTCGCCATCGGGTATGAGGCAGAGCTTGGCGGTGGTGCCGCCCATGTCGAAGGACAGAACGCTCGCCTCACCCGCCGTGCGGCCGAATTCGGCGGCAGCGACTGCACCCGCTGCGGGGCCGGATTCGATCAGGCGGACGGGAAGTTCTGCCGCGCGGCTGCTCGGGACAAGCCCGCCCGAAGACGTCATCCAGAGCACCTGCCGGTCGATGCCCCTGTTGGCAAATTCCTTCTGTAGATGGGCAACGTGTCCGGACATTTGCGGGCGGGTATAGGCATTGACCACCGTCGTTGAGGCGCGGTCGAATTCACGCATTTCCGGGCAGACCTCGGAAGACAAGGAAACGAAGATATCCGGGTCTTCTTCGCGCAGGAGTGCGGCGACACGCTGCTCATGCTGCGGATATTTATAGGCATGCAGCAGGCAGACCGCTACCGAGCGGATACCCTTTTCCTTCAGCCGCTCGGCAATCTCGCGGACGGTCTCTTCCTTCAGTTCCGTTATTACTTCGCCATCGGCAGCAATGCGTTCCTCGGCGCCAAAGCTGTTGGCGCGGGTGACGAGCGGATCGGGATATTTGATGTTCAGGTCGTACAGATCGTAGCGTCCCTCGTTGCGGATGCGCAGCATGTCCTGGAAGCCATCCGTGGTCACGAAACCGGTTTCCACGCCCTTGCGCTCAAGCACCGCATTGGTAACGACGGTGGTCGCACCAAGCACCTGCAGCTTGTCAATCGCGATCGTGTCCGCATGTTTTTCGAGCAGTTCCGACACGCCCTGCACAACGGCTTCGGCCGGATTTTTAGGCGTGCTCAGGACTTTATGGAGGTGAAGTTCGCCGCTGTCGTCCAAAAGCGCGAAATCGGTAAATGTACCGCCAGTATCGAAAGCCAGTTTTGCCATTGTTTCCCTCGAGCGACCATGCAGCATTTTTTGCTGCCTTGTGGACCCACAGGTCGGGCCCGTTCACTGATGGGAAATTGAAACGTTCGGCCGGCCTTTGCCAACACAACCTCGGTCTGGCGCCATAGGGTTTGCTTATAGCGAATTCACACGGCACGAATGCCCGGATGATGCCCACTTTTCAGCTTCGTCACGATTTCGAGAAGCACGGAACGCGCCGCCAGCGCCGGTTCCGACAGCGGCATGTGATCGGAGACGCAAAGCGACACCGTGGCATCGATGACTGGGGTTGTGAGGGGATGCAGCTGCGCGCCGCTGAAGCTCGCGGTTTCCAGTACAACCGAGGCCGGAAGGATGGTCGAGCCGAGGCCATCCAGTACCGCGGCCCCCAGCGCAGGCACCGATTCCAGTTCTGAAATCACCTCCGGCTTCGCGCGCGCCCGTGCCAGGCCCTCATCGATGAGCCGGCGAAGGAAATGCGCCTTGCTTGGCAGCAGCATCGGCCGGCCATCGAGCACTGAGAGGGGAAGCGGCTGACCGGGTTCGGCAGGCAACACCATGTCGACAGGCGAGACAAGGAACATCTCTTCGCGAAACAGCGGTTCCAGCGTCACGCCCTTGATCGGATCGGACGTGTAGATGAGTGCCATGTCCATTTTGCCGGTCATGATCAACTCGCTGAGGATATGGCCGAAGCTGTCGTTAATATGAACCGTGATGGCAGGAAATCGCGCCCGCATCTCCTTGATGAGCGGCAACGATAGCGCACTCGACGAGGAATATGTCGCGAGTCCGATGGAGACGCGGCCGGAAAGCGAGCGCGTCGAGCGGTCAATGTCAGTCTGCGCCTGCTCGATCTGCTTCAGCATGATCTGTGCATGGCGGTAAAGGATCAAGCCGGCTTCGGTTGGCGTGATGCCGACATTGCTGCGCAGCAGAAGCTGGTGCTTGAAGTGTTGCTCCAGCGAGGCGATCTGCTGAGACAGCGCTGGCTGGGCTACGCGAAGGATGCTGGCGGCACGCGAAACGCTGCCGGTATCGACGATCTTTACGAAGCTTTTGAGTTTTTTGAAGTCGACGCTCATCGGTCCCCACTTTATGCGGAAACCCTAGCGCATCGGCGCAGAAACAGAAATCGATTTCTGCAGCGAGAGTACGTAATTTCAATGGGATAGAGTGCTTTTGCCTTCATCCGACGGTCAAACTCTGTGGGACGCGCAAAAGAATCCTTCTGCGCGTCCGATCTGTTTTTAACGCAGCGCCGCCACAGCACGTTCGATGCGGTTGCAGGCATCCTCAAGCACGTCCATTGAGGTGGCGAAGGAGATGCGGAAATAGGGCGAGAGCCCGTAGGCGGCGCCCTGGAGAGCCGCCACACCGACGCTGTCGAGGAGATAGAGGACAAAGTCGAGATCGTTTTCGATCACCTTGCCATCCGCCGTGGTCTTGCCGATCACGCCGGCGCAGCTTGGATAGAGATAGAATGCCCCATCTGGAACCATGCAGGAGAGGCCGGGGATGGAGTTCAGGCGCTCACAGGCGTAGTCGCGCCGCTTTTTGTAGACCGCAATGCTTTCCGTCACGAATGTTTGGTCACCCGAAAGCGCATGGGCTGCGGCAGCCTGGCTGACGGAAGACGGGCAGGATGACATCTGCGATTGCAACTTGTTGATAGCGGCAATGAGTGCTGCCGGCCCTGCCCCATAACCGATCCGCCATCCTGTCATGGCATAGGACTTGGAAACGCCATTGGTCAGTAGTACCCGATCCTTCAGTTCCGGAACGACGGCTACCAGGGTCTTCATCGGCTCGTCCTTGAACCAGACCTGATCGTAGATATCGTCGGAAAGCACCATGACGTTGGGATGGCGAAGCAGCACCTCACCTATCGCTTTCAGCTCCGCCTCGCTGTAGGCCGCACCCGTCGGGTTCGAGGGAGCGTTGAGGATTAGCCACATCGTCTTCGGCGTGATCGCCGCTTCAAGCGCATCAGCTGTCAGTTTGAACCCCGTCTCCTCCGGGCAGGCGACGATGACGGGCGTGCCATCATTGGCGATGACCATGTCAGGATAAGACACCCAGTAGGGAGCGGGGATGATGACTTCCGCGCCGTTTTCCACACTTGCCATCAGCGCCAGAAACAGGATCTGCTTGGCGCCGCCGCCCACGCAGATTTCACTATCGCCATAGGTAATGCCGAGACGTTTCTGGAAGTCATCGATGATCGCCTTGCGAAGCGCGGGCGTGCCGTTGACCGAAGTGTATTTGGTTTCGCCCCTGTCTATGGCCGCATGCGCCGCTGCCTTGACGGCCTCGGGCGTATCGAAGTCCGGCTCGCCAACCGTCAGGTCGGCGATGTCGCGACCTGCGGCCTTCAGCTCCCGGGCGCGGGCCGCAGCCGCCGTGCTCGGCGATACCTTAATTCTCGACACGCGTGATGCAGGCACAAAAGTGCTCATGGGATTTCCTCGTCTGGATTGATGGCTATGGGCTTGTCAGTGCGCAGCTTCGAGTTCGCCGCGCATCTTTCCGGTTAAGAAAAGTTCGCCGAGTTCGTCATGGGTGATCTCCGCCGGCGTGCCGTCCCAGATCACCTTGCCGAGACGGAGGATGACCGCACGCTGCGCCACCTCCATAGCCTTTTTGGTGTTCTGCTCGACCAGCAGGATGGTCATGCCGTTGGCATGCAGACGCAGGAGCTCGTCGAACACGATGCCGATAGCGGCCGGTGACAGACCGACCGAGGGCTCGTCGACCAGAAGCACCTTCGGCCGCTGCAGAACCGCCATCGCCACTTCGAGCAATTGCTGCTCGCCGCCGGACATGTTGCCTGCAAGCGTCGAGCGCCGCGTCTTCAGGATCGGAAAGAGGTCGTAGACATAGTCCCGATCCGCCTTCACCTTGGCGTCACGGATAGTATAGGCGGCCATCTGCAGGTTTTCGTCGACAGTCATGACCGGGAAGTTGCAACGGCCCTGCGGCACGAAAGATATCCCCTCGCCCAGAATGGCCCGCGAGGTAGATCCGGCAATGTTCTCGCCGCGCCAGTCGATGCCGCCTTCCTTGATGGTCGTCATGCCGTAGAGCGTCTTGAGCAGAGTGGATTTACCCGCGCCGTTCGGCCCCATGAGGGCCACGAATTGCCCGCCCGGCACCTCCAGATCGACGCCGTTCAGGATATCGAGATTGCCGTATCCCGCGCGCAGGCTCTTGATGGAAAGATTGTTGTTAGCCTCCAAGATAGGCCTCCCTCACACGCTGGTCCTTGATGATGTCATGCGGCAGTCCCTCGACCAGTTTCGTTCCCTGATCGAGCACGACCACACGCTGGCAGATGCTGGTGACGACATCGATATTGTGTTCGATGACGAGGAAGCTGACGCCCAGCGATTTGTTCGCATACTGGATCGTCTCCACCACGCGCTCGATGATCTTTGGATTGATGCCCGCCATCGGCTCGTCCAAGAGGATAATCTTCGGTTCCGGCATCAGCATCGATGCGAACTGAATGAGTTTCTGCTGGCCACCGGAAAGATTGCCGGCCGGTTGATGGCGAACGTCCCACAGCCCCGCCATCTTGATCAGTTCGCGTGCCCGCTCCCTGAGCCCTGCCACGCGACGGCGCGACATTCCGCCGAGACCGAATGTCGACAAAAGCGAGGGAAAGGTGAACATCTGGCCGGCGATGATGAGGTTTTCCTCCACATCGAGCGCCTTGAAAGTTACCGTTTTCTGGAATGAGCGCAGCATTCGGCCTTCGCGGGCAATGCGGTTGAGTGACCAGCCGGTGATGTCCTGCCCGTCCAGTATGACTTTGCCGGTGTCCGGTCGCGCAAGCCCGGTGCTGCAATCGAAGAAGGTCGACTTGCCGGAACCGTTGGGGCCGATCAGCCCCGCAATCTCGCCGCGATTGATGTGCATGCTGACATCATTGACAGCCTTGACTGCGCCATAAGACTTGCTGAGGTTCTTGATCTCGAGAATGGGAAGATGCGCCGTCATTTCGAACCTCCGATCGCGTTCCAGAAGCGATTGATCAAGGGCGCGAAACCTTGTCTGAACCAGAATACGAGAACAAGAAGGCAGAACCCGTAGGCGATCATCCGCACTTCAGGAGCGACGCGAAGGGCCTCGGTCAGTCCCACGAAGAGCAGGCTGCCGAAGACGGTTCCCGAAATCATGCCTGCACCGCCGCCGAGCACGATGATCAGCATCGTCGTCGAATAATACATCTGGAAGGTCAGCGGGCTCACCACCGTCAGATAATGGGCGTAAAGGCAGCCCCCTACTCCGGCAAAAACGGCGCTCAACATGAAGACGATCAGCTTGTAGCGCCAGGTCGGAACGCCGAGGGATTCCGCCAGTGTCTCGTTTTCACGGATGGCGACCATGTTGCGGCCCGCCGGCGAGCGGACGATTGCCCATGCTGCAAGCGTTCCGAGTACGCAGATGGCAAGCGCGAGATAATAGAAATTGGTGGTTCCGCTGACGGTGAAGGAAAGCGGGCCAAGTTCGAAATAGGGTTTGGGGATGCCAGAAAGGCCCATGTCGCCACGGGTCAGCGAAATCCAATTCTTGGCAATCGCCTGGCCGATGATGACGAAACCAAGCGTACACATGACGAAGGACGTTGAACGAAGACGCAGCGCCGGAATGCCGAGCGGCAGGGCGATTGCACCGGTAACGAGGCCGGAGGCGATGAGGTTCACGTAAAACGGCGTATCGTAGTGGACCGCCAGAAGGCCTGCCGTATAGGCTCCTATGCCGAAGAACGCCGCCTGCGCCAGCGACAGCAGACCGGTGTAACCGACGAGCAGGTTGAGCCCGTGCGCTGGCAACATGAAGATGAGCGCAATGATGAGCGAGTGTGTGACGTAGCGCGTGCCGATGAAGGGCGCGGCAAGTGCGACGACGATCAGGACGGCGGCAAGCGGAATGCGCAGATCGCGGCGACGTGCCTGGGGAACGGTGTCGGTGAGAGACATGTCTAGTCCTCAAAATTCGAGAAAACTCGGCAGGCGCGACTTCTAAAAGCGCGCCTGCGTCGAAAACAGGCCGTGTGGGCGCCACATCAGCATCAGGATCAGCGTCGCGAACCCCACAGTGTCGCGGAACTGCAACCCCACATAGGTGGCGACGAGACTTTCGGCGATGCCGAGGATCATGGCCGCGAAGAAGGTTCCCCGCACGTTTCCAAGGCCGCCCATGATGATGATCGGCAGGGTCTTGAAGGTGATGAGTTCACCCATGCCGCCATAAACGCTGACATTGACCGGAGCGGTCAGAACGCCCGAGAGTGCAGCGAGCGCCGCTCCAAGGACGAAGGTCCGCAACACTACCTGCGACACATCGATACCGACCACGCCGCAGCATTCGACGTTCTGCGAGACGGCCCGCATCGCCATGCCGAGACGGCTGTAGGTGACCATCAGTTCAAGGCCGACGAAGACGATGAGGCACACGGCGAGAATGATGATGCGCTGCTGCGCCAGCGTGAAGCCGAAAATGGAAACCGGCTCGATATAACCGCCGGCGAAGAACTTGTAGCCGCCGCCGAAGACGAAAATCACGGCGTTCTGCAGGACAAGCGCGATGCCGAGGGTGGCGAGCACGCCGGACTCCGCCGGCGCCCCCACCATCCTGCGCATTACCAGCTGGCCCACCACATAGGCCACCACCACGGTGGAAAGAACACCGACGACGATCGAGGCCTCATAAGAGAGGCCGAGATAATCGATGGCGAACCACGCCCCGAAGGTTCCGAGCATGTAGTATTCGCCGTGAGCGAAATTGATGGCTCTCAGCACTCCGAAAATCATGGTCATGCCGACGGCGACGATCGCGTAGACGGAACCCGTGACGATCCCGTTTACGACTTGCTCGATAATTGTCGAGAACATGGCTGTACCCCTTCCGGTCTGTCAGTTCGCAGGGTACTGGATTTCCGCCGTGTAGGCGCCCTTGATGCTGGGCTTACCGTTCTCGATCTGAAGCAGGATCATCGGAAGGCGCGCCTGGTTGTGGTCATCGAAGGTGACCTCGCCGACCGGGCTCTTGTACTTGATCTTGGAGAGAGCCTCGCGGACCGCATTGCGGTCGGCGCTTCCGGCCTCCTTGATCGCCTGCGCGAGCAGGTTGACGGTATCCCAATGCACATAGGCGTGATTGTTGGGCGCTTCCTTGTAAGTGGCCGTGAATTTCTCGACGAAAGCCTTACTGGCGGCAGAGTCGAATTGCGGCAGCCAGGCTGCAGCCTCCACTGCGCCTTCCATGGCCTTCGGCGCGGCGGTGATCGTCTTTTCGGTGTTGAATTCGCCGTTACCGATCAGCACGACCTTGCCGGCAAGTCCGAGTTCCAGCATCTGACGGGCAACGATGGGGGTGGTGTCGGCCAGCCCATACATGATGATCGCCTGCGCGCCGTTGTCGCGGATCTTCGCCAGCACGCTGCGGAAGTCGACCTCGCCTTCCTTGTAGTAGTCCTCGCTGAGGATCTCACCCTTGAAGTCGGGCAGGTATTTCTTGGTGAAGGTAATGGCGGAACGGCCATAATCGCTGTCGACCGACAGCACCGCGAACTTGGTGAGACCACGCTGCTCGGCGGCGTATTTCGCCACCACGAGCGCGCGATTCTCGTCCGTCGGATAATTGCGGAAGGTCCATTTGAAACCGCCGACGCCCGCTTGATAGGTGATCTTCGGGTTGGAAGAAGCGGCGTTTAGAAGCAGAACCTCTGCATCTTCCGCGACAGGCTGCATGGCGAGCGTCACGGAGCTGGAGACATCGCCTATGACGAAATCCACCTCGTCCTGATCGATCAGGCGGCGGGTGGCCGAAACGCCTTCAACCGGCGTGCCTTGGCTGTCGGCGTTGAAGAGTTCGATCTGCTGGCCGTTGATGCCGCCGGCCGCATTGATGTCCTTCACCGCGAGTTCCGCGCCATGCATCGAGAAAGCGCCATAGCGCGCATTCGGGCCGCTCATCGGCGCCACGAGGCCAAGCCTGATTGTGTCGGCCGCATAAGCGGATGCGGACATGGCCGGCGACAGGCTCAGGATCGGAGCGACTGCTGCGGAAACCAGTAGAAGTCTGCGAGTAATGCCGTGTTTCATGTTCCCACTCCTTTTCGGATTTATCTGTTCCGGCGCTATACCGGGCGAGCTTTTGCCGCTTTTGCGGTTCTTGTCGATCAACGTCACGCTAATCTTCAAGGCAGAGTAGGTTCATCCCCGGACGTTTTGCCAACACAAGTCCTTTCTGCCGCTATAGCGTTTCCTTATGCCGGGGGCCGTTTCTGTCATTCCAGACGCGGTGCTTCGTTTTTTGCATGGCTTCCATGCAGGCAAACGCCTGTATTTTTTGCGTCTGAATGGACATATCTTGTGCAACACCATTGAAGGAACCTATGAAAATGAAACTTCACGACACCGTTCGCAACTACTTCCGCAATCGCCGCGCTATGGCCGAACTTAGCGCGCTCGACGATAGAAGCCTTTCCGACATCGGCGTTAGCCGCTCGCATATCCGTTCTGCCGTTGAAGGCCGCCGCTAAAAAAACAGGATGGCAACTGTATTTCCCAGTCGGTCTTCGCCGATGACGCAACGGCGTGCCTGACGTCTGCCAGTTCTCCGCCTGAACTGCGCGTTTAAGGGGTGACGCCGGTTCCCGGGGGCTACACGTTACGGTTCAGAGGCCGGAGTGGTGATGTAAAGTCGACTTCGTAGACCGGGCGGTACCAGTATGGTGCGGAGAGGAGGAGAAGTCGATGAGCCGGCCCGCCTGTTCAATCGTGGCCAAAATTCCATCTGTCGAGTAATATCTCCACCTTCGCGCTGTCTCCGGTTTGAGCCCGTTTTCGCGGTTTGCCGTCGAAAAGGGTTTTTAAGGCACAGTCTTTTCCATGCCCGCTCCGTTTCAGCCATGCATCGCGCCACGGCGAGGGTGCTGCACTAAGCAGATCCTCCGTAAAGCCCAAGTGACTGCGGTAAGCATTTTTAAGATTGGGATGGGGCTCGGCCAGTTCGATTTTCAGGCCAAAAGTTCAGGCAATGCAAGACCCAGGCTCCCCAGTTCCTCCGGCAGCTGCAGCCTGTAGACGCCCGCCCGTTTCACTTCGTACGCTTCGAAACGAAGCTCGCGGTTAAGATCGTCGCGTATAGCGTCTCTGCCAATTTTGGGAAAAAGCCGCCGAAATTTAGTGGCAATTGTATCAAAGTGTTCGCAGGGTGCCGAGCCTCAGGCCTGGCGAATTCCTGTCTCAATAAACGTTGGCGAAAATCAAGTCGGCCTAGGCGGCTGCCGCTTCGACACCCTGTTCGAAGTCGTGCAGATGAAGAGCGATTTCGAAACCGCGACGTTGCAGCCAATGCGCCACGACCCTGGCGCGTGCACCAAGCAGGTCGTCCACGAGAATGACCCGCGCTCCGCGCACGGCAATTGTGCGATAGGCAACACCAAGAAGCTGCCCGCCTTCCGACGAAATCGAACCTTGCAGATGGGACGCCGCGAACTCTTCCGGCGTTCGAACGTCGAGAAAATAAGTCGTTCGGGTCGTGTCACGCCGCCACGTTTCGGCTGTTGCCCGATCGATAAACAGCAGTTTGTCATTGTGGGAGAGTGTTTCCAGGCGCGCCCTTGCGGCATCTTTCGCGTTGTCACTGGCAAGCGCATAGATCCGTGAACGCCCCTTTTCCAGTTCAAACCCGTCATCTGTCCAGCCGCGCGTCCCATCGTGCAAATAGCTGACATCGTTTTCAACACCGGCGTCGATCAATGTCTGCGCCCCGAGGATAGCGCGCGGAAGGCCCGCGCAGGAAACGACAACCCTTGTGCCGGGTGATGGCACGAGGTCGGAAAACCGCAGCAGAAGTTCGGCACCGGGTACGCCGATGGCGCCCGGCACGTGCGCCTTTTCATATTCCGCTATTGTGCGGGTGTCGATGACGACAACGTCCTCGCCGGCTTCCTGCCACGCCTTCAGTTCAAGGGCGAAAACCACTGGCGTGTTCTTTTCACTTCTCACCTTTTGGGCGAAAGGAACGCCGGGAATATCGAATGTCGGCAGGGCGTCTAGGCCGCCCTCGTTCCACGCCGGGATTCCACCACGGAGAAAATGAATATCGCTCCATCCTTTGGCGGCAAGCCGTTCCGCCGCCCGCTCGGCACTGCCCTCCCCGTCATCAACAAGAACCGTCCGCACGGCAGGGCGCGGAATGAAGCGGTCGATTTCGGTATCCAGGCTTTCACCCGGAAGGTTGGTCGCAAACAGCGGCGAAGCATACCCCACCTCCCCTGCGGAGCGAATGTCGAGAACGGCAAGTTCCTTGCCATCTCTCAGCCACTCGATGAGGCGGTCTTTGGTTACAGCATGTACGGACATTGCATATCCTCCTGACAAATTCTGGTTTTTCGCATCTGGTTTCAAGCTGTCGGATCGAGCCATAGGTCCCCGAAACTCCAGTTCAGCCCTTGCGCGCCGGTGACGTAGTTCCTGACCCGCTTGTGCGCCACGATCTGGCTTCCCGCCGCTACGAGATCGACGGAGGCGACGTCGTCATGGATGAGATGCTGGAACTTGCTCCAGGTTACCCAGCGCTTCTTGGGATCCGGTTCGATGGCGGCCGCCTCAAGAAGCGCATCCGCCTCTGGATTGGCGTAGTTTGCCGCATTGGAAAATGGCAGTCCGATCTTGAAATTCTTGCTCCAATAGGCACGCTGTATGCCGAGCGACGGGTCGAAGGTGTTGGAGAGGGATTCCACCACCAGATCGAAGGCACGGTCCGTGTAGACAGTTTTCAGATAGGTCGGCAGGTCGTATTTGCGGATTTCGACGGCAATCCCGATCTTTTCGAGCTGGCTGCGAAGAACATCGGCATAGCCGGGCGTCAGATAGGAATTGTAGGTCAACCGCACGGGAAAACGCTTGCCGTCCTTCTTGCGCGGATATCCCGCCGCATCGAGTAACTTTTCCGCTTCTTTCGGGTCGTAGGCATATGCCTTGACCGAAGCATCATACCAGTTGGGAAGGGCCGTGCTGACGGGGCTGGGTGATATCTGCGCATAACCGAAGAGCGCCACATTAACGATTTCATCGAGTTTGATCGCATGCGCAATGGCGAGACGCACATCTTTCTTGCGGAAGATTTCATTATCGTAGTTGAAGAACAGCTGCTGCTGCGGACCCGCATAGGCATAGGTGTTCGTATCCAGAACGAGATCGGGGTTCTGCTTCAGCCGTTCGAGATCCGCCAGCGGCACGGGGTTGTCGCCAAGATCGACTTCACCCGTTTCCAGCGCCACGGCCCGTGCGGCCGGGTCGGTGATGATGCGAAGGATGATACGGTCGAGATAAGGTTTGCCCGGATCCCAATAATCGGGATTTCGATCGAAGATCAGATGGCTTCCCGGCGTCCATTCAGTCAGTTTGAACGGGCCGGTGCCGACAGCGGTCTGAAGCGTCTGGCCATCGGCGGGCTTCAGCTTTTCGAAAATATGCTTCGGCACGATAGGCGATTCCGAACTCGATTGCGCAGCAATCAGAAACGGTGCAGGTTTGGACAGAACGATAATTGCAGTGAGGGGATCCGGCGTCTCCACCGCCTGAACGTTCTGGTACGTGATGCGGCCTCGCGGATGCGCCTCCTTGAGGCGGAAAATCGAAAAGGCAACGTCTTCCGATGTAAAATCTTTGCCGTCATGCCATTTCACGTTGGGCCTGAGTTTGAACGTATAGCGCAGATGATCGTCGGAAACGGACCATTCCGTTGCCAGCAACGGCTGCGGATTGAGGTCGAAATCGAATGTCAGAAGACCTTCAACGATCTTCGGGCCGATCGCCTGCCCAGTGCCTGACGATGTGTTGATGGCGAAAAGTGCGTTGCCGGGATCGACACGATAGAGCAGCTTAAGCGTGCCGCCGGAGACGGGCCGGCTCGCATCGCCACTTGCGGCGAATACCGAACCCGGCAGGGCCGTTCCTGCCGTTGCCAGAAGAAGCATTTTGTTGAACTGGCGGCGTCCTATCGTCATGAAAATCCCCGTTTGAAAACGTCGTTTCGATGAGGAAAGCATCAGGGCAAAGCAACGCATTACTAAGAAGAAAATTCTTCCTGTCGCCCAAAGAAATCGTTACTTGCGGAATTTTATTCCGATACATAGGGAACGGGGCACCAAAACTTGCGCTGGATTACGGCATTGATCTGGATCTTCGTTGCGTCTCTGGAACCCATGGTGAAATGCGAATAAATCTTGCCGACGGTCGTTTCAGACCTCCTGCAGAAATGTTGTTTCATCGAAAAATCGCAAATGAGAAGGACATTGCTCGGCAGATACCTTGGCGAGGCATATCAAATGGCGAGTATTTCGCAGCTCTTCTAATCCGCACCTCGAGCCCATCCTCCCGCGCCCAACTTTATGGAGTTTCACCCGATGACCCTGTCCAGACCGATTACCAAACCGGAAATCCCACAGCAACGCGTCGAGGCCCGTTACGGAACGCAGGCCGATTTTTCTCCGCCTTTCTGGAATGATACGATCGACGCCTTGCTGAACCACCGTACCGCTCGCGCCTATTTGCCGAAGGCTCTGCCGGAGGGCAGCCTGGAACTTCTGGTCGCAGCCGCGCAATCTGCCCCGACATCATCCAATCTTCAGGCGTGGAGTGTGGTGGCGGTGCAGGACAAGGAGCGCAAGGCACGACTGGCAGGTTTCACGGGCGGCAACGCCCATATTAAGGATGCACCTGTTTTCCTCGTCTGGCTAATAGACCTCAAGCGGCTGCGAACGGTCGCTTCAAACCATGGCAACAACGCAGAAGGGCTGGATTATCTGGAAAGCTTCCTAATCGGTGCCATCGATGCGGCACTGGCTGCGCAGAACGCTGTTGCCGCTATCGATTCACTCGGTCTTGGTTCCTGCTACGTTGGCGGTATTCGCAACAGACCGGAAGACGTATCCCGCGAACTGAACCTGCCCGCCGAGACGGTTGCTGTCTTTGGCCTTACCGTGGGCTATCCCGACCCGAACGTGAAGACTGACGTCAAACCGCGCCTGCCACAATCTTCCATCCTGTTTCATGAAACCTATTCGGATGCCGCACGGGATGATCTCGATTCCTATGACGCGGTGCTTAAGACGTTTCAGGAAAAACAGGGCCTGCCACAAAACGGATGGACAGCGCCCATTGCACAGCGCGTCAAGGACACCGATGCCCTGAAGGGTCGCGCGGAACTGAGCCAGACATTGCGTCGCCTGGGGTTCGGCATCAAATAATGTCCGACGAGATTGCTTCCGACTGGGTGTCGCCCCCACGATCCCTTATTAGCCGTCGCGATCGAAGACGCGGCCTGCCGATTTTTGCGCGTGTCTTAGGTGCGGTTATGGTTCTGGACGACGAAGCCAGTGCGCATTTCGTAGCGGCAATCGCGAGCCGAGCTCGCAAGCGCCCGGCAGAATGACGCGAAGCCCTCGCGGCTTATCGGGCGCGCAAGACCCCGGACTGTTAGACGCCCGGCCTTGGTCGGGCGTACAGAATGTCAGCTGAAGTCGGCAACAGGCAATCAGCGCTTGATGAAGACACCAGCCTTCATGATCATTGGCATATATGCGCCCTGATGGGTCAGCAATGTGAGATCCTCGAGAGGGTTGCCGTCGACCACAATCAGGTCGGCATAAGCCCCCGGCGAAACTGCGCCGATTTTGCCTTCCATGCGCAACAGACGGGCTGCGATATGCGTTGCCGATGCGATAACCTCTACTGCTGGCAGGACACGCCCGCGAATAACGAATTCTTCCGACTGATAAACATGCATGCCGCCAAGCAGATCGCTGCCATAGGCCATTTGCAGCCCGGCCTCACGCATGATGGTCAGCGATTCCATGCCTGCCAGACGCACGTCATCTACCTTTGCGATGGAGGCGGCAGGCAGCCCCATGGCGGCGCCTTCGCTGGACAATTTGTCATAGGTAACAAGCGTCGGGACGGCGAAAGCACCTTTTTCGGCGGCAAATTTTGCCGTTTCGCTGCCGATGAGGTTGCAATGTTCGAGCGAGTGAACACCGCACTCCACCGCGCGGCGAATGGCCTGGTCAGTATAAAGATGGGCCGAAACATAGGTTCCGGCATTTTCAGCTTCCTCAACGACGGCAAGGATTTCTTCGCGGGAAAAACCGAGGAAATGAATGGGATCCGTGGGCGAAGATACGCCGCCATTGGCCATGATCTTGATGAAGTTCGCGCCGCTCTTCAGTTCTTCGCGCGCCGCTTTTCGCACGTCCGGCACGCCGTCACAGATGCGGCCCAACGCACCGAGCGCAAAGCCGCGTGTGCGCGTCTGGTCGTCATTATAGGGACCGCGATAATCACAGTGGCCCCCCGTCTGGGCCAGCGCCTTGCCGGAAATGTTCAGGCGTGGTGTGGGCCACGCGGCCTCAAGGGTTGCGGCCACGAGACCGGAGGTTGCACCGCCAACATCGCGAACGGTAGTAAACCCTCGCGCCAGCATCTCGCCCATGATTTTGAAGGCGCGCACCGTCACCAGCGCATCTGGCAGCATGCCATTCTGGCCGAGATCGGCGGTTGAGGCAACGACGTGAACGTGAGCATCGATCAGGCCTGGCATCAGCGTCTTGCCGGAAAGGTCGATGCGCTGCGCCGAGGCAGAGGCAATGTTCTTTTCCACCTCGCGGATGGAACCGCCCTCAACCAGAACCTGAACGGGTTCGGACGGTCGGTCGGCGGTGCCATCGACGATGCGGGCATTTTCGAAAATAATAGCAGTCATAGGTTCATTCCTGGGAAAGTATCAGCGACGACGCGCTTCCAGATAGGCGGGGATGAGAAGCGGCGCCACGGCCTGCGCCTGGCGCAGATGCTCCTGCGTGTAAGCGCCGCTTTTGTCGAGCAGGTTCATGGTGCCGATTGTCTCGCCATCGTAAACGACGGGAATATTGATGACCGCGCCAAGTCCGAGGCTGAAAATCAGGTCGTGATCGTAAAAGGCCCAGATGATGGCTTCTCTGTCGGGACCCAGAAATGCCTCCTGGCGATCTATTACCTTTTCACCCCAAGGCGTTGGCCCCATCTGTTTGCGGCCGAAGACGGGGTAAGCCTCTTCGTTGGTCGAATAAACACGGGCGACCTCCTGACCGTCCCGGTAGAGGAGAGTGAAGAGGCCGAAGCCGATGGTTTCCGAGAGGTGTTTTTCCAGCGCCCTATACAGCGTTTGCGGCTGTCCGGGGCTTGAAAGAGCCGCGAGAAGGTCGGTCAAGATGATGTCTCCGTTTTGGGTGCGGGGGCGATACGTTCGGGCAAAAGACCCTGCGGGCGAAGATGCAGCACGCCCAGAAGCGCCAGTCCGACGAGAATTTCGCGCACCGCGGCGACTTGTCCAGGCTGGAGGCCGGGAAAGATTTCGCCGAGGAAGCGTGTCGCCTCAAGGAAGAATACGACGAGGTAAGCGCCGGCCAGCGCGCCGAGCGGCCGGCCGACACCGCCTGCGGTGACAGCCAGAAAGATGTAAATGGTAATCAGCGGCTGGAAGTGGTCGGGCGAGATATAGGTCTGGAAATGTCCGTAGAGTGCGCCCGCAAGTCCGGCGATCGCTGCGGAAAGCGCGAAGGTCTGGATCTTGAAGCGGGTCACATATTTGCCCGCGAATGTCGCCAGTTCCTGGTCCTCGCGAATAGCTTTGAGAACACGCCCGAAGGGCGATCCATCGATGCGTCGCATGGCGAAGAAGACGATGAGAACGATGACGCTGACGAGCGCGAGATAGAACAGGTTGAAACCGTCTATGCCGAGTTCGGCCCGGAAGGGTGCCGGAATGCCGGAAATGCCGTCGGAACCGCGGGTAAGCCAGCGTTCGTTCAGCGCGACCATGCGCACCACTTCCGCAAAGCCGAGCGTGACGATGGCGAGGTAGTCTCCGCGCAGGCGAATGGTTGCAAAGGTGGCGATGACGCCTGCCAGCGCGCCGATGACGCAGGCGAGCAGCATTGCCAGCGGCAGCGGAACCCCCGCTATCGCCACCAGTGCCGAAACATACGCACCCACGGCGAAAAAGCCGGCAAGCCCCAGATTGACCATGCCCACGCCACCCCAGATGAGATTGAGGCTGAGCGCCAGCAGACCGTAAATGCCGCCGAGCGTGAGCGTGAAAAGCAGATATGACAGCATCAGGTGTTCCTTTCACCCAGTATTCCCGCAGGCCGCAGCGACAGGATAAGCAGGATTGTCGCGAAACCGACGGCGGAACGATAGGTGGCGGGCAGCACGAGAACGGCCAGTTCCTCGCCGATGCCGATCATCACCGCGCCGACGACGGCGCCGGGGATCGAGCCGAGCCCGCCCAGCACGGCGGCGGCGAAGATGGACAAGAGCAGGCGCGAGCCGGTCATCGGATCGATGGCCGTATCGAGGCCGAGCAGCACACCGCCAACGCCCGCCAGCCCTGCACCGAGAGCAACGGTGATCATGGCGATGCGCGAGGGATCCATGCCCAGCAATCTGCCGAGATCGGGATTATCTGCCACTGCCCGCATGGCTTTGCCGAAGCGTGTGAACCGCAGGAAGAGAAACACCGCCGCCATGATGGCAATGGCGATCGCCGCCGTCTGCAGCTGCTGCGGGCCGAGGCGCAGGCCGGAAAAACGCCAGTCGCGTGCGACAGGCAGATCGAAGCCCTGAAGATCATTGCCGAAAATGAAGCGGATGACATTTTCGAGAATGAGATTGACGGCAATCGAGGCGATGGCCACGGCCAGGGCGCCCGATGGCCGAAGCCTTGCGAGCGCCGTCTGCTCTGCCACGAGACCGACGATCCCGCCCGCCACGAAGGCGACGAGCGCCGATGGGAACACACCTAGCCCCAGCCTGGTATTGACATACCAGGCTGCAAAGGCGCCAACCGTGGCATAGGCCCCTATGGCAAAGTTGACATAACGCAGCACGGCAAAGATCGCCGTGAGGCCAAGGGCGGGAATAGCGATGAGCATTCCCGTCATCATCCCGTTGAGTATCGCCTGAGCGAGGGTTGTCATCAATGCCTCACGCGATTTTCAGCAGCTTGAGCTTGCCGTCTTCCACCTGTTCGTAGCGGAACTGGCTGTCGGAAATGTCACCGGTGTCGGTAAAGTCACAGGGGCCGGAGGCGCCCTCGTAATTGACGGCCTTGCCGGCGGCGATCAGCTTTAGGCCATCGAGCGCGTTATCCACGACTTCGCCGTCCTTGCCCTGGGAGACCGAACGGATGGCGTCGCGAATGGATTTTCCATCCGCTGCACCAGCCTTCGCCATCGCCATGATGACGAGATTGGTCTGGTCATAGACCTGCGTTGTGTAGGGATCGGGATTTTCGACGCCGATCAGCGACACAAGCCGCTCGTAAGCGGTCGACGACTGCGCGGGTGAAGGCGCAATTGTGTAGATGCCTTCCACTATTTCCGCCGGGACACTGTCGATTAGCTTCTGGTTCACCGAATAGGCGAAGGCGATTTTTTTGCCTTCGTAGCCGGAGCGGTAGATGTCCTTCAGCAGAACGGTCGTATCGGCTGCGTAACCGCCAAGCACGATGACGTCAGGCTCATAGGCGAGCATCTCGTCGACCTCACTGCGATAGGAGGGCTTCTTGTCGTCATAGATCATCGATTTGGTTTCACCGCCCGCTGCTGTCACGGCGGCGGTTATGTTGGTAAACTGGCTTTCGGCAAACGGCGTCTGCGGCGAGAAGAAGAATAGCTTCTTCACGCCCTGTTCGACGGCGAATTCGCCGAATTTGCGGCCCTGAAGAATGGTCGTCGGCTGGGTGCGGATGATGTAACCCTGGTGCGGCAGCGCGGTGATGGCGTCGGCACCCGATACGGTGGCAAGCAATGTACCGGATTCCCAGCAGATCGGCGCAACGGCTGTGGTGACGGAGGATGCCCATGTGCCGAGGATCGCCGAAACCTTGTCGACATCCACCAGTTTGCGGGCGGCGCGCACCCCCGCCTCGGGGTTGGTCTGGTCGTCTTCGGAAATGATTTCGATCTGACGACCGAGGACACCGCCTGCATTGTTGACCTCGGCGGCAACAGCCTGGATGGCCTTGACCATGATCGGGCCGTATGGACCGCCGGAACCGGTCAACGGCGTCAGCGCGCCAAGCCGGATCGGGCCTGTCTGCGCCAGAACGCCCTGCGGCAACAGGCCGGTTGCGGCCAGACCAGCGACGCTGCCCATGAAACCACGACGATTGATTTTAAAGCTGCTCATGCGTTGTTCCCTTTTTTTTAATAATGAATGTCAGGCAATTCGATGTCAGCCACCCAGAAACAGGCGACGGATTTCGGGGTCGGCGGCGAGTTCCGGGCCGCCGCCGGTGGCTGCGTTGCGACCGGTGACGATGACGTAGCCGCGTGTGGATATTTCGAGCGCCTCGAGCGCGTGCTGCTCGACCATCAGCACGGGCAGCCCGGACTGGTTCAGTTCGATGATAGCCTGAAACAGCTCTTCAGCCGCCTTCGGGGAAAGCCCGGCCGTCGGCTCGTCCAGCAGCAAAAGCTTCGGCTCGGTCATCAGGCCCATTCCCATTGCCAGCAATTGCCGCTGGCCACCGGACAGTGTACGCGCAAGCGCTTTGCGCTTGTCAGCAAGGATGGGATAACGATCATAGACGCTCTCACGCCTTTGCGACATGCCGGAAGGATTACCGAAGCTGGCGATCTCGAGATTTTCCGCCACCGACATGGTACCAAAAACGTTTTTTTCCTGCATCACAAAGGCGAGGCCGGCTTTCGATCTGCCCAACGCATCTTTTCTGGTCAAATCCGCACCATTCATCACCACGCTGCCGCCTTTCAGCGGAACCAGCCCGGCGATCGCCTTTAGCAGGGTTGATTTCCCCGCGCCGTTGGGGCCGATGATTGTAACGATCTCGCCCGCATGCACCTCGACCGATGCGCCTTTGAGAATTTCCTCGGCGGCCCCGTAACCGGCCACCAGGCCTTCTGCCTTCAACATCGTCAATGCCTTCCGCCCAGATATGCTTCCTGAACCCGCTCGTCGGCGACGACGGTATCGAAACTGCCCTCGGTCAATTTGCGCCCTTCCGCCATGACGATGACCGGGTCGCAAAGGCTGCCAATCAGCTTCATGTCATGTTCGATGAGGCAGATTGTGACACCCTCGGCATTGAGGCTGCGCAAGTGATCGGCAATCTCCGCTGTCAACGTCGGGTTGACGCCCGCCATCGGCTCGTCAAGCAGCACGAGCCGCGGCTTCGCCATCAGCGCACGGCCTATTTCCACCAGTTTTTTCTGCCCGCCCGAAAGGGCAGTGACCGGATTGTCCAGAACGTGGGTGAGGCGCAACCGGCGGGCAATCGAGATGGCTTCCTCGGCAAGCTGCTCCTCGCGCCGCTTGCCGGCCCCGCTGCCGGTGATGCTGGCAAACAGGCCTTCGCCCGGATGATCCTGACCATAAAGCATCAGGTGCTGGAAAACGCTGAGTTTGGGAAAACCACGGGCAAGCTGAAAAGTGCGCACCAGGCCCGTCGATACTCTTTCCTGCGGGCTGAGGCGGGTTATGTCGACGCCCGCAAAGGTCACGGAGCCGCTGTCAGGCATGTAGAGACCGGAAATGCAATTAAAAAACGTCGATTTCCCGGCGCCATTCGGCCCGATCAGCCCGGTAATCGACCCGTCGATCACCTCGATGTCGACGCCGTTCAGAACCCGCACTCCGTAAAAAGCGCGCTCGAGATTTTTTACCTGAAGAAGAGGCTTCATGGCTGGCGCTCCGCATCATCGGCAAGCGTTGCAAAATAAGCCCTCACCTGTTGTTTCCAGAACGTCAGAAGGTTTTCGTAATAGGTCGGGTCCGCCGGTCGCAGCACCGTCTGGGCAATCATGCCCCGGATCAGGCACATGGTTGCGTTCATGACGATGCGCACGCTGGCCGGATCGACGTTGCGATAAGTCGCAAGCGCCGTCCAGATATCGTCCAGCCTGTCATGGAACTCCTGCACGACCGGAATAAGTCCGTTGCGAAAACCGGTATTGTGGCGCGCTTCCGGAAGATATTCGAGCGTGACATAGAACAGTCGGTCGAACATCGTCTTCCAGAGATAATCGACGATCTCGTCGGTCGAGCCGCTACCGGATCCGAACGCCTCAGCAAAGTCTGCCAGCCGCCGATTGACGCTGGTCAGGTCATCGGCAACAGCGCCGATGACAAGGTCTTCCTTGCTGCTAAAATGATGGGTTAGCGCGCCGCGAGACACACCCGCCCTGCGGGCAATTTCGGGAGTGGACGTCTTGTTGAAACCCGTTTTGTACAGGAGATTAATCGTCGCATCGAAAATGGCCTTGCGCGTGTCCTCAGACCGCTCACTTTGCGTGCGTTTACGCCGAGCCGGCTGCTGCAGCTCCTTCCCAGTTACCATCAGTTCCCTCGTGTCGTTCCGACTACTTTTTGTGCATTTGTTTTTGCTGCCGCATTCCGGGCATAACTCAAATCTGCATTAAACTTACAAACAATCAAGCCTGTTTTTAAAGTGCGCGAATTCTTATCTGAAGGCATTGGGAATTGGCGACAGATCATCGGGTTCTGGTGGGGCTGAAATCTGCGTAGCGTCAGCGCCAGTCCGTTTTGACGCCGCAACACAGACTGCCTCGTTGGCAGGGACGAGGCGGTCTATTTTACGCAGGATCGCAAGGAGTTATCTCTTGTTACGACTGCGCGTTTACATGAAAAGACCTTCGGCTTTTGCCGCATAAGGGAGCGGGACGGCCAGGATTTTTCCTTTGGATTTGACGCGCTTTAGATCTGATTTTTTGCGCTCTACGAGCAGATCAAGTTCATTTTAGCTCAATGGCGCGGGACAAACATGCCGGTGCTTGAAACCTAACGCGAGACGTCGACTCGCGTTTCTGCGAGGGTATCCTCCCCGATAGGCGGGTTTCTCTGCTATGTAACTTTGCCTTGTTTGGCCAGGAAATCAAGAAGAGCGCGCACTCTGGAAGGCAGCGGGCCACCCTGCCCTATATGAATGGCATGAAACTCCTCCCGGTACCCAGGATTATACTCGTCGAGCACCGGCACCAGCCGGCCGGCCTTCAAATCATCGCGTATCGTGAAGTTGGCGAGGCGGGCAATTCCATTTCCAGCGAGTACCAGCTGTCGCAGCGCCTCGCCGTCATTGGCCTGGACACGGGCTACGACTGGGGTAAAAATCGTCGCGCCTGCCGATATTAACGGCCAGCCATCCATCGAGCGGGTGTAACCAAGGCCCAGCCTGTCATGCCTTTCAAGCTCCTCGATAGTCCGGGGCAGGCCACGCCGGTCGACATAGGAGGGAGCAGCGACGATCGTCATTGCAGTATCGCCAAGCCTGCGCGCGACGAGGCTCGAACTTTTAAGCGGGCCTGCTCGAACCGCAACGTCCATTCGCTCCTCAAGCAGATCGACGACAAGGTCGCTTTGTACGATATCGACGGTAATTTCAGGATATCGCTCCAGGAATTCCGGGAGTATGCCGGCGAGGACATGGGTGGCATAGGAGGCGCTGGTGCTCAGGCGGAGGCGGCCACTGGGCACCTCTCCCGCACTGGCGATCCGCTCGGCATCTTCGATGTCTGCCAGGATACGCGTAGCGCGCTCGAAAAAGACGCAGCCTTCCGAAGTCAACTTGAACACGCGCGTCGAGCGATTGATGAGACGGGTACCCAGCCGCGCCTCCAGTCTCGCGACCAGTTTACTCACCGCCGACGGTGTCATTCCGACGCTGCGAGCAGCTGACGAGAAGCCACCACGCTCGACAACCTGCACGAAGACTTCCATTTCTCCGGATCGATTGACTTCCGCTCGAGCCATCTGGTCCCTGATTTCACAAATGTTGTTCCCGCCCGCAATCTATATCACGAAAGCCGGATCTCCTATCTCTTCCCCATCAGGTGGCGCAAGTCGCTTCCATTTCTCAAGAAAGGAAGACCAGATGGAATATCGTTCTCTTGGCCGATCAGGCCTCAAAGTCTCGGTCCTGAGCTTTGGTGCAGGCACGTTTGGAGGGGCAGGTCCCCTTTTCAGTGCGTGGGGCACGACCGATGTCTCCGAGGCAAGGCGACTTATCGATATCTGCGTCGAAGCGGGCGTTAATCTGTTCGATACCGCAGATGTCTACTCGAACGGTGCATCGGAGGAGGTGCTGGGTGCAGCGCTGGAAGGTCGTCGCGAGACCGTGCTGATATCGACGAAGACCAGCCTGCCTATGGGAGATGGGCCGAACGATGCGGGTTCCTCCAGGTTTCGCTTGATCAGATCGGTCGAAGACGCACTTCGCCGGCTTCGGACGGACTATATAGACATTCTGCAACTTCATGCCTACGACGCCCGGACACCCGTCGAAGAAGTCTTGTCGACCCTTGATATGCTCGTTCGGGCGGGAAAGGTCCGCTACGTCGGCATTTCGAACTTTTCGGGATGGGAAATCATGAAGTCGCTGGCGGTTGCCGACGCGTACGGATGGCCTCGCTACATTGCCAATCAGGTGTACTATTCCCTTATCGGCCGAGACTACGAGTGGGATCTGATGCCACTGGGTATGGATCAAGGCCTTGGAGCACTCGTCTGGAGTCCGCTTGGCTGGGGGCGGCTCACGGGAAAGATCAGGCGCGGCTCTCCCCTGCCGGAGAGCAGTCGTCTTCACGAAACCGCAAGCTTTGGTCCTCCGGTCGATGAGGAGCATCTCTACCGCGTCGTTGATGCCCTTGAAGACGTCGCAAGACAACTCGACAAAACAGTTGCGCAAGTGGCGCTCAACTGGCTTACAGGCCGGCCCACGGTGTCTTCCATTATCATGGGAGCGCGAAACGAAGAGCAGCTCCGGCAGAACCTCGGAGCGGTCGGCTGGCATCTCACCGATGATCAGATTGCTCTCTTGGACAATGCGAGCGTCTTGACGCCGCCATATCCGCATTTCCCCTATCATCGTCAGGAGGGCTTTGCCCGTCTTAATCCGCCGATGGTAGGTTCCAAGATGCGTGGATTTTGAGCGTAATGTTGCGATTGATGTGGTGGATCCGGCTGCAAAAGTTATGCAGAAAGACCAACCCACAACAGCTGTGAGAATACCAGCGCAATTGGCGCTGCGTTACTTTGTCGGCTGAGACCGTGCGCTCAGTTTATGTCCGTCCGGATCACGAAGATAAGCGACGAAGGCCCCGTTCGGGCGCTCATTCGGCGGGCTCTCGATCGATGTGCCGCCGTGCGTAACACCGGCGTCGTGCCACGCCAGAACATGCTCGCGGATCAGGGCGGAGATTCCGATTGTCCCGCCATTGGCAACGGTCGCCGCCTTGCCGTCGATCGGTTTCGTGATCATCAGTCGTCCGCCTTCGTGGACATAAATCAGTCTGCCTCTCGCATCCATCTCGCCGGGCGTGCCGCCCAATGCAGCAAACGTGGCGTCGTAGAAGTTTCTTGACCGCTCCAGATCATTACTTCCGATCATGATGTGCGTGAACATGGTCTCATCTCCCGTAAGGCAGCGCGCTGGCAGCAGGGGGCGAGCTACCCCTGAGCCAGGAGCTCGTTTGTCTGCCTTCACCGTACACCGCCCCGCGGGGCTCGCAAAGCGGGGGTAGGGTTTGGTTGATCGCTTCTGAAGGAGCCGAGAGCTCGATCCACTGATGTGGAATACCGGGAACGACAGTTTCGGCTTTAAGGCCAGCGCGGTCGCCCTGGCACAGAAGAAAGGAGAAAAAGCCAATCCCTCGACCAAACCCTGATCAGAAAATCGTACCCGGAGGTGGCGCACTTCTCCTTGGTAATTGGCTCAGTTCCTCGTTGAAACCGACGTCCAGCGGTCAGGCACGGTCGTAAGTGAAGGACGTCAGCAATGTCGTCACGAAGTTGCTCGCCCGCTCCTTTACAAGCACTTCAGTCCACTCGTCGGTTCCTCGAAGTCGCAGATCGGAGTGGATGCTGTCGACCGCAGCTTCTTCAATACGTTTTATATGGGCCTTGAAATTCGCTTCTCCACCGTCATGGTACATGTCGCGAATGACCATGCGCAGGATTTCCTGGATAGCGATTTGCCACGACGTGTTGATTGCCTGGAGCTCGTTATTATCCGGTGCCATGGGGCTGCTTTCGTTAGAGTGTCACCAGCATGACGCCGTCATGTTGTGGGGTCGGCGTGCAAGGGCAAGGTTAGGCTTGTCTTGCCTTGCGGTTAGCGTAGCGCCGATCGCGTTCAGCCTTTCGCATCGTCTCATCTTCAATGACCCGGGCTATACGTGCCTTTTCTGCACTCTCCCGCGCTTCGATTTCTGCGACTGCGACCGCCTCAATCGCTGCCTGGCGCTCCAAAGCGTCGGTCTCGATACGCTGTTGTTCCTCAAGCTTCGTGCGCTCGCGTTGTAGACGTCGCTCTTCTCGAGCTGTGGCAATGGCTGCTCGTTCTGCCTGTCTTGCCAGCCTGGAAGGTTCTAAAGCGGTCTTTGCCGCGCGGTACGCATTGAGCAGAGCAGCTTTGGCTTCGGTAGATGCGGCGCGACGGTCGGCGACGTCATTGTTTCGGGCGTTCTTCATGGATATCCTGATAATGAGTGGAAGAGAGATCATCGCGTTTTGGCGCGTTTTATGATGGAGCAGTGCCCTGCCCTCTTGGCGAGACGTGCCGCTGGCAGCCATCCGGTCTACGGGGTGTGAGCGCCGTATTCCGACACTACCGCAAAGTTGCTTTTGACAGAAAATAACATCTGGATGCCGGTGAGGCAGATCGTCGTCTGCGAGCCGGATCCACTTTGTTTTTCTGCTCTTGCAATCTCAATTGGTTCGGCTTGAAACCGAAACGAAAAAGGCCAGGCAAAACGCCTGACCTTAATGAAGCAGCTTCCGACAGTGCCAGTACATCCGTGGTCAAAGGGAAGCAAATCTTGATTTATGCGGCCTGCAGATTGGTAGCAGACATCTTGCCCGACTTGTTGTCGCGCTCGAGTTCGAAGCCGATCTTCTGGCCTTCAACGAGCTCGCGCATTCCGGCGCGCTCGACAGCGGAGATATGAACGAACGCATCAGCGCCGCCATTGTCAGGCTGGATGAAGCCGAAGCCTTTGGTGGAATTAAACCATTTTACTGTGCCAGTGGTCATGTTGAACCCTTTCAAAGCATAGAGTGTAGGACCGCGAAGCTGATGCTGCGCAGCGAGGAAACCGACTATTTTTGAAATGGAAGTTCGCTTAAAGCGCGGTGCCAATCGCGCGGTAGACAAAGCTCGGCAAGCAAAAGATCGATGGTTTATGTATAATGTACCGAAATCGTCGCGTCAACGATTAGTTTTCATATTATGTGTATTCGCCTTAAGGTTGTTCTTCCTGAGCGTTGCATGAGGCTGGTGCTTTGAATTACTCCGGATTTATAGACAGCTTATTCCACCTCGAGAAGAACGTTAGGCTGCACAACCTCAAATGGCGTCGGCAATCAATGTCATCCACACGCCGACTTCCACGGAATCCGCGCTCCAAGCTGGGTCGAGTAGGCATGGCGTTTTACGGCGCTTCGTGCGGTTGGTATTTCTTTCGCTGGGCCGCGATCGACATCACGCGATGGTGAGCATTGTGAAGATGAAGCAGGGTAGCTTGTCTCGATCCAGATCGTCGATCGCGCCTCGACGTGCGCGGTAATCAAGGAGGTGACGTATCGGCATGTTTTTGGCAAAATGATGCAAGGATTGCTGGCGGAGCTCTAACATTGGTGACTGTTCCTAATAATACGAACGCGATGACGTACGGAGTGAAACCATGAACAGGCAAGAGCCCAGGCTTTCCTGGTGGATCGCGCGTTGGGTTTTGCTCGCGCTCGCTATTCCCGGGGCGTCGCAATCCGCGCTGGCCGATGCACCAAGACTTGGTCCTTTCGAACTCCCAAAGCCGCGTGAACTGACCATTTTCAAGAACGACGAGAACTTCAGCCCCTTTGAGGCTCTGAACGGGTCTTACGCATCGGCAAGATCATGCTCCGCCGTCCCTCACGGTCTGTGGATCGAAGTCGACGGCAAGGGCGATTGCATTCGGTATTATCCGCAGGCGCTGGTAGATGGCCAAAACCAGACGGCCCTGGTTTATTTCGGTGGCGACGTGATGTTACGCAATTCCAAAGGCGTGCGTTTCATATCAGATTCCTATCTGCGCCAGTCACCTGCCACGATAGCAGCAGAAATGGCGGATTGGGCGCTACAATCCGGCTATCCCGCAATCTTCATTGCCCGCCCGGGCATATATGGTTCTTCTGGCGACCATAACAAACGTCGCCATCTGCGCGAAATTGCGCTGATGGATCGCGCGCTCGACCTGATCAGAGAAAGGCATAAGGTATCAACTTTCATCCTTGCGGGTCATTCCGCAGGCGGACAGATTGTTGCCGCCCTCATGAACCGGCGCAGGGACATCTCGGCAGCCGTTATCACCTCCGGTCTGGTTTCGGTAAAGCAGGTATCCGCCTTCTGGGAGCGGCGGCGGCGGGTTCCTGGCAAACTGCTTTACAATTCATCAGAATTTTACGATCCCGTTGATGAAATCGACCGTATTCCGGCCGATCATCGGCCAGAGATCTATATTCTGTCCGATCCGGAAGATCGTACCGTACCATTTTTCAGTCAGCTCTTTTATGTCAGGCGCCTGCGCGCCGCAGGCTTTGAGCCACACCACGTCTACGTTCAGGCGACGGACCGCCAACGCCATATTCTGGCATATCACGGTCGCCTCGCTGCTGCCCTGATCGCTCGAGGCAAGTCCCCGGTCGAAATCCGTCGTGCCGTGCATGAAATGGAACTTGAACAATTCAAATAGCGGTTCGCTTTGGCCGCGTGCAAACTGGCCTATGTGAGGGTGCTGCGGTCGGCGTTATTCTTCAACCATTCTACCAGTTCGTGCATTCCTGTGCTGTGCGAGCCCTTGAAAAGAACCGTGTCCCCGTCTACCAGACGCTCACGAAGAATTTCCTTCAGTGCCTGACGAGATTCGGCATAGAGACCACGCGAGGACGGCGAAAGCGCTTTCCAGAAGTCGCTATAAAGGTCACCCGTAACATACACCTCATCGATCGACCGGTCCTGTATAAAGGCTGCGAGCTCGGTATGGTAGGCGGCCCCGCCGGGGCCAAGTTCCGCCATCTCTCCCAAAACAGCAATCCGCCGCCCACCTATGTGATCACCCAGGCGGGCCAGAGCAGCGCGCATCGAACCCGGATTGGCGTTATAGGCATCATCGATCACGGTGAGCCGCCGTCCGTCAAGCAAGAGGTGAATTTCTTCACCGCGTCCCGGCAGAGCGGCGAAACTTTCCAGTTGGGCGATCGCTGGTTCGAGTGGGTGACCGAGTACGGAGATCGCTGCGAGAACGGCCAGGCCATTCAGCGCCATGTGAGACCCGGCCGCGCCGATCAAGAAGCTGACCTCCCGGTTCCTGATCCGCGCATGAGCGTGCCGGCTTGCCGCGTCATAGCGCAGCAGCTGGCACATGCATTCCTCCGAGGTGCCGTAGGTGACAATCTCAAGCTTTCGCCGAGAAGCCGCATCATGCACCGTGTCCCATTCAAGCATATCGCGGTTGAGGACAGCCGTGTCGCCCGGCTCCATGCCCAGAAAAATTGCGCTTTTGGTCCGTGCGATGTCGGTAACCGTGCTTTTTTCGCCTAGGTGGGCAGGTAGAACATTGGTAAAAATAGCGACTTTCGGACGCGCCATACGGGCGCTTATGGCCATTTTGCCGATGGCGAGTTCCAGCACCACATGTGGAGTCTCCCACGGGATGGAAGCAAGGTTCCACGCCACGCCGGCGGGCAGGTTCGCATTATGGTTGCTTTTGGCGACATCGCCCCAGGCCGAAAGCGCGTGGGCAAGCATGGCGACAACTGTCGTCTTACCGGCACTACCGGTCACGGCCAACACACTGCCAGTCATCCGGCTGCGCGCATAGTCGCCCATCGCCAGAACGGCTTGCATATTGTCCGCAACCTTCAGCACCGGCCCCTGCTGGCCACTGGCAAGATCCGGTTCTGTTGTCATGAAACCTGCCGGTTTTGCCCTATTGATCAGGGCATTCACCGGCACGCCTGTTGCGTCCTCATTGCCACGCAAGACGACCATGTCTGCAGGTTGCATGGCAGGTGCGTAGGTGCAAAGACCCTTTGCAGTCCAGCCGTGGGGCGGTTGACGAACCCAGGTGCCGCCCGTCGCGGCAGCGATATGCGCCGCATTCCACTGCCTGCCACCAGGAATGACCTTTGACTTCGATAATCGGGCGACACGGAGCCTGTCAGATGCGGCATGTTGGCGTACAAGTTCGCGGAAAGCGGCCCGCTCTCTAAGATAGCTGCGATAAGCAACGAGGCCGGAAAGGTAGTGCTCGACATCGTCTATCCGCACCCGGAACGCATGGTGACGGATGAAGAATGAGCCGGCGATACGGTCGGGCTTGCGATAATACATCGCCATTTCCGGCCAGAAATGGCCGTTAAGCAGATGGCGGGCGCGTTTCTCAAGCGCCCTTTCGAAATGCACCAAATCGATGTCACTCAGTAGGCCGTGCAATTTGGGTTCGGCAGCAATCCGCGACAGCGTCTGGCGTGCGGCCATCATCAATTCGAGCAATGTCGGGAAGGTGGTGATCCGGTTCTCGACGAAATCGAGATAGTCAGCGATGTTGCGGATGGCAAAACGGAAGTAGCGCTCCTCGGGCCTGTGACGCGTCAGTTCATTGACGCAATAGCCGAGCCAGTGATCGTGATGTTTCCAGTGATCGCGGGCGATGAAGTGATTGAATGCCCGCTCAACGGTTTCTAGCCACCTCCCATCGCCGGTCAGGTCGTAGAGTCGTATGAGACCGAAGGCTGCCTCGCCTTCGTAATAGATGGTGCGATATTTCTGTTTGATGGCAAGACCGGGAAAATGAAGGACATGCACGAAGGCGCCGGTCTGCGGATTCTGCATGTGGCGGATGCCGAGAGCGAGCTGGTCTGCAAGTCCCCTCCATTCTGTTTTACCGGTGGCCGCCATGTATTTCGTCAGGGCGAGTAGCGCAACGGCGTTGCCGCCAAGCTTGATTTCACCGTCGGCCTCAACGAGGAACGCAGCTTGCGTGCCATCGGGAAGGACGGTGGGCTTGATCAGCCTGGTCTCGAGAGCGACGAGCGCGCGTTCGATCGCATTTTTCAGCTGCGCGTCATGGGTGACTTCCCAGGCCTCGATCATGGCATAGGTCGTGCTCGCGTGCCGCAAGGCGTTATAGGCCTCTATGCGTCGGTCGAAACAGGCATGGTAACCGTAGACAAAGAATCCGTCTGCTTCGACCTGTCGTGCAAGATACCTAGAGGAGTCACGAATAAGTGACAGTACCACCCCGCCGTCCAGCCTGTCGATTGTCCGGCGTCCGGCTTCAATGCCCATTCCCTCAATTGCGTGGAGCCTATCGGCTTCATCGCAGAAGACACCTTTTGTCGAAAAGAGAAAGATCGCTTTGTCTTGCGAAAAGCTGAGAGCTGGCAGATCTTCATAGCGAGCGCGAGCATAAATGTTGAAATTCTTCTCGTTCAGCACGGCATTGGTGATGGTGTTGCCGCCATAGAGCATCGCATTTGCGTTCAGCTCCTGTTCCGTGAAGGCATGGCGGAATGCCGGATCCAGCGCGATGCCAAAGCGAAAATAGTTACGCTTCACTTTGCCGAGCAGTGCGCGCAGCTGAGGCCATGTCGTCTGTTCGGCAATCTCTACCCAATCGACACGGAGCCAACGCCCCTCAATGTTTTCGGAGGCCATGGCGGCGAACAGACTGGTTACTCCCTGCTGCCATGCCGACTCAAGCGATGGCCCTGACGCATTAATGACACGGGCGCGCTTGTCACCATCGGATACCGAAAAGAACAACGTCACGGATGGCAGCGGCTGTGCCAGTGGGCGGACCCGGCCGCGCAGAAAGGTCCGAATACTCGAAAGCCGCTGTTTTATGTCCCGTGGTTTCCTTGCCAGGTCCACTCTTGCCTCAACGTTCACGCAATGCCTCCCGGGCCTTGTTGAAAGGCTTGACGAGATATTCCAGTACGGTCTTTTCACCCGTATGAATATCGACGTTCGCGACCATGCCCGGCACTATCGGAAACTCACGACCGGCGGCGTTGACCAGCGCGTCCTTCTCGGTCTTGATGAATACGCGATAGTAGTAAATCTCCCGGTCGACTTCATCCTGTATTGTGTCGGGCGAAATTGTCGTGACTTTGCCGTCGAGACTGCCATAGACGGCGTAGTCGTAAGCGCTGATCTTGACGCTCGCGCGCTGGCCCGGATGGATATAGGCGATGTCGCGTGGCGATATGCGTGCCTCGATGAGAAGCTCATCACCCAGCGGGATGATGTCCATGAGCTTGCCGTTGGGCGGGACAACACCGCCGATTGTCGACACCTCTATGTTCTTGACGATGCCGCGTACCGGTGAACGGTGTGTCAGGCGAGCAAGACTATCCGCCCGGCCGGTCACCACCGGGGAGAGCGAATTCACCTCCGCATTCGCCTTCGTCAGTTCCTCGCGCGCCTTCACGAGATATTCAGACTTGATCTCGACCTTCTTGAGTTCGAGTTCAACGATCTGCCTTCGTAGCCGGATGACCTCGACATTGCTGGCCGCCCCGATGGACCTCAGTTCTTCGTTGAGTTTCAGTTCACTTGCGACAAGCGAAAGGGATTCCTCGATCCAGCGCAGCGACTCCTCCAGCGCGTGCCGTCGCGCCGTGTAAAGTTCAGTCTCCGATCCAGTCAGTCCAGGATAAGCGTTCAGCGCCGCGGGGAAAGTCAGTGGCGTGCCATTGACTTCAGCTTCAAGCCGCGACGCGGCAGCGAGCGTAGCACGATATTTTGCGGCACTTTCCTCAACATCGGATTCGCTTCTTGTGGGATCAAGCTGCGCGAGAATCTGGCCGGGCTCGACCACCTGGTCCTCGCGCACATGAAGCGTTGCGACAATACCCCCCTCCAGTGATTGTATGACCTGTTCGCGGCTGGTGGGGATAACACGGCCATCGCCGGTTGAGACCTCATCGAGCGTTGCGAAATAGGCCCAGACGAGCATAGCCACCAGAAGAGCGACGAAAAGTTGCACGACGCGTGTGGACCGGGTGAGGTTTCGACCGTCATCGTCGCCGAATGCCCAACCGCCGCGCCTGGAGAAATCGCGTTCGCTGAATGCCGCCATTTACACCTCCTGTGTCGTCTTGAATGGAAAGCTGTTGGCCGCCGCTGCGGGCTTCGCTTCCGACATTTTTCGGCGCACGCCGTTCGGCGGCACAGTTTTTTTGACACCACGTAGGGTGTTGAGAACCTCCTCCTTGCTGCCATCGAGAACAATTTGCCCGCTCTCTACAACGACGATGCGCTGAACAAGTTCAAGAACGCGCATGCGGTGCGTTGCGACGACGACCGTTCGCTCCGCACTCCAGGATCGCAAGCGTTTTATGAACTCACGCTCGGTCGCTTCATCCATTGCTGCGGTGGGCTCATCGAGCAGGACGACGGATGGGTCACGAATGAGAAGGCGTGCCAATAGCAATGCCTGCTTCTGTCCGCCTGAGAGGCCTCTTCCACCTTCAAGGATCGGGTGGTCGAGACCACGAGGGAACTTTCGCACGAAATCATCCGCTCCCGTCATCGAAAGTGCCTCAAGAAGCAATGGTTCGGGTGCGTGCAATGCGCCTAGGGTGACGTTTTCACGGATCGTGCCGTGAAACAGGCGCATATCCTGCGTCAACAGCCCTACATTGCGACGGACATCGGAAGGGTCGATCTGTGAAAGTGCAAGGTCATCGATCAGCAATTCACCGGCTGCCGGTTCAACCATGCCCGCCATAGCAAGGAGAAGGGTCGATTTGCCCGCGCCGTTTTTGCCCAGAACGGCAACTTTTTCACCAGCGGCAATTGTCAGGTCACCGATGGCAAGCGCCGGCCGGCCTGTACCCTTACCGTAGTGAAAAGCAGCACCCTTGATCCTGTAGGCGCCGCGCAGGGTGGAGACACTTACTCGTGTCTCGTTGTCGGGATGATCCGAAGGCATGCGCAGAATGGCATCGATGCTTTTCAACCCGACTTTAGCCTGCTGAAATCGACCGAGGATTTGTGTCAGTTGCGCCATGGGCGCCATCATGCGGGAGCCTAAAATGGAGCAGGCAACGAGGGAGCCCGTGGTCATGTTGCCTTCCATGACAATCGGCGCACCGACGAAGACCACGGCGGCGAATGTTCCAGTTTGCACTGTATGGCTCCACGCGGCAAGACCATTGGTAATGGCGCGCAGGCGAAGCTGTCCGTCAGCAGACACGGCATTGTAATGGTTCCAGCGCTGCTGAAAGTGATCCTCAGCCTGTAGTGTCTTGATGTCCTCTATGCCCTGAACGGCTTCGACGAGCATGGCATTGCGCAGTGAGGATTCCCGCATTGCCTCACTGGCGGCAGCACGCAGCCTGCGCTGTGCCAACAGGCCCGGCAAGATTAGAAGCAACAGTGCCGCAACCGGGATGATCACAATCGGTCCGCCAATCAGCCAGAAGATGAAGAGGAACAGGATGAAGAATGGAAGGTCGGCAATTGCTGACACTGTGGTGGAGGTCAAAAGTTCGCGCACCTGCTCCAGGTCGCGCAACTGGGCAATGAATGTGCCAGTTGAGGTGGGCCGTTCCTGGTTCTTTACCCGGAGCGCATGGCCGAAAACCAGATCGGAGATTCGCATGTCTGTGCGCTTGCCGATGATGTCGATGATGCGGGTGCGCAGACGGCGCATGATAAAGTCGAAGAACACGGCCATCAGCACACCGATGAACAAGACATAAAGCGTGTTGAAGGACTTGGCCGGCACCACCCGGTCATAAACCTGCATTGAGAACATCACGCCGGCCAGCGCCAGAATGTTGGCAACAAGTGATGCCAGCATGACATGACCATAGGAGCCGAAGTCGCGAAATGCGATCGAACGGAACCAATGTTCCCGGTAAGGGGCAATGTAACCGTCGACCCGCTCATCGACGGTTCCGCGTTGCGGCCGCGCCAGGATGATGAATTCGGTCTGCGACAGCAGAACGTCTAGCGGCAAGACCGTTGCAACGCTGCCTTCTCCGCTCAGCACGATGGACGCGTCCTTCCTCGCAGAAAGACCCGTTACGACGCCCACGGCACCGTCCGAGAGCTTTACGATAACCGGTAATCGCCAGCTGCTGAGTAGGCGCGGTGTCGGGGCTGCCTGTTTTATCTGCAGGCCCATTTTGCTTGCCAGGCGCGCAAGCCAATCATATGTCTCGATCGCCTGAAGTCCTTCGGCGAGTTGTTGTGCCCCGCCGGGCGAGAACGGCACACCATAATGACGTGCCACATATTGGAGGGCCTCGCTCCAGCTCGCAAAATCAGTGCCGGCAGCATTAGGATCAGGCCATTGTTCCGTCGTCATGTCGGAAAGGGGCATGGATATTCCTTTGTGACGACATGAGGGCATTGATGCCCCCAATGCCGGCCTTGGATCGTTCAGACTACAGTCGAATGCGTGGGGTTCAGTTCATCCTCGGCCACCAGGTGCCCGAATGGATCGACAGGCAGTTCCACCGGCTCGGGCATCTCGAATATATCCGTCCGCTCTTCTGTTGAACTCAGATCGGCGTCACCGTCCTCAGGTTCGCTGAGGGCAGCCAGATCATCGAGCGGTACCGTCAGTTCCTCCGTATCGTCCTCAATCAGTTGAGAGAGCCGGTCGTCATTGTCCGAATTTGATGCGGGCGGGTCGTCGCTTGCCGTAACGTCGATGGTATCAAGACCGGATATGTCTTCGGCTACGAACATCATGGCCTGATCCGGCACGCCCGCGCCGGAGGGATCCACGGTCACGACCAGCGAGGATTGCTCAGCCACTCCTGAAGGATGGATCAGCTGATATTCAAACGTGTCGGTTTGCGGCGTATTGAAATGCGCGAGATCCGGGTTCAGCGCGTAGCTGTAGCTGCCATCCGCATTGATGGTCAGTGTACCATATTCGCCATCGATCGTTCTGGCATCCGTCACATCAACGAAGCTCGTTCCGTCAAATATTTGGAACTTCGTGAAAGTGGAGCCCAGATCGTCATTGGCAAGCAGGTTGCCGCTATCACCGGTCGCAGTCCCGACTTCATATTGGTCCGTATATGTCACATCGATATCAGTCGTTATGGTCGCCGAGACGTTTACCAACGTGCCACTCAAAGTGGAGCGGACACGGTACGTGCCGGCAGCCAGATCAAGTTCAGAGAGGTCGATCGATGCCACGGTGCCGAGACCTCCAACAATGATGTTGAAGGAATCGGTTGCCACCTGCTGCCAGCTGCCTGGTGTTGTTTCTCGTTCGAGATGGAGCGCCCCATTCGACAGCGCAGCAAGCAAGACGGAAACGCTAATGCTGCCAGAGACCTCCATACTATCGGTAATGACGAAGCTGCTGCTGATATATGTGCTCGTCTGCCCCAGGCCCCCTGAGAGCAATGTGGAACCGGTGGTGGTATAGAAATTGTCGTCCGTGACATTGTCCCAAACGACCGAAGCGTTTGCGCTATCGCCCGTCGCGGCAAATTCGAACGTCGCTGGAAGGCTCGGGTCGGTGTCACTCCAGGTCATAGTCACATTGTCGCTGCCAATCTGGACATAAAGGGTGGCAGTGCCAATATTGCCGTCTGCATCCACTACCGTGTATTCGAACCTGTCGACCTTGCCGATTCCCGCTCCATTCGCGAACGGCGTGTAGGTATAGGTGCCATCGGCTAGGATCAGAAGCTCACCGAAATCGCCTTGTACAGTAGTCCCATCCTGATCAACAGTCTGGCTGTCGACGCTTTGAACTGTTGTTCCGGCCGGTACGTCATCATTATCGATGACGTTGCCGCTCACCTCGACAGCTTCATAACCTCCAACTTCAGTAAAATTATAGTCGGTGCCATCAAGGGTTAATGTGCCACCAACTCCTACGCCGAGCAGGCCCGTAAATCCCATGAATGCGCGGTACTCTCCCGGATCAAGTCCCGGTACGGTGCCGCTTGTTCCGCCAAAAAGTGACAGTGATAGGATCGTGGCAGGTCCTCCACCGTCAATGCTTGTCCATTGCTGCGTTGCGGCGTCCCACTTTTGCACGACAAGACTATAGTCGCCGAGAACGCCAGCCCCGAGTATTCCACTGAAATCGAAATTGAGATCCTGTTTGTGACCGGTCTCCACGTCAAATTCGACTGTATCTGCAAATAGCTGAAGATCGAGACCTGCAAGGCTGACGACAGCGAGGTAGGTGTCGCTTCCAAGCGGAACATTTTCCGTCACTGTCGGCAAGAGATTCACTTCAGCTGAGGCCACGTCGTCCGTGGGCTCGAGATCTGCGTCAGCATCCGCATCCGCATCCGCGTCGGCATCTGCATCCGCATCGGCGTCAGCATCTGCGTCGGCATCAGCATCGGCATCTGCATCCGCGTCGGCATCCGCGTCAGCGTCGGMATCGGCGTCAGCATCCGCGTCCGCATCCGCATCAGCATCCGCGTCCGCATCGGCATCGGCATCCGCGTCGGCATCTGCGTCAGCGTCGGCATCGGCATCCGCATCGGCGTCGGCATCCGCATCGGCGTCGGCATCCGCATCGGCGTCAGCATCTGCGTCGGCATCAGCATCGGCGTCAGCGTCCGCATCGGCATCGGCGTCAGCGTCCGCATCGGCATCCGCGTCGGCATCGGCATCTGCGTCGGCATCTGCGTCGGCGTCAGCATCCGCGTCGGCATCAGCGTCGGCATCCGCATCGGCATCAGCATCCGCGTCCGCGTCCGCATCGGCATCTGCATCGGCATCAGCATCCGCGTCCGCATCGGCATCGGCATCCGCGTCGGCATCTGCATCTGCATCTGCATCCGCGTCGGCATCGGCGTCCGCGTCGGCATCCGCATCGGCGTCGGCATCCGCATCCGCATCCGCATCGGCGTCAGCATCTGCGTCGGCATCAGCGTCAGCGTCCGCATCGGCATCTGCATCCGCGTCAGCGTCAGCGTCGGCGTCAGCATCCGCATCGGCATCGGCATC